>JASBUR010000006.1 GCA_030147805.1 Sphingomonadaceae bacterium
TCGGATAGCGACAATACCAGCGCACCGCCCACAGGATCACATCACCCTGGAAATGGCGCCACTTGAAATCCGTCATCGTTCCGTCCGTCCAATCTCCGCCAAGCATGCTCAAGCTTCACGATTTTTGCAACAGAGCCCATCCTCGAATGGTCGGAGTCGGGCGGGCCCGAGGCGAAGCCGCCGACGCGCAAGGGCTTCGGCACGACGATCATCGACCGGTCGGTGCCCTATGACCTCGGCGGCGCAGCGCGGATCGACTATTTGCCCGCCGGCGTGCGGGCAAGCTTCCGCATTCCCGCGCGCCACGTTTCGCAGCCGAAGAATTTCGCCGGTCCGGCGATCAAGTTCCCGCGATCGGCGGTCGGCCACCCGCAGGCGGCGCCGCATCGCATGCTCGCCGGCCACCATCTGCTGCTGGTCGAGGACAGCCTGATCATCGCGCTCGACGCCGAGGACATCGTCGGCAGGCTGGGCGCCGAAACCGTGTCGACCGCCGCCAACGTCGAGGCGGCGCTCGACATCATCGACGCGGCGCGACCGACGGTGGCGGTGCTCGACATCAACCTCGGCGACAGCAACAGCTTCCCGATCGCCGACAAGCTGCTCGAACTCGACGTGCCCTTCCTGTTCGCCACCGGCTACGGTGAGCAGGCGCAGCTTCCCGAAGATCATCGCGGGCGCATCGTCGTCCAGAAGCCCTACACGCTCGAGAATCTCGCGCGGGCGATCGACGAGCTGCTGGGAACGCACGCCGGGGTCTAGGGCTCGCTGTACGCCGGCGGGCGAAAGGCGTAAGTCGCTCGGCGATGAGCGTCAGCGTTTTCGACATCTTCAAGCCCGGCGTCGGCCCCTCGTCGTCGCACACCATGGGCCCGATGACCGCCGGGCTGCGCTTCGTGCGGCATCTCGCCGACAGCGGCACGCTCGGCAGCGTGGTGCGGATCGAGGTCGAGCTGATGGGATCGCTCGCCGCGACCGGGCTCGGCCACCGCACCGACGTCGCGGTGCAGGCGGGACTCGCCGGCTTCGATCCCGCGACGGTCGATAGCGACGCCATCGAGACACTGCTCGCGGCGATCGTCGCCGACCGCCGCCTGCTGCTCAACGGACGGCAAGCGGTGCCCTTCGATCCCGCGACCGACATCGTCTGGACCAAGGCGCCGCATTCCCGCCATGCCAACGCCTTGCGCTTCACCGCACTCGACGGACCGCAGAGCGTGCTCGAACGCCGGCTCTATTTCTCGGTCGGTGGCGGCTTCGTGATGGACGAGGCCGAGGCCAATGCGCCGGCAGCCAAGCCGGGCCACGGCAAGCCGCTGCCGCACCCCTTCGCTTCGGCCGCCGAGCTGCTGGCACGCGCCGATGCCGCCGGCCTGACCATCGCGCAGCTGATGCGCGCCAACGAACGCCTGCATCGCAGCGATGCCGAGATCGACGCCGGGCTCGACCGCATCTGGGCGCGGATGGACGCCTGCATCCGCCGCGGGCTGCAGAAGGTCGGCATCCTGCCCGGCGGGCTGCGCGTGCCGCGCCGCGCCAAGCAGATCTACGACGCGCTGCGCGCCAACCCCGAGCAGCTGATCAGCGATCCGCTCTCGGCGATGGACTTCGTCAACGTCTGGGCGCTGGCGGTCAACGAGGAGAATGCCTCGGGCGGCGCTGTCGTCACCGCGCCGACCAACGGCGCCGCGGGGATCATCCCCTCGGTGATCACCTATTACCGCAGCTTTCGCGGCGGCACCCCCGCCGGGGTGCGCGACTTCCTGCTGACCGCCGCCGCGGTCGGCGCGCTCTACAAGCGCAACGCCTCGATCTCGGGCGCCGAGGTCGGCTGCCAGGGCGAGGTCGGCGTCGCCTGCTCGATGGCGGCGGCGGGGCTGACGGCCGCGCTCGGCGGCAGCAACGCGCAGATCGAGAATGCCGCCGAGATCGGCATGGAGCATAATCTCGGGCTGACCTGCGACCCGATCGGCGGGCTGGTGCAGATCCCCTGCATCGAACGCAACGCGATGGGATCGATCAAGGCGATCGACGCGTCGCGCCTCGCGATGATGGGCGACGGCACGCACCACGTCAGCCTCGACAAGGTGATCGCGACGATGCGCGCGACCGGCGCCGACATGCACGCGCGCTACAAGGAGACGAGCGAGGGCGGGCTGGCGGTCAACGTCGTCGAATGCTGACGCAGTCAGCTTCTTAGTTAATCGCCTCCGTAGCCGCCGCCGCCGGGCGTCTCGATGACGAAGGCATCGCCGGCGTCCATCTCGACCGCCGCGGTCGCGCCATAGATCTCGACGCGGCCGTCGGCGCGTTCGACCCGATTGATGCCGAGCGCGCCGGGGCCACCGCCCGCGAGCCCGAACGGCGGCACGCGGCGGCGGTTGGAGAGGATGCCGGCGGTCATCGGCGTGCGGAAGACGACGCGGCGCACGACGCCGTCGCCGCCCCGCCAGCACCCCGCCCCGCCCGAACCGCGGCGCAGCCGGAATTCGTCGAGGATCACCGGGAAGCGCGTCTCGAGCACCTCGGGATCGGTCAGCCGGCTGTTGGTCATGTGCGTCTGGACGCCGCTGGCGCCGGCGAAGCCCGGCCCGGCGCCCGCGCCGCCGGCGATCGTCTCATAATATTGGTGGCGCTCGTCGCCGAAGGTGAAATTGTTCATCGTCCCCTGCGCGCCCGCCATCGCGCCAAGCGCCCCGAAGATCGCGTCGGTGATCACCTGGCTGGTCTCGACGTTGCCGGCGACGACCGCGGCCGGATAGCGCGGGTTGAGCATCGATCCTTCGGGCACGATCAGCTCGATCGGTTTCAGGCAGCCGTCGTTCATCGGGATGTCGTCGTCGACGAGGCAGCGGAAGGCGTAGAGGACGGCGGCGCGGCAGACCGACAGCGGCGCGTTGAAATTGGTCTCCAGCTGCGCACTGGTGCCGCTGAAATCGACCGTCACCGCGCGCGCGGCGCGATCGACCGTGACGGCGACGCGCACCACGGCGCCGTCGTCCATCTCGTAGGCGAAGGCGCCGTCCGACAGCCGGTCGATGACGCGGCGCACCGATTCCTCGGCATTGTCCTGGACGTGGCCCATATAGGCGGCAACGGTGCCGCGGCCGAACTCGCCGACGATGCGGCGCAACTCGTCGGCGCCCTTGGCGCAGGCGGCGACCTGCGCCTTCAGATCGGCGATATTCTGGCTCGGGTTGCGCGCCGGCCAGCGGCCCGACGACAGCAGCGCGATCGTCTCCGCTTCGAGGAAGCGGCCGGCGTCGACGAGCAGGACATTGTCGATGAGCACGCCCTCCTCCTCGACCGTCCGGCTGTCGGGCGGCATCGAGCCGGGCGTGATGCCGCCGATGTCGGCCTGGTGGCCGCGCGCCGCGACGTAGAACAGCGGCGCGTCATCGTCGGGGGTCTCGAACACCGGCATGATGACGGTGACGTCGGGCAGGTGCGTGCCGCCGTTGTAGGGCGCGTTGAGCATATAGACGTCGCCGGGACGGATGCCGCGGCCGTCCGCACCGCCGGCGCGCGCCGCGATGATCGCGCGGATGCTGTCGCCCATCGAGCCGAGGTGGACGGGCATGTGCGGCGCGTTGGCGATGAGCGCGCCACCGGCGTCGAACAGCGCGCAGGAAAAGTCGAGCCTTTCCTTGATATTGACCGAATAGGCGGTGTTCTGCAGCGCGACGCCCATCTGCTCGGCGATCGCCATGAACAGGTTGTTGAACAGTTCGAGCCGCACCGGGTCGGCATCGGTGCCCGCGGCGATCCGCGCCGGCCGCGGCGCGATGCGGTCGAGGATGAGGTTGCCCTGGCGGTCGACGCCCGCCCGCCAGCCAGGTTCGATGATCGTCGTCGACGAGGCGTCGGTGACGATCGCCGGACCGTCGAGCATCATGCCTGCCGCAAGCGTCGCGCGGTCATGGACCGGCGTGTCGTGGCGATCGCCGGCGAACTGGACGGCAACGGTGGTTTCCGGCGCGGCGCTCGCCGCGGGTAGCGGCAGGCGCGCCTCCGCCGCATGCGACGTCCCGATCGCCTCGACGAGCAGCGCATCGATGATCAGCGGCTTGTCGCTGGCGACGAAGCCGAAGCGGCTCTTATGCTGCGCCTCGAAGTCGGCGCGCATCGCCGCCGCATTGGCCACCGCCACCTCGAGCGGCGTGTCGGTGCCGGCATATTTGACATGCGCCCGGCGCAGCACCTCGACCGAGCGGACCGGGACGCCCTGCGTACGCAACGCGGTTTCGGCGGCCGCCGCGAGCTCGGTCGCCCTGGCGTCGACCGCGCGCATCGCGCCGTCGGCGAGCGGCAGGTTGAGCGTCGCCTCGCGCAGCACGCGCAGGTCGGCGAGGCCGATGCCATAGGCCGAGAGCACGCCGGCGAGCGGATGCACCATCACCCGGTCGATGCCGAGCGCATCGGCGACGAGGCAGGCATGCTGGCCGCCGGCACCGCCGAAGCAGGCGAGCGTGTAGCGCGTGACGTCATAGCCGCGCTGGACCGAGATCTGCTTGATGGCGTTGGCCATGTTCTCGACCGCGATGGTCAGGAAGCCCTCGGCGATGGCTTCGGGCGTCGTGCGCCTGCCCGTCGCCGCCGCGACCGTGTCGGCGAGCGCGGCGAAACGCCGGCGCACCACCTCGGAGTCGATCGGCGCGTCGCCGCCCGGGCCGAAGACGTGCGGGAACAGCGCGGGCTGCAACTTGCCGAGCATGACGTTGCAGTCGGTGACGGTCAGCGGCCCGCCCCTGCGGTAGCAGGCCGGACCCGGATCGGCGCCGGCGGACTCGGGCCCGACGCGGAAGCGAGCGCCGTCGAAGCGGCAGATCGAGCCGCCGCCCGCCGCGACGGTGTGGATCAGCATCATCGGCGCGCGGACGCGGACGCCCGCGACCATCGTCTCATGGGTGCGCTCGTAGCTGCCGGCATAATGCGATACGTCGGTCGAGGTGCCGCCCATGTCGAAGCCGATGATCCGGTCGAAGCCGGCCGCTTCCGCGGTCTTCACCATGCCGACGATGCCGCCGGCCGGCCCCGACAGGATGGCGTCCTTGCCCTGGAACAGTCGCGCATCGACGAGGCCGCCGTTCGATTGCATGAACATCAGCCGGGTGGCGGCGGGCAGTTCGCCGGCGACGCGGTCGACATAGGCGCGGAGCACCGGCGACAGATAGGCGTCGACGACGCTGGTGTCACCGCGCCCGACCAGCTTGATCAGCGCGCCGACCTCATGGCTGACCGAGATCTGCGCAAAGCCGATGTCGCGCGCGATGGCGGCGACGGCGCTCTCGTGCGCGGTGTGGCGGTAGCCGTGCATCAGCACGATGGCGATGGCGCGATAGCCGGCATCGAACGCCGCCTGCAGATCGGCGCGGGTCCTGGCCTCGTCGAGCGGGCGCAGCACCTCGCCCTCGGCGGTGACGCGCTCCTCGATCTCGACGACGCGGTCGTAGAGCGGCTCGGGCAGGATGATCGCGCGGTCGAACAGCCGGGGCCGTGCCTGATATCCGATGCGCAGCGCATCGCCGAAGCCGCGGCTGATGGCGAGCAAGGTCGGCGCACCCTTGCGTTCGAGCAGCGCATTGGTGGCGACCGTCGTGCCCATCTTGATCGCCTCGATGGGGGCATCGTCGTCCCCGATCAGCGCGCGGATGCCGGCGACCGCGGCGTCGCGGTAACGCTCCGGATTCTCCGAGAGCAGCTTGTGCGTGACGAGCGTGCCATCGGGACGGCGGCCGACGATATCGGTGAAGGTGCCGCCGCGGTCGATCCAGAAGTGCCAGCCGGTTTGGGTCATGGCGGCGTTATGCCGGGACCGAACGGGCGCCGCCACCCTCTCGCCCGATCACATCGCTCGCTTTGTCGGTGGACGTCTTCGCTCGACCTTTCCGGAGCGCTCTTGCTGACCGCGACGAGGCAGGACTGGCGCGCCGGCGCTGGGCCATTCGGCCCCCGCTAGGCGGGCCCGCCGCCGTTGCCTTCCTGACGCCGCCTTGGTGAGTTCAGACCTTAGACCCAGCTCAGGTCCTGCTTCAGAAACGGCTGGCGCCGCAACCGCTTGCCGGTGGCGCGGAAGATCGCGTTGCCGACCGCCGGGCCAGCGGTGCCGACCGGCGGCTCGCCGATCTCGCTGTAGCGGTCGAGGCCCGACAGTCCGCCGAAATGCACGGCGATTTCGGGCGCATCGCGCAGGCGCAGCATCGGATAGGTGTCGAAATTGCCCTCGACGATCCGTGAGTCGGCGACGGTGATCTCCTCGTTGAGCGCCATGTTGAGCCCGAAGATCAGCCCGCCCTGGATCAGGTTCGCCACCTCGTCGCGGTTCATCACGCGGCCGCAATCGAATGACGCATCGAGCTTGTGGACGGTCAGCTCGCCGGCCTTGGTCACCGACACTTCGGCGATCACCGCGACGACGGTGCCGAGCGTCTTCTGGCCGTTCAATCCCCAGGCGCTGATCGCCAGCCCCTGCGCGCGGCCCTTGGGCAGCTTCTTGCCCCAGTTCGCCTGCTTGGCGACATCCTCGAGCGACTTGACCCAGCCGGGGTTCGGAAAGTCGCGGAACAGCCGCAGCCGATAGTCGAGCGGGTCGACGCCCGCGGCCTGCGCGCATTCGTCGATGAAGGTTTCCTGCATGAAGGCGTAGCTGTTGTAGCCCGGACCGCGATAGGGGCCGGGCTCGACATGGAAGGGCAGCTCGCGCGCGTCGATGCGGACGTTGGGGATCGGCCCCATGAAATAGGCGGTGTCGGCGAAGCGCGGATAATGACCGCGCGACGCCTGTTTGGCGACGAACGCCGTCGGCAGGCCCGTCTTCTCGTCGAGCGACGCGGTCAGCTTGGCCGCGACGACCGGGCGATACTTGCCCTGGCGCATCATCTCCTCGCGCGACCAGATCACATGCACCGGCCGGCCCGGAAAGCGCTTGGCGACCGCCACCACCATGCGGACGTCGTCGCTCTCGAGCCGGCGGCCGAAGCCGCCGCCGACGAGCGTCTGGTGGACGAACACCCGCTCGGGAACCATGCCCGATTCGTCCGACGCCACCCAGAAGGCCTGCTGGGTGTTCTGCGGCCCGTGCCACAGTTCGACCCGGTCGCGCGTGACCAGCGCGGTGCCGTTGAGCGGCTCGAGCGGTGCCTGGTCGCAATAAGGGGTGAGATAGGTCTGCTCGACGCGCTTCTTCGCGGTGGCGATCCCCGACACGTCGCCGACGATCATTTCGCTGCGCGCATTGTCGTCGCTGTCGAGCGCGGCGATCGCCGCGTCCTGGATCTTCTGCGTCGTCGGCCAGGCGGCGCCGGGACCGTCGTCCCATTCGATCGGCAGCGCCTCGAGCGCCTTGTGCGCCTGCCAATAATGTTCGGCGATCACCGCTACCGCGGCGCGCGGCTGCGTCATCGCATAGCCATAGGGCGCGTTCGACATCATCGCCACGCCGCGCGGCTCGTCGGGATCGACGGTGACCACCGCGAGCACGCCGGGCATGCCCTTGATCTTCGACTCGTCGTAGCGCTTGAGCTTGCCGCCATGCACCGGCGACTGGCGCAGCGCCGCATAGACCATGTCGGGCACGCGGACGTCGACGCCGTAGATGCCCGAGCCGTTGACGATCTGCGGAATCGTCAGCTTCGACGGGCTGGTCTTGCCGAGCCGCTTCCACTGATCCGGCGTACGGATCGCCGGCTCGGCGGCGAGCTTGATCTTGCCGGCGTCCGCCGCGACGTCACCATAGGTCAGCTTCCGGCCCGAAGCGCTGTGCGTCAGCGTCGACTTTTCGGCGACGATGTCAGACGCGGCGACGTTCCAGCGCAGCGCCGCGGCGGCCTTCAGCCGTTCGCGCGCGCTCGCGCCGACCTGCTGCATCGCCTTGGTGCGCTGCCCCATCGTCGAGCGGCCGCCGAAGAAGGCCGCCGCCGGATGGATCGGCGAATAGCCGCCGTAGCTCAGATAGTCGCGCGTCGTCGACGCCTGCTCGGTGCGGATCGTCGACCAGTCGCATTCGAGCTCTTCGGCGATCGCCAGCGCCGCCTGCGTCATCGCGCCATTGCCGATCTCCGGCGTGGCGACGCGGATGGTGACGACATTGTCGGGGGTGATCACCACCCACGGATTGAGTTCGGCGATCGCGCCGGCACGCTGCTGCGCCAGCGCGGGCGTCAGGCTGAGCGCGAAGCCGCCCGCCACCGTCCCGGTGGTGACGAGGAAGCTGCGGCGGTCGAGCATCACGGGCTTGGTCATCGCATGCTCCTCAGGCCTTGCGGGCTTCGGCGGCGGCCTTGTGGATCGCGGCGCGGATGCGGGTGTAGGTACCGCAGCGGCAGATGTTGTCGATGAGGCCGTCGATGTCCTCGTCGGTCGGATTGTGCACCGTCTCGAGCATCGCCGCCGCCGCCATGATCATCCCGGCCTGGCAATAGCCGCACTGCGGCACGTTCATCTCGATCCACGCCTTTTGCAGCGGATGCGAGCTGTCGGGCGACAGCCCCTCGATCGTCCGGATCGGCTGGCCGGCGGCGTCGGCGGCGCTGATCTGGCACGACCGCGTCGCCTGTCCGTCGAGGTGCACGGTGCACGCGCCGCACTGCCCGATGCCGCAGCCGAACTTGGTGCCGGTGTAGCCGAGATGGTCGCGCAGCACCCAGAGCAGCGGCGTCTCGGGATCGACCTCGATCGCTTCGCTTTTTCCGTTGATCTTGAACTCGAGCGCCATGCCCCTCGGCTCCTTGTCAGCGGCAGCCCGGACATGAAGAACAACGGTCGTTCCGACCGCTGCCGGCGCACGTGCCGGCCTTCGCTCCCCTGCCCGCTCTGCGGCGGTTCATTGCATTATATCTTTTATACCAAAGACGCCAAGCCGCTTCGGCGGGGCTTCGTCGGGCGCCGCGCCCGCCCCGCCGACCGTCGGATCGCGCGCGATCAGCTGGCGCACGCGCGGCGCATCGGCGCCGTGGTGGAACGCCATCACCCGCTCCTCGATCTCGCGGTCGGCGACGGTGCCACGGCCGTAGCGATGCAGATGATCCGCCCAGGTCGGGCTCTCGAAACGCTCGATCCATTTCTCGGGATCGGCAAGGTCCTGGAGCAGCGTCCAGCGCCGCGCGCCGTCGCGCCGGCGGATCTGCCGCAGTTCGGCCATTGCGCCGAGGAACCCCGCAACCCGCTCCTCGCTCACCGCATATTCGACGAACAGGATCACCGGACCGGTCGTCGGATCGATTTCGGCGCGAATGTCGAGCTCGGTCCAGGCGCTCGCCGGCTCGAGATTGTCGGCGGGGGTCTGCGGCACCCGCCAGCGCGAGCCGAGCAGCATCGTCGCCGCGAGGACGCCCCCCGACACGCTGAGCGCCGCCGACAGCGCGATGTCCTCGGCGAAGCGTCCCCACACCCAGCTGCCGATCGCCACGCCGGCGAACAGCACCATCTGGAAGCTGGCGAGCGCGCGGCCGACCACCCAGCGCGGCGCCGCCATCTGCAAGGTGACGTTGAGCGTCGACAGCGCCAGCACCCAGCAGAAGCCCGCGACGCCGAGCGCGATCATCGTCAGCGGCATCCACGGGCTGAAGGCGACGACCGCCGCCGCCGCGCCGAACGCCGCGGCGGTGTACTTCACCACCGAATCGCCCAGCATGCCGCGCCGCAGCCGCGGCATGCTCAGCGCGCCGACCACCGACCCCGCACCGAACGCGCCGAGCAGCAGGCCATAGGTGAACGGCCCGCCCTGGATCAGGTCGCGCGCCACCAGCGGCAGCAGCGCGTTGACGCTGCTGCCGCCGAAACCGAACGCCAGCGCCCGCACCAGCATCGCGCGCATGCGCGGCGACAGCCAGACGTAGCGCAGTCCGGTGATCATCGCCGGGCCGATGCGCTCGCGCGGTAACGGGTTGGTGACGATCGGCCGCCGCCAGACCGCGACCACGCCGATCAGCCCGAGGTAGCAGAGCGCGTTGGTGGCGAACGCCAGCGCGGCGCCGCCGATCGTCACCACCGCACCGCCGAGCGCCGGACCCAGGCTGCGCGCGATGTTGAAGGCGAGGCTGTTGAGCGAGATGGCGGCAGGAAGATCCTCGCGTGGCACCTGCTCGCTCACCGAGGTCTGCCAGGCCGGCAGGTAGAGCGCGAGGCAGCAGCCGATCAGGAAGGTCAGCCCGAGGAGAAGATAGGCGGTGAGGACGCCGGCCGCCTGGCAGATGGCAAGCACGACCGAGATGGTGAAGGTCATGGTCAGCGCGACGAGCATGACGCGGCGCCGGTCATAGGTATCGGCGATCGCACCGGCGGCGAGCGCGAAAATCGCAACCGGCAGGCCCGCGGCGGTCTGCACCAGCGCGACCATCTCCGCCGACCCCGACAGCGACGTCATGAGCCAGGCTGCACCGACCGTCTGGATCAGGCTGCCGAAGCTCGCCATGACCGCGGCGATCCACATCGCCAGGAAGATGCGGTGGCGGAACGGCGCGAAGGTCGTGCTGGCCGGCCCGCCGGGCGCCGCGTTCGCTGCCAATGTCGTCTCCCCGTCCGCGCCCTCGACCGGGGCTTCCCAATGCTCTTTGTTTTGTGTCTTATATAGAACAGACCTTTCCAGCCGGACGCAAGCCGCAGGGCGAAAATCCGGGATCGGGGGCACGAGAGGCGACGCACGAGCGCCCGAAAATGATGGGGAGGACATTCATGGACATGCCTGCCGCGCCGGTCGCCGGCGCCGGATTCACTCGCCCGGGCGGACTTCGCGGCCGTCTGGCGCTGGTCGCACTGCTCGCCGGCTCCCCCCTGCTCGCGCTGATGTTCGCAGCGCTCGGCCCGGTGCTGCCGATGATGGCGACGCATTTCGCCGACGGCGGCGACGGGACGTTCGCGACGCAGATGATCATGACCGTGCCGGCGATCGGCGTCATCGTCGGCGGACTGGTGGCGGGTTTCATGGTCGATCGCTTCGGGCCGCGGCCGGTGCTGCTGTGGGGGTTGGGCATCTACGGCGTCGCCGGCTCGGCCGGCCTCTACCTCGATACGCTATGGCCGCTGCTGGCAGCGCGCATCGTCGTCGGGCTGGCGATCGCGCATGCCGTCACCGCGGTCGCCGTCGTCGTCGGAGGCTGGTTCCAGGGCCTCGCGCGCGTGCGTTTCCTCGGCTACCAGGCGGCGGTCGCCGGGATCAGCGCGCTGATCTTCCTCATCAGCTCGGGGTTCATCGCCGAGCAGTTCAGCTGGCGCGCGCCTTTCGCCCTCTACCTCCTCGCTTTCGTCGTGCTGGCGATCTCGGCCGCAACGATCCGGAGCGAGGAAGTGCCGACGCGCGAGCGCGATGCGCCCTCGCCGCCCGGCGCGTTCCGGCCGCTCTATCCGATCTACGGCGTCGCGCTGTTCCTGTTCACCGCCTATTTCATGACCTCGATCCAGCTGTCCTTCCTGCTGGCGGCCGAGAACGTCACCAGCCCGCTCACCCGCTCGCTGGTGATCGCCGGCGGCGTGCTTGCCGGCGGGCTGTGCGGTGGCTCCTACGGCTGGGTGGTGGCACGGATCGGCAGCCGCGGCGCGCAGATCCTGCTGACGACGCTGCTCGGCAGCGGGCTGATCGTGATCGGCACCGCCGACAGCCTCGCGGTCATCGCCATCGGTGCGGTGATGTCGGGCGGCGGCGGCGGCATGATCCCGCCGCATATCGAGAGCCGGCTGCTCGGCACCGCGCGAATCGAGGTGCGCGCCCGCGCCATCAGCTTCATGTTCACCGCGCTCTACGTCGCCGACTTCCTCAACCCGCTGATCGTCACGCCGATCCGTGCGGGCTTCGGCATCCACGCCGCCTTCATCGTCGTCGGATCGGTGCTGGTGCTGGCGGCCATACCGCTGGCATCGCGAACGCCGAAGTATGCAGATCAGCATTGACAAGCTGATATTATAGTCAATTATATCCTTTATAAGATAAGACGCGAAACGATCTTGTCTCACGAGGCTGCCGGGCGATGCCGGCATGGGGAGGAACTCTTGAAACGACGCATCTGCGCGGCCGCCTTCGTGCGCCCGCTCGACACCCGCAGCGTTGCCGGAGCGGGGCGATGAGCCAGCTCGAAGGTCAGGTCGCGCTCGTCACCGCGGCAGGCGGCGGCATCGGCCAAGCGACCGCCTGGCTGCTCGCCGAGCGCGGCGCCGCCGTCCTCGCTGTCGACATCGACGCCGCAGGCCTCGCCGAAACCAAGCGCCGCGCGACCGGATCACTCGTCACGCTGGTGGGCGACGCGACCAGTTGGGACGACGCACAGGCTGCGGTCTCCGCGGCGAAGCGCGAGTTCGGCAGGCTCACCATCCTCGCCAACGTCGTCGGCGGCAGCCGGCCCGGCCAGACCATCCTCGACATGAGCCCCGAGGACTGGACGCGCTGGGTCGATCTCAACCTCACCTCGACCTTCCTGATGTGCAAGGCGGCGATCCCGCTGATGGCCGAGAGCGGCGGCGGCTCGATCGTCAACGTGTCGTCCGGCGCCGGCGTCACCGGGATGATGAAGAACCCCGCCTATGTCGCGGCGAAGGGCGGCGTCATCGCGCTGACCCGATCGCTGGCGATCGATCATGCCGACCAGCACATCCGCGCCAATTGCGTCGCGCCGGGCCCGATCCTCACCCCGCTGATGGAGCGCAACCGGCGCCCCGAAGAGATCGACTTTCTCGCCAGGATGACGCTCGCCGGCCGTATCGGCGTGCCGCACGACATCGCGGCGACCATCGCCTTCCTGTCGAGCAAGGATGGGGAATTCATCAACGGCGAACTCATCAACGTCGCCGGCGGCCGCCGCGGCGGCGTCTAAAGCAAGGAGCGAAGTTCATGATCTGGGATGCCTATGCCAAGTGGCGCGAACTCGCGCCGGCCGTCGAGGCCCCGCGCACCACGCTCGAGGCGAAGATCGATCTGGTCGCCGACAAGCAGTGCATCGTCGAGATGGTCAACGAATATGCCTTCGCCTGCGACAGCCGCAGCTGGGACGTGCTCGAGCGGCTGTACGACGAGAATATCGAGCGCACGATGAAGGGGACGCTCGACGAACATGTGAAGGGCCGCGACAACCTCATCAACCTCCACAAGAATCCCGCGCTGCCGCGCGCCGAGGGCGTCGAGATGGAGAAGCGCGACTTCACCAAGATCAAGGGGCTGGAGATCCGCCACCTGATCGGCACGCTGATGACGCGCGTCGCCGACGACAACCAGAAGGCCTGGGCGCTCTGCCATTATCAGATGGCGCTGGTCGGCCAGGAGAACGACACCTGGATCAGCGGCCTGCATGAAGGCACCTATCTGTTCAGCTTCGTCAAGACCGATGCGTGGCGCTTCACCGAGCATCTGATCTGGACCAACAACGCCGCCAACCCGATGTTCGGCATCCCGAAGAAGAAGGCGGCCGCCTGATGCGCTTTTCGGGCAAGGTCGCGCTCGTCACCGGCGCCGGCCGCGGCATCGGCTTTGCGTCGGCAACCGAGCTGGCACGCGGCGGCGCGGAGCTGGTCATCAACGACTTCGACGGCGAGCGGCTCGAAGCCGCCGCTGCCGAGCTGCGCGGCCACGGCGTGAAGGTGACGACGCATGCCGGCAGCGTCACCGACACCGAATTCGTCGAGCATATGACGACGCGCGCGGTCGCCGATCACGGCAAGGTCGACCTGCTGCTCAACAACGTCGGCGGCGGCCCGCCGATGACGCCCTGGGCCGAGTTCGCGGCGAGCGACCTCGCGCATTTCCGCGCGATCTTCGAGATGAACTTCTTCAGCCAGGTATTGGTGCTGCGCGCGCTGCTGCCCGGCATGATCGAGCGCGGCTACGGCAAGGTGGTCTGCGTAAGTTCGATGTCGGCGGTGCTCGGCCAGGAATCGGGCAGCGCCTATGCCTCGGGCAAGATGGCGCTGCACGCGCTGGTCAGTTCGGTATCGAAGGAAGTCGCGCGCAAGGGCGTCAACATCAACGCCGTGGTGCTCGGTAACCCGCCGCACCCGTCGCGCACGCCCGACCGACAGGCCTATCTCGACAAGCTCTCGCACTTCGGCCGCGTCGGCGATCTCGCCGAGTTCGGGCGCGCGATCGCTTTCCTGCTGAGCGACGACGCTTCGTACATCTCGGGCGCCGCGATCCCGATCGACGGCGGCCTGCTCACTCCACGTCTCAACGAGTAGCGCTGCGCACGCGGACTGCCCGCGACCCGAAAACGGGCCGGGACCATCAAGGGGAGGCAAAAGTCATGAAATCAACGTTCAACCGCATCCTGCTGGCAGGCGTCGGCCTGTCGTCGCTGGGCACCGGCTCTGCCACGCTGGCGCAGACCGCCGTGCCCGCCGCCGAGGCCGAAGCCGTGACCGAGACCGGGGCGATCGACGAGATCGTCGTCACGGCGCGCCGCCGCGAGGAGCAGCTGCAGGACGTGCCGCTCGCCATCCAGGCGTTCAGCAGCGAGACGCTCGAGCAGCGCCGCATCGAGAACGCCACCGATCTGTCGAAGATCGTCCCGGCGCTGACCTCGGCGCAGAGCAGCCGCAACGAGGAGAATTACGTGATCCGCGCCATGTCGGGCTCGGGCGCGTCGATTTCGGGCCAGCAGGTCACGGTGCCGACCTATATCGCGCAGGTACCGCTGCCGATCGGCGACGGCGGCGGCCCGGGCCGTTACTACGACCTTCAGAACATCCAGGTGGTCAAGGGACCGCAGGGCACGCTGTTCGGTCGCAACTCGACCGGCGGCGCCGTGCTGTTCGAGCCGAAACGGCCGGGCAGCGAATTCGACGGCTACGTCGAGGGCGAGTTCGGCAACTACGGCAACCACGGTATCGAGGGTGCGCTCAACTTCCCGCTCTCCGACAGCCTGATGATCCGCGTCGCCGGCAAGGCCAACGACCGCGACGGCTTCACGCAGAACATCACCACCAATCAGGACGAGGACGACCGTCACTTCTGGACCGGCCGCTTCTCGCTGCTGTTCGCGCCGACCGACTCGTTCGAGAATATCTTCGTCGCCGACATGCTGCATTCGGACACCAACGGCAGCTCGAACCACATCGCCGCCGTCGATCCCAACGCCACCATCCCGCGGCTGTTCGCCGGTGCCGTCCAGGCGCAGCTGACTCGCCAGCAGGCACTCGGCCCCTATGTCTCGATCTCCGACACCATCGCCAAGAACGAGCTGAAGGCGGGGGGCTTCTCGAACATCACCACGCTCGAGCTCGGCGAGAACGTCACGATCAAGAACATCCTCGGCTATCGCCGGGTCAAGCAGCTCAACCGCTTCGACTTCGACGGCACGCCGCTGACGCTGCTCAACTTCGATATCTGCCAGACACCGGCCGCGTGCAACCCGATCAGCGCCGACGAGCCCTGGGGCCTCAACGTCAAGCAATGGTCGGAGGAGCTGCAGCTGCAGGGCTCGGCGTTCGAGGACCGGCTGACCTACACGATCGGCCTGTTCGGCTCGAACACCAGCACGCCCGACGCCAACTACATCCACCAGACCTCGGTGTTCGGCAGCACCACCGACGTCAACCAGTTCGTGCGCGACCGCAGCCGCGCCATTTACGGCCAGGCGACCTATGACCTGTCGTCGATGGTCGACGGGCTCGGCATCACCGCCGGCTATCGCACGACCAAGGACACGCGCGGCCTCACCATCTTCCAGGTGAGCAGCTTCCGCTGCACCACCGGCACGCCGGGCGCCGCGGCCCCCACCCCGGCCAACGCGCCGCAGTGCCGCGCCGAGTTCGAATCGAAGGCGACCTCGGACAGCTACACGATCGGCCTCGACTATAAGATCAGCGACGACACCTTGCTCTACATCGCGCATCGCAAGGGCTATCGCGCCGGCGGCACCAACCCGCTTGCCGGCCCGGCGCTGCTCGCGACGCCGCCGATCCCCAATGCCGCCGACCTGTTCGTCTACCAGCCCGAGACGCTGAAGGACGTCGAGCTCGGGCTGAAGGCCGACTTCGCGGCGGGCGACTGGGACATGCGCACCAACCTCGCGCTCTATCACCAGAAGCTCAAAGGCGCGCAGCTCAACCAGACGTTCAGCGTCGGCACGCAGACGGTCAGCGCGCTGGTCAACGCCTCGGAGGCGACGGTGAAGGGCGTCGAGGCCGAACTGACGATCCAGCCCTCGGACGCGTTCGACCTGCTGCTCGCCTATGCCTACACCGACGCCAAATATGGCTCGTTCCTCGACTACAACCGTCGCGATCCGGTGACGCAGATTCCGCAGCGTTTCACCGGCCGCATCATTCCGTTCACGCCGAAGCACAAGCTCAACGTCGGCGCGTCGCTCGACCTGCCGGTGCCGGAGAGCGCCGGCGAGGTGACGCTGGCGGCGAACCTGGCTTACAAGTCGTCGATCATCCTCGGGCTGGTGCCGTTCCTCGCGGGCAGCAATGCCTTCGACGGCGAGAGCCGGCAGAAGCCGACGACGGTCGTCGACGCCAACCTCGACTGGGACAGCATCGGCGGATCGTCGATCGACGCGAGCTTCTTCGTCACCAACCTGTTCGACGTCACCTACAAGATCGGCGGCGCGTCGCTGATCAACTCGGGGCTCGGCTTCAACCAGCGCGTCTACAACGAACCGCGCATGTACGGCGTGTCTTTGCGCTATCGCTTCGGCGCCAGCGCAAACTAAGAACGTCACCTCGAAGGGGCGGCGCCGGTGCGGCGCCGCCCCTTTCATTTGAAAGGACCAGCATGAGCGATATCCGCCGTTTCCAGGGCAACCCGCGCATGAGCGGCGCCGTCGCGCACGGCGACCGCGTCTATCTCTCGGGCCAGGTGGCGATCGACGCCGCCGGCGGCAGCGTCACCGATCAGGTCGCCGAGATTCTCGCGCGCATCGACGGGCTGCTGGCCGAGGCCGGCACCGACAAGTCGCGCATGCTGTCGGTCAACATCTACCTGACCGACGTGACGACGCTGCCCGAGCTCAACGCGCTGTGGGACAAGTGGCTGGTGCCCGGCTGCGCGCCGTGCCGCACCACGATCGAGACGCGCCTCGCCAGCCCGCGCTACGCGGTCGAGATCGGCGTCGTCGCGGCGCTTTAGGCTCAGCCGGCTTTCAGCATTTCGTCGAGCGTCAGGCCGAGGCGGCGGATTCCTTCGCGCGCCTGCTCCGACGGGATCATCGAGAAGCTGAGCCGCAAGGTGTTGCGCCGCGGATCGACGGGATAGAAGGCGCTGCCCGAGATCGTCGACACATTGTGGTCGGCGATCGCGCGGCGCGCCAGCTCGTCGCCGTCGATCTGCGGCGGCAGCGTCACCCAGATGTAGAGCCCGCCGCCCGGCCGCGTCCACGCGACGCCAGCGGGCATGAACTCGTCGAGCGCGGCGAGCATCGAATCGCGGCGCTCGCGATAGACGTCGCATGCCGTCGCCACCGCGGTGTCGAGATGCGCCTTCACCACGTCGAGCGCGATCATCTGGTTGAGCGCGCTCGTCGCGAGGTCGCTGGCCTGCTTGATCAGCGTCAGCTTGCGGATCACCGGCGCCGGGCCGCAGATCCAGCCGACACGCAGCGACGGCGCGATCGTCTTCGACAGCGTCCCGGTGTAGAGCACGCGCGAGGCGTCGATGCCGCCCGACCGCTCGACGTCGAGCGCCAGCACCGACGGGATGAACGCGCCTTCGTAGCGCAGCTTTTCGTAGCAGCCGTCCTCGAGGATCGGCATGTCGAATGCCGCCGCCATGTCGAGCAGCTCGAGCCGCTCGGCGCGCGTCAGCGTGGTGCCGGTCGGGTTGCGATAGTCGGGGCCGACATAGGCGAACTTGGCGCCCTCGGCCGGCCGCGGCGCGCCGGGCTCGGGCACCGGCACATAGGTCGGCTCGTAGATGTCGAAGGCGCGCAGCGCGCCGATGAAGCTCGGCATCTCCACCATCACCCGGTCGCCCGGCGAGATCAGCAGCTTGCCGACGAAGTCGAAACCCTGCTGCGAGCCGTTGAGAATGAGGATGTTGTCGATGCCGCAGGGCACGCCGATCGACCCCATATAGCCGACGAGCCATTCGCGCAGCGGCGCGTGCCCTTCGCTTGCCGCATATTGCAGCGCGGTGCGCGCGCGGACCGGATCGGCCAGGATCGCCGCCGAGGCGTCGGCGAAGGCGCGATAGGGGAAGATCGCCGGGTCGGGCAGGCCGCCGCCGAGATGGATGATGTCCTTCTGCGCCAGCAGCTTCATCCGCTCGCGGATGTCCGACGCGACGACGCGCGACATGCGCGACGCATAGAAGTCATTCCAGTCCATCGATCACTCCCCCAGGATGCCGCCTTGCTGTCGATGGACCCCCCGTCGCGGCACGTGGAAGCCCTCTATCTTTTATATATTACTCAGCCCCGGCAGCATCGCCACTAAAAATACCACGATAGGCCGGCTTCAAGGTTCGAATCATGCGCGGAGGCGGGCCTAGGCCGGCAGTGGCCGCGCTTGTATCTATCTGTATCTTTGATAGGTTGGTGCCAAGAGTTGGCGCACCGCACAGGCGGGGCAGCCGGCCTTTGGGGGGATGATCGATGACCGAGGAGCGCCGCTCGCTTGGCGGCTGGGCCGGCTGGCCCACCCTGTTGCTGGCGCTGCTGATCATGGCGGCGGCGCTGTGGCTCGTCGTCGGCGGCGGACGGCTCATCCAGCTGGGCGGCAGCCCCTATTATCTCATCGCCGGCTCGGCGCTCGCCGTCGTCGCGGCGCTGCTGGCGCGCCGGCGGCGCGCGGCGGTGTGGCTGTGCGTGGCGGTGGTGGCGGCGACGGCCGCCTGGGCGTTCGCCGAGGTCGGGATGCTGCGCTGGGGGCTGATGGCGCGGCTCGCCGGCCCGCTGGTGCTGCTCGCGCTGTTGCTGTTCGTCGCGCCGGGCCTGCGGGCGGAGCGACACGAACCCACCGCGTCGCCGCTTGCCTTCCGGCTCGGCGGTCTGGTCAGCCTGGCCGCCGTGCTCGCGATGATGTTCGCGCCGGTACGCGAGCCGGCCGCCGCCGCGCGCCCGGCGGCGCGCGCAGCCACCGCCGCCAGCGGCGACTGGCCCAGCTACGGCGGCGACGCCGGCGGGCAGCGCTACAGCGCGCTCGCGCAGATCGATGCCGCCAACGTCGCCGGGCTCGAGCCAGCCTGGACCTTCCGCACCGGCGGCCTCGACACGCTCGGCGCCAACAGCCGTGTCACCGCCACGCCGATCAAGATCGGCAATTCGCTCTATGTCTGCACCCCGCTCAACGTCGTGATCGCGGTCGATGCGACGACGGGCGAGGAGCGCTGGCGCTTCGACCCGCAGGTCGACGCGAGCACGACCTTCTCGATCGTGTGCCGCGGCGTCTCCTATTATCGCGACGCCGCCGCCATCGGCCCCTGCGCCGAACGCATCCTGTTCGGGACGCTCGACGCACGCCTGTTCGCGCTCGATGCGCAGACCGGGCAGCGCTGCGCCGATTTCGGCGACCGCGGCGCGGTCAACCTGCTGCCCGGCATCAACGATCGGCGCGACGGCTATTATTACGTCACCTCGCCGCCGGCGGTCGTCGGCAACGCCGCGATCATCGGCGGCTACATCATCGACAACCAGCGCGTGTTGGCGCCACGCGGCGTCGTTCGCGCCTTCGATACGCGCAGCGGCGCGCTGCTCTGGGCCTGGGACGCGGGCCGTCCCGACGGCGCGCCGCTTGCGCCGGGCGAGATGTATTCCGAGGGCAACCCCAACGCCTGGGCGGTGTTCGCCGCCGATCCGGCGCTTGGTCTCGTCTACGTGCCCACCGGCAACAGCTCGCCCGACTTCTACGGGGCGCTGCGCACGCCGGCGGCGGAAAAATTCTCGACCTCGATCGTCGCGCTCGACGCCGCGAGCGGCAGGCTGCGCTGGTCGTTCCAGGCGGTGCATCACGATCTGTGGGACTACGACATGCCGGCGCAGCCGACGCTGATCGACCTGCCTGGGCCGGGCGGCACCGTCCCGGCGCTGCTGGCGCCCGCGAAGACCGGCGAGATCTTCCTGCTCGACCGGCGCAGCGGCAGACCGATCGCGCCGGTGACCGAGCGGCCCGCGCCGCAGGGCAGCGTGCCCGGCGAGCGGCTGTCGCCGACGCAGCCGGTGTCGGCGCTGCCGTCGTTCGCCCCGCCGAAGCTGCGCGAGGCCGACATGTGGGGGGCGACGCCGCTCGACATGCTGGCGTGCCGTCTGCGCTTCCGCAGCGCGCGCTACGAGGGCGGCTACACGCCGGTGACCGAGCGCGAGACGATCATGACGCCCGGCACCTTCGGCGCGATCAACTGGGGGGGCGTGTCGGTCGACCCGGTGCGCGGGCTGATGATCGTCAATTCGTCGACGATGCCGTTCGTCGGCCGGCTGGTGCCGCGCGCCGAGGCCGATGCGCGTGGCGCCGCACCCTATGGCGAGACGCCGCGCGTCAAGCCGCCCGCGGGCGTCCGCCCGCCGATGGCGCTCGAAGGCACGCCCTACGGGCTCGAGCTCATGCCGTTCCTGTCGCCGATCTACTTTCCCTGCCAGGCGCCGCCCTGGGGCATGCTCACCGCGGTCGATCTCAGGTCGCGCACGCGGCTCTGGGAGCGGCCGTTCGGGACCACGAAAGGCCTCGCACCCTTCGGGCTCGCGCTTCCCGTCGGCATCTTCAATCTCGGCGGGTCGGTCACCACCGCCGGCGGCGTCACCTTCATCGGCGCGGCCACCGACGGCTATTTCCGCGCCTTCGACACCGCCTCGGGGCGCGAGCTGTGGCGGCACGCGCTCCCCGCCGGCGGCCAGGCGACGCCGATGACCTATCGCGGCCGCGACGGCCGCCAATATGTCGCCATCTTCGCCGGCGGCCACGGCTCGCTGCGCACCAAGCGCGGCGATCATCTGGTTGCCTTCGCCCTCCCTCGCACAGGTGCCCCCGAATGACGCATCGCTATCCCAACGTCGACCGGCCGATCGCCATCGGGTCGAAGACCGCGCGCAACCGCATCATGATGTCGACGCACGGCCCGCGGCTGCCGCAGGGGCGCTACCTGCGTTACCTCGAGGAGCGCGCCGCCGGGGGCATCGGCATCGCCGGCTTCAACCTCGGTCCGCTGGGAGTCATGCAGTTTCCCTTCGGTCCGGGCGTTCCCGCCGAGCCGAGCATGGACCTCGACGCGATCCCGACGCATCCGCTCACTGCAGCGGGACGCGCCTTCTACGATTCGATGATCCCGACGGTGCGCGAATGGGCGGACAGCGTGAAGCGCCACGGCGTGATGGCGATCGCGCAGCTGTATCATTCGGGGGGCGCGCAGCATTCGGACAATTTCCAGCCCGTCGTCGCGCCATCCGACGTCGTCGACGAATATGGCCGCCAGCGCCCGCACCCGCTCACCGATGCCGAGATCGGCGACCTGATCGAGGCCTATGCGCTGTGCGGTCGCCGCGCGCTCGAGGCGGGCTATGACGCCATCGAGCTGCACGGCGCGCATGGCTATCTCATCCAGCAATTCCTGTCACCGCTGACCAATCACCGAACCGACCGTTGGGGCGGCAGCTTCGACAACCGCAGCCGCTTCCTCGTCTCGATCATCGAAGCGGTGCGCGCGGCGGTGGGCGACGAGATTGCCGTCGGGCTGCGGCTCACCGGGCGCGAACCCGACGGCGGCCTGACCATCGACGACCTGGCCGTCGTGGCAAAGTGCGCCGAGCGCGCCGGCGCCGGCTACATCAGCGTGTCGGGCGGCACCTATTCGGGCTTCGTGCGCGGCGCCAACCAGGCCTATGTCGCCTCGGCGCTGACCCCGCCCTGCCCCAACGTGCCGGTGTCCTCGGCGCTCAAGCGCGCGGTCTCGATTCCGGTGATGGTCGGCGGCTCGATCGCCACGCTCGATCAGGCCGAGCAGGTACTCGCCGCCGGCGGCGCGGACATCGTGTGCATGGTGCGCGCCCTCGTCGCCGAACCGCGCCTCGTGGCGAAGGGGCTCGCCGGCGACGAGGCGCGGCCGTGCATCGGCGGCAACGAATGCCATTATGGCCGGCCGATCATCTGCGCCGTAAACCCCGCGGCGGGCCGCGAGGCCGAGATGGAGATCACGCCGGCGCAAGCCGCACGGCGAGTGCTGGTGGTCGGTGCCGGGCCGGCGGGCATCGAATGCGCGCTTTGGGCCGCGGCGCGCGGGCATGAGGTCATCCTTGCCGACCAGGCCGCCGAGCCGGGCGGGGCGCTGACCATCCTCGCCCGCAGCTCGCAGCAATCGCGCTTCGCCGACTATCTCGCGCATGGCGCCCGCCGGATCGCGGCGGCGCCGATCGACCTGCGCCTCGGCACCAAAGTCGACGCGGCGCTGGCGCGCGCCATCGCGCCCGACGTCATCGTCGTCGCCGCCGGCGCCGTCTGGACCGGCCGGATCGGCCTGCCGGCGATCGACGCGCTCGCCGACCCCGACCGGCTCGGGCCGGTGGTCACGGTGATCGGCGGCCGCGACGACCATCTGCCGCCGCTCGTCGCCGCCGAGTATCTGGCGCGCGAGGGCCGGCGCGTGACGCTGCTCGTCGAGGCGTCGACGCCGGGATCGGCGGTCGAGCCGGCCAGCCTCCACGGCATGATGCGACGGCTGCACGAACGTGGCGTCGCGATCCACCCCTTCACCGCCGCGACCGATCTGCGCGACGGTGCGCTGATCACGCGCAACACGCTGACCAACGCCCCCGGCCGCCTCGACACGCCGGGCGATCTCGTCGATGCCGACGGCCGCATCGCCAACACCGCGATGGCGGCGCAGCTGGCGGGAATCGCGCCGCGCCTGCACGTCATCGGCGACGCGCTCGCGCCGCGCCGCATGCTGCATGCGACGCTCGACGGCAGCCGGCTGGGCCTGCAGATCGATTAGGCCCCCGCCCGCAAGGGCCTCCCGCCTCCTCGCGTATCGGTCGGGCGCCGCGCCGCGCTGCGCGGTCGGCGCCGTCGAACGGTCGCCCAAAAAAAGTGCCGCCCAGCCGAGGCTGGACGGCGAGTTCATCGGGAACCGAAAATGTTGCGCTAGAAGTCGGCGAACAGGCGCACGCCATAGGTGCGCGGCCGGCTGTAGGAGACCGCACCGGCGTAGCCGAAGTCGACCGCCGATTCGTACACCCGGCTGTTGGTGAGATTCTCGCCGAAGAACTGCAGCGAGAGATTGTCGACGCCGCCGAGCGGAATTTCGGCGAAGGTCAGCCGCGCGTTGAGCAGCTTCTTCTGGCCCGCGCCGAGGCGCGTATTGTTGGGCGCCAGCGTGTCGATCGGCTGGAAGAAGAAGCTGCTGCGGTAGCTGTATTCGACCCGCGGCGTGATCGTGCCGATGCCGGTGTCGGGAAGCTCGATCTGCGCGCCGACGTTCCAGGTCCATTTGGCCACCAGCGGGAAGCGGGCGACGTTCGCCAGATTCTGCTCGCCGGCGGCGGTGCGGAAAATATACTCCTGATACTTCGGATTGACGTAGCCGAGCGAGCCGTCGAGCTGGAAGCCGCCGCCCGGCAGCAGCGTGCCTTCGAGCTCGAGACCTTCGTAGGTCGCCTTCGCCGCGTTGCTGGTGAAGTTGGTGTTGGCGACGGCGTCGCGCTGCAGGATCTGCAGATCGTCGTAGAAGGTCTTGAACACCGTGGCGTTGAGACGCGCACGCCGGTCGAACAGATCGGCCTTGATGCCGCCCTCGATCGCGATCGCCTTCTCCGGATCGAACGGCGGCGAACCGATCTGCGTGGCATTGTAGCCGCCGGCGCGATAGGCCGAGGCGGCGCGCGCGTAGAGCATGACGAGATCGGTGGCGCGGTAGCTGGCCGACGCCGACCAGCCGAGGTTGTCCCACGACTTGGAGACGGGATCGGGACCGAACAGCGTGCCGTTGACTCGCGTCTGGCGCGTCACGTCCTTCTTGTCCTCGGTGTAGCGCAGGCCGCCCGACAGCTCGAGCCGTTCGTCGAGCGACGCTGGCTTCCAGTTGAGCTGGCCGTAGCCGGCGATCGACCGCGAGTCGAAGCTGAAGAAGCGGACCTGCGTCGTGCGCGCCGACGCGGTACCCGTCGCGTTGGGCGCGTTGGTGATCACCGTGATGTCGTCGGTCGCGTGCTCGTCGAAATAATAGAGGCCGACGGCATAGTTGAAGTCGCCGAAGTCGCCGGTGAGCTGGAGTTCCTGGCTCCACTGATGCTGTTTGACATAGTCGAACGGCGTCACCAGCGGATTGACGTTCTCGATCGGCTGGCCGGCGACCAGCGGGTTGCTGACCGCGCCGCGCATCGCCGTGCCGCCCAGCTGCCCGCTCTGCCGCTGGTCGAGCTCGCGGTAGCCGGTGATCGACTTGAGCTGGGCGCTGTCCGACAGGTCGGCAACCACGGTCAGCGTGTCCGACCACGCCTCGGCGGTTGGATCGAACAGGCGCCGCGGATCGATGTTGAAGCCCGCCTCCTGCGGCTCCGGATTGATGTAGGGCTCGCCGCCGCCGTTGGCGGGCGAGTTGTTGAAGTAAGTCACGGCGTTGGGGTTGGCGAACACCAGCTGGTAGGCGGGCAGCGCGCCGAGCTTGCTGTAGTCGAGCCGGTTGGTGACCGTGACGGTATCGGACAGGTCGCCCTCGAGCGTCAGGCTCATCGCGAGGTTGTTCGAATAGCCGGCCCAGTTGCGCTTGCTGCGCCCATTGGTCTGGATGTAGCCGTCGGTATCGCGCTTCTGGAAGGTCAGCTTGGCCTTGACGCTCGAGTCGCCGAGTTCGCCGGTGTTGAGCACGACCGAGGCCTTGGCGTCGTTGAACCGCCCATAGGAAATCTCGGCCTTGCCGCCGAATTCCTCGGTCGGCCGGCTGGTGACGATCGAGATCGCGCCGCCGGTGGTGTTGCGGCCGAACAGCGTCCCCTGCGGACCGCGCAGCACCTCGATCCGCTCGACGTCGGGCAGGTCGAAGGCGTTGCCGGTCGGGCGCGGCTGAACGACGCCATCAACGTAGATGGTGACTGGCGGATCGGCGTCGGCGGTCGAGCCGATCGCACCGATGCCGCGCAGATAGACGATGGTCCCGGCACCGTTCGACGGCGCCGCGACGATGTTGAGGTTCGGCGTGACGTTGGCGATCTGCGCGACGTTGGTGATGTTGCGCTCGGTCAGCGAGTCGGCGCTCAGCGACGAAACCGACAGCGGCGCGGTCTGGAGATTCTCCACCGTCTTGCGCGCCGTGACGACGATTTCCTCGAGCTGGTTCGCATCCGACTCCGCGACAGGAGCGGGCGTGCTCGCCGCGTCCTGTGCGGCAGCCGGCGCGGCCGCGATCAGCGCCAGCGCCAGGCCGAAAACCGACGCTCCTTGCATCCAGTGTGGACGCTTCCCCGTGTGTGTCATGGTCTCTTCCTCCCCTATTGTTTTTGGATCGAACGCGTACCGCTAAGAACCTGGCCACCCCTCGATGCGCGGGATGTCGAGCTGCTCGATGACCGCCAGCAGCTTGTCGAGCCGCTCGTCCTCGATGATGAGACGCGGCAGCCGCGAGGTGCCGCCGGCGAGCCCGAGACGATTGAGCGCCGACTTGGTGACGCGCGTACCGCCGCCCGACAGCGCCGCACCGAACAGCCGGATGAGGCGGCCGAACGCATCCATCATCCCGTCGATGTCCTTGGCCTCGAAGCGGTCGATGACCGACACGCACAGCTTGGGCGCGATATTGCCTTCGGACGACAGATAGCCGTGGCCGCCGAGCGCCAGCACGGTGAGCCCCTGCATCGGCCCGCCCACCATCACCTGCACGCGGTCGGCGACCTGGTCGATGAGCGTCGAGAGATAGTGAAGATCGGGATGCGTGCAGTTGATGCCGACGATGTTGGGATAGCGGTCGACGAGCCTGGCGAGCAGGTCGATCGGCTGCTTGTAGCCGACCGAGAAATGCGTCGAGATCGCCACCGGCAGGTCGGCAGCCTCGAGCACGTCGCTGAGATAGCGCTCGGCCTCCTGCGGCGTCGGGGCGACGTCATGGCCGACGTCGAGCGAATAGACCTGCGCCGCGTCGACGCCGCAATCCTTCGCCAGCGCGAGGAACTCGATCATCTGCTTGGCGGTGCGCGGCTCGACGCCCATCGCGCGGACGGGCACCTTGCCCTTCAGCTCGTCGACGGCGATGCGCAAGAGACGCTCGGTCTCGTCGCGCGTCATCGTATAGCCCTCGCCGCTGCCGCTGCCGCCGACATAGACGCCGATGCCCGCTTCGCGCAGCCGCGCGAGATGGGCGCGGAACGCCGGCTCGTCGATCTCGCCGTTCGCATCGAACGGCGTGAGGCTGATGACGAAGGTGCCGCGCTTGATCGCGGAAGGAGTGGACAAGGCGGGGGCCCTTTCGGTGCTGGTGATGGTCATGCCGCCTCCGCCGGAACGGCGCCGACGCTGCGCTTCGACCCGAGCAGCAGCTGGCT
This sequence comes from Sphingomonadaceae bacterium, assembly GCA_030147805.1. Classification (GTDB taxonomy): domain Bacteria; phylum Pseudomonadota; class Alphaproteobacteria; order Sphingomonadales; family Sphingomonadaceae; genus Sphingoaurantiacus. Next base: position 26,376 of record JASBUR010000006.1, read on the forward strand.
CGCTGCGAACGCCAGCAGCAGCGACGCCACGACCAGGAAGGCTTCGCGGTTGCCGACCGCCAGGCGAAGCGGCGTGGTGAGCATCGGATTGACGAACTGGCCGAGGTAGAGCGCGCTCAGCATCAGCGCCATCGCCTGCGGACGGGCGGCTGGTGTCGCGCGCGTCAGCAGCAGATTGGTGGCGAACACCATCATCGCCCCGCCGGCGAAGCCGGCGATTCCGCACGCCGCCACGAACCACAGCGGGCCGAGAGCGACGTACACGAGGAGGTTGCACGACGCGAGGCAGCCGAGCGTGAGCACCAGGATCCAGTGCGAGCCGAGCGCCTTGAACAGCCGGCCGTAGATCAGGCCCCCGGCGAAATGGCAGGCGGTGCCCGCGGCGAGGATCTGCGCCTGCATCGCCGGGCTCCGGATGCCCTCGGCGGCGAGCACGAACGGCAGGTTGAGGTAGATGGTGTAGGAGGCGGTGAAGATGCAGAGCAAGGTCAGGTAGATCGGCCACAACGGCCCAATGACGCTGAGCAGCGGCTGCCGCTCGGTCGCTTCGACGCGCGCGCTGCCGAGCGCCGGCCCGGCGAGCAGCACCAGCAGCATGACCGGCAGCGCGAGCAGGAACATCGCGAACGGCGCGCGCCAGCCGAAATTCTCGGCGATCTGCCCGGCGAGCAGCAGCGCGCAGAAGCCGGTGGCGGCGAGAAACGCCCGCTGGAAGCCAAGGAACTGCGGCCGCGCCGCGCCGGTGAAGCGGTCGGCGATCAGCGTCGAGGCGGCAATGGCGATGCCGGCGGAGGCGGCGCCCTGAAGGATGCGCGAGGCGAACAGCAGGTAGCGGTTGTCGACGACCAGTCCCGCCGAGCCGCCGATCGCATAGACCGCCAGCGCCACGAGCAACATGGTGCGGATGCCGGCGCGCCGCGCCAGCACCGCCATGATCGGCCCGCCGAGCATCGCGCCGACGCCGGCCAGCGTGATGATCATCTGCGCGGTGATCGCCCCCGCACCGCCGCCGCCGAAATGCTCGCCGGCGACGGCGAGACCGGGCGTCAGCGCGGTCTGCATGAGGCCGCCGAACATTCCCGCGACGAGCAGCAGCGTATAGGTCAGCGGCGTGGTCGCCACCGTCTCGGTGCGCGCCGCCGGAGGACCGGGGAGGGCTCCATCCGGCAGCGGCGCTTCGGGCACGGTGCGCGCGATCGTCATAGCGCCCCGGCGTGAACGGGTGGACGGCGATCCTGCCACGGCAGCGCTTCCTCGAGCTGCCGCGACAGTTGCAGCAGCCGCGCATCCTGGCCGATCGGCATGATGAAATGCGCGCCCAGCGGCAGGCCGTCCTCGGTGGTGCACAGCGGCAGCGTGATCGCGGGCGTGCCGGTCAGATTGGGCAGCGGCAGATGCTGGTTGATGCCGAGCAGGAATTCGATGAACTCTTCCGCCGTCATGTCGGATTCGAGGCTGGTCTCGCCCAGCCGCGGAATGCCGGTCGCGAGCGACGGCGTCAGCAGCACGTCGTAGCGTTCGAAGAAGGCGCCGAGGCTGCGCGACAGGCCGTTGATCGCTTCGAGCGTCCCGGCATAGTCGGCGATCGTATAGTCGCCGCCGCGCGACGTCGCGCGCTGGATCACCGGCTGCAGCTTCGACAGGTCGATGTCTCCGCCGAACAGCTTGCGCAGGTTGGTCAGCATCACCGCGCTGTCCATGTAATAGATGCTCTTGTAGAGCTCGCGATAGGCATCGAAGTCGATCTCGGGCTTGTCGACGACGACGCTGTGGCCGAGCGCCTCGAGCGTCCGGCCGACGCGCTCCATCTCGCTGCGCACGTCGTCGGCGAGATCGCGCGTGTGCCAGCGCATCGACGACAGCGCGACGCGCAGCTTGCCGGGCGGCCGCGCGATCGCCGCGGCGAAGCTTTCGGCCGGCGGGCGGTACATGATCGCCTCGCCCGGCAGCCCGCCGTGCAGCGCGTCGAGCATCGTCGCCGCGTCGCGCACCGTGCGGGTCACCGCGAAATGCGAAACCTTTGAATTGCTGAGGTCCGAGCCCGCCGGGCCCGGGCTGATCCAGCCGCGCGACGGTTTCAGACCGATCAGGCCGTTGCAGCTCGCCGGAAAGCGGGTCGAACCCGCGGCGTCGCTGGCATGCGCCATCGGCACCATGCCCGAGGCGACCGCGACCCCCGCGCCGGTGCTCGACCCGCCGGCGACGACGTCGGGGCTCCACGGGTTGTGCGTCGTGCCCTGATGCGCCGACTCGACCGTCACCGTGTACGCCATCTCGGGCATCGTCGTGTGGCCCATGATATTGAGCCCGGCGTCGCGGAAGCGGCCGACGACATAGCTGTCCTTGGCGGCGACGGGCCGCGCATCCCACTCGGCGAGCAGCCGCGCGCCGAGGTCGCCCATCGGACGCCCCGCTTCGGAAATGCCGATGCGCTTCAGCAGGAAGGGCACGCCGCGGAAGGGGCCGTCGGGGAGCGTGGACTCATCCAGCTCCTCGACGCGCTCCCGATACACTTCGATGACGGCGTTGAGCCGCGGATTGAGCGCCTCGATGGCGTCGAGCGCGGTGCGGGCGAGTTCGGTCGGCGAGACCTCCCCCTCCCGCACCAGCGTTGCGAGCCCGGTGCCGTCGTGGCGCGCATAGTCCGCGAGCTTCATCGCCGCCGCATCCTACTGACCGAAGCCGAACAGCCGCTCGGCATTGCCGTGCGTGATCAGCTCGCGCTCCTCGGGCGAGACGCCCGACATCGACGACTGGATCGACTTGAACGAATAGGGCCAGTCGGCGCTGATGTGCGGATAGTCGCTCGACCACAGCACACGGTTGGCACCGACATATTCGCGGTGCTGCACGCCGAAGGTGTCGGTCATGTAGCCGAAGTGGAAATGCTTCTCGATATATTCGCGCGGCGGCTTCTTGAGCCCGAACTTCTGCGTCGGCTCGAGCCGGTGATAATTGTTCTCGATCTGCTCCTTGACGTAGGGCACCCAGCCGAAGTCGACCTCGGCGAAATAGACGTCGAGGTTGGGATAGCGGTCGAACATGCCGCTGAAGATCATCTCGATCATGCGGTTCGGCGCGTCGAAGAAGCGGCCGTAGCCCGGCAGCTTGGCCTTGGTGATCGCCGGGATCGACTGCGACAGCGCGACGTGGATGGTGAGCGTCAGCCCGCGCTCCTCGAGATAGGCCCAGACGGGATCGTCGTCGGGCGAGATCACCAGCGTGCCGTTCGGGTAGCAGCCCATCACCACGCCGCGCATGCCGGGATTGTTCTTCAGGGCGCGCTCGATCTCGGCAATCGTCGCCTTGGCGCCGCCGCGGTTGGGCATCAGCGCCATGCCGGCAAAGCGGTCGGGCGCGTAGGAGACATACTCCGCCATCCAGTCGTTGTAGGCGCGCAGCATGGTCAGGTGATAATCCTCGTCCTTGTGCGCGAAGAGCGAGATCGCCAGCGCCGGCGACGGATAGAGGACCTCCGCATCGACGCGGTCGCGGTCCATCTCCTCGCAGCGCGCCTTGGGGTCCCAGCCGCCCTTGCGGACGTCCTCGAAGCGCATCCAGGCGCGCATCTCCTCGGGCTCCATGCCCGCGCACGACGTCCAGCCGAACTTCACCGGCTCGGGAATGTTCTCCACCACCCAGGCGTCGCCCTCGTCGAAGCTCTGGATCTTGGGGCAGCGGTCCTGCCAGGCGGCCGGGACGCGCTTGGTCCACAGATCGGCCGGCTCGGCGACATGGCTGTCGGCGGAAATCAGCCGATATTCCCGGCGGTTCTTCAAGGTATCGAGCATCGTCGTGTCTCCCATATCGTCCAACCGATACGCCGGACGCACGCCCCCGAACGGCGCGCGAAACGCGGCGCGAACATCTGCGAATGACGAGAAAAATCGGTTGCCGGCTGCGCACAGCCGACCGCTACCTCCCCATCGCCTGCCCCCCATTTTTCGGGGCTATTGAGTGAGAAGCTAGCTATTGTAGCTATGATAGTCAATTCGGCTAGGAATGATATTTTCGGCGTGGCGAAGCGATTGAAATCACGCGACGAAGCTTCCGCATCGGCTCGAATGGGCCGCGCCAGCGGAGCATGATCATAACATTTCCGGCGTAAAATTCTAATACCGATTCGGATTAGAATGAGCCGCCCCCCGAGGGGTCGGACCTTCGCCGCTAGCGGCGAAGGTAGGAGGCGTCGAGCTCGATCTCGAGGTCGATGTCATGCTCCCACCGCGACGGGCGGTGGTGCGATTCCGACATATGCTCGCGCGCCATCCGCTCGGTGGCGGCGGCATCGCCCGAGGCGATGAGCTCGATCATCCGCTCATGATCGGCCAGCGCGCGCTGGCGCACCTCGCGGTCGCCGAACGCACCGTGGCGCGCGGTGTGGCGCGCGAGCCGGTCGATCTGAGCCCACCAGATATTCTCCAGCGAGCCCAGCAGCAGGCTGAGCGTCGCGATCCCGCAGACCTGCGCCATCTCGACGTGAAAGCGGATGGCGAGGCCGATGAAGCGGTCGCCGTCGTCGAGCGCCGCGCGCTGTTCCGCGACGGTCGCCTGCAGGATCGGTACGACCGCCTCGGCGCGGTCGGCGCGCTGCGCGCAGGCGGCGGCGGACAGCGGCTCGAGCAGGCGAAGCGTGGCGAGCACGTCGGCGAGCGGCACCGAGTTCGACTGCAACGACAGCGCGATCATATAGGCGATCCGCCAGGTCTCGGGCCGGTGGACCACCGAGCCGCCGAGGTTGCCGCGCTTGACGGTAACCAGTCCCTCGACCTCGAGCATGCGCAGCGCCTCGCGCACCGTCACCAGCCCGACGTTGAACTCGCGGCATAACGCGTCCTGCTTTGGCAGCATGGCGCCTTCGGAGATTTCGCCGGAGAAGATCCGCTTGCGCAGCCGGTCTGCGACCGACTCGGCGAGGCGGTGCGATGGCATTGGAGCTGGCGTCCGTCTCAATGCGTTCAAATCCTCGCCTTTTGGCCCCGTGGCGGCGCCCTCGTTCAGGCGATAGCCGGGAGCGCCCCGCTCGATCAAGCGCGAGTTCCCCCCATTAGTGATGGGTCCGCGCCAGCGCCGCGTCGGCCCGCATTTGGTCGATGGCCAGCATGAACGGCCGGCGGGCGAGCGCGTAGAGCAGCGCCGTCACCGGCAGCACGACGACGCCGACGAGGCAGAGCGACAGGTTGACCGCGGTCGGGCGCCCGAAGACGTCGTCGGTGAGGAAGGCGACGCTGAGCGGTCCCAGCGCGGTGGCGACGAGGTTGGCGACGAGCATATAACCCGAGGTGATCACCGCGCGGTGCCCCGGCGCGGTCACCAGCTGCAGCCCGGCGATCGCGGCGGGCACCGGGAAGCCGGCGAAGAAGCAGATGAAGCAGACCGCCACCATTGCCGCCTCGGTGCTGCCGACGAGCGTCGCCACCAGCACGAGCGGCAGCGCGGCGAGCGCGCCGATGATGCCGACGCGCACATGCGCGTCGCTATGGCCACGGCTGAACCAGCGGTCGGTGAGCCAGCCGCCGCTGACGTAGCCGAAGCCGAAGCCGATGCCCTGCGCCAGCCCCATGACGACGCCGACCTCGCCCATCGCCAGGCCATGGTTGCGCATCAGCATCGCCGGCACCCACACCATGAACGCCACGGTGACGAACACGATGAGCGCATTGGCCATGCACAGGGGCGCGAGCAGCGCGCGGCGGCGGACGATGAACGCCTTCAGCTCGGCGAGGTTCGCCGCCGCGGTCGGCGGCCGGTGCTGGCGCGCGGGCTCGCGGATCATCACGATCATCGCGGCCAGCACGAGGCCGGGGATGCCGAGGAACAGGAAGGTCGCCTGCCACAGCCGCGTCTCGCCGACCAGCGGCAGCATCACCGCCTCGCGGTTGCCGAGCATTGTCATCACCGCGCCGGCGATGATGAAGGCGGCGCCCTGCCCGAACACGCCGCCGGTCGAGAAGATGGCGATGGCACGCGCCAGCCGTTCCTTGGGGAACAGATCGGTGATCAGCGAATAGGCCGCGGGCTGCAGCGCGGCCTCGCCGATGCCGACGCCCATCCGCGCCAGGAACAGATGATTGTAGCTTCGCGCCAGCCCCGAGAAGGCGGTCATGGCGCTCCACAGCGCGACGCCGGTCGCCATGATCTTCTTGCGCGAATAGCGGTCGGCCATCCAGCCGATCGGCAGGATCGCCGCGGCGTAGAAGACCGCGAAGGCGACGCCGTGCAGCACGGCGAACTGCGTGTCGGAGATGTGCAGGTCGCGCTGCAGCGGCTGGATCAGCAGCGGCAGGATGCTTCGGTCGAGCAGCGACAGCACATAGGCCAGCGTCAGCAGCGCCAGGATATAGCCCGAGCGGGGCGCCGGAGTGGTCTGCATCGTGTCGGCCTCGCCGGAAAAGGGATGCGGCGCGCTCAGAGCGCGGCGACGGGGCTCATGAAGCGCGGATTCCACGGCAGATAATGTTCGCGGATCGCCGGCGAGAGATCGCCGCAGACTTCGAGCGGCGCGTCGCCCGGATCGGTGATCGCCGGCAACCGCGCCAGCAGGTCGGCGACGTTCGCGAAATGGCCCTCGACCGCCGCCGCGTCACGGTAGTGCTCCATGCAGATATATTCGCCGGTCTCTGCGTCGCGGTGGAAGCCGAAGGCGACCGTCCCCGGATCGCCGACGCGCACCCGCTCGATCAGTTCGCGCATCCAGTCTTCGAGCGCGGCCTCGCACCCCGGTTTGGCGCGCATGCGTGCGTGAATCGCGATTCCGGACATCGATATCCCCCCTCGTTAGGCCGATCGTTGCGGCCGGCACGGTGTGCATCTCGGCTATCTTAACTCTCTTAGCATAATATGCGAGACCATTTTACGAATTTGCATTCGAAAAGGGGAGGCAGGAATGAGTCAGGTATTGCAACGCGTTGCAGGGGTGGTGCCGCCCTATGCGGTATCCGCCCGAGGTCTGACCATCCGCCTCGCCGACGGTCGCGAGATCATCGATGCGACGGGCGGCGCCGCCGTCGCCTGCATCGGCCACGGCAACCCGCGGGTAAAGGCGGCGATCGCCGCGCAGCTCGATGCGATCGCCTATGTCCACACCAGCTTCTTCACCGTCGAAGCGACCGAGCGACTGGCCGAATCGCTCGTCGGCCATGCCCCCGGCGGGCTGACCAAGGCGATGTTCCTGAGCGGCGGATCGGAGGCGATGGAGGCCGCGCTCAAGGTCACGCGGCAATATTATCTCGAGATCGGCGAGCCGCGTCGCACGAAGTTCATCGCGCGCCGCCAATCCTATCATGGCAACACCATCGGGGCGCTTGGCACGCAGGCCGACTCGGCGCGCGCCGGCGCCTTCGCGCCCTTCATCCTCGACAATTTCAGCAGCGTCTCGCCCGCCTATGCCTACCGGCACCAGCGCGGCGACGAGACCGAGGCTGGCTATGTCGCGCGCCTCGCCGCCGAACTCGATGCCGAGTTCGAACGGCTCGGCCCCGACAGCGTCGCCGCCTTCGTCGCCGAGACGGTGATCGGCTCGACCGTCGGCGCGGTGACGGCGCCGGCCGGCTATTTCCGCGCGATGCGCGAGGTATGCGACCGCCATGGCGGACTGCTCATCCTCGACGAGGTGTTCTGCGGTATGGGGCGCACCGGCGCGATGCACGCCTGGGAACATGAAGGCGTCGCGCCCGACATCCAGACGATCGCCAAGGGTCTCGGCGCCGGCTACCAGCCGATCGCGGCGATCCTGGTCCAGCGCCGCATCGCCGAGGCGATCGCCGCCGGGTCGGGCACCTTGTGGCATGGCCACACCTACACCGGCCATCCGGTGGCCTGCGCCGCGTCGCTGGCGGTGCAGCAGGTGCTCGCCGAGGACCGCCTCGTCGACAATGCCCGCGCGATGGGGCTGCGGCTGCGCGAGGCGCTCGACCGCCGCTTCGGCGATCATCCGCACGTCGGCGACATTCGCGGGCGCGGGCTGCTGGTGGCGATCGAGCTCGTCGCCGATCGCGCCACCAGGGCGCCCTTCGCGGCCGAGGCACAGATGCACGCCCGCATCAAGCGCGAGGCGCTCGACCGCGGTCTCGCCACCTATACACGTGGCGGCACTGCCGACGGCAGGATCGGCGACCATGCGCTGCTGGCGCCGCCCTACATCATCACGCCGAGCGAGGTCGACCGCATCGTCGACATCCTCGGCGCGGCGGTCGATGCGGCGGTCGGCAGCCGGTAGGCCCTAGGCGGCGGTCGCGCGTCCCGCGTGCTCGCCGGCGAGGAGCCCGAAGACCGCGGCTTCGAGCAGCCCGCCGGCATAGCCGACGTCGGGACCGCCGTGCAGGCCGGCGGCGGTGCCGCCGGCGGCGTAGAGCCCTTCGATCGGCGCGTCGGCGGTGTCGAGCACGCGCGCCTCGCCGTCGATCTTCAACCCGCCGAACGTGAAGCTGATCCCCGCAACGATCGGCAGCGCGTGAAAGGGCGGCTGGTCGAGGCTCAGCCGGCCGCGGCGCGGCGGCTGCGCCCCCGCCGGGTCGGCCCGCACCGCGGCGACGGTGGCGGCAAGCACGGCCGCGTCGATGCCGATACGGGTGGCCAGTCCCTCGATCGTCGCCGCCGACACCGGCCCGACGCCCTCGTCGGCGAGATAGGGATTGCACGGCGTCTCGCCGAAACGGCCTTCGGCGTTCCAGGCCGCCTCGTCGAAGATCAGCCAGCAGCCGTCGGGCATCGCCGACCAGGCGAGGGCGTTGGTGCTGCGCACGCCGCCGATGCCTTCGTCGACGATGCGCCGCCCGTCGGGGCCGACGATGAGGCCGACCATGCCGAGGATGTCGAGGATCGGGTAGGGCCACAGGTCGCCACGAGTCAGCGCGTCGCGATGCAGCAGATGGCCGTAGAAGCCGCGCATCTGCGCGGTCGCCGCACCGTTCGATATCCCCATCCGCAGCCCGTCGCCGACGCTGCTCGGCGAGGCGCGCAGGTGAAGCCGGTCGCTGCCGATATGGCGCCTCACCAGCGCCGCGTCGGCCTGGAAACCGCCATCGGCGAGGATGACCGCCTGCGCATCGAGCGTGTCACCCCCGGACAACGCCAGGCGCCAGCGCGATGCCGCGCCAGGCTCGAGGCCGATCGCGCGCGCCGGCTGGACGATCGTGCCGCCGCCGGCCCGGAACGAATCCGCCAGCCTTCGAAGAAAGCGCGCCGTCCCGTAGGAAGCGCCGTTCAGCCCCGGCACGGTCGGCTTGACCGGTGCGAACACCTTGGCGCGGTAGGGCTGGTCGCCGGGGTCCGCCATCATGCCGCCGTGCGCCTCGATCCATTCGACCGCGCGCGCCGCCGTGCCCGCCCAGGCCTCCGCGACAGCGGGCGACACCTCGCCCCCGGTCGCATGCCGGATCTTTTCGACCATCGCCGCCGGCGGGGCGCGCGGATCGTCGAGATTGGCGTGGAGCACGCCCCCCGAAATCACCGAATTGCCACCGCCTTCGGGCCGTGGCGACAATTCGACGAGCGCGACGCTCACCCCCTGCTCGCGCGCCGCCGTCGCAGCGATCCAGCCGGCGAGGCCGCCCCCTACGACGACAATGTCGAAGATCGCCGGCGTCGCCCCCATCAAGCTCCCCAACTTTCGAACTCCCGTTCGAAATCTGCTAGCACCACAGGCCGGGCAGCACAATCGACCGGGGCCCGCCGGCGGGGCACCGACGGCCCTCGCTTGCCGGGCACCGACGCCCGAAATACACTCACCCGCAAGTGAACATAACGGGAGGGGCAATGGTGGAGGCATCGCGACGCGAGGTGCTGGCCGGCGCCGCGACGCTGCCGGTCGCCGCGCGCGCCGCCGATGCACCCGGCCCGGCCCGCATCGCCGCCGACCTCGACCGCTACATCGGCTTCGGCAGCAAGCAGGCCGGCGGCACGGGCGACCAGGCGAGCGGTGAATGGCTGGCCGCCGAACTGGCGCGGAGCGGCTATGCGATCGAGCGCCAGACGGTGTCGGTCCCCTATTTCGAGCCCGACCGCTGCGAGCTGGCGAGCGGCAGCGAGCGCGCCACGATCTGGCCGCAGCCGATCGTCGTCCCGACCGCCGCCGATGGCCTCAGCGGACGGCTGGTCCGTGTCGATGCGGCGGGGCGCGCCGCGGCGCCGCTCGCCGGCGCGATCGCGCTCGTCGACCTGCCGTTCGGCCGCTGGTCGTCGGCGCTGGCCAAGCCGATCCGCACGCCGATCGACGCGGCGTTTGCGGCGGGGGCGGCAGCGGCGGTCGCGATCACCAACGGTCCGACCGGCAAGCTGATCGCGCTCAATGCCGATGGCCGCCAGCCGATGTTCGGCGGGCCCGTCGCGCTGCTCGCCCCCGCCGACGCGCGCGCCTTTCTCGACGCGGCGATCCGCGGCGACCGCGCGACCTTGCACCTGTCGGGGCGCGGCGGGCAGCGGCCGGCGTTCAACCTCGTCGGCCGTCTCGACCGCGGCAAGCGGCGCTGGCTGGTGGTCTCGACGCCGCGGTCGGGCTGGTTCGGCTGCGCCGGCGAACGCGGCGGCGGCGTCGCCGCCTGGCTCCATCTGGCGCGCTGGGCCGCCGGCGCGCTTCGCGATCACGACCTCGCCTTCCTGTGCAACAGCGGCCATGAATATGAATATCTCGGGGCCGAACATGCGATCGGCGTGCTGGCGCCGCCGCCCGCCGACACCGAATTCTGGCTGCATCTCGGCGCCAACCTGGCGGCGCGCGACTGGCACGAGGCGCTGGGCGGCGGCCTGTCGCCGCTGCCGGGAACCGATTCGCAGCGCTATCTCGCGGTCAGCGCGCCGCTGCTGCCGATGGCGCGCGAGCTGTTCGCCGGGCTGGCCGGGCTCGAGGCGCCCTACGACAATGGCGTCGTGTCGGCGGGCGAACTGACCGGCATCGTCGCAGCGGGCTATCGGCGGTCGGCTGGCGTGTTCGGCATCCACCGCTTTCACCATGTCCCCGACGACGATGCGCGGTGCGTGTCGCCGACCGCGGTGGCCGAGACCAGCGAGGCGTTTCGCCGCTTCGTCGAACGGGCGCTGCGCGGCTGATCGCCGCTCAGGCGGCGGCGAGCACGGGCACCCGCTCGCGCGTCGTCTCCACGACCGGCAACGCTGCCGCGACGCGACACGGCGCCAGCCCAGCGACGAACTGGTCGGTGCAGCGGTCCCAGCTGTAGCGCCGCCCCTCGGCCGCGCAGGCGGCGCGCGACCCGGTCAGCGCGGTGGCGATGGCGGACGAGAGATCGTCGTCGAGCGCGCCGATGCGCTCGTGGCCGCCGAAGGTGCCGCAGCCGTCGGGACCGATGATGTCGATCGGCCCACGCGTCGGAAAGGCGGCGACGGGGACGCCGCTGGCCAGCGCCTCGATGTTGACCAGCCCGAAGGTATCGGTGTGGCTGGGAAAGACGAACACGTCGGCCGCGGCATAGGCCGCCGCGAGGTCGCGCCCGTGCAACGCGCCGAGGAAGCACGCCTCGGGATAGCGCGCGCGCAAATCGGCCTGCGCGGGCCCGTCGCCGACGACGATCTTGCTGCCGGCGACATCGGTATCGAGGAAGGCGGCGAGATTCTTCTCGACCGCGACGCGGCCGACATAGAGCTGCAGCGGCCGCGGCAGCGCAGCGATCGCCGCGAGCGGCGCGGTGTCGGGCGCGAACAGCTCGAGGTCGACGCCACGCGACCAGCCGTGCGTCTGCGGCAGGCCGCGCGCCGCAAGTTCGGCCGCGAGCGACGGCGTCGCCACGAAGATGCGCGTTGCCGGTCCGTGGAAGCGCCGCAGCACCGGCCAGAACCAGGCGGCGGGAAGGCCGGTGCGCATCGCCACATAATCGGGAAAGCGCGTGTGGAACGACGTGGTGAACGGGCGGCCGGCGCGCCGGCACCAGCGGCGCGCCGCCCAGCCGATCGGTCCCTCGGTCGCGATGTGGACGGCATCGGCATCGAGCGCATCGAGGCGCCGCGCCACCGCCGCGCCGCAGCCGATGGCCAGCCGGATTTCCGGATAGCTCGGGCAGGCGACGGTGCGGAACAGGTCGGGCGTGATCGTCGCGACGTCGTGGCCGCGCGCGCGCAGCCGCGCGACGGTCGTCGTCAGCGTGCGCACCACGCCGTTGACCTGCGGCGCCCAGGCGTCGGTGGCGAGCGCGATCCTCATGCCGGCAGCGCCAGGCGGAGCTGCGGTGCGGATTGTGCAACGTCGCGCCGCGCGCGCTCGGCCCAGTCGAGGATCTCCATGCGCCCGTCCCCATGTTCGACGAGCGCGGTGCAGCTCTCCACCCAGTCGCCGTCGTTGTAATAGGTGATCTCGCCGATCTGGCGGATTTCGGCCGAGTGGATGTGGCCGCAGACGACGCCGTCGACGCCGCGCTCCGCCGCCGCATGCGCGACGACCTCCTCGAAGCTCGAGATGAACTGGACGGCGTTCTTAACGCGCTTCTTGAGGTGCGCGGCGAGCGACCAATAGGGCAGGCCGAGCCGGCGCCGCACCGCATTCACCAGCGCGTTGCTGCGCAGCAGGAGCGTGTAGGCATGGTCGCCGAGGAAGGCGAGCCAGCGGGCATAGAGGATGATGCTGTCGAAGGCGTCGCCGTGCATCACCAGCAGCCGCCGGCCGTCGGCGGTGTCGTGGATCGCCTCGGGAAGCAGCTCGACACCCCCGAAGTGCAACCCGGCATAGTCGCGGAAGGCTTCGTCGTGGTTGCCGGGGATGTAGACCACGCGCGTGCCGCGCTTGGCCTGCTTGAGGATGCAGCGGACGATGTCGTTATGCCGCGGCGGCCAGTACCAGCCCTTGCGCAGCTGCCACCCGTCGACGATGTCGCCGACCAGATAGAGCGTGTCGCATTCGATCGACTTGAGGAAGTCGAGCAGCAGGTCGGCGTTGCAGCCGGGCGTCCCGAGATGGGTGTCCGAGATCCACACCGTCCGGAACGGCAGGCGCGCCTGATCGCCGTCGTTCGCCTCGCCTTCGTTGATCCACGCCGGCAGCTTCGGATGCGAGAAGGGACCATCGGGCCCCGGCCGCGACGGTCGTTCGCGCGCTTCGATCTCATAGCGGGGCAGCGAGGCCATGCGCAGCCTTTGCTCAAATTGACGAGCGGTAAGCCGATCGGCTTGCAAAGCATCTGCAGCAAAGATGCGACGCTTTCATGCAATCTTCGAGAATCTATTGTGAATGACGATTTTGCGTCATCGGGATGGCAACTTCATCCGCGGCATATTCTCACGCGCCTCGACTGAAACCAGAATGTAGCAATTTGGCGCGATGGGTAGAAATCCGATCTGCGTCGGTCGGCCCTTTTGGAGATAGCGGCGAATGTCGGAGCTGCTGCAGCTCGATCGCGTGGTGGGCGCCTATGAGCGCTGGGCGCCGATCTACGACCTGGTCTTCGGCCAGGTTTTCCGGCGCGGGCGCCGCGCGGCGGTCACCGCGGCGGAGGACGTCGGCGGCCGCATCCTCGAGGTCGGCGTCGGCACCGGCATCTCGCTCGCCGGCTATTCCTCGCCCAACCGTGTCGTCGGCATCGACGTCTCCGAAGCGATGCTCGCCAAGGCGCGTCAACGCGTCGTCGATCTCGGTCTCGACCATGTCGAGCGGATCGACGTGATGGACGCCGAACAGCTGGCGTTCGACGACGACAGCTTCGACGTCGCCGTCGCGCAATATGTCATCACCGCGGTGCCCAACCCCGAGCGCGCGCTCGACGAGCTCGCCCGCGTGGTCCGGCCGGGCGGCGAGATCGTCATCGCGACGCGCGTCGGTGCCGGCGAAGGGATGCGCGGCGCGGTCGAAAAGGCGCTGATGCCGGTGACCGGCCGCCTCGGCTTTCGCACCGATTTCCCCTGGTCGCGCTACCTCGCCTGGCTGGCGCGCACCCCGAGCGTCGAGCTCGTCGAACGGCGCGAGCTGCCGCCGCTCGGCCATTTCGCGCTCATCCGCCTCAGAAAGCTCGACCGGGCCGAGCCCCTGCCACCCCCCGCAACGGAGACCGTGCAATGACCAGCTTCACCGCGATGCTCCACGAGCAGCGCTGGGACGACCACCGCTATTATCATCACAGCCTGGTCAACCAGAGCCTTCACATGCTGAGCGCCTGCACCTTCGTCGCCGCCTATGTCGCGGCCTTCTGGGAGCCGGCGCTCGCCGCGCTCGTCGCGTGGATCGTCGCGATGACCAGCCGCCAGATCGGCCATTTCTTCTTCGAACCGAAGAGCTACGACACGATCAACCAGGCCACCCACGAACATAAGGAGGCGATCAAGGTCGGCTTCAACCTGCGCCGCAAGTGGATCCTGATGACGCTGTGGGCGTCGTCGCCGCTGCTGCTGCTCGCCGAGCCCTCGCTATTCGGCCTGCTCGAGCCGCCGGCGACGAGGCTCGACTTCGCGCGCAACCTCGGCTGGCTGTGGCTCGGCATCGGCCTCGCCGGACTGGTCGGTCGCACGCTGCAGCTGTTCGTCATCCGCGATGTGCAGACCGGCCTCGTCTGGGCGACCAAGATCGTCACCGACCCGTTCAACGATATCCGCCTCTATCACCGCGCGCCGCTGCGGCTGCTCCGCGGCGAGCGCTTCGACGCCGGATCCGCGCATTAGGCCGAGGCGCGTGGCGATGAGTTCGCGGAGCAACTGGCGGCGCACCGACTTCTCGGTGGCGCCGTCGGGGCACCAGAACCAGCCGTCGTCGCGCATCGCGCAGGCCGCCGCGACGAAGCGGTCGGTCACCGCTGCGAAATCCTCGTCGCTGTAGTCGAGACTGAAGATCAGCCGCCCGGTCCCCACCCAACTCAGCGCCAATCCCTCGCGGCGGAGATAATATTGCAACATCCAGTTGTAGCGCGACGGTACCGCGTAGCAGACGGTCCAGACGGTCGACAGATTGGCCACGCTCACCGGCAGCGCCTCGGCCGCAAGCCGGCGGTTGAACTCGGCGGCGCGCGCGTTCCAGCGCGCGTCCACGCCCTCGTAGAGCCGTCGCACCTCGGGCCGGTCGAGCCGGCGCAGGAAGGCGTTCATCGCCCCCATGACATAGGGGTGCGAATTGAAGGTGCCGCGCGCGAAGCAGATGTCGGCGGGCCGGTCCTCGCGGAAGCGCGCCATCAGATCGGCACGACCGCAGAGGACGCCGACCGGGAGGCCGCCGCCGAGCGTCTTGCCGAAGGTGATCATGTCGGGCGCGACGCCATAGACGTCCTGGACGCTGCCGGGGCAGAGCCGGAAGCCGAGGAACACCTCGTCGAAGATGAGCACGATGCCGTTGGCGCGGCAGACTTCGGCGAGACGCCGCAGCCAGCGCGCATAGGCGACGGGATCGTAGCCGCCGCGGCGAATGCCTGCGACGAGCGTCGAGTCGGACGGCGCGCCCGCGTTGGGGTGCAGCGCCTGCAGCGGGTTGACCAGCACGCAGGCGATGTCGCGGCGCGTCGCCAGCACGCGCAGCGTCCGGTCGGACATGTCGGCGAGCGTGTAGCTGTGATCGGCGGGGGTCGGGTTGCCGACGCCGGGCTGCACGTCGCCCCACCAGCCGTGATAGGCGCCGCAGAAGCGCACCAGATGGCTGCGACCGCTGTGATAGCGCGCCAGCCGCACCGCCTGCATCACCGCTTCGGTGCCCGACATGTGGAACGAGATTTCGTCGAGTCCGGTGACGGCGCGCAGCCGCGCGACGTTGTCGGCGACGACGGGGTGATAGGCGCCGAGCACCGGCCCGAGCGCCGCGACCGCCGCCGCGCCCTCGTCGATGCACGCCTTGTAGACGTCATAGCCGAGCAGGTTGACGCCGTAGGAGCCGGTCAGGTCGTAGAGGCGGTTGCCGTCGAGATCGGTCACCGTGACGCCGTGCGACGACGTCAGGAAACCGGGCATCGCCAGCCGGCGGCGAACGATCTCGCCGAACTGGAACGGCACCCGGTACCGCCCGGTGAACTGCAGGTCGGACAGGCCCTTGCGCGCCTCGGCGGTCAGCGCGAGCGAGCGGGCGAAGCGCGTGGTGAACAGCGCCGACAGCGCCTCGAAGCCGCGGCGTCGCGCATCGGCGACGGCGGCCGGCGCGCCATCGGCCGCAAAGAAGCGGCGTTCGTCGTAGCTGACGCGCGGCACCAGCCGCGCCACGCGGCGCGACAGCCGCGCGTGCCCGGCGAGCGAGCGATGCTTGGCGCGCGACAGGCGGAGCCGGGCGTGCAGTTTGGGAAGGACGAGCGCGGCCGCGATGACGAAGGTCGAGGCGGCGGCGATTTCGACAGGAAGGATGGCCATGAGCCATCCTGCTACGACGATTGGGGGACGCTATCGTGACAGTCCGAAGCGGGCTCATGCGCGTATTGCTGCAGGAGGATCTCAACTTCCTGTTCACCAACCGGCTGCCGCGCCGGTGGCTCAGCCGCTTCATGGGCTGGTTCAGCGGCGTCGAGCAGCCGATCGTGCGCCGGATGTCGATCGCGCTCTGGCGCTTTTTCGCCGACGTCGACCTGAGCGACGCCGCGAACGACGATTACCGCAGCCTGCGCGAGGCGTTCACGCGCGCGCTGCGCCCCGACGCGCGGCCGATCGACCCCTCGCCCGATCGGCTGGTCAGCCCGTGCGATGCGATCGTCGGCGCGCATGGCGCGATCGAGGATGGCCGCGCCTATCAGGTGAAGGGGTCGCCCTATACGCTGCGCGAGCTGGTCGGCGCCGAGGCCGAGGGCTTCGAGCGCGGCCGTTTCGTGACGCTGCGGCTGACCGCCGGCATGTATCATCGCTTCCACGCGCCGCACGACCTGGTCGTCGAGGCGGTCACCTACATCTCCGGCGATACCTGGAACGTCAACCCGATCGCGCTGAAGCGCGTCGAGCGCCTGTTCTGCCGCAACGAGCGCGCGGTGGTGCGGGCGCGACTGACGCCCGACGGCCCGGTGATCCTGATCGTCGCGGTCGCCGCCATCCTCGTCGCCGGCATCCGCTTCCACTTCCTCGACGTGCCGGCGCTGCTGCGAAGCGGCGCACCGCGCCGCGTGGCGCTCGACGTTCCGCTGCGGCGCGGCGCCGAGATGGGCTGGTTCGAGCATGGCTCGACGCTGATCCTCTTCGCGCCCGAGGGCGTCGAGTTCGACGACGCCATCGACGTGGGCCGGCAGGTGCGCGTCGGCGAGCCGCTGCTGCGCTGGACCGTGGATCCGCGGGCGCCGGGGGAACCCCAGCCACCCGCGGGCCCCGATCGACCCTAGAAGTTCACGCGCGCGCCGAGCGTGAAATAGGTGCCGACGACGTCATAGTGCGGATTGCCGGCGGGCGAGATCGGCGGAGCCACGTCGAACAGATTGTTGACGTTGCCGAACACCGTGAAGCGCTCGTCGAAGATGTAACGGGCGCCGACGTCGACATAGGTCCGCGACGAGATGTCGTTGTTCACCAGCGTGGTGAGCAGGCGGTTGTACTGGCCGCCGTCGACGTAGCGGACGCGCAGATCGAGCCCGACGGCATCGGTCTGATAGTTGGCGCTGAGCGTCCCGCGCCACTGCGGAATGCTGTTGGCGGTGGCGTCGCCGACGTCGCCTGCGGTGTCGACGCGCGTGAGGCCGGTGTCGAAGATGAAGCGGTCGATATAGGTGGCGAGCGCGCGCACCCGCATCGAGCCCGGCACGCTCGCCATCAGCGCGCTCATCTCGAACTGATAGGAGAGCTCGAGATCGACGCCGCGCGTCGAGAAGCTCGCGATGTTCTGCGCGTTCGAGAACACCGTCTCGACCGTTCCCGTCGTCGCGTTGCGGAAGACGCGGTCGCACGCCGGCTGGCTGCCACGGGCGCAGGCGAGCGTCAGGTTCGACGCCGACAGCGTCGCGATCGCACCGCCGATGTCGATGTCATAATAGTCGACCGAGAAGGCGAGCCCGCCCACCGACTTGGGTGAGAAGGTGGCGCCGATGGTCAGCGTCTTGCTGACCTCGGGCTGCAGATCGGGGTTGCCGCCGCTGAACGTCGTCACCGTCGCCGGCGTCGCGCTGTAGCCCGGCCGGCCCGCACGGCCGGCGGTGTCCTGATCGACCAGCGGCCCGACGTTGATGCGCCGCACCGCGAACAGGTCGGCGATGCTCGGCGACCGGATGTCGCGCGAGCGGGTCGCCCGCAGCAGCAGCGAGTCCCACAACCGCGCCGTGCCGCCGAGCTTCCACGACCAGATGCCGCCGCTGTTGCTGTAGTCCGAATAGCGCGCGGCGCCGTTGAGATCGACCTTGAGGCTGCCCTCGGAATCGATGACCGGAAGCGCGACCTCGGCGAAGGCCTCCTTGACGTTGAACTTGCCCGACAGGTCGCTGGTGAACACCGGCAGCCCGAAGATGCCGGCGACGGCGTCGGCGTTGCGCGACGACTTCTGGCTCTCCCAGCGCGCCTCGGCGCCCACCGCCACCGTCAGCGGACCGGCCCACAGCGACACCAGGTCGCCCTGGATTTCGCCGCCGATCGAATCGAGCTTGCTGGTCGACAGCGACTGCTGCGTACCGGTGACATAGTCGATCGCCTCGGCGGAGGCGTTGCCGTTGCCGAAGGGGTTGAGCGGACGGCAGGCCGGGTCGTCGGTGGTGGTGATCGCATCGGCATTGACCGCGCAGACGATCGCGCCGTTGAAGCTCGCCGCATTGATCGCGCGCGTAAAGTTGGCGGCGATGCGCGAGTTCTCGAGCTTCTGGTCGCTGTCCACCTCGCCGTGGCTGTAGTGCGCGCTGTATTTGAAGCCGCTGTCGCCGAACTCGCCGTCGATGCCGATGGCGCCTTCCTTGTTCTCGCGCTCGGTATCGAAGCCCATCATGAACACGTCGTTGAACACGCGTCCGAAGGTGAAGCTCGTCTGGCCCGCGGCGGCGAGCTGGCTGCGGATCGCCGCCGAGAGGAAGGGGTTGGTGGCCGAGATCGTCAGCGCCGGGATGGTGAAGTCGGGCAGGAACCGCGCGTCGCTCGTCGACCGGCCGTAGGTGGCATCGGCCCAGATCGTCGCCTGTCCGACCTCGTAGCTGACGCGGCCGTAGACGCTCAGCCGGTCGAACGGCGTCGAGACGCTGATGTCGTCGTAGAGGCCGATGCCGTCGACGCCGCCGATCATCTGTGCCGGGAAGGCCCCCGCGCCGAGCGGCGTGCCGCCGCGGAAGGCGCGCAGCGTGCCGTCGCGGTTGAACACCTGCCCGGCGAGCGCACCCGAGGTGATCAGCCCGTCGGCGGCCGAGTTGCCATAGTTGACGTCGCGCGTCAGGCGCGTCGACAGGTCGGTCGTGCTCAGCGGGCTGACGCGGACGATCGCCGCGCTGCCGAGGTTGCCGCGCGAGTTGCGGTCGAAGATGCCTTTGTCGTCGACATATTCGGCGCCGAGGATGAAGTGGCCCGCGCCATCCGCGAAGCTGGTGCCGTAGCTGCCCTGCAGGCTGTAACGCTCGCCGTCGCCGCGCGAGGACACCCCGCCCTCGCCCTCGAGCTTCACGCCCTCGAAATCGTCGTCGAGGATGATGTTGACGACGCCCGCGACGGCGCCTGAGCCCCAGGCCGCCGACGCGCCGCCGGTCACCACCTCGACGCGCTCGACGAGACCCGTGGGCACGAAGTTGAGATTATTCTCGCCGGCGAAGCGCCGGCCGTTGAGCAAGGTCAGCGTGCGCGCGGTGCCGAGGCCGCGCCGGTCGACCGGCGCGGTGCCCGTCGAGGTGTTGCCGTTCGACACCTGCGGCGTCACCGTCGGCCGGAACTGCGGTTGGTCGTTCAACACCTGCTGGATGTTGGGCCGCGCCCCCTCGCGCAGTTCGACCTCGCCGAGCACCGTCGTCGGCGTCGGCTGGTCGAAGCCGGCGCGCGCGATGCGCGAGGCGGTGACGACGATCTCCTCGACCGGTTCGGCAGTCGTCGCGCCCTCGGCCGCCGCGGCGACCTGGGCCTGGGCCTGCGCCGCGGTGGTCAGCATGACCACGATCGCCAGACTGCTCGCCCCGCGGGCGATCAAACGCAACGACGACATTTCCCCGACATGCATCCCAAGTCCCCTCCTGCTTGGTGCCGAACTTAGCGCGATTCGGCATTAATTATCGAATAGTGACATATCGTCCTATTCAGGACAACATGGTTTCGAAGCCGTGACAAAGCCGCAGAGCTGGAGAATCAAAGCACCGAAAAGCCTCGCCTTTTCGCCTGCTGGCGCCACGGCGCGGCCGAAGGGCAGGACGGACGAGTTGACAGGCAGGTTTCCAATCAGGACATCTTGGCGCCCCGATCGGGTCGGCGGCGCCGCCCACGGGTCGCGCGACAGGAGAGATAAGAGATGAGCCGGACATCCAAGCTCGCGCTGCGCGCGCTGCTGCCGCTTGCCGCGCTGATGGTCGCCGCCCCCCCGGCGCCGGCGCAGGACCTCGCGAGCTACACGCCGGAGGCGCTCGACGCCGAGATCGGCAGGCTCGCCGACGCGCGGCTGGCGGTGATGGTGCCGATGCGCGACGGCGTGCGGCTGTCGACCAACATCTTCACCCCCAAGGGCGCCGTCGGGCGGCTGCCGGTCATCCTGTGGAAGACCCCCTACAACGAGCACAAGCTGCGCGGCTCGACGCAGCGCTATGCGATCGAGGCGGTGAAGCGCGGCTATGCCTTCATCGTGCAGAGCGAGCGCGGTCGCTATCTCTCCGAGGGCAGCTTCGAGATCCTCGGCAAGCCGCAGACCGACGGCTACGACACGCTGAGCTGGATCGCCGCCCAGGGCTTTTCCAACGGCAAGGTCGGTACGCTCGGCTGCTCCTCATCGGCCGAATGGCAGCTGGCGCTCGCGGCACAGAACCACCCCGCGCATGCCGCGATGGTTCCGATGGCGGCGGGTGCCGGCATCGGCAAGGTCGGCCGCTTCCAGGAGCAGGGCAATTGGTACACCGGCGGCGTGCCGCGCAGCCTGTTCTTCGTCTGGCTCTACGGCGTCGACAATCCGCTGCGCGCGCAGCTGCCCGCCGGTCTCGACGAGGCGACGCGCGCGCGCATCGCCACCTACAATGACCTTGCCGCCACCAAGCCCAAGGTCGACTGGAACAAGCAGATCCGCCACCTGCCCGTCGACACGCTGCTCTCCGATCTCGGCGAGCCGCCGGCGACCTTCGAGTCCTTCATCGCCCGCAGCCCCGCCGACCCGGCGTGGCGCGCGGGCGGGCTGTACCACGAGGGCATGGGCTGGGGCGTGCCGGCGCTGTGGTTCAACAGCTGGTACGACGTATCGATCGGGCCGAACCTCGAACTGTTCAACCATGCACGCGCTGCGGGCACCGACCGCGAAGCCAGCGACAATCAATATGCGGTGATCGCCCCGGGCACGCATTGCGCCTATGCCAAGCTCGGGCCCGACACCGTCGTCGGCGAGCGCGCGATGGGCGACACCAGCTTCGACGTGAACGGCGCGGTATTCGGCTGGTTCGACCGCTGGCTGAAGGGCGACGCCCGCGCCTTCGCGGCCTCGACGCCGCGCGTCCGCTATTTCTCGATGGGTGAGAACCGCTGGAAGGCGGCCGAACAATGGCCGCCCAAGCGCGCCGCGCCGCTGCGGCTCTACCTGCGCAGCGACGGCCGGGCGAACAGCCTGTTCGGCGACGGCCGGCTCGAGACGGCAGCGCCGGCGGCCGAGCCGGCCGACCGCTTCCGTTACGACCCGATGAACCCCGTGCCGACCGTCGGCGGCGGCGACTGCTGCAACGGCGGCATCGTCGTCCCCGGCGCCTTCGACCAGCGCGGCGTCGAGGCGCGCCACGACGTGCTCGTCTATACCAGCGCGCCGCTCGACGCGCCGCTCGAGGTCGCTGGCTTCGTCGATGCGGTGCTCAACGTCTCGTCGAGCGCGAAGGACACCGACTTTGCGGTCAAGCTCGTCGACGTCGCCCCCGATGGCACCGCCTGGATCATCGGCGACACGATCTTCCGGGCCCGCTACCGCGACGGCTTCGACAGGCCGGCGTCGATGGTGCCGGGACAGGTCTACACGCTCAGGCCCTCGCCGATCGCCACCGGACTGCGCTTCGAGAAGGGGCATCGCATCCGCGTCGAGGTGACCTCGTCGAACTTCCCGAAGTTCGTGCGCAACCTCAACAGCGGTGGCGCCAACGAGCGCGAAAGCCAGCCGATCGTCGCCGACAACGCCGTCCATCACGACGCGCGCCATGCTTCCTATATCGAGCTGCCGGTGGTGCGCGGCGACAAGTAGCGCCGCGCGGCGCGATCAGCCGCGCTTCATCTCGCGGTCGTTGTCGCCGTGCAGGTTCATCAGCGAGTCCATCAGCCCGTCCTCGGCGCTCGAGCAGACGGCGATCACCGTCGCCTCCTCGCAGCCGGGGCCGGTGACATAGGCATGGCCCATGTTCGAATCGATGTAGATCGACTGCCCCTCGCCGAGCGCGACCGGATCGTAGAATTCGGTGTGGACGACGATCGAGCCGCTGACGACGAACAGGAATTCCTCGCCCGGATGGTGGACCAGCTCGCCGAACTCGTCGGCCGACTTGGCGCGGATGCGGGTGAGGATCGGGATCATCCGCTTCCGCCGCAGCTCGGTGCAGAGATAGTAATAATCGTAGTTGGGCGTCTCGACGCGCAGCGACTGGCCGAGATCGCCGATGCTGCGCCGCGCCGTGACCGGCGCCGTCGTGTCGGCGTCGTTCTCGGCGAACAGTTCGGACAGGCGGATGTTGAGCCGGCGACTGAGCTGGAGCAGCTTGTCGTAGGTCAGCGTCAGCCGGTCATGCTCGACCTTGGACAGCGTCGAGATCGGAATGCCGCTGCGCTCGCTCATCTCCTTGAGCGTCCAACGATTGCGATTTCGCAGATCCTTGAGAAGCGTGCCGAGCGTGGATTTCTTCGAACTCACTCGGGCGATCTCCCGACCGTAGGCCGCCCGCGGGCAGCGTCTGTGGATTTTCGGATCAGGCGCATGCGGTCACTATCGAGCGGATGGGAGCGACCAACATACCGGTTGCAACGAACCTATGCAATCCGAACGCCGGCGCGGGATGGTGCCGCGCCGCGGGCGAACGCCCTGCCCCGACGCGGAAATCGCGATCAAGGCGGCCAATAAGATTGACATTCTCCGTTCAGGGCAATTACCATCCTAAATAGAAAATTCGGAGCAGGGACGTGGCAGCAATTTCTCGTCGCACGTTGGTCATCGGCGCGGCCTCGGCTGCCATCGCCGCGCCGTTCGTCAACCGCGGCGCCTATGCCGCCGCCGGTGGGACGCGCCGCTATTCGAAGCGCGCCATCGACCTCGTGCGCCGCTCGCTGGTCATCGACATGCTGGCGCCGCTCAAGATCGAGATGGACGCGTCCTATTATGCGGCGCCGCTCAGCGACAAGGACGCCGCCGAGTTCCGCGCCAGCGGCATCACCGGCTTCCATCATGCCGTCGGCATCGGCGGCCCGTCGGCGCGCGAACAGGCGCTGACCTTCTTCAGCGTCTGGGGCAATTTCGTCGCACGCAATTCGCACGTGTTCACCGCGGTCGGCACCGCCGACGACCTCGTCCGCGCCAAGCGCGACGGCAAGTGCGCGGTGATCATGGGGCTGCAGAACGCCGACCATTTCCAGCGCGCCTCGGACGTGAAGTTCTTCTACGAGATCGGCCAGCGCTGCGCGCAGCTCACCTACAACTCCCAGAACCGCATCGGCTCGGGATCGACCGAGCGCGTCGACGGCGGAGTCAGCGACTTCGGCGTCTCGATCATCAAGGCGATGAACGAGGTCGGCATGCTGATCGACGTGTCGCATTGCGGCGACCGCACGACGCTCGACGCGATCGCGATCTCGCCGAAGCCGATCGCCATCACGCACAGCAATTGCCGCGCGATCGTCGACCATCCGCGCGTCAAGACCGACGAGGCGATCAAGGCGCTTGCGGCGAAGGGCGGCGTGATGGGCATCACCGGCGTGCGCATGTTCGTCAGCAAGAAGGAGCCGACGACGGTCGCCTCGATGGTCGATCATATCGACCATGTCGCCAGGCTGGTCGGCATCGAGCATGTCGGGATTGGCTCCGACGCCGACCTCAACGGCTATGACGACATGTCGCCCGAGGCCAACAAGCAGCTGCGCGGTGCCTACAAGGAGAGCTACGCGTTCCGCGAGAAGATCGACACCGACGGCTTCGACCACCCGCTCAAGATCTACGACCTCACCGAGGAGTTGATCCGGCGCAATTATTCCGATGCAAACATCGCAGCAGTGCTCGGCGGCAATTTCCACCGTCTGCTGGCTTCGACCTGGGGAAATGAGATGCCCGCCGACGACAAGACCGGAAGCGCCCGATGATCGCGCTCGCCTCGCGCCGCAGCGACGACACGCTGCTGCTGCCGCAGCCCTATCTGCTGTTCCTCGGCGACACCACCGAGCCCGGCTACGCCAAGACCGCGTTCGGCCTGCGCGACTGGGCGGGCGACAAATGCATCGGCGAACTGGCGCTGCCGGCGGCCACCGTCACCGCCGGCCTGCCGCGGATGACTCCGGCCGAAGCCAAGGCGCGCGGCGCGCGCGCGCTGGTGATCGGCGTCGCCAACAGCGGCGGCGTGCTGTCGCCGACCTGGCATGCCTCGCTCGTCGACGCGCTCGAGGCCGGGCTCGACATCGTCAGCGGCATGCACGTGCGCCTCGCCGAGGTTCCCGGGCTGGCGCAGCGCGCGGCGCGGCTGGGCCGCCGCCTCATCGACATCCGCACCCCGCCCGCCGACATCCCGATCGCCACGGGACGCAAGCGCAGCGGCAAGCGGCTGCTGACCGTCGGCACCGACTGCGCGCTCGGCAAGAAATATACCGCGCTCGCGCTCGCCCGCGCCTTCGCCGAACAGGGCGTCGACGCCGATTTCCGCGCCACCGGCCAGACCGGCATCATGATCGCCGGCGAAGGCGTGCCGATGGACGCGGTCGTCGCCGACTTCGCCGCCGGCGCCGCCGAGATGCTGTCGCCCGATGCGGCGCCCGACCATTGGGACGTCGTCGAGGGGCAAGGCTCGCTCCTCCACCCCTCCTACGCCGGCGTGTCGCTCGCGCTGCTCCACGGCAGCCAGCCCGATGTGTTCGTCGTCTGCGACCAGCCCGGCCGCACCGAGATGCTCGGCACCGCGGGCTACGGCATCCCCAGCGCCGAGGAGGTGATCGCGGCGACGCTGCTGCTCGGCCGGCGGACCAACCCCGCGATCCGCTGCGGCGGCCTCTCCTACGACACGTCGCGGATGAGCGAGGCGGACGCGTTTGCGCTGATGGCGCGCGACAGCGAACGGCTCGGCCTGCCCGTCGCCGATCCGATCCGCGGCGGCGCGGCGTTCGACCGGCTGGTCGAAAGCTGTCTCGGTTGACAGCCGCCGCCATCGCCGCCGACGGACGGCCGTCGAGCTGGTTCCAGCGCTTCCTGCTGCCCGGCTTCGCGTTCAAGGCGGTGGTGATCGGCGGCGGATATGCGACGGGGCGCGAGCTCGCCGAATTCTTCCTGCCGAGCGGCCCCTGGGGCGGGCTCGCCGGCATGCTGCTGGCGATGCTGATCTGGAGCGTCGTCTGCGCGATCACCTTCGCCTTCGCGCATGTGATGCGCGCCTATGACTACCGCAGCTTCTTCAAGCATCTGCTCGGCCCGGCCTGGGTGGTGTTCGAGATCGCCTATGTGCTGTTCGTCATCCTGATCCTGTCGGTGTTCGGCGCCGCCGCCGGCGCGATCGGGGCGTCGACGCTCGGGCTGCCGCCGATCGTCGGGACGCTGGCGCTCGCCGCGGCGATCGCGCTGTTCGCGACCTTCGGCAACAGCTCGGTCGAGCGGCTGTTCAAATATGTCTCGTTCCTGCTCTACGGCGTCTACGCGCTGTTCGTCGTGCTGGCGTTCGGCCGCTTCGGCGACCGCATCTCGGCGGCGCTGGCGATCCCGGCGCCGACCGACGGCTGGGCGCTCGGCGGGCTGACCTATGCCAGCTACAATGTCGTCGGCGCGGTCGTCATCCTGCCGGTTATCCGCCACATGACCAGCCGCCGCGACGCCGTCGCCGCCGGGCTCATCGCCGGGCCGCTGGCGATGCTGCCGGCGCTGCTGTTCTTCCTGTGCATGATCGCCTTCTATCCCGGCATCGCCGCCGAAACGCTGCCGTCGGACTTCCTGCTCCAGCAGCTCGACATCCCGCTGTTCCACCTGCTGTTCCAGCTGATGATCTTCGCCGCGCTGCTCGAAAGCGGCACCGGCGCGGTACATGCGATCAACGAGCGCATCGACGGCGTCTGGCAGGCGCGACGCGGGGTCGAGCTGTCGCACAAGGCGCGCGCGGGCTTTGCCGCAGTGCTGCTGATCGGCTGCATCTTCGTCGCCGACCGCTTCGGGCTCGTCGCGCTGATCGGCAGCGGCTACCGCGCGCTCGCCTATGCGATTCTCGCCGTCTATGTCGCGCCGCTGTTCGCGATCGGGCTGGTCCGGCTGCTGCGCGAGGCGCGAAATCCTGATGAGGTAAGTTCATGAAGTCGATGCATCGCCTCACCGGCCTCGCGCTCGCGCTCACGCTCCTCGCCGCGCCCGCGCTGCCTGCCGCTGCCGCGCCGACGACGCAGGCGGTCAGCGTCGACCGCGCGCGCCTCGCCGGGCTTC
This sequence comes from Sphingomonadaceae bacterium, assembly GCA_030147805.1. Classification (GTDB taxonomy): domain Bacteria; phylum Pseudomonadota; class Alphaproteobacteria; order Sphingomonadales; family Sphingomonadaceae; genus Sphingoaurantiacus. The sequence continues at coordinate 52,957 of JASBUR010000006.1, forward strand.
CCGAGTTCATCGACGGCGTGATGGCGCAGCAGCTGGCGACGCGCGAGGTCGCCGGCGCGGTGGTCACCGTGGTGCACAAGGGCAAGGTCGTCCTGACGCGCGGCTACGGCTTCGCCGACGTCGCCGCCGGCACGCCGGTCGACGCGCAGAAGACGCTGTTCCGCCCCGGCTCGGTGTCCAAGCTCATCACCTGGGTCGCGCTGATGCAGCAGGTCGAGCAGGGCCGCGTCGATCTCGACGCCGACGTCAACCGCTACCTCGACTATCGCATTCCCGATTTCGAGGGCGCGCCGGTGAAGGTGCGCCACCTGCTGTCGCACAGCCCGGGCATGAGCGACGTCGGCGACCTGACCGTCGACGAGGTCGGCAAGCTCAAGCCCTATTCCGAGTGGCTGAAGACGCACGTGCCGACGCGGCACTGGGCGCCCGGCACCGAGATCTCCTATTCCAACTATGGCGCGGCGCTCGCCGGCTACATCGTCGAGCGCGTGTCGGGCGAGCCGTTCGCCGACTATGTCGACCGCCATGTCTTCGCGCCGCTCGGCATGCGCCACAGCTTCTTCCGCGAGCCGCTGCCCGCCGCCGTCCAGCCGAACATGGCGACCGGCTACAAGGTCAAGGACGGCCGCCTCGTCGCCGAGCCGTTCGAGCTGTTCAGCAACGTCATGCCCGCCGGGTCGGGGTCGGCGACCGCCCCCGACATGGCGCGCTTCATGCTGGCGATGCTCGGCGACGGCAAGCTCGGCGCCGCACGCATCCTGACGCCGCAATCGGTCGCGCTGCTCGAAAGCAACTCGCTCGCCAACGCGCCGCGGCTGCCCGGCATGGCGCATGGCTTCATGGTCGCGCGCGACAGCAGCCCGCGGATGGTCGGCCACGGCGGCAACACCGGCGACTTCCACTCCTATCTGCTGCTGGTACCCGAGGCCGACCTCGGCTTCTTCGTCTCGACGACCGGCGGCCCGGGCAGTTACGGCGCGCGGACCGAGCTCAGCGACGCCATCATCGGCCGGCTGTTCCCGCAGGCGCCGGCGCCGCGCTGGACCGGCCCCGCCGCGGCGCCGCAGGTCGGCGCCTACCGCATGAACCGGCGCGACTACAGCAAGCCCGGACGCCCCGAATATGACGTCCAGGTCAGCGTCGCCGGCCCGCACGCGCTGACGATCGTCAACCAGGGCAAGACGACCGCCTGGGACCAGATCGGCCCCGGCCTCTACGAGCAGGTGACCGGCGCGCGCGCCGGCGGCCCCTACGACCGGCTCGAATTCTACGGGACACCCGACGATCCGCGGCTTTCGTTCGCGTCGATGCCGCACGTGACCTATCATCTGGTGAAGCCGTGAGCGCGCCCGCGCGCCGCGACTAGGGGGCCTGCCTCGCGGCAGGCGGTAAGACAGGGGCTATTCGCATGCTGAACCGATCGCCGATGCTGCTGCTGTCGGCGCTGCTGCTGTCGACCGCCGCTGGTGCCGCGCCCGTCGACGAGACGTCGTTCCTCGCCTATCCGATGGCGACCGACATCTCGGCGGCCGAGGCGCCCGCCTTCGCCTGGCTCGTCCGCCAGGGCCAGACCAGCAAGCTGATGATCGCGGCCGCGCCCGACTTCACGCCGCGCCAGCTGTTCGCGCGCGACGACGTCGACGGCGATCCGATCACCCGCGTCGTCATCGCCCCCGACGGCAGCCGCGTCGCCTTCCAGACCGGCAGCGCCGTCGCGGGCGACGATGGCTACAATCCGGCAAGCCTGCTCGAGCCGCCCAAGGCGACGCTGTGGCTGATCGATGCCAAGCCGGGCGCGCGGCCGCTGCGGCTCGGCAATGGCGTGGCGCCGCGCTTCGCACCCGACGGCAAGCGCGTGCTGTGGCGGCGCGGCCGCGACCTCTGGGCGCTCGACCTCGCCGACGCCAATGCCAAGGCCGCGGTGATCGCCCCAGGCGGCGGCCGCTTCGGCGGCGCGCAGTTCAGCCATGACGGGCAGAGCCTAATCTTCACGCAGGACCGCGGCGGCTTCGCGCACCTCGGCCGCCACCAGCTCGGCAGCGATCGCATCGACTGGCTGGTGACTGGCGCCGACCGGCTGAGCTCGCCGATGCTCTCGCCCGATGGCAAGACCGTCGCCTATCTGCGCTGGCCCGGGCGCGAGCACAGCGTCACCTATGACGGCACCGCCAACCAGCCGTTTGCGGTCGAAACGGTCGATCTCGCGACGCGCGAGGTGACGACGCTCTGGCAGACGAACGACGCCGCGGGCAACCAGTCGTCGGACGATCCCGAGGGCCACCTGCGCTGGGCCGACGACCGCCATCTCGTGTTCCGGTCCGAACAGGACGGCTGGGCGCGGCTCTATGCGATCGCGCGCGCCGGCGGCGCGCCGCGCGCGCTGACCCCCACCGGCTGCGAGGTCGCCGAAAGCGAGCTGGTCGCACCCGACACGCTGTTCGTCGTCCACAATTGCCGCGACATCGACACGCGCCAGCTGTCGCGGATCGCGGTGTCGACCGGCCGCGAGCAGAGCCTCGCCAGCGACGATCTCGTCATCGGCAATGCGGCGGCGAGCGGCGACGGTCGCCATGTCGCCTTCGCCGGCAGCACCGCCGACGAGGCGCCGCTGCTGCGCGTGCTCGACCTGCAGACGCTGCGGACCGCGCACCGCGAACGGCCGCGCGATCATGGCTATGCCTATCGCTTCAGCGCGCCGCCGCCCAAGGTCGTGCGCTTCAAGGCTGCCGACGGCGCGACGGTGCCGGCGCAGATCTTCCTGCCGTCGACGCCCGGGCCGCATCCGGCACTGGTCTATGTCCATGGCGGCCCGCCGCGGCAGATGTTCCCGGCCTTCCACTTCAGCCCCTATTATGCCGGCGACTATGCGATCAACCGCCGCTACGCCGAGCTTGGCGATGTCGTCGTCGCGGTGAACTATCGGTCGGGCGTCGGTTACGGCCGCGCCTTCCGCGAGGCGGAAAAGCGCGGCTGGCGCGGCGCGTCCGAATATCAGGACGTGCTCGGCGCCGGGCGCTGGCTCGCCGACCGCAAGGATGTCGACCCGAAGCGCATCGGCATCTGGGGCGGCTCGTACGGCGGACTGCTGACCGCACAGGCACTGGCGCGCAATTCCGACCTGTTTGCCGGCGGCGTCGCGGTGCACGGCGTGTTCGACTGGAGCTGGCCGTCGGCGATCCCCGGCCATCTCAATCCGAGCGCCTTCTTCGGCGTGGCCGAGGCCGACCGCCCCACGGCGCTGGCGGCGTCGCCGGTCGGCGCCGTCGACGGCTGGCGCTCGCCCGTCCTGCTGTTCAGCGGCGACCAGGACATGAACGTCGACGTCGGCGAGACCATCGACCTGACGCAGAAGCTGCGCGCGCGCGGCGTCGACGTCGAGACGGTCATCCTGCCCGGCGAGGCGCATGACTTCGTACGCTACACCGCCTGGCAGCGGCTGTGGCGCGAATCGATCGACTTCTTCGAGGAGAAGCTGCGCCGCTGAGGGTCACCCCGGCTTTCGCCGGGATGACGGACGGAGCGGCGCCCGCCCCTACTGGCCTTCGGTATAGAGATACTCGTGCTGGCTGTCGCGGATCGACAGCGTCCGCTTGCCGTCCTTCGAGCCGACCAGTGCCTCGACGCCGATCGATCCGGGGCCGACCGACACCAGCGACACGCTGCCGTCGGGGTTGGCGCGCGTCGCCACCGGCCCTTCGACGAAGCCGGCCTTGATCCACTTGGCGCCGTCGCGCTCCTCGAAGGTGACGCTGCCGACGCCGGGGCTGGTGTAGCGCGCCGCCAGGCTCGCCAGCACCGCCGGATCGCCAGGGACGGTCAGTCGCGCGCGGCGCGCCGCCGCCTGCGCCTTGATCCGCGCCGCCGCGGCGGCAACGTCGCGCGACGCCTCCGGCTTGCCGTCGTAGACCACTTCCATCAGCCGCCGCAGGAACGGCGCCAGCATCGCGGCGCCCGGATCGGCGTTGGTGAGGATCACCGCGCCGATCTGCTCGTCAGGCAGCACGAAGAAGGTGCTGTGATAGCCGAGCAGCGTGCCGCCGTGCGTGACCACCGGCACGCCCCAGGCGGTGCGCTGGAACAGGCCCATGCCATATTGGCTGTCGGCATCGACCTTCACGCCCGGCTTGCGCCGTTCGACGATGTTGGCCTCGCTGACGAGGCGCTTGCCGTCGCGGGTCACCCCCTTGGTCAGCTCGAGCTGCGCGTAGCGGACCATGTCGGCGGTCGTCGACCAGGCGCCACCCGCCGGGCGATGCGGGAAGACCAGATGGTTGAAATGGTTCGACATCGGCGTCATCCGCCCGTTGACGTCGAGCCCGTGCGGCCGCGCCCAGTTGCCGCTCTCGCCCTTGGCGTTGTCGAAGCCGGTGTCGACCATGCCGAGCGGGCCGAAGATGCGCGTCTGCATCGCGCGGTCGAAGGCGGCACCGACCTCCATGTCGGGATAGGCGAGCGCGCCGCCGAGATAGCCGGCGGCCGACGCCATCAGATTGTTGTACTGGAACAGCTCGCCGAAGGCGCTCGTCGGCTGCGTCTCCGACAGCTGGCGGAAGGTGTCCGACGCCGCGGCCCCCTCGTCCGCGAGGATGAAGGCATAGTCCTTGCGCGGCAGCCCGGTGCAGGCGCAGACGAGATGGCGCACCAGCGTCGCCTGCGTGGTGGCGTCGCTGCCCAGCCGGAACGACGGATAGAGGTCGACGACGCGCTGGTCCCAGCGCAGCTTGCCCTCGTCGGCGAGCACCGACAGCAGCAAGGTCGCCATGCCCTTGGTGTTCGAGGCGATCATGAACTTGGTCTTGGCGTCGACCGGCTCGGCGGAGCCCAGCTCGCGTACGCCATAGCCGCCCTCCCAGACGACCTTCCCCTCGTCGATCAGCGCGAAGCCGACGCCCGGCACCTCGAGCGCCTGCGCCGACTCGGCGACGAAATCGCGCATCGCCTGAATGCGCTCGGGCGTCAGCCGGTGCGCCGCCTTGCCGGCGAAGCTCTCCTTGGCATAGCCCGCCGGCCGCAGGCTCTGGCGGATGATCGACGTCGCCGCCGAGCGCTTGTTGAGCGTCGCGTCGGATCCTTCGGTCAGCATCATCGTCCAGCCGTCGCCGCTGCGCATCGCCAGCGCCGATACCGAGGCGCGCTCTGCCGGCGAAGTCACGTAGGCGATGCCGACGCGCTCGTCCCAGCCGTCGCCGGGGGCGCTGGGGGCGCTCAGCTGGATCGCGCGCGCCATGCCGGGCTTATACGCCGCCCAGGCGCGCCTCGCGGCATCCTGTGCGTCGCTCGCCTTGCCGACCGGCACCACCGCGACGCGGGTGTCGCCTTCCGGCGAAACGAACACCGTCGCGGTGCCGCTCGTTTCCTTCCCCCAGCCCGCCGGCTGCGTATAGGCGATGCCGGTGCCGGTCTTACCGGGCATATCGGCCGTCGGCTGCGCCGCGAGACCGGCCGACAGGCCGAACATCACGATCGCCAGCGTCGATCCCAGGACGAGCTTCTTCATCGATCACCTCTGCTGTGCGAGCGCGGCCCAACGGCGCCAGTTTATCCTGATTGGAAATAATTACCCATTTGGGAGCCGTGTCAATGGCACCGCCTCCGCCGCGCGCTGACAAAGGCGCGATGCCCGCGCTTCGCTGCCAGGTTGACCATTTCTCCAATCAGGACCACAATGTCCCAATCATACTATGACCGGCGTCGAGCGCCGGGCGCGGCGGGGAGAGGCGATATGAAATTCTGGCACAGGGCAGCGCTGGCGCTGACCGCGCTCATGGCGGGTGCGACGGCGAGCGCTCAGGACACCCCGGTCGCGGCGCCGCTGACCCCGGCGGCGAGCGAGAGCGCGGCCGCCGCGACTCGCGTCGTTCCCGGCGCGATCACCGGACGCGCGCTGACCAAGCAAGACGTCGACGCCTGGCTCGATGGCTATGTGCCCTATGCGCTGCGCAGCGGCGACGTCGCCGGCATGGGGATCACCGTCGTCAAGGACGGCCAGATCCTGACGGCGCGCGGCTATGGCTATGCCGATGTCGCGAAGCGCTCGCCGGTCGATCCGGCGACGACGCTGTTCCGGCCGGGCTCGGTATCGAAGCTCATCACCTGGACCGCGGTCATGCAGCTGGTCGAGGCCGGCAAGCTCGATCTCGACCGCGACGTGAACGATTATCTCGACTTCAAGATCAAGCCCTACGAGGGCAAGCCCGTCACGCTGCGCCACATCCTGACGCACACCGGCGGCTTCGCCGAAACGCTGAAATTCCTGATCTTCAGCGGCGCCGAGAACCAGAAGGCGCTGGGCGACTATCTGAAGGGCAGCCAGCCGAAGCGGATCTTCGCGCCCGGCACGACGCCTGCCTATTCGAACTGGGCGACGGCGCTCGCCGGCTACATCGTCGAGCGGCAGTCGGGGATGAGCTTCGACGACTATGTCGAGCAGCGCATCTTCCAGCCGCTCGGCATGCGCGATTCGACCTTCCGCCAGCCGCTGCCCGCCAGGCTCGCCCCGCAGATGGCGACCGGCTACGGCCGCGCCTCGGGCGACCCGATCGAGTTCGAGATCGTCGGACCGGCGCCGGCGGGCTCGATGTCGTCGCCCGCCACGGACATGGCGCGCTTCATGCTCGCGCACCTGCAGGGCGGCGAACTCAACGGTGCGCGTATTCTGTCGGCCGCTACCGCCAGGCAGATGCACACCACGGCGCTGTCGATCATTCCGCCGCTCAACCGCATGGAACTCGGTTTCTTCGAGACCAACATCAACGGACGCCAGGTCATCGCGCATCTCGGCGACACGCAGGCCTTCCACACCTCGCTCCACCTGTTCATGGAGGAAGGCGTCGGCCTCTACTTCTCGGTCAACAGCGGCGGCAAGGAAGGCGCCGCCGGCACGATCCGCGCCGCGCTGTTCCAGGACTTCGCCGACCGCTATTTCCCCGACGCCACCAGCGACGGACGCGTCGACGCGAAGACCGCGGCCGCGCATGCCCGGATGATGGTCGGCACCTGGGAGAACAGCCGCCGCACCGACGGCAGCTTCCTCGATATCGCCGGCTTCGTCGGCCAGACGAAGATCGCGGTCGGTCCGAAGGGCGAGCTCGTCATTCCCGATCTCAAGGACGCGAGCGGCATGCCGCGCAAATGGGTCGAGATCGCCCCCTTCGTCTGGCGCGACGCCTTCGGTCACGAACGGCTCGCGGCGAAGGTCGTCGACGGCGAGGTCGTGCGCTGGAGCTTCGACATGGTGTCGCCGTTCATGGTGTTCGAACGCGCGCCCGTCGGCCGGTCGTCCGCCTGGCTGCTGCCGCTGCTCTACGTGGCGCTCGGCGTCCTGGCGCTGACCTTCCTTCATTGGCCGGCGAGCTGGTACGTCCGCCGTCGCTATCGGGCCGAACTGGGCGTCGCCGGCCCCGCCCGTCGCGCCTACCGGCTGACGCGCGGTTTCGCCGGCGCGTCGCTCCTGGTGCTTGTCGGCTGGCTGACGTTCGTGACGATGCTGTTCGCCGACCTCAACAACACCACCGATGCGCTCGACCCGTGGCTGATCCTGCTGCAGCTGCTCAGCGTCGTCGTCTTCGTCGGCGCGGTCGCGGTGAGCGGCTGGAACCTGTGGCTCAGCTGGCGCGACGGCCGCCGCTGGCCGTCGAAGCTGTGGAACGCGCTGGTGTTCGTCGCGAGCCTCGTCGTCCTCTACGTCGCGCTGACCTTCAACCTCATCTCGTTCGGGACGCAATATTGATGACCAGGCGTCAGCTCAGCGTCCGCGTCGAAACGCTCGCGCTCGCCGAACCCTTCCGCATCTCGGGCTATGTCTTCGAAAGCTGCGACGCCGTCGTCGCCACGATCGTCGAGGACGGGGCGTCGGGGCGCGGCGAGGCGTCGGGGGTCTATTATACCGGCGACGACGTGCCGGCGATGCTGGCGGCGATCGAGCGCGTCCGCGGCGAGATCGAGGCGGGCGCCGACCGCCACGCGCTGCGCGACCTGCTGCCGCCATGCGGGGGCCGCAACGCGCTCGACTGCGCGCTGTGGGACCTCGAGGCGGCGCTGAGCGGCCGCCCGGTCTGGCAGCTCGCCGGCGGCGGCGCGCCGCGCGCGCTCACCACCACCTTCACGCTCGGGGCCGACACGCCCGAGCGGATGGCGGCGGGCGCCCGCCGCTATGCCGATGCGACCGCGATCAAGGTCAAGCTCACCGGCGAGGTCGACATCGACATCGCGCGCGTCGCGGCGATCCGCGCGGCGCGCGACGACGTCTGGCTCGGCGTCGACGGCAACCAGGGATTCAAGATCGACGACCTGCCGCGGCTGATCGAGGCGCTGGTCGCCGCACGCGTGTCGCTGCTCGAGCAGCCGCTGGCGCGCGGCCGCGAAAGCGACCTCGACGGCTTCGAATCGGCGGTTCGGATCGCCGCGGACGAGAGCATCCTCGGCCTCGCCGAGCTGCCGCACGCGGTCGGGCGCTTCGACGTCGTCAACATCAAGCTCGACAAGTGCGGCGGCCTGACCGAGGGGCTGATGATGGCTACCGAGGCGCGCCGCCACGGGCTCGACGTCATGGTCGGCAACATGGTCGGCACCAGCCTGGCCATGGCGCCGGCGTTCGTGCTCGGCCAGCAATGCGACGTCGTCGACCTCGACGGCCCGACCTTCCTCAAGGCCGACCGCGCGCCGGGCATCGTCTATCGCGACGGCACCGTGTTTTCGGGGCCCGAGGTGTGGGGCGGCGGCGGCGCCGGCGCGTGAGCCGCCCGCCCGCGAGCGTCGAGCCGCGCTGGTTCGGTCAGCCGCCCGGGCTGACCATCCTGTTCCTCACCAACATGTGGGAGCAATTCTCCTACTTCGGCATGCGCGCGCTGCTGGTCTACTACATGACCAAGCAGCTGATGCTGTCGCAGGGCCATTCGTCCTACGTCTACGGCCTGTACACCGCCTGCGCCTATTTCACCCCGTTCGTCGGCGGCGTCATTGCCGACCGCTGGCTCGGCAAGCGCCGTGCGATCATCACCGGCGCGAGCATCATGGCGGCCGGGCATTTCATGATGGCGTTCGAGCCGCTGTTCTACGCGGCGCTGGCGACGATCGCGCTCGGCAACGGGCTGTTCCTGCCCAGCCTGCCCAGCCAGATCGACGACCTGTACACGCGCGACGACCCGCGCCGCGGCTGGGCGTACAATGTCTATTACGTCGGCATCAACATCGGCGGCTTCCTCGCGCCGCTGGTGTGCGGCACGCTCGGCGAAGTCTATGGCTGGCACTATGGCTTCGGCGCCGCCGGCATCGGCATGGTGGCCGGGCTTGCCATCTACCTGTGGGGCCAGCGCTACCTGCCGCCCGAAAAGCCGATGGCCGCACAACGGCTCAGCCTCGCCGCCGGAGCGGGCTTCGACCGCGCGACGGTGCTGCTGCTCGTCGCCGTCGCGCTGTCGGTCACGGTGTTTCGCGGCGCCTACGAGCAGGTCGGCAATACGCTGGCGCTGTGGGCCGATAGCGGCGTCGACCGGGCGGTGGGCGGCTTCGCGATCCCGATGACCTGGTTCCAGTCGCTGAACCCGCTGCTGGTGATGCTGATGACGCCGCCGCTGCTCGCCTGGTGGCATCGCCGCGCCGCGGCCGGCGCCGACTCGTCGCCGATGACACGGATGGCGATCGGCGCGCTGCTCGTCGCCGCCGCCTATCTCCTCCTCGCCCTGGCCGAGGCGTCGAGCGGCGACGCCCGCACGCCGTGGCTCTGGCTCGTCGCCTTCTTCGTCATCTTCACCTTCGGCGAGCTGTTCATCCTGCCGACCGGCCTTGGCCTGTTCGCGCGGCTGGCGCCGGCGGGGCTCGGCGCCACGACCGTCGCCGCCTGGTACCTGGCGATGTTCAGCGGCAACCTCACCGCCGGGCTGGTCGGCGCGCTGTGGAGCCGCATCGCGCACGATCACTTCTTCTTCCTGCTCGCCGGCATCGCCGTCGTCGCCGCACTGTTGCTGCGCAGCCTCGATCCGCTGCTTCGTCGCGTCGAAAGCGCCAAGGCTTCACCGACTACGGTTGACATTTCTCCGAATGGGCCAAGTATGTCCTGATCCGATCTCAAAATGAGATTTGCGACCTTCGTTTGCCTAGGGAGGGCAACGCCATGAAATCGACCCGCTCCGCGATCCTGCTGACCTCGGCGCTCGCCGGCTTCGCCTGCGCGCCGGCCTATGCGCAAGCCACCGCCGAGCGCGATAGCGCCGACGAAGAGATCATCGTCACCGCGCAGAAGCGCGAGCAGCAACTCATCGACGTGCCGCAGTCGGTGTCGGTGGTGTCAGGCGGGACGCTCGAACGGCTGCAGGCGGCGACCTTCCAGGATTATCTCAAGCTCGTCCCCGGCCTGCAGCTGCAGCAGGACACGCCCGGCGTCGGCCGGCTGATCCTGCGCGGCGTCAACACCGGCGGCGTCGCGTCGACGGTGGCGGTCTATGTCGACGACACGCCGTTCGGCTCGTCGAGCGGCCTCGTCAACGGCGCCATCCTCGCCGGCGATTTCGACACCTTCGACGTCGCGCGCGTCGAGGTGCTGCGCGGCCCGCAGGGCACGCTCTACGGCGCCAGCTCGCTCGGCGGCGTGCTCAAGTTCGTCACCACCGAGCCGCAGACCGATGCGGTCGACGCGCGCGCCCGCGTCTCGGGCGAAACCGTCAAGGACGGCGACATGTCGTACAGCGGCACGGCGATGGTCAATCTGCCGCTCGGCGACCGCGTCGCCGTTCGCGCCTCGGGCTTCTACCGCGACATGGGCGGCTTCATCGACTCGATCGGCACCGCCGGATCGGATGTCGAGCAGGACATCAACGATTCGCGCAGCTATGGCGGCCGCGTCTCGGCGCTGTTCAGCGCGTCGGAGACCTTCTCGCTTCAGGCCACCGCGATCCTCCAGAATGTCGAGAGCGACGCCCCGACGTCGGTCGAAAGCGACCCCGATACGCTGGCGACGCGCTACGGCCGCCTGTCGCTGTCGCAATATGTCCCGGCGGCGACCGACATCAAATATCGGCTCTACAACGCCAAGGCGACGCTCGACCTCGGCGTTGCCGAGCTCGTCTCGTCGACCAGCTACGGCGAGCTCGACCAGGATTTCCGCGACGATCTGACGACGCAGTTCAGCCCGATCCTCGCCGCGGTCTTCGGCACGCCTAACGAACTCTACCAGGACCAGACCACCGCCTACGACAAGATCACGCAGGAGCTGCGGCTCGCGTCGAACCCGGGCATGGGCTTCGACTGGCTGATCGGCGGCTATTACACGCGCGAGAAGGGCCGGATCATCCAGCATTTCGAGGCGGTGGCGCCGGGCACGCTGACGCCGCTGGCCGGCCTGCCGCCGCTCGCCGATGCGGCGCTGCGCTCGGTCTACAAGGAATATGCCGGCTTCGCGAACGCCACCGTCTATCTCGGCGACCGCTTCGACCTCACCTTCGGCGGCCGCTACAGCCACAACGACCAGCGCGCGACGCAGGTGCTCGCCGGCGCGCTCGTCGGCTCGGCGACCTATCCCGAAGCCACGTCGGACGAGAATGTCTTCACCTATTCGGTCGCGCCCAAGTTCAAGCTCGCCGAGGATACCTCGCTCTACGGCCGCGTCGCCAAGGGCTTCCGGCCCGGCGGGCCCAACGTGCTGCCGCCGGGCGCACCGGCGGGCACGCCGCTCACCTATGATTCGGATTCGATCGTCAGCTACGAGATCGGGCTGAAGACCGAGATGCTCGACCGCGCGCTGACGCTCGACGTCTCGGCGTTCCACATCGACTGGGACGACATCCAGCTGCTGGCGCAGATCAACAACGTCGGCCTCAACACCAACGGCGGCACCGCGAAGAGCCAGGGCCTCGAATTCGCCGTCACCGCGCGGCCGACCGACGGGCTCAACCTCTCGGTCAACGGTGCCTACACCAAGGCGCGGCTGACCGCCGACACCAGCCCGCTGGTCGGCGGCCTCGACGGCGACCGGCTGCCCTACACGCCGCCCTACAGCATCAACGTCAATGCCGATTACGACTGGGAGGTCGGCGACGCCGTCGCCTATGTCGGCGCCTCGCTGCGTTCGCTGTCGAAGCAGAACGGCGGCTACGACTTCGCCTTCCGCACCGCCAACGGCCGGCAGCGCCAGCTGCCCGCCTATGAGGTGATCGACCTGCGCGCCGGCTTCGAGCTCGGCCGCTATGCGATCGAGGCGTTCGCGCGCAACGTCGGCAACGTCGAGGGCAAGACCTCGGTCGGCGGCACCGGCATCTACCCGCTGGGCGCGATCGCCACCGGTCTCATCCGGCCGCGCGCGTTCGGCCTGTCGCTCACCGTCGGCCTGTAGTCCGGGCGCCGGCCGCCCCTCGCGGCGGCCGGCACGCCGGCGCACCCGTCACTCGAGGAATCCCCCATGAAGCGCCTCCTGATCGCCGCCGCGCTCTTCGCTGCCCCGCTCCACGCCGCGCCGCCCGCGGCGTTCGACGCCCGCGTCGAGTCGCTGCGCCAGGCGGCGGGGGCGACGGGCCTCGCCATCGCCATCGTCGAGGACGGCCAGGTGACGCTCGCCAAGGGCTATGGCGTGCGCAAGCTCGGCGAGCCGGCCAAGGTCGATGCCGAGACGCTGTTCATGATCGGATCGACCGGCAAGGCCTTCACCTCGGCGGCGCTGGCGACACTCGTCGATGCCGGCAAGATCGGCTGGGACGACAGGGTCATCGACCATATGCCGTGGTTCCAGATGTACGACCCCTGGGTCACGCGCGAGATCACCATCCGCGACCTGCTCGTCCACCGCAGCGGCCTCGGCCTCGGCGCCGGCGACCTGCTGAGCGTGCCGCGCGGCAGCCTGACGCGCAAGCAGACGGTCGAGCGGCTGCGCTACATCAAGCCGGCGACGAGCTTCCGCAGCCGCTATGCCTACGACAACATCCTCTACGGCGTCGCCGGGCAGCTTATCGAGGAGGTCAGCGGCCAGCGCTGGGAGGATTACGTCCGCGACCATGTCTTCGCGCCGGCGGGCATGAAGCACAGCACCAGCGACAACGACCGGCGCTTCGCGATCGCCAATCGCGCCCATCCGCACGGCCGCACCGGCGGCGTGGTGCGTGGGCTCGGCGAGCAGCGCGTGCTCGACGAGCGCGACGAACTCGGCCGCGCGCTGGCGCCCGCCGGCCTCATCGCCAGCAGCGCCACCGATCTCGCGCGCTGGCTGCAGATCCAGCTGGCGCAGGGCGCGGTTCCGGGCAGCGACAAGCGACTGTTCAGCGAAGCCGCCGCCGCCGAGATGTGGAAGCCGGTGCAGGTCCAGCCGATCAACCCGGCGCCGCCGGGGCTCGAGGGCATGGCGCCCAATTTCCAGGCCTATGCGCTCGGCTGGGAGGTGCGCGACTATCGCGGAGCGAAGATCGTCTGGCACGCCGGCGGCGTCTTCGGCTTCGTCACCTCGGTGGTGATGATCCCCGAGAAGAACGTCGGCTTCGCGATCACGCTCAACAGCGAGGACAGCGACGTCCGGCTCGGGCTGATGTACGAACTGCTCGACCATTATCTCGATGCACCCAGGCAGGACTGGCCGGCGCGCTTCTCGAAGTTCCTCGACGAGCGGCTCGCCGCCGGCAAGGCGGCGGTCGAACAGACGATGGCGACCCCCGCCGCCGTCGGCCCGTCGCTGCCGCTCGACCGTTATGTCGGCACCTACACCGACGCCTGGTACGGCGACATCGTCGTCGCACGCGATGCGCAGGGGCTGACGATCGACTTCACGACGACGCCCGACATGAAGGGACGACTGAAGCATCATCAGTACGACAGCTTCGTCGCCGAGCTGACCGACCCCAATCTCGAGCGGCCCTACGTCACCTTCAGCCTCGGCGCCGAAGGTAAGGTCGAGCGCGTGACGATGAAGCCGGTGTCGCCGATCGCCGACTTCAGCTTCAACTATCGCGACCTGCTGTTCACCCCGGCCACGCCGAAGAAATGAGGCATGCGGCGATCCTCGCGGCGGCGGTAGCGATCGGCGGTTGCACGGCAACGACGCAGCCGCCGGCCGGCGACCTGCACCGCCGGCTGCTGACGCTCGACACGCATCTCGACACGCCGGCGCTGTTCGACCGCCCCGGCTGGGATTTCGGCGCTCCGCACGATCCCGCCGCCGATCTCGCGCAGGTCGACCTGCCCAGGATGGAGACCGGCGCGCTCGATGGCGGATTCTTCGTCATCTATACCGACCCGGGGCCGCTCACGCCGCAGGGCTATGCCGACGCGCTCGCCTTTGCGCGCCAGCGCTCCGACCGCATCGATGCGGTGCTGGCGCGCTACGCCGAGCGGATCGTTCCGGCGCGCACCGCCGCCGAGGCCGAACGGATCGCCGGCAGCGGAAAGCTGATCGCCTTCAAGAGCATCGAGAACAGCTATCCGCTCGGCGAGGATCTATCGCTGCTCGCCGAGTTCAAGCGGCGCGGCGTCACGCTCGCCGGCCCCGTCCATTCGAAGAACAACCAGTTCGCCGACAGCGCCACCGACGCACCGCGCTGGAACGGCCTCAGCCCGCTGGGCAAGCGCTGGGTCGCCGAGATGAACCGGCTGGGGATGGTGATCGACGCCAGCCATTCCTCCGACGCCGCCTTCGACCAGCTGCTCGAGCTGTCGGCGACGCCGATCCTGCTGTCGCACTCGAGCGCACGCGCGGCCTACGACCATCCGCGCAATCTCGATGACGACCGCATCCGGCGCCTCGCCAGGCAGGGCGGCGCCATGTGCGTCAGCACGGTGTTCATGTCGGAACACGACATGAGCGGCGAACGCGGCGAGCTCGCGAAGGCGCTCGAGGCGCCTGGCCTGTCCGACGCGGCGGCGCGCGACCTCATCCGGCGCTGGCGGGCGCTCGATGCCACGCAGCCGATCTGGCGAACCGACTTCGATGCCTACATGAAGATGCTCCTGCACGTCATCGAGGTCGCCGGCGTCGATCATGTCTGCTTCGGCGCCGACTGGGACGGCGGCGGCGGCATCGCCGGGCTGCAGGACATCACCGCCCAGCCGCGCATCACCCAGGCGCTCAGCGCCGCCGGCTATGCGGAGGCTGACATCGCAAAGATGTGGAGCGGCAACGTCCTGCGCATCCTGCGCGCGGCCGAAGCGCACGCGGCGCGCTGATCAGGCGACCGGCAGCGCCGTCGTCGCCTTGATCTCCGACAGCGCGACGATCGAGTTCACCTCCTGGATGCCGGCGACGCGGCTCAGCTTCTCGAAGAAGAAGCGCTCATAGGCCTCGATGTCGGCTGTGACGATGCGCAGCAGGAAGTCGACGGTGCCCATCAGCACATAGCATTCGAGCACCTCGGGAAAGCGGCGGATCGCCTCGCTGAATTCCTCGAGATGCTGGCGGCCGTGCGCATTGAGCTTCACCTGCGCGAACACCTGCGCGTTGAGTCCGATCTTCTTGCGGTCGAGCAGCACCACCTGCGCGCGGATGACCCCCTCGTCCTTCAGCCGCTGGATGCGGCGCCAGCACGGCGACTGCGAGATGCCGACCCGTTCGGCGATGTCGCTCGTCGACAGCGACGCATCGGCCTGCAGGACGCGAAGAATCTTCCGGTCGATGGCGTCAAGGTCGGTCAATCTATTCGCATCTCAGTCACTATTGGGTTTGATTATGCATATTATCGGCGTTCTCCACAATCTTGGGCAAGAAAATCCGCCTTCGTCGTGAGAATCTCCTGCCGTCAAGACGCAAGAGAGGTTACCGGTGGCACGTTCTTCGCACCCCGCGCATGATCTTCACGAGGGCCTGCATCGCTTCGAGGATGCGGCCACCGGCCTGCGCGGCGTCATCGCGATTCACTCGACCGCGCTCGGGCCGGCGGCGGGCGGCTGCCGCATGTGGGCCTATCCCAATCCGCAGATGATGATGAACGACGCGCTTCGCCTCGCGCAGGGCATGAGCTTCAAGAATGCGCTGGCCGGGCTGCCGCTCGGCGGCGGCAAGGCGGTGATCCAGCGGCCGGCGGGCGATTTCGACCGGCGCCGGCTGTTCGCCGCCTTCGGCCGCGCGGTGCAGTCGCTCGGCGGCGATTATGTCACCGCCGAGGATGTCGGTACCGGCGTCGCCGACATGGAGGCGGTGCGCGGCGAGACGCGCTTCGTCGCCGGCCTGCCGCCGCAGGGCGGCCGCCCCGGCGGCGATCCGTCGCCGTGGACCGCGCTCGGCGTCAAGCTGGCGATCGAGGCGGCGCTGAAATGGCGCCACGGCCGCGGACTCGACGGCGCGACGGTGGCGGTGCAGGGCCTGGGCGCGGTCGGTCGCGACCTGTGCCGGCGGCTGCATGAAGCGGGCGCCCGGCTCGTCGTCGCCGATCTCGACGAGGCGCGCGTCGCGCAGGTGGCACGTCTCTACGGTGCGCGCGCGGTGGCTCCCGACGCGATTCATGCCGTGCCGGTCGACGTGTTCGCCCCCTGCGCGCTCGGCGGCGGGCTCGGCGAGCGCGTCGTCGAGAGCCTGGGCAGCGCCATCGTCTGCGGCGCCGCCAACAACCAGCTCGCCTCGGTCCACGACGCGCGCCGGCTGCTCGAGCGGGGGGTGACCTACTGCCCCGACTATGTCGTCAATGCCGGCGGCATCATCAACGTCGCCGCCGAATATCTCGGCCAGGGCGTCGCCGAAGTCGAGGCGGCGGTCGCGGCGATTCCCGGGCGCCTCCAGCAGATCCTCGCGCGCGCCGACCATGAGCGCCTGCCCGCGGGGACGGTCGCCGACCAGCTCGCCCGCCAGACGATCGCCGATGCCGGCCGGCGGAACGCCGCATGAGCCGCCCGCTTTCGCTCGACTCCGCCGCGCGCAGCGCCTCGTTCGACGTCCGCGCCGACCGCGACCCGACGATCGCCTGCCGCGTGCTCGGCCATTTCGCGCAGCTCGGCATGGTCCCGTCGCGCGTCCAGATCAGCACGCTCGCCGACGAGCTTCGGCTGCGCGTGCTGCAACCCGACCTGGGTGAGCATGCCGCCGAGGTCGTCGCCGAGAAGCTGCGCTCGCTGGTCCTGGTGCGCGGCGTGCGGCTCGAGCATCATCTCGGATCGTCGCTGCGCGCCGCGCCCGCGACGATCCCGCCGTCGACGACGAATTCCGAGGCGGTCGAATAGCTCGCCTCGGCGACGATGAAGACCACCAGGCGGGCGACTTCGTCGGGCTCGCCGAAGCGGGGAATGGGCTGCGCGTCCCAGGCATCGTCGGGATAGCCCGCCGTCAGCGCGGTGCGGATCGGGCCGGGGTGCACCGAGTTGACGCGGATCCGGTCGCGCGCGAACTCGAGCGCGGCGGTCTTGGTCAGCCCGCGCACCCCCCATTTGCTCGCGACATAGGCGGCGCGGTCCGGATAGCCGACGAGGCCCGCGGTCGAGCTGATGTTGACGATGGCGCCGCCGCCGGCGCGCCGCAGCGACGGCAGCGCCGCCTGCATGCCGAGGAAGGTGCCGCCGAGGTTGACCGCGAGCACCTGCGCCCACAGGGCCGGATCGAGCGTCTCGATCGGCCCGGCGCCGATCAACCCGGCGTTGTTGACGAGGATCGACAGCGGTCCGCTGCGGGCCTCGGCGTCGGCGACGGCGCGACGCCACGCGTCGGGCGACGCAACGTCGAGCCGGGCGTAGGTGGCGCGTGGCCCGAGTTGCGCGGCCAGCGCTTCGCCGGCGGAATCGGCAACGTCGGTCGCCGTGACCGCGGCGCCCTCGGCGGCGAAGGCCCGGCAGATCGCGGCACCGATGCCGCCGGCGGCGCCGGTGACCAGCGCCGATCGTCCCGCCAGCCGCATCGCTTCAGCCCCGCCTGACCGCGGCGTAGCCGAACAGCGCCACGCCGATCGCCGCGAGCAGCGAACCGACGGCGACGAAGATGCCGTGGATGCCGAGCAGGCTGCGCAGCGGCTCGAGCAGCACGGGGTTGAGAAACTGGCCGACATAGGCGGCCGAGAAGACGAAGCCGATCGCCGCGCTGCGAAGCTCCGCCGAGGCCTGGCCGACGACGAGATTGATGAGCGCCGGCAGCACCATGCCGCCGGCGAGCCCGGCGATCGCCGCCCCCGCGATGCTCATCGGCGCCGCGGCCGAAAAACCGATCACCGCTTCGCCGGTCCCGAGCAGGAGGCATAGCAATGCGAACAGCCGCACCTGTCCGAAACGCTTGCGGACGAAGCCAGAGCTGGCCGCGCCCGCCACCGCCATCACCGAACTCCACACCATGATCCACGATTTCTCGGCCGGGCTGGCGACGCCGTTGGCCGCCAGCAGGAACGGAAACTGGATCGCGAGCATGTAGTTGGCGGCATAGAGCGGCGGGATCAGCAGATAGCTCGGCCACAGCGGCAGCAGCTTGCGGACCGTGCCGCGGGCACCGTCGCGCCCGGCGGGCTCGGGCCGCTCGATCCGGCCGATGCACAGCAGCGCGACCGCGAGGATCGGCAGCGCCAGCAGGTAGAGGATGGCCGGCGCGCGCCAGCCGCCGACTTCGGCGAGCGCGCCGCTGGCGAGGATCGAGCCGATCGCCGCGCTGTAGCCGATCGCCCCGGCATAGCCGATGAGCTTGGCGCGGCGGTTGTCGTCGAAGGCGACGGTGATCAGCGTCACGAGCGCGGTCTGGACGGTGGCGGCGGCGAGCCCGAGCACGAAGCGCGAGACCAGCAGCCCCGGTGCCGCATCGATGTAGAGCGGCGCCGCGCCGGCAACGCCGAACAACGCCAGCCCGCCGAACAGCGCTGGGCGGATCCCGACACGCACCACGAGCAGCCCGCCGGCGATGCCGCCGACGATGATGCCGGCCCCCGGCATCGTCATCACCATCTGCGCGACGAAGGCGCCGTTGCCAGTACCGAAATGCGCCGCGATGTCGGGCAGCACCGGCGCCAGCAAGGTGAACACCAGCGCGGTCAGGATATTGCCCGACAGCATCACCGCGACCGCCCAGCGGCCGTGGGCGATCCGCGCCGCAGGCGCCGCAGCGGTCACGTCGGCGGCACGCCGCCGAACGACGCGTGGAGCTGCTCGGGCGGCGTCTCGTAGGATTCGGTCGCAACCCAGCCGAAGCTGTCGAAGGTCGAATGCGACAGCCCGCGCAGCACCGCCGCGGTACCCGTCGGCCAGATCTGGAGGATGCCGTCGGCCTGGATGTTGCCGAGGCCGGGGCCGCCGGCGACGGGGCGGTCGAGGATCACCCGCTTTGCACGCCCGGCGACCACCAGGTCCTCGGCAATCGCGCGCAGCGCCGCGTCATAGTCGTCGCGACTGGCCTCGGGGCGGCGGCGCAGCAGCAGGATTTCGCGCCGCGTACGCAGCGGGTCGATGCCCCGCGGCGCGCCGGCCAGCAGCACCTCTTCGACGTTGCCGCCGGTGCGCCGCGTGCTCATGAACAGCGCGCGGTCGTCGACCATGATCTGCGCCACCGGCCCTTTCAGGACCTCGGCGGTTTCTGCGGCCGAGGCGGCCGGCCAAAACTCACCGTAACAGTCGAATTCGACATCGTCGGTTTCGGACTCGACGACGTGGCTGCGCACATATTTGTGGAAGTGGAAATATTTCGCGCCGAGCGGCGCGTGCACCGTCTCATAATGGTCGCGGTAGGCATCGCGGCTCATGCCGTCGAGCCGGTTGACGAGAATGACGTTCTTCATCGACGCGGGCGCACCTTTGCTGTGACGGACAAAAAATGTCCCGGCCCTCGCGGGCCGGGGAGTGGGGGAGACTAGAAGCGGAAGGTCAGGTCGGCACCATAGGTGCGCGGCGGGTTGTAGAAGGACACCGTCGCGTGGCCGAAACTGGCGCCGAAATCGATGCCGCTGACCCGGTTGCTCTGATCGAAGACGTTCTTGACCCACAGCGACGCCTCGACCGTCCCGCGGCCGGTCTCGATCCGGTCGACGATGAAGCGCGCGTCGAAGATGTCCGAGCTGTCTGCCTCGGTGGTCGCGGCGGTGTTTCCCGAATAGTCGACCCGCGTCGTGTAGGGATAGATGAAGTAGGAGTCGGAGTGGCTGTAGTCGATGAGCAGCCGCGCCCTTCCCCATTCGCCTTCGAGCACGCGCAGGTCGACGTTGCCGCTGGCGGTCATCTTCGGCGTGTAGGGGAAGGCGCGATCGTTGGCGACGTCGACGCCGCCGTCGATGAACTCCTTATACTCGGCGTCGAGCGTGCCGAGCGAACCGCTCAGCCGCAGCCAGTCGGCGGCGATCGCCTGCACCTCGAGCTCGATGCCCTTGATGTCGGCCTTGCCGGCGTTGCGGATGCCCGACGCGAGCGTGCCGGCGCCCAGGAACACGCTCAGCTGCATGTCGGTGTGCCGGTCGTAGAAGGCCGCGACGTTGGTCTGCAGGCGCCCGTCGAGGAAGCGGCCCTTGGCGCCGATCTCGTAGGATGAGACCGTCTCGGGCTTGAACGGCATCACCGCCTCGAGCGCATTGCCGGCGTCGCCGTTGAAGCCGCCCGACTTGAAGCCCTTGGCGTAGCGCGCATAGACGTTGAAGGAATCGCTGATGTCGTACTTGGCGGTGAACGCCGGTGTGACGTCGTCGAACGACGCGGTCGCGCCGGTCCCGACGGGGATCAATACCGTCGTCGCGCCGGTCGTCGGATTGACCGAATTGTTGTAGCGCGACGTCTCCTTCTTCTCGTCGCTGTAGCGCAGACCGGCGATGAGCGTCAGCTCGGGAAGCGCCGACGGCGTATATTCGAGCTGGCCGTAGGCGGCATAGGCCTTGGTCTTGAAGCCGTAGCCGCCGAGCACGTAATTGCCGCCGAAATATTGCTGCGGGTTGTATGCCTCGCCGTCGTCGTCGAAATAATAGAGGCCGGCGGTGTAGCTGAAGTCGCCCGCGCTGCCGGTCACCTGGAACTCCTGCGAGAAGGATTCATAGTCCATGCTCAGCGCCGAGGAGAGCAGGTTGAGCGGCACGCCGTCGGTGTCGTTGTTCCAGGCATGGTAGAGATCGCGATAGGCGGTGATCGACTTGAGCGTTACCGGCCCGGCGTCATAGGTGAGCGTCAGCGCGTGGAGCTGGTTCTCGGTATCCTCCTCGAGCGGGTCCTTGCCGGCGATCGCCTTCGGGAACGCATTGCCCTGATAGCCAAACTCAGAGAATTCGTTGGGGAAGAGGTAGAGATTATAGGGGTTGCCGGCGTAGATGCCGGTCGTGGCGTTCAAGCCGCCGGCGTAGGTCGGCGAGGCCGGGTCGAAGATGCCGCCCGGCGCGACGAAGGTCGGCTGCGAGAAGCCGAGCGTGTCGTCCGCCCGACTGAAGTCATAGCTGTAGTCGGCGGTGAGATTGGGGGGGGCCTGCCAGCGTGCGGCGACGCGGAAGGCCTTGTGGCTCTCCGCCTGGAATTCGCGCGCCTGCGCGGCGCCGGCCCGCGGCACGGTGGCGAGGAAGGGCGTCGGCGCAACCTTCACATAGCCATCGCGACCGGTGTAGCTGCCCGACAGCTTGACGCTGAAATTGCCGAAGGCGGGCAGGTCGACCGATCCGCGCAGGATCTGCGAGCCGTAGTTGCCGATGCCGGCCTTGATATTGCCCTCGAACTCACCGCTCGGTTTGCGCGACACGATGTTGATCGCGCCGGCGAGCGTGTTGCGGCCGAACAGCGTGCCCTGCGGGCCGCGCAGTACCTCGATATGGTCGATGTCGGCATTGTCGACAAGCGAGCCATATTGCTTCGAGAGGTAGACGCCGTCGAGGTAGAGCGCCACCGTCGGCTCGAAGCTGGGCGCCGGGTTGATGTTGACCGAGCCGCGCATCGAGATCGCCGGCGCCGAATTGCGGTTGGTGACGACGATCTTCACGTTGGGCGTGAAGCCCTGAATGCCGGCGAAGCTGGTGACGTTGCGATCCTCGAGGAAATCCTGGCCGAAGGCGGTGACCGCGATCGGCACGTCCTGCAGCTTCTGCTCGCGGCGCTGCGCCGTGACGACGATTTCCTCGACGGCGAGGCCGGTGTCGGTCGCCGTCGCCGCCGTTTCGGCCGCGTCGGCGGTCTGCGCCGCCGCCGGCCGCGCCGTGGCGAACGCGACGACGCCTGCGGTCAGCAGGAGCCCCCGGCGCATGTGGATGTGAGTCATGATCCTCCCCCTTGTGCTTTTGGTGGTTGTGACGTGGCGCGACCGCGCCAGGCGAAGCCGATGGCGAGTGCCGCGAGCAGCAGCAGCGAGGTGCCGACCACCTCGAACGTGCCGTGGATGCCGACGATGGTCGACAGCGGGCGGAAGACCACCGGATTGAAGAACTCCCCGACGTAGGCCATCGTATAGACGAGGCCCGCCGCGCGGCTGCGCAGGTCGTCGGGCGCGCGCGAGGTGGCGATCGCCATCAGATTGGGCAGCAGCATGCCGCCGCCGAGCCCCGCCACCGCGCCGCCGAGGATGGTCATCGGGGCGCTGTGCGCGAAGCCGAGCGTCAGGTGGCCGGCGCCCATCAGCAATACGCAGAGCGCGACGCTGACGCGCTCGCCGAGGCCGTGGCGGATCCAGCCCGACGAGGCGGCACCGAGCACGCCGGTGCCCACCGCGATGACCATCAGCCGCGCCTTCGCCGCCGGCCCCTCGACGCCATTCTCCGCCAGCAGGAACGGCATCTGGATCGAAAGCATGAAATTGGCGGCGTAGACGAAGGGGATGACGGCGAAGAACGGCAGCAGCGGTCGGATGAATCCGGTGAAGCTCGACCCCCTCGGCGCAGCGCGCACCGTCGCTGCCACCGGCGGGCGCCGCCGTGCATCGGCCGGGATGGCGATGAGCGCGGCGAGCAGGACCGGCAGCGCGAACAGGTAGAGCGAGGCCGGCGCGCGCCAGCCCCAGTTCTCGGCGATGACGCCGCTCGCCAGAATCGAGCAGACCGCCGCGAAGCTGCCGATCGCCGCTTCGTAACCGATCATCTTGGCACGCAGCGGCTCGCGGAAGGTCGAGGCGATCATGCCGATCACCGCCGCCTGTGTCGTCGCGCCCGACCAGCCGAGGATGGCGCGACTGCCGAGCAGCGCCCAGGCGTCGTCGACGTAGAGCGGCGCGCAGCCGGCCGCCGCGAATACCGCGAGCGCGATGCACAGCAGCCGCTTGCGGCCGAAGCGATCGACGAGATAGCCGCCGGTCAGCCCGCCGACGATGACGCCGACCCCCGGCGCGCTCATGATGAACTGCGCGATCGTGACGCCGCCGCTCGTGCTGTAATGTTCGGCGATCTGCGGCAGCACCGGCGACAGCACGGTGAAGATCAGCGCCATCATGATGCTGCCCGACAGCATCACCGCGGTGGCGACCATCAGGCGCACGCGCTCGACGCCGTCGGGCGGCGCGGGCAGGCTTTCGGACGGCGGCGGCACGCGCATTTTACGCTTCAAACCCTTCCCCAAGGGGCTCGAGCGTTAGGCCAGCGTCGAACAGGCGTATATTGCTATCTTTGCAGTCGCAGCGTGCAGCCAGTGCAGCCGGTCAATGCGGCAGCGAATCGCCGATCGCGCGCACCAGCTTGCCGATGCGCCCGTCGCGCCGCTCGCGCCAGATCAGCATCAGCGGCAGCGAGGCGGAGAAGTCCTCCATGACGCGCTGTTCGAGCCCGTCGGTCGGCGTTCCGCTGTCGGTCGGGGTCGCGAAGCCGACGCCGACGCCGAGCCCGATCAGCCGCGCCATCGTCGCGTCGCAATGCGTCTCGCAGACGATCTGCTGCTCGATGCCCGCGCTCTCGAACTGCGCGGCGATGCTGTCGTAGACGCCGGGAAACCATTTGCGCGTGATGCCGACGAGCTTCTCGCCATCGAGGTCGGCGAGCGACAGGTCGGGTTTGTGCGCCTTGGGGTGGCTGCTGTTGAGCGTCAGCAGCATCGGGAAATCCTCGATCGCCTCGACGCCGAAGCCCTCCTCGTTGACCGGCACCGACAGGATGCCGGCGTCGAGCGCCCCCGAGCGCAGCGCGTCGGCCTGGAACTGCGACACCATCGGCACGAGGTCGAGCTGGATGTCGGGGTGCGCTTCGCAGAAGGAGGCCAGCGCCTCGCGCAGGAATTCCTGGCGCAGCGAGATCGGATTGTAGCCGAGCCGGAGCGCATTGGCGTCGCCCTTGGTCAGCCGTTCGGCCCGCCTGGCGGCACGATCGAGCGCGCCGAGCGGCGCCTCGATGTCCTCGAGGAAGGCGCGACCCGCCGCGGTCAGGCTGATCCCCGACGGGCGGCGGTCGAACAGCTGGACGCCGCCCAGCTCATATTCGAGATTCTGGATGCGTCGCGTCAGCGCCGACGCCGACATGCCGAGGCGGTCGGCGGCCTTCGCGAGATTCTGCTCCTCGGCGGCGACGACGAAATAGGGCAGGTGGCGTATCAGCATCGGCAATGACCCAGCGATCGCGAAACAACGGCGCGCGCAGCATGATCCTCGCCCGCCGCGAAGGCAATCGGCGAGGCCGGGGCGCGGCGGCGTCGCCTCAATCGGTCGCCGTCTTGCCGAAGCTCGGTCGCCGGCCGTCGCGCAGCGCGGCAAGCGCCTCGCGGTGGTCGGGGGTCGTGACGGTCAGCGCCTGGTAGCTGCCGAGCATGTCGAGCTGCTTGCCCGCCGCCTCGCGCAGTCCGGCGTTGAGCGCGGTCTTGGTGAAGCGGATCGCCTGCTGCGCGCCGCGCGCCAGCTTCTCGGCCAGGGCCTGCACCTTCGCATCGAGTTCCGCCGCCGGCACGACATGGTTGATCAGCCCCATCGCCTTGCCGTCGGCGGCGCTCAGCAGGTCGCCGGTCAGCATCAGCTCCTTGGCGCGCATGTAGCCGATGACCTGCGGCAGCACGATCGCCGCGCCGTCGCCCGCCGTCAGCCCGACGCGCACATGCGGGTCGCCGAAGCGGGCGCTGTCGGCGGCGACGATCATGTCGCAGCACAGCGCCAGCGTCGCGCCGAGCCCGATCGCGTCGCCGTTCATCCGGCAGATCATCGGCTTGGGCAGCTCGAGCATCGAGAAGACGATCTGCTTGATCTCGTCGATGATCGGCAGGAAGCGGGTGGGGTCCTCGGCGAGCCACTGCATCCAGTCGAGGTTGCCGCCGGCGCAGAAGGCGCGGCCGGCGCCGGTCAGGATCACGATGTCGGAGTCGGGATCGTCGGCGAGCGCGCGAAACACCCAGCTGAGCTCGCGATGCGCGTCGGGCCCCACCGCGTTGAGCGCATCGGGATTGTCGAGCGTGAGCGTCGCGATGCGGTTCGCGACCGACACGCTCATCGTCTTCAGGTCGTCGAGCCTCATGCCGCACTCCTGTCGCCGACGGTCAGCCGAAGATGGCGCTGCCGGTGGAAATCGAGGTCGCCGTAGGTGCGCGCGATGGCGCGCAGGCGCTTGTAATAATGGCCGACGGCATTCTCGTCGGCCATGCCGATGCCGCCGTGCAGCTGGATCGCCTGGCCGCAGACGAACTCGCCGGCCTGGATGATCGTGACCATCGTCGCCGACACCGCCGCGGCGCGCGCCTCGGCCGAGCCGCCGCCCGCCGCCGCGAGCCCGCGCAGCAGCATCGAGCGCGCATTCTCGAGCTTCACGAACATGTCGGCGACGCGATGCGTCAGCACCTGGAATTTCGACAGCGTCCGTCCGAACTGCTGGCGCGTCTTCAGATAGTCGGCGGTCAGCTCGATCGCGGCCTGCATGCCGCCCACCGCCTCGGCGGCGAGCAGCAGCGACGCTTCGTCGACCGCGCGCGACAGCGTCTCCGCCGCATCGTGCATCAGCAGCCTCGCCGGCGCGTCGGCAAACGCCAGGTCGCAGGCGCGGCGGCCGTCGATCGTGCGGTAGCGCCGGATCTCGAGACCAGGCGCATCGGCCGCCAGCAGGAACAGCGCGATGGTCTTCGACAGCCGCGCCGAGACGATGAAGCGGTCGGCGCTGGCGCCGTCGGGAACGACGATCTTGGCACCGCGCAGCACGAAACCGCCGTCGGCGACACGCGCCTCGGTCTCGACGTGCAGCAGGTCGTAGCGCGAGCGCGCTTCCTCGGTGGCGAGCGCCACCAGCGCCTCGCCGCCGGCGATGTCGGCGAGCAGATCGTCGGCACCGCCGGCGCGCGCGAGAAGTCCCGCCGCGACCACCGCCGTCGACGCATAGGGCGCCGCGACCAGCCCGCGACCGAAGCCCTCCATCAGGATCGCCGCATCCTCGAGGCGGCCGCCGATGCCGCCCTGCGCTTCGGGGATCATCAGCATCAGCCAGCCGAGCTCGGCAAAGCGCGCCCAGTCGTCGCGCGAGAAGCCGTCTGCGGCGGTTGCGTGGGCGCGCGCCTTGTCGAAGCCATGCCGGTCGCCGACGAAGCGCATCACGCTGTCCTTGAGCATCGCTTGCTCGTCGCTGAGGGAGAAATCCACGTTGTCGCTATCCTGCGGTCAGAGTCCGAACTGCTGCTTGGCGATGATGCCGCGCTGGATTTCGTTGCTGCCGGCGTAGATCGTCGTGGCGCGCAGGAAGAGCTGCCGCGCGGCGAGCCCGGGGACATAGTCGGGCGGATTGCCGGGCAGGTCGTTGCGGTCGAGATCGGCCTCGTCGTAGGCGATGCGGCCGCGTACGCCGACGATGTCGACCGCCAGCTCGGTCATGCGCTGCTGCAGCTCGCTGGCGATGATCTTGAGGCCCGAGGCGATCGCCGGATTGCCGCTGCCGCCGATCACCTCGCGCAGCACCGACCATTCGAGCCCGTCGAGGTCGATCTGCAGCTGCGCGATGCGGCGGTCGACCTCGTCGAGATCGAGACCGCCGCCCTGCTCGGCGGCCTCGCGCGCCGCCATCTCCTTCAACAGCGCGAGGTCGCGCTTGGCGCGCGGGACGTGCGCGTTGGTGATGCGTTCGTTGGCGAGCAGGAACTTGGCATGGTCCCACCCCTGCCCCTCGGCGCCGAGCAGCTCCTCGGCGGGGACGCGGACATTCTCGAAGAAGATCTCGTTGACGCTGTGCCCGCCGTCGATGGTGATCACCGGCCGCACGGTGATGCCGGGCGTCGTCATCGGGAACATCAGCATCGACAGCCCGCCCTTCTGCGGCGGCAGGTCGGGGTCGGTGCGCACCAGGCAGAACATCCGGTCGGCATAGTGCGCCTCGGTGGTCCACAGCTTCTGGCCGTTGACGACATAGGTGTCGCCGTCGCGTACCGCGGTGGTGCGCACCGACGCGAGGTCCGATCCCGACGACGGCTCGGAGAAGCCCTGGCACCAGAAGGTGTCGCCGGTCAGGATGTCGGGGATGTAGCGGCACTGCTGCGCCTCGCTGCCGAAGGTATAGAGCAATGGTCCGACGAGGCGGAGCCCGAAATAGCTCGGGAAGGGCGCATCGGCGGCGGCGCACTCCTCCTCGAAGATGTGCACCTGCAGCGGCGTCCAGCCGCTGCCGCCATGTTCCCGGGGCCAGTGCGCCGCCGCCCAGCCGTGGTCGTTGAGGATGCGGTTCCAGAGCTTCAGATCGGCCTTGGTCGGGTGGAAGCCCTGCCGCGTGCGCCGTGCCATGTCGGGCGGGACGAGACCGCGCAGCGCTTCGCGGATCTCGTGGCGGAAGGCCTCGTCGGCCGGAGAGAAGCTGAGGTCCATCGATGGTCCGTTCTGCAGGGTCAGGCGGCCGACGCGGCGGCGGCGATGTCGCGCGCCGTCGCGCGCAGCACGTCCTTGCGCACCTTGCCGATCGCGGTGCGCGGCAGGTCGTCGACCAGTTCGAGATGCTCGGGGATTTTCTGCATCGCCAGCCCGGCGGCGACGAGGAAACGCTTGATCTCGGGCAGGTCGATCGCCTGCCCGGCGCGCGCGATGACGAAGGCGCAGGCCATCTCGCCGGTGCGGGCGCTCGGCATCGCGACGATGGCGATGTCGGCGATCGCCGGATGGCCGAGCAGCACGTCCTCGACCTCCTTGGGGCTGATGTTCTCGCCGCCGCGGATGATCAGATCCTTCTTGCGGCCGGTGATGACGATGAAGTCGTCGTGGACGAGACGCCCGAGGTCGCCCATGCGGAAGAAGCCGTCGGCGTCGAAGGCGTCGCGGTTGTCCTCCGCGCGCGTGTAGCCGAGGAACATCTGCGGCCCGCGCGCCACGATCTCGCCGACCTCGCCGGGCGCGACCGGCGCGCCGGTCACGGGGTCGACGACGCGCGCCTCGCAGCCGAAGATCTGGCCGTCGGTCTCGGCGCCGAGCGCCGTGTCGGCGCGGCGGTTGATGCCGGCGGTGATGTTGGGCACCTCGGTCGAGCCGTAGATTCGCGCGAAGACGCAGTTGGTGAAGTGGCCGGCGGCGTCGTGGATCGTCTCGGGACGCACCTGCGCGCCGCCGCACAGATAGAAGCGCAGGTCGGGAAGATGCTCGTCCTGCCGGCGTGCCTCGGCGAGCAGCGCCTCGAGGAAGATCGTCGAGGCGATCATGCCGGTCGCGCGGCGGTGCCGCATGATCCCGACCGCCGCCGCCGGGTCCCAGACGTCCATCAGGATCGTCGTCACGCCGAGCGTGAACGGCATGCACAGCGAATAGAGCGCGCCGGTGACGTGCGTGACCGGCGACGGATTGAACAGGACGTCGCCCGCCCCGACGCCGAGATGCGCCTGCCGCGCCCAATTCTCCGCCTGCAGGCTGTTGTGGCTGTGCAGCACCCCCTTGGCGCGGCCCGTCGTGCCCGACGTGTACATCACCAGCTTGACCGCGTCCGGGTCGGCCCCCGGCAGCGGCTGGTCGCCGTCTCCGTCGGCGAGCAGCCTGTCCCAGCCGGTGAAGCCGGCCGCGTCGCCGCGCAGCACGACGACCTCGACCGGCGACGCGAGGCCCGCCTGGACGCGCCGCATCATCGCCGCAAAGTCGTAGCCGCGAAACGTCTGCGGCACGAAAATCAGCCGGCTGCGGCTGTCGGCGAGCATGAAGCCCACCTCGGCGTCGCGGTAGATCGGTGTGATCGGGTTGAGCACGAGCCCCGCCATCGCGGCGGCGAGGCTGATGACCACCGCCTCATGCCAATTGGGCAGCTGGAACGAGATCGTGTCGCCGGGGGCCAGCCCGCGGCCGACCAGCGCGCGCGCCAGCCGCGTCGCCTCGGCGTGCACTTCGCGCACCGTCACCTCGCGCTCGCCCTCGACGACGACAATGTGGTCCGGCGCGCGGGCGAGCAGGTCCGCCGCCTCGTCGGCGATGCTGCGGTTCTTCCAGGCGCCGCTGCGCACCGCCGCCGCGGCGCGCCCGGCGTCCCAGCGCACCGTCCAGCCACCGACGTCGCGACGCATCTCCCCTCCCCCAGGCTGCATGCCGGGAAAGCTATGGCGGCGACCGCCGTGAGTCAATTTTCTAATTCAGATTCGGCTTTTCAAATCGCCGCCTCACGCCCTGCGGCCGACCCCTTCGAGGAACAGGATCGTCGCCTGATGCGCGATGTCGTCGACCGACAGCTTGCCGGGTTTGTACCATTCGATCGACCAGTTCATCATGCCGAGCAGCAGCAGCCGCATCACCGACAGGTCGACGTCGTCGCGGATGACGCCTGCGGCGCGCGCCTCGGCGAACAGCGACCGCCACACCTCGGCATGCTCGTCGAGCACGCGCAGGAAATGCTCGCGCACCTTCTTGGGGGTCTGGTCGAAGATCCGCATGTGCGCCGAGGCATATTTGTCGCCCGACAGCACGATCGCGAAATGGCCGTGGATCGCCGCCTCGATGCGCTGCTCGACCGATGCATCGGCGGGGAGCGCCGCGATATGGCCGTTGACGAAGGCGGCGGTGCGCTCGTTGGCGATGCGCAGGACCTCGGCGACGATCGCCTCGCGCGAGGCGAAATAATAATAGATGCTGCCCGTCTGCGTCTTGGCGCGCTTCGCGATGTCGCTCAGCCGCGCCAGCGCATAGCCCTTGGTATGGAACACATGCGCCGCGGCGTCGAGGATACGCTGGCGTGTCGCGTCGGATTTCTTCAGCGGCGGGCGCTTGGCGCCTGGAGATTTCTTCGCGGGGGCCGGTGCCGTCAGGACGTCGTTCATGCTGCTTCAATAGCGCGCTTCGCGGCGACCGGATAGCACCGGGCGCGCCGATGCATGGCCCGCCGGATCAGCTCGCGAACGCCAGCTTCCGCTCGGGCTCGGGCGCGGCCGCTGCCGGCGCGAGCGTGTCGAGCCGCGACGCATAGAGCGTCCCGCCCTTGGCGATGGCGAGGAAGTTCGACGCGTCGCCGAGCAGCCCGATGTTCGCCACCGGGTCGCCGTCGACGACGATGAAATCGGCGAGCTTGCCGGCGGCGATCGTCCCGAGCGCTTCGCCCGCCACCATCTCGCCGCCGAACTTCGTCGCCCAGCGGATGACGTCGAGCGGCGGAATGCCGGCGACCTTGACGTAGAATTCGAGCTCCTCGCCATAGGTTCCGTGATCGAGCGGCTGCGCGCCATAATCGTCGCCGAGCGTGATCTTGAGCCCGGCCTTGTTGGCGACGGGCAGGATCTCGATCATCGCGTCCATGCCGCGGCGCATCTCGTCGATCAGCGACCCCGACCAGATCTTGCACGCCTCATAGGGGTAGCGGATGCTCGGCACGAGGAAGACGTCCTTCTCGAGCATGCGGTCGATGCATTCCTGGTCGAGCCCGTCGCCATGGTCGACGATGTCGATGCCGAGCCGCACGCAGTCGAGCAGCCCCTTCTTGTTGGCGATGTGCGCGCGGATGCGCGCGCCGCGCGAATGCGCGGTGTCGATCGCCGCCTTCAATTCCTCCTCGCTCATCTCGAGATCGGGATAGGTGCCGACGACGCCGTGCCCCGGCGTCGCGAAGATCTTGATCATCTCGGCGCCGCGTTTCAGCTCCTCGCGCACCGCCTTGCGGAAGGCGTCGACCCCATCGGCGATGTTGGTCTGCGCGGTCATGCCGACGCCCCAATGCCATTCGAAGCCGTCCTGCGAATGGCCGGTGGTGCTGACGTCGCGGCTGCCGGCGACGACGCGCGGCCCCTCGATCGTCCCCGATTCGATCGCCTGCTTGCAGGCGACGTCGATCGCATAGGGCGCGCCGGCGCTGACCACGCCGGTGAAGCCGGTGTAGAGCGCCTGCTTGAGATGGTTGGCGGCGCGCAGCGTCTGGACGGCGGGCGGCGCCTCCATGCCGACCGGCAGCTTCTCCGCCGCGCTGAAGCGCGTATAGGTCGCGTGATAGTGGCCGTGCACCATCCCCGGCATCACCGTGCGCCCGCCGAGGTCATGCACCTGGTCGTCGGGCCGCGCGCCGACGTGCGGACCCGAGGCGACGCTGGCGAAGCGGTCGCCGTCGACGACGATCGTCACGCCGTCGCGCGGCGCGCTGTCGCCGTCGAGCAGCCGGGCGTTGGTCAGAACGAGACGCGTCATGCGATCCTCCCCAGGTTGTCGCTTTCAACGGATGGCGCGAAGGCTATCGTGCAGCCCGCCGGAGGGCAAATATATTTTCGAATTCACCTTCGAAAATTCCGCTCGCCCTCCGGGCGCATTCGCCTCGCGAGCGGCGCAAGGGCTCGGAAACGCGGTTTATTTAATATCTATACTATCTTATGAAATATGCCGGTGGCCAGTAAACGCGCGACACAGCGCGTCGGCCGGGGAGGATCAAATCGATGGGTAAACTCGACGGCAAGGTCGCGATCATCACCGGCGGCGCGCGCGGCATGGGCGAAGCGACGGCCCGGCTGTTTCATGCCGAGGGCGCCGCGGTCGTCATCACCGACGTGTCGTCCGACACCGGCGCTGCCGTCGCCGCCTCGCTCGGCGAGCGCGCGCTGTTCTGCCGGCACGACGTCACCGACGAAGCGCAGTGGAAGGCCGTCGTCGCCGCGGCGATCGCGCTGTTCGGCCGGCTCGACATCCTCGTCAACAATGCCGGCATCCTCAAGTTCGAGACGCTCGTCGAGATGAGCGCTGCCGACTTCATGGCGGTGATCAACGTCAATCTGCTCGGCGTCTTCCTCGGCATCAAGGCGGCGGCACCGGCGATGATCGCGCAGCGGTCGGGCTCGATCGTCAACATCTCCTCGACCGGCGGCTTCCGCGCCACCAACGGCGCCGGCGCCTACACGGCGAGCAAGTTCGGCGTGCGCGGCCTCACCAAGACCGCGAGCCTCGAGCTCGGCCATCTCGGCGTGCGCGTCAATTCGGTCCACCCGGGGGGCATCGACACGCCGCTCGTCAACCCGACCGGCGAAAGCCGCGCCGAGGTCGATGCGAAATACGTCAATTTCCCGATGCAGCGCGCCGGCCGGCCCGAGGAGATCGCGCGCGCCAGCCTGTTCCTCGCGTCAGACGACTCTTCCTATTGCTGCGGTGCCGAGATCGTCGCCGACGGCGGCGGGTTGAGCGGCAGCTACTACAAGGGCCTGCCCGGCGCGCCGGCCTCGCACGGCTGACGGCGGCGACAGGATGACATCGATGATCGACCTTACGCCCGCCCGGCAGACCCCCCCCGGCCGACGCTGGCTGCGGTGGCCGCTCGCGCTCGCCTCGCTGATCGCCGGGGTCGCCGCGTTCAATGGCGGCGGCGGCGCGATCGACGCGCGAGCCGCGCCGGCCGCGCCGACGCCCGAAGGCGTCTATGCGGAGGCCTGCGCCAACTGCCACGGCGCGAAACTCGAAGGTGGCGCCGCGCCGGCGCTGATCGGGCCGGCGTTCACCGCCAAATGGCAGGGGCAGCCCGACGCCGCGCTGTTCACCATCAGTCACGACCTGATGCCGGCGAACGCGCCGCAGAGCCTGCCGGTCGAGCAGTCGCGCGCCATTCTCGATCACATCTATGCCGCCAACCGCCTGACGGTGACCGGCGGCGTGATTGGCGCGGCGGCCGCGGCGCCCGCCGAGGCAACGGCGGCCGCGCCCGTCGGGCCGCTTCCGTCGATCCCCGCCGCCGTCGCCCAGCCGCAGGGCTCGCTGCCGCGGGCCGCGACGCTGCTGGCGCCGGCGGACGCGGACTGGCTGATGTACAACCGCGACTATCGCGGCCAGCGCTATTCGCCGCTGGCGCAGATCACCAGCCGCAACGCCGGCCGGCTGGTGGCGCGCTGCATCTTCCAGGCGGGCGAGATCGGCAGCTTCCAGACCTCGCCGGTCGCGCACGACGGCGTGCTCTACGTCACCACTCCCTATGCGACCTATGCGGTCGACGGTGCCACCTGCGCCAAGCGCTGGGAGCATGTCCATGTGCCGACGGGCGCCGAAGGCCTCGCCAACAATCGCGGCGTCGCGCTCGCCGACGGCCGGCTGATCCGCGGCACCCCCGACGGCCACCTGATCGCGCTCGATGCCGCCACCGGCCGGCTGCTGTGGGACGTGCACGTCGTCGACAGCGGCGGCCGCTATGCCATCAGCTCGGCGATCACCGCCTATGACGGCAAGGTGTTCACCGGGCTCGCGGGCGGCGACCGCGGCGGCACCGGCCGGATCTTCGCCTTCGAGGCGGCGACCGGCAAGCATCTGTGGACCTTCAACACCGTTCCCAAGGAGGGCGAATTCGGCGCCGAGACCTGGGGCGGCGGCCAGCATGTCGGCGGCGGCGGTTCGTGGACGACGATCACCGTCGATCCCGACACGCGCCAGCTGCTCGTCCCCGTCGGCAATCCCGGCTCCGACCTCGACGGCCGCGAGCGGCCAGGCGACAATCTCTTCACCAACTCGGTGGTGGCGCTCGATCCCGACACCGGCAAGCGAATCTGGCATGTCCAGCAGATCCGCCACGACGTCCACGACTGGAACACCGCGGCCGCGCCGGTGATCTTCGACCGCGGCGCGCGCAAGTACATGGCCGCGGCCACCAAGGCCGGTTACCTTTACCTCTATCGCCGCGACGACCGCGAACTGCTGTGGAAGCAGCCGATCACCACCTTGCTCAATACCGACAAGGCCCCTGGCGACCAGGGTATCCGCATCTGCCCGGGCACGCTCGGCGGCGCCGAATGGAACGGTCCCGCCTATGATCCGGAGCGGCGGCTGCTCATCGTCAATTCGGTCGACTGGTGCGGCGTCTACAAGCGCCAGAATCCACCAAATCCGCTCAACACCTTCGGCGGCAGCATCGCCTTCGATCCGCCCGCGCAGGCGCGCGGCTGGACGCGCGCCTTCGATGCCGAAACCGGCAAGCCGCTCTGGCAGCATGAGGCGGGCTCGCCGATGGTCGCCGGCGTCACCCCGACCGCGGGCGGCGTCACCATGACCGGATCGACCGACGGCGAATTCCTGGTCTTCGACAGCCGCAGCGGCCGGATTCTCTACCGCTTCAACACCGGCGGAGCAGTCGGCGGCGGCATTTCGACCTATGCGGCGAACGGCCGGCAGCTTGTGGCGGTGACGTCGGGCAACGCCTCGCGCACCATCTGGAAGACCAAGGGCGCCGCGACGCTGATCGTCTTCGGTCTGCCCGATGGAGACCAATGACATGACGCTCGCGTTCGACCGCCGCGCCTTCATCGTCGCCGCCGCCGCCGCGGGCGGCGGGCTGCTGCTCCGGCTGTCGCCCGCCGCCGCCGCGGCGGTGCCGGAGTTCGATCCCTGGCTGACGATCGCACCCGACGGCCAGGTGACGCTGCGCGTGACGATGCCCGAGATCGGCAACGGCGTCGGCAGCCAGGCGGCGCTGTTCGTCGCCGAAGAGCTCGGCTGCGACTGGCGGCGAATGGCGATTGCCTATGCCTCGCCGGCGCGCGAGGCGCGCGAGAAGATCGGCTATGGCGCCGCCGGCGGTGCGGTCGCCTGGTTCGGCGGCCGATCGATGCTGCCCGAGCGCATGAAGCTGCTGCAGCAGATCGGGGCGAGCGCGCGCGAACGGCTGAAGGCAGCCGCGGCGATGCGCTGGCAGGTGCCGGCGTCCGAGGTCGCCGTGGCGAACGGCGAACTGCGGCACGCCGCGACGCAGCGCCGGCTCGGCTTCGGCGCGGTCGCCGCCGATGCCGCCAAGATCAGGCTGGACAGCGAGCCCGCGCCCAAAGCCGCCGCCGATTGGACGCTGATCGGCAAAACGGACGCGCCGGCGCGGCTCGGCCTCAGCGATATCGTCTCGGGTCGGACGCGCTTCGGTATCGACGTCCGCGTGCCCGGTATGGTCTATGCCGCGCTCCGCCAGAGCCCGGTGCAAGGCGGCAGGCTGCGCCGCTTCGACGCCGCGGCGGTGCGTGACATGCCCGGCGTCATCGCCGTCGTCGCGGTCGAACCTGGCGTCCGCAAGAGCAGCGCCGGGCGCGAGCCGATGGGCGGCATGCCGTTCACCAGCACCGCGCAGAGCGCCGTCGCGGTGGTCGCCACGCATTATTGGCAGGCGCGCAAGGCGCTCGACGCGCTGCCCGTCGAATGGGACCCCGGCGCCGGAGCGGCCTATGCCGACACCGCCGCGCTCTTCGCCGCGGCGGACGCCGCGCTCGAGTCCGTCGATGGAAAGCCGGCGCTTGCCCGCGGCGACGCGCCGGCGTCGGTGTCGACGACCGTCGAGGCGACCTACCGCACCCCCTATTGCGATCATGCGCCGATGGAGCCGCTCAACGCGACGGCGCTGTGCCGCGACGGCGGCGTCGAGGTCTGGCATGGCGGCCAGCAGCCGGCGCAGGGGCTGTGGGTCGCCGCCGACGAGGCCGGCGTGGCGCTCGAGCGCGCGCTCTACCACCAGACCGACGTCGGCGGCGCCTTCGGCCGCCGCATCTTCGGCGACGACGCGCGCATGGCGGTGGCGGTGGCGCGGCAGGTGCCGGGCCGGCCCGTCCAGCTGATCTGGTCGCGCGAGGAGATGACGCAGCAGGGCCGCTACCGGCCGCTGGTGGCGGCGCGGCTGACCGGCGGGCTCGACGCCGGCGGCAAGCTGGTCTCGGTGCACGGCAACGTCGCGCAGGCGGCGGGCTTCCCGACGATCGGGCTCACCGACTCGCCCTATCTCGGCCGGCTCATTCCGCATGTCGACCTGCGCGCCAAGACGCTCGACCTCCACCTGCTCACCGGCTCGTTCCGCGGCCCGAGTTACAGCAGCTACGGCTTCGTCACCGAAAGCTTCGTCGACGAATGCGCGCATGCCGCGGGCGTCGACCCGCTGCGCTACCGCCTCGATCTGCTCGCCGACTGGCCCGACGCCGGCTGGCGCCGGTGCCTCGAAGTCGCCGCCGCCAAATCAGGCTGGGGGCAAACGCTGCCGAAGGGCCGGGGCCGCGGCATCGCAATTTCGAACTGGGGCGGCTTCGGGCGCCCCGAGGCGGGGACGACCGTCGCCGCCGTGGCCGAGATCGAAGTGGCGCGCGACGGCGAACTGCGCGTCCGCCGCGTCGACCTCGCCTTCGATGCCGGCCAGGTCGCCAACCGCGACAACGTCCTCCACCAGCTGACCGGCGCCACCCTGTTCGGCATGTCGGTCGCGCTCGGCGAGGAGATCAATGTCAGGGATGGCGCGGTCGTCGACGGCAATTTCGACGCCTACACGCTGCTGCGCATGCGCGACGTGCCGCAGATCGCGGTGCATTTCGACGCGCTGACCGGCCACGAGCGCTTCGGCGAGATCGGCGAGGCGGGCGTCGGCCCGATCGGCGCGGCGATCGCCAATGCGATCTTCGTCGCCACCGGCCGGCGACTGCGCACGCAGCCGCTGCGCAAGCAGGACCTCAGCTGGAGCTGAAGCGACGATGCGGAAGTCTCGGCGTCGTCCCGGACTCCCTCAGGTTATCTGCAGGGAGCGGATCCGCATGCGCTCGAGCGTTTCGCGCCGCACCGGCACGCCTTTTCGGATCTTCCGCCACGTCGTCTCGCTGACGCCGTACACCGACCTGATATGGTCAGCGGTAACCGCAGGCAGCTTGGCGCGCAGCTGCCGGAACTCCTCCGGCTGCATGACGATCATGTCGAGCGGCATTTTTCCATCCTTCCTGACCGCCGCCCCGGGGTCGCCGCGTTCGACGCGGCAAAATCGCCACAGTGGGCAGGCACTGATTGTATAAAATTACAAAGATACAAAGAATATTGTTGCGCTGTGCACGCCGCCGAACGAGGAAGGAGCAGCGCGCTCACCTGAGGAAAAAACTCGGCATGCTCGATGCGACCGATCGAAGAATTCTTCGAGCAATTCAATCGGATGGCCGCATCACCAACCAGGAACTGGCGACGCGCTGCGGCATGTCGCCGTCGGCCTGCCTGGATCGCCTGCGCCGGCTGCGCGAGCAGGGATATATCTCGAGCTTCGCTGCCATGCTCAATCCCGACAAGCTCGACTTTGCCCTGCTCGTCTTCATCGAGGTTCTGCTCGATCGCACGACCGGCGATACGTTCGAGGAATTCGCCGCCGCCATCCAGAACACGCCCGAGATCCTCGAATGCCATATGGTCGCCGGCGGGTTCGACTATCTCATCAAGGCCCGCGTCAAGGACATGGCCGCTTACCGGACCTTCCTGGGTACGACGCTGGTCCGCATGCCCAAGGTCCGGGAGACCCGCACCTACGCCGTGCTCGAGGAAGTGAAGAACACGCACGTCCTTGCCGTCTGACCGCCGCACCGGACGGCCCTGCGCCGCGTGCACGCTAACCCGGTCGCATCGCATCGACGCTCCCCTCCATGCCGATCGAGCGGGGCTCGACGTAGCGGCATCGACGAGCCAATCGCGAGGCCCCGACATCGCCCGCCAGCGCGGACCGACGTCGGGGCTCATGCGATCGGATCAGGGCTTCGGAACCCCCTGCTCGGGCAGGCCCATCCGCCGCTTTTCCGCGGCCACCATCTCGGCCACGTCGGCAAGCAGCTTCTTGGCGTCGTAGACGATGCCGTCCTTCACCGTGTAGCTGACGCCGCCGACGCGCTCGAGCTTCTGCGTCTGCTCGTTGAGGCGCAGGTGGCCGGTGCCGTAGAGCGTCTTGAAGTTCTGGAGCGGGTTCTCCTTGACGATCACCAGGTCCGCCAGCTTGCCGACGCGCACCATGCCGATCGGCGGATCAACGACCCCCTTCGATTCATAGAGCGTCAGCGCGCCGTTCATCGTGGCCGCCTGCACCACCTCGAGCGGGTGGAAGCCGGCTTCCTGCAGCATCTCCATTTCCTCGGGGAAGCCGAAGCCATAGGTCTTGAAGATGAATCCGGAGTCGGTACCGGTCGTGACTCGGCCGCCCATGTTCTTGTAGTCGTTGATCAGCGTCATGAAGCGCTGATAGAAATTGCGCCACTGCGCTTCCTTGTGCGTCGTCCAGTCGAAGAAATAGGAACCGTGGTTCTCGCGCGACGACTGGAAGAAGTTCCAGAGCTGGGGCATGGTGTATTTGTCGTGCCAGTCGTCGTTCCGGGCGCGCGTCAGATCGCGCGACGCCGCATAGATCGTCATCGTGGGATCGAAGGTGACGCCGTTCTTCTTCTGCTGTTCGAGATAGGCGATCCACTCAGGCGAGCCGGGCTCGACGATCTCGTCCCAGATGTCGGCGACCTCGCCGAAGCGGTATTGCTCGTCGTTGAAATTATAGTCGTTCGAGAACTTCTGGATCGCGCCCTTCTCGAGGAGCGATTCCATATGTCCGTAGAAGTGGGTGACGGTGTCGAGGCCCGCCGCGCCGGCCTTGCTCGCGTTCATCATCGCCACGCCGTTCTGCGACAGATGCGCCGTCGTGCCCAGGCCGAGCTTCTCGGCTTCGGCCACGGCGGCCTTGAACGCCTCCGGGCCCTGGTCGGGGCCGATGTTGAACTTGATGCAGTCGATGCCCTGCTTGGCGGCCCAACGGACCCACTCGCGGCTGCCCTCGGCGGTGTAGGTCGGCTTGCCGCCCCAGCCCTTGCCTGAACCGACGCGGTGGCACGAGAAGATGCGCGGCGCGACGATTTCGTTGGCGGCGGAGCGGCGCCGCTCGTTCAGCGCGATTTCGAAGGGCGCGAGATCGACGCCGCGCACGCTGGTGACGCCGTGCGCCAGCCACAGCTTGTACGAATAGCTGAGATCGGGCGCCTTGTCGTCCGAGCTGCCGTGCACGTGCATGTCGATGAAACCCGGCATGACGTACATGCCGGTGGCGTCGATTTCATGGTCGAAATTGTGCGGCTCGCGGCCGCCCTTCAACGGCAGGCCCGGCGTTCCCGCCTGGAGGATGTCAGTGATCTTATTGCCCTCGACGACGATGTCGACGGGGCCGCGCGGCGGTGCGCCGGTGCCATCGATGAGCGTGGCGCCGCGGATCACCATCTTGCGGAAGGGACCCGCGCCTTCGCCGGGCTGGCGCGCCCGGGCCGGATTGGCGCCGGCGCGCGGCTTGACCGCTTCGACCTTTGCCGGCGCGGCCGGCTGGGCGCTGGCCGCGGTGCCCGCCACCAGTGAAAGCGCGGCGGCACCGTGCAGCAGCATCGCCAGGATGTGATTGGACATGATCGTCGTTCCCTTGCTTGTCGGGATTGCCCGAGACGTTTTGACAGAATTCTGCATTCGGGGCGCGCCACCGGCCGGCCGGCCGGTGGCGCGCAGAGTCAGAAGCGCCGCATCAGATTGATGCCGTAGGTCCGCGGCGGGGCGCTGTAGGTGAGCGTCAGCCCGCCCGTGTTCGAGCTGCTCGACTTGCTGTTGATCGCCGCGGCGTCGAACAGATTGTTGACGAACAGATAGGCGCCCCACAGGCCGTCGGGCGACTGTACGCCGCCGCGCAGGTTGGCGAGTTCGTACGAGTCGACGCGGCGGCGGAAGGTGTCGACGGCGCTGAGCGTGCTGAACGACGATCCGGTGTGCGCAACGTCGAGGCGCGCGAGCCCTTCGATGGCATCGCTGACCGGCCAGCTATACTCCGCCGTCGCGCTGGCACTCCATTTGGGCACGAACGCCAGCCGGTCGCCTTCGCGGCCGGTGGCCGAAACGACCGTGCTCACCTGATCTTCGGAGAGCCGTGCGTTGGTGTAGCCAAGATTGGCCCCCACCGACAGGCCCTCGAGCGGCCGCGCCGAGAACTCGACTTCGGCGCCCTCGATCTTCGCCGCGCCCGCGTTGGCGATGAGCCCGAAGACCGAGCCGGTCCCGGACGTGCGTGCCGACACCTGCAGATTGTCCCAGTCGATGCGGTAGGCGGCGACGTTGAGGTAGACGCCGCGCGCCAGCGTCGACTTCACGCCCGCCTCGTAGTTCCACAGGCTGTCGGAGGTATAGGCCGCGAGCGCTGCCGGCAGGCCGATGACCTGGTTGACGCCGCCGGGACGAAAGCCCTGCGCCGCCTGCGCATAGACGAGCAGGTCGGGATTCACCTCCCACGACGCGTTGAACTTGTAGATGAAGCCGTCTTCGGTGGACCGCGCCTCCTGGTACGGCGTCACCACCGACGAATAATGTTCCTGGCCGAGATCGATCTGGCCGCCGACGCGCTTCTTATACTCATAGTAGCGGGTGCCCGCGGTGAGCGTCAGGCCGTCCACGACCTCGTAGGACGCTTCGGCGAAGGCGGCCTTCTGCTTCAGATAGTCGAAGATCGTCCGGTCGTAGCCGAGGTTGGCCGGATTGCGGTAGTCGCGCAGTTCGCCGGTGGCGGGATCGGCGATCAGGAGCGTGCTGCGCACGACCGTGTCGCGGTCCTCGCTGTAGACACCGACCGTCCAGTTGAATGGCCCGTCGCCGAGCGAGCTCAGCCGGAGCTCGTTGGTCCAGTTCTTGACGCTTTGCGGCTGGTACAGGCTGGAGGCGAACAGCCGCTGCGTGTCGGGGATGTAGGCGGCAAGCTGGGCCGGCGAACAGGCGACGTTGCGGTTGCGGTAGCGCGCGCAGCCGGCTGCATTGTCGCGCCCGATGAAGGTGTCGCTCACGTCGCCGACGGCGGTGCGATGACGGTCGAAATAGGTAGAGACGGCCGTCAGCGTCATTGCGTCGAAGTCATAGCGGACGGTGCCGCTGTAGATGCGGTTCTCGTCGTAATTGCCCGACTCCGATCGGCCGTTGGTGGCATAGCGCTGGCCGGTCTCGAAGATCCAGCGGCTGCTGTCGGTCGCCACCTTCTCATAATAGACCGCGCCGTCGATCGTCAGCCGATCGGTCGGGGTCAGGCGGAGCAGCGCACGACCGCCATAGCTGTCGCCGTCGTTCACGTCCTTGAGGTTGAGCCGGACGTTGTCGACATAGCCGGCGAAGCGATTGTAGTTGCCGACGACGCGAAGCGCGACCTTGTCGTCGACGATCGGCACGTTGACCATGCCGTCGAGCGAGTAGCCGAGGTCGCCGCCCTCGGGCGAGATGAGGTTGGCGTTGACCGCGCCCTCCCACCGATCGGCCTTCGGCTTTTCGAAGATCACGCGCACGGTGCCGCCCATCGAGCCCGAGCCGTACAGCGTGCCCTGCGGACCGCGCAGAATCTCGGCGCGCGCGACGTCGAAGAGGCGCAGGTCGGGGGTGGACGATGCCGAGTCGCTCGTGGTGCCGACCGAACCGCTCACCGGCGATTCGTCATAATAGACGCCGACCGTCGGCTCGCCGGCCGCGGTCACGCCGCGCAGGATCACGCGACGATTGCCTGGGCCGCTGTCGACGATGCGCAGGCTCGGCGTGTTGTTGGTGAGATTGGTGAAGCTGTAGTTGCCGCCGCGCTCGAGCGAGTCACCCGTTACCGCCGAGATCGCCAGCGGCGTGTCCTGGAGCGCGGTGCTGCGCTTTAGCGCGGTAACGACGATCTCCCCGTCTTCCACCGGCTCGGCCATGGCCGCAGCGCTGTCGACGCCGGCTTCCGGCTGAGCCGCTTCGGCGGACGCTGGCGCGTCGGCAACCTGCGCCAACGCCGCTGATCCCCAGAGCGATGCTGAAAGCAAAGCAACAGTTGCCGACATAAGTGGCGCACGACTCGGAAGCAAGAACGACGAAATCATTAAATTGTTCTTAAGAATTACGGTCATTTGCGCGAACCCTCCCGTTTCCGGAACCCGCAATGGGCGCCGGACCAAAGCCGAATAGCGTGTATCCCTCCCTCAGGGCTTGCTTTTACCTTCAAACCGTAACATCGGCGCAATCGAAGGTGCTTGGGAAATTGCGGCCGCTTACAGAATTTTCTGCGGTTTTATACTGCAAGGCCGGAGATTATTTAGATCGGCAACAGTGTGCCGCCGACGAGCCAGCCGAGTGCGCCGGGCGCCGAGTCCAGATCGGAGCCGATGGGGTTCGCCCGGCCGGCGGCGACCGCGCAAACAGCTCCGCGCGCGACGCACGACCTTCTTGCGCGCCGCCGACGCGCGCGCCCCGAAATCGCAGCGATCGTCACCCACGTCGGACCGGGCGAGGAGGCGTCTCTCGCCGCCCTGGCGAACGCCTGGCGCGAGGTGCGACGCCGCGCTGGCGAGGATCAGTTCTTCACCGCCTCCGCATCGAGCCGCTTGACCGTCGCGCGCAGCGACGGATCGTTGACGAACACCGGGAGGTTGTCGCCGTCATTGTACGGCGCGCGCGCCATCGAGCCGCCGTCGACGCTGAGCGTCGCGCCGGTGACATAGGCGGCGAGATCGGACAGCAGGAACAGCACCGCGCCGGCGATCTCGTCCGATCGGCCGACGCGCCCCAACGGGATGGCGATGCGTGCCGCCTCCTCGACCTCCTTGACCGCCGCCTGCGACTGCGCGGTGCGGATCATGCCAACGGCGATGGCGTTCGTGCGGACGGCATAGCGCCCCCATTCGACCGCCATCGTGCGCGTCAGGTTGAGCAGCGCCGCCTTGGCGGCCCCATAGCCGCCGCCATAGGCCATGCCGGCAAGGCCGGTTGCCGAGGCGATCTGCACGATGCTGCCGCCCAGGCCGTGCCGCGCCATCGCGCGCGCCG
The DNA here is from genome assembly GCA_030147805.1 of Sphingomonadaceae bacterium. GTDB lineage: Bacteria > Pseudomonadota > Alphaproteobacteria > Sphingomonadales > Sphingomonadaceae > Sphingoaurantiacus. The sequence goes on from JASBUR010000006.1 coordinate 95,645, forward strand.
CCTCGACCGAGCTATTGAAGGTGGGGCCGAGATTGACGTCGATGATCTTGCGGAAGATGCGGTCGCTCTCGGGCGCCAGCAGCGGCGCGAACTGCTCGACGCCCTGCATCCCGCCGACGACGTTGAGTACGCCGCGCACCGGCCCTTCGGTCGCCTCGACGTCGGCGACCATCGCGCGCACCTGCGCAGCATCGCCGAGGTCGCAACCAACGACGCGAAAGCGGCCGCCGGTTGCTTCGAGCTCGGCGCCCACCGCCGCGCCGGCGGCGGCATCGCGATCGATCGCGATCACCGTAGCGCCCGCCTGCGCGAGCAACCCCGCGCTGGCACTGCCGATGCCGCCGCCGCCGGCGCCGGCGACCAGGATGACGCGGCCATCGAGGCGGATCGAGGTGGGGGTGAGCAATTCGGTCATGTCATGTCCTCCTGCGCGCCGCGGCACGGGCGCTGATCAGTCGTGCATCGCCCGGCCCGCCATCACGCCGCCGTCGGCGATGAATTCGGACGCGGTCGAATAGGTCGCCTCCGCGGCGATGAACACCGCCATGCGGCCGATTTCCTCGGCCTCGCCGAACCGGTCGATCGCCTGGTCGCGGAAGGTCTCGGGCGGATAATGTTCGGTCATCGGCGTCCGGATCGGCCCCGGGTGCAGCGAATTGACCCGGATGCCGTAGCGCCCGAGTTCGAGCGCCGCCGTCTTGGTGAGCCCGCGCACGCCCCACTTGCAGGCCACATAGGCGGCGCGCGTCGGAAAGCCGACGAGACCGGCGACCGAGCTCATGTTGATGATCGCGCCGCCGCCGGCGCGGCGCATCGACTCGACGCAGACGCTCATGCCGATGAACACGCTGGTCAGGTTGGTGTCGACGACGCGGCGCCACAGCGCGACGTCGCCGTCCTCGATCAAGCCTTCGGCATCGATCCCGGCGTTATTGACTAGGACGCCGACCGCCCCGCCCCACGCCTCGACCGCGACGACGACGGCCGCCCAGGCCGCCTCGTCGCGCACGTCGAGTTCATAGGCCGACGCCGCCTCGCCGATCGCCGTGGCCACCGCCGCCGCCTTGTCGCCGTCGATGTCGCAGACGGCGACGCGTCCGCCCTCGGCGGCGAAGGCCCTGGCGATCGCCGCGCCGAGCCCCTGGCCGGCCCCCGTGACGAGACAGGTCTTGCCGGCCAGTCGCCCGCCCATCCTAGAAGCGGTAGCTGAGGTCGAAGCCATAGGTCCGCGGCGGATTGTAGTTGGAGATCACCGCGTGCCCGAAGTTCGGCCCGAAATCGATGCCGAACGTCCGGTGCTGCTCGTTGAAGATGTTCTTCGACCATAGCGACGCCTCGAGTTCGCCGGCGCCGGTCCGGATCTTGGTCAGCCGCAACCGGGCGTCGAAGACATTGGCTTCGCCCGACTTGGTCGTCTGCGCCGAGAAGGTGGTGAGCGTCACCGGGTCGAGCGGATCGGCGAAGTTGAAATGCGCGGCGATGTGGCTGTAGTCGACGATGAAGCCGAGTTCGCCGAAGCCGAGGTCGGCGATCGTCGCATCGACGCTCGTACTCGCCGACAATTTCGGCGCCGACGGGAAGGCGCGGTTGTCGCCGACGTTCACGCCGCGGTCGAGATATTCGATATATTTGGTGTCGAGCGTGCCGATGTTGCCGCTGACGCGCAGCCAGTCGCTCGGCCGCGCGTCGAGCTCCAGCTCGAATCCCTGGATGCGCGCCTTGCCGGCGTTGAGGATCTCCGACGACAGCGAGTTGGCGGCCTTGAACACGCTCAGCTGCATATCTTTGCGGCGATCGTGGAAATAGGCGAGGTTGGCCTGGAGGCGGCCGTCGAACAGCCGCGCCTTGGTGCCGATCTCGAAGCTCTGCGACAGTTCGGGCTTGTAGGGCGTCGTCGACCCGATGACGGTATCGGCCTCGCCGTTGAAACCGCCGCTCTTGAAGCCCTGCGCATAGCGCGCATAGACGTTCACATCGGGCGAGAAATCATATTTGGCGGTCGCTGTGGCGGTGAGCCGGTCAAAGCTCTCCTCGGCGCGCGTGCCCTCGGGTACGAGCACGCCGAAGTTGGAGTCCCATGAGCGGCTGATCCGCTTCTTCTCGTCGGTGTAGCGCAGGCCGCCGATCAGCGTGAACGCGTCGGTGAGCGCATATTCGAGCTGGCCGTAGGCGGCGTAGGATTTGGTGCCATAGCCATAGCCGCCGGTGAAGCGCGCCGATCCTCCAAAATATTGCTGCGGATTGAACGAGTATCCGTCATCGGTAAAATAATAGACGCCGGCGGTATAGTTCAACGCCCCTGCATCGCCGGTCGCCTGGAACTCCTGCGAGAAGGAGTCATAATCCATGAACATATAGGACTGGATGAGGTTGAGCGGCGTGCCATCGACGTCGTTGCCCCAGTCGGTCTTGAGCTTGCGATAGCCCGAGATCGACTTGAGCGTCAGGTCGCCGACCTCCCAGGTGCCGATCAGCGTATGCTGCTTGTTGTTGACATTCTCTTCGTTGGGGTTGGGTCCGCCGCCCGACCCGTCGGAAAAGCCGGTCAGCGAGCGCTTGTTGGGCAGCACATAGAGGTCGAACGGCAGGCCGAAATACTGGTTGCCGACGCGGCCGCCGACATAGGTCGGCGAGGCCGGATCGAAGATGCCGCCGGGGCTGAAATAGGTCGGCTGCAGATAGCCCATCGTGTCGTGCGACCGGCTGAAGTCGAAGGCATAGTCGACGGTGAAATCCGGGCTCGGCGTCCAGCGCACCGCGGCACGCGCAGTGAGACGGTCGACGTCGCCGGCGCGGTCGGCAACCCGCGGCAGCGCGGTGGTGACTTGCGGGAAGGGATTGTCGATCAGCTTCACGAAGCCGTCGCGCTTGTTCCACGAGGCCGACAGCTTGACCGCGACATTGCCGAACGCCGGCAGGTCGAGCGAACCGCGCAGCAGCCGGCCGTCATAATTGGCGATGCCGGCCTGGACGCGCCCGCCGAGCTCGCCGGTCGGCTTCGCGGTGATCAGGTTGATCGCGCCGGCGAGCGTGTTGCGGCCGTAGAGCGTGCCCTGCGGGCCGCGCAGCACCTCGATGCGCTCGAGATCCGACTGGTCGAACAGCGCGCCATAGGATTTGCCGACGTAGAGGCCGTCGACATAGAGGCCGACCGCCGGATCGAAGGTCGGCGACGGGTTGACCGTCACCGAGCCGCGGATGGCGATCGCCGGTGCCGACTGGCGATAATAGGAGATGATGTTCACGTTGGGCTGGAAGCCCGCGATGCCGCCGAAGTTGGTGACGTTGCGCGCCTCGAGCGCCTCGCGGCTGAACGCGGTGATCGACACCGGCACGTCCTGCAGCCGCTGCTCGCGCCGCTGCGCGGTGACGATGATCTCTTCGACCGACGATACCGCGGCATCCTCGCTGTCTTGCGAGGCCACGTCCGCGCCCGGCGCCGTCTGCGCCCAGGCAGTGCCCGCCGTCAGCGCGGCAACGCAAACGCCAATCTCGAGAACTCGCCGCAAAATCATCTTCTTCCCCTTAGAATGGTGCGGGCCTCTGCCCGTCGGTTGTGGCCGGATCGTCCGGCGAACCCGGGCCAGGGGCGCGCCGAAATGATGGGACGGTCGGTGGTTCCCCGTCAGCGGATGGCGACGGGAGCGATCGGCGTGCCGACCGCGTGCGGGATGTTGAGCGCCGGGGCCGACAGCAGCATCGCGTAGCGCCGGTCGGCGGCGCAGGCCTCGGCCAGCGCCTCGAACTGCCAGAGCTCGCCGATCGTCATGCCGAGATCGATGAGCGCATGATGATGGAAATAGGCCGGCGCCCCGCCGACATATTCGCAGCCGAGCGTATCGACCGCGATCGCCGCGAAGTCGTGGCGGCGCAGCCATTCGGGCATCTCGCCATAGCCGAGCCCCGGCGAATTGACGAAATAGTCGATCTTATCGCCTTCGGGCGCGCGCGGATCGAACGACCGGCCGTAGCCGGTCCGCAGCATCAGGATATCGCCGGGCTCGAAGCTGAGGCCCTGCGCCGCGGCGATTTCGTCGAAGAGCGCCGGCGTCATCGCGTAGCCGCGTGGCAGCTGCTCGAGCCCGAGATGCCGCGCGACGTCGAGCAGGACGCCGCGGCCGACGAAGCTCTCGGTCCAGTTCTCGACACCGAGCATGCGCGCGCCGCCGTTGGCGGTGACGTTGCCGGCCCAGAAGCCGTTGTACATCACGTCGTCCTTGGCGACGTGCGCGAGCCCGTCCCACTGCGTCGACCCCTGCAGCGCCAGCACGAGAATGTCGTCGGTCCACACCATCGGATCGCCCGAGCCGTAGCTTTCGGTGATCATCGGATTGCCGATGATGTTGTCGGCGCCGGTCGAGGTGAACATGTGCATCGGCGCGGGCCGGGTGATCCAGCGCGGTGTGTCGGCATGGATCGGCAGCGCCAGCGAATGCACCTCGCCGGTCTGGACGGCGCGCGTCGCGGCGAGCCGCTGCGCCGGACCGATCAGATTGGCGGTGCCCTTCTGGTCGTCGTCGCCCCACCGGCCCCAGTTGTTGACGCCGGTCGGACGGTAGCCGCCGACGACCTTGCCGGCCTCGTCGACGCGATAGGTCGGCGGCGACCAGCTGTTGGAAAAGGTGCCGTCGTGCTTGCGCCCCATGTCAGCGGCGGTCGCGCCGGCGCGAACCGACCGCGTCGTTGGCGTTGGCGTCCTGCATCGAGCGCTGTTCCTCCCCGCGGGCCCCGATTCTCGAGTGCCTCTTGTTTGTATAAGATACTATAGATCTATATGACGCAACCATCTCTATCGACGCAACAATTGTTCATGAAGAGGATTCGAAAATTGTCGGCACCGCTCGAGGGGCATGCCGTGCTGATCAGCGGGGCGGGTCGCGGCATCGGCCGCGGGATCGCACTCGCCTGCGCGCGGCGCGGCGCACAGATCGTCGTCACCGACGTAGCGCTCGCCGACGCGCAGGCGGTGGCGGCCGAGATCGGGACGATCGGCGGCGTCGCGACGGCGCTGGCCTGCGACGTGACCTCGCGCACCAGCGTCGAGGCGGCGGTCGCGGGCACGATCGGCGCATACGGGCGGCTCGACTGCGTCGTCCACAACGCCACCAGCCGTTACTCGCCGCTGTCCGAACCGCTCGACGACATCGTCGAGGCGCATTGGGACGACCTCGTCGCCGTCGGCCCGCGCGGCGCCTTTCTTCTCGCCGCGGCCGCCCGCCCGCATCTGGCGGCCAGCGGCGGGTCGCTGCTGCTGCTGATCTCGAACGCGGCCTATCATGGCGCGCCCGACCTTCCTGCCTATGCGGCGGTCAAGGGCGCGCTGCGCGGCATGGTCAAGGCGCTGGCGCGCGAATGGGGACCGGCGGGAATCCGCGTCAACGGCCTGTCGCCGCTGGCAATGACGCCGGCGCTCGAACGTTACCTCGATCTCTATCCCGAGGCCGAAACGCCGTTGCTCGAGCGCGCGGCGCTGCGCCGCTTCGGCCATCCCGAAGACGATATCGGCGCCGCGGCGACGCTGCTGATCGGCCGCGATGCGCGCTTCATCACCGGCCAGACGCTGATCGCGGACGGCGGCGGAGTCATGCCATGAAGCTGCTCATTCTCGGCGGCGCTGCCGTGGGCGACGCGCTGGCCCGCGCGCTGGCGGCGCCCGGGATCGCGGCGACCCGCGACCACGATCCCGCCCCCGACGCGGTCGTCATCCTGGTCGGTACCACGCCCGATCCGCGCCCGCTCGCCAGCATGAACGAGGCCGACTGGTCGGCCTCGTTCGACGTGCCGCTGCGGCAGTTGCGACTGCACCTGCAGGACGCGGGGGGCCTGCTGGCCGACGGTGGTCGGGTCCTGCTGCTCGCCAGCACCGGCGGCATGGCGGGCGTCGCAGGCGACGTCGCCGGATGCGCCGTCGAGGAGGGCGCCCGCGCGCTCGCCAAGTCGGTGGCGCCGGCGTGGCAGCCGCGCGGAATCACGCTCAGCTTCGCCGCCTTTGCCGCCGGCACGCTCGCCGCGTCGGGCGGCGGTATCGAGACGGTCGTCGCGCCGGCCGTGCGCCTGCTGCTCGCCGCGCCGCCGGCGTTCAGCGGATCGACGGTCATCGCCGACGGCGGCGCCCTGCTCGCGCCATGAAGAGCGGACCGCCGATGAAGAGCATCACGATCGTGCGCCGCCGCGCCGACCTGTCGCGCGCCGCGTTCCGCGCTTATTATGAAGGGCATCACGCGCCGCTCGGCATCGCCTGGTTCGGCTTCGACCGCTATGTCCGCAACCATGTTGCCGAGGGTGCGCCCGACCCCGGCTTCGACTGCATCGCCGAATTCTGGCCGTCGGACCCCGACCAGATCGCGCGCGCGCTCGCGGCGGCCGGATCGCTCTTCGAGGAGGATGACGCCCGCTTCATGGCGCCCGAACGGAAGGGCGGCGCGGTCGAAGAGCGTCATCTCGCGGGGGCACCGCGCGAGGCCGATCCTGCCGGTACGCGAAAGCGGATCGACCTGCTGCGCGCGTCGACGCTTCCTGCCGCCGCCGTGATTGAACGGTGGGCGCGCGACGAAGTCGCGGCGGGTCGCGCCGCCCGCCTCACGATCGATCTTCCGATCGCCGGCCTGGGCAACCTCGACGACGTCGCACTGCTCCATCGCTGGGCGGGCGAGCGCGACGCGCCGCCGCCGGGCGAGCGTTCGGCGACGACGCTGGTCGAGGTCGACGAGACCCCTGCCGCGGCGCTGTTCGCGCCCGGCCGGCGCTGACGCCCGACCGCCGCGCCCGCTAGGAGCGCTGCCAGCCGCCGCCGAGCGCGCGGAACAGGTCGACCTGCGCGCCGGCGATGCGCGCGTCGGCGGCGGCCAGTGCCGCCTCGGTCTCGGCAAAGCTGCGCTCGGCGTCGAGCACCGCAAGCGAATCGGCGCGGCCCTCGCGCAGCTGGGCGCGGACGATGCGCACCGCGACCGCGGCCTGTTCCTGCGCCGCGGCCAGCGCGGTGCGCCGGTCGAGCTCGTGCGCATAGGCGTTGAGCGCGGTCTCGGTCTCCTCGAGCGCCTGCAGCACCGCGCCGTCGAACGCCGCGAGCGAACCGTCGCGGCCGGCCTGCGCCGCCTCGATGCGCGCCCGCGCCGCGCTCTGGTTAGGGACCTCCCAGCTGACCAGACCGCCGAGCAGCCAGCCGAGCGGACCGGCGCCGAAAAGATTGCCGAAGCCGCTGCTCGTCGAGCTGACCGAGCCGCCGAGCGTGATGCGCGGATAGAGGTCGGCGGTGGCGACTCCGACCCGCGCTGTGTCGGCGGCAAGCCGGCGTTCGGCGGCGCGCACGTCGGGCCGACGCGCGATCAGCGCGGCCCCGTCGCCGATGGGAAGCGGCTGGGTCAGGCGCGGCGTCGTGGCACGGCCGGCGACCTCGGCGGGCAGCGCCTGCGGCTGGCGGCCGGTCAGAGTCGCGAGCCGGTAGCCGGCGCGGTCGCGCTCGGCCTGAAGCGGCGAGATGGCCGCGCGCTGCTGCTCGCGCAGCGTCGAGACGCGCGCGACGTCGAGGCGGTCGGTGCGGCCGGCCTCGAAGCGCTTGCCGGTCAGCGTGGCGGTTCTGCCGACGAGGTCGACGATACGGTTCTGTACCGCGATCCGCTCCGCCGCGCTGGTCAGGTCGAAATAGGCACGCACCGTCTCGGCGATCACCGCGACTCGCACGGTGTCGGCGAGGCCTTCCGCCTCGCCGAGGTCGCCGCGCGCGGCCTCGATGCTGCGGCTGACCCGGCCGAACAGGTCGACCTCATAGGCGACGCTGAAACCGCCCTGGACGTTCCAGTCCTCGCGGTCGGCGCCCGGCGCGCGCTGCGGCGCGGGCAGCCGGCCATAGTCGGCGCCCGCCGAGATCGCCGTCTGCGGCAGCCGGTCGGCGCCGGTCTCGCGAAGCCCGGCGCGGGCGGCGGCGACGTTGGCGACCGCCTCGCGCAGGTCGGTGTTGTGCGCCAGCGCGTCGGCGACGAGCCTGTCGAGCACCGGGTCGCCGTAGAGCGTCCACCAGCGGTCGGCGGAAAGCTCGGCGCTGACCGCGGGGGTGGCGGTGGCGAAGGCCGGCGCCGGCGCGGCGAGCGCCGGCGGGGCATAGTCGGGACCGGCGCTGCAGGCGGCGAGCGCCAGCAGGCTGCCAGATAGAATGGCCTTTCGCAGGGTGAGCTTCCGAACCATCGATCGGCTCCTTATTCGGCGGGCTGCAGCACCGGGGTCGCGGCCCGGCGATTGCCGAACCGCTCGCCCAGACGCCGCGCCACCACGTAAAACACGGGGGTGAAGATCAGCCCGAAGGCGGTGACGCCGATCATCCCGGCGAACACCGCGGTGCCGAGCGCCTGGCGCAGCTCGGCGCCGGGGCCCGTCGCGATCACCAGGGGCACCACGCCGAGGATGAAGGCGAAGCTGGTCATCAGGATCGGCCGCAGCCGCGTTTCCGCCGCCTCGACCGCCGCCTCGACGATCGACCGGCCGGCGTCCTCCGCCTGCTTGGCGAATTCGACGATCAGGATGGCGTTCTTGGCGGCGAGCGCGATCAGCACGACGAGGCCGATCTGCGTCAGGATATTATTGTCCATGCCGCGCAGGTTGACGCCCACCATCGCCGCGAGCAGCGTCATCGGCACGATCAGGATGATCGCCAGCGGCAGCGTCAGGCTTTCGAACTGCGCCGCGAGCACCAGGAAGACGAACAGCACCGCGAGGCCGAACACGATCGCCGCGGTCGATCCCGCTGCCTTCTGCTGAAAGGCGATGCCCGTCCATTCGGTGCCATAGCCCTGCGGCAGCACCTCGGCGGCGAGCGTCTCCATCGCGGCAAGCGACTGGCCGGCCGAGAAGCCCGGCGCGGTGTCGCCGTCGACCTCGATCGCCGGGAACAGGTTGTAGCGCACGACGCGATACGGCCCGGCCCGGTCCTCGAAGTTGGCGACCGCGCCGAGCGGCACCATCGCGCCGCTGTCAGACCGCGTCTTGAGGTTGGCGATGTCGGCGACGCTGGTCCGCGAGGCGGCGTCGGCCTGCGCGGTGACGCGGTAGGTGCGGCCGAGCAGGTTGAAGTCGTTGACGAACGCCGAGCCGAGATAGACCGACATCGTCTCGAACACCCGCGACGGCGCGACGCCGAGCATTTCCGCCTTGGCGCGGTCGACGTCGGCGAAGATGCGCGGGGTGTTGGGGTCGAACAGCGTGTAGACCATCGCGAGGCCCGGCGTGGCGTTGGCCTTGCCGATCAGCGCGCCGGCATCGGCGGCCAGCTCGACCACGCCCTTACCCGACCGGTCCTGCACCATCATCCGCCAGCCGCCCGCCGAGCCGATGCCCTGGATCAGCGGCGGCGGCACGATGAAGATCCGCGCCTCGTCGAATTCCGACGCCGCCTTCTGCAGCTCGGCCTGGATGCCGGCGGCGGTCAGCCCCATCGCCTGGCGCTCGTCGAACGGCTTCAGCGCGACATAGGAGGCGGCCGAGTTGGGCGCGAGCGTTTGCGACGGCCCGTCGAAGCCGGCGAGCATCACCGTGCCCTCGACGCCGGGGACCTTCAGCAGCCGCGCCGAAACCTTGCGCATCACCGCATCGGTGCGTTCGATTGAGGCGCCCGACGGCAGCTGCATCGCGGCGAGAAAATAGCCCTGGTCCTGCGCCGGCACGAAGCCGGTCGGCGTCGCCATGAACAGCGCGCCGGCCAGCGCGACGAGCCCGGCGTAGATCGCCATCATGCGCTTCGGCATCCGGACGAGCTTGCGCGTCAGATCGGCGTAGGCCGCCGCCAGCCGGTCGAAGCCGCGATTGAAGGCAATGAAGGCGCGGCCGGCGATGCCGCGCCAGCCGCCGACCGGCTCGGCATGGCCGGCCTTCAGCAGCCGCGCGGCGAGCGCTGGCGACAGCGTCAGCGACAGCAGCAGCGAGATGATCGTCGCCGCCGAGATCGTCACCGCGAACTGCTTGTAGAACTGGCCCGAGATGCCGCTGAGGAACAGCGTCGGCACGAACACCGCGCACAGCACCAGCACGATCGCCACCAGCGCGACGGCGACTTCGTCCATCGAGCGGCGCGCCGCCTCGATCGGCGCGAGACCGCGCGCGATGTTGCGCTCGACATTTTCGACGACGACGATGGCATCGTCGACGACGATGCCGATCGCCAGCACCAGCCCGAACAGCGACAGGTTGTTGATCGAGTAGCCGAGCGCGCCGAGTACCGCGAAGGTGCCGATCAGCGACACGGGAATCGCGATCACCGGGATGACCGCGGCGCGCCAGCTGCCGAGGAAGACGAGGATGACGAGCACGACGAGCACCACCGCCTCGAACAGCGTGGCGTTGACGGCCTCGATCGACTTTTCGATGAACTCGGTCGGGTTGTAGATGATGCGATAGGCCATCCCCTTGGGGAAATCGGCGCTGAGCGAGGCCATCTCGGCCTTGATCGCGTCCGAGGCGGCGAGCGCGTTCGAGCCCGGGCGCTGGAAGATGCCGATGTGCACCGCCTCCTGCCCCGACAGATAGGTGTTGGTGCTGTAGTCCTGCGCGCCCAATTCGACGCGCGCCACGTCGCGAACGCGCACCTGGCGGCCGTCGGGATCGGTGCGGATGATGACGTCGGCGAACTGCGCCGGATCGGTCAGCCGGCCCTGCGTCTGGACCGACAGCTGAAAGGCGGCACCGCTGTCGCGCGGCGGCTGGCCGATGGCGCCGGCGGCGACCTGGGCATTCTGCCCGCGCAGCGCCGCGACGATCTCGCCGGCGGTGAGGTCGAGCGCGGCGGCGCGCGCCGGATCGATCCAGATACGCATCGAATAGTCGCGCGCGCCGAACAGCTGCACGTCGCCGACGCCGTCGATGCGCGACAGCCGGTCGCGGATCTGCGTCAGCGCGTAGTTCGACACATAGCCGCGGTCGAGCGAGCCGTCGGGCGAGATAAGATTGATGACCATCAGGAAGTCGGGCGAGGTCTTGCGCGTGACGACGCCGAGGCGCTGGACGTCCTCGGGCAGCCGCGGCAGCGCCACGGCGACGCGATTCTGCACCAGCACCTGCGCGTTATCGAGATCGGTTCCCTGCTTGAAGGTGACGGTGATCACGCCGCGGCCGTCGCCGGTCGATTGCGACGACAGGTAGAGCATGTCGTCGACGCCGTTGATCTCCTGCTCGATCGGCGCGGCCACGGTCTCGGCGACCGTCTCCGCCGAGGCGCCCGGATAGGTGGCGGTCACGGTGACCGTCGGCGGCACGATGTCGGGATATTGCGCCACCGGCAGCCCGAAATAGGCGATGCCGCCGACGATGGTGATGACGATCGCGATGACGGCGGCGAAGATCGGCCGGTCGATGAAGAGGCGGGACAGGCGCATCGGTCGTCCTTTGGCTTAGCGGGCGAAGGTCGCTTGCGCGGCGGGAACCGGCAGCGACGTGGCGGCGGCGGTGACCATCGCGACCGGGGCGATCGAGCCGGCGCGCAGCTCGGCCTTCTGGCCCGGCTGCACCATCTGCAGGCCGCGGATGACGACGCGGTCGGCGGTGGTCAGCCCGTCGGCGACGATGCGCAGGCCGTTGATGACCGGGCCGAGCGTGACGGGGCGCGCGGTGACGGTGCCGTCGGCGGCGGCGACATACACCAGCTTGCGCGCCTGATCGGTGACGATCGCGCTGTCGGGTACCAACAGCGCCGGCCGCTCGCCGGCGCTTGCCAGCCGCATGTTGCCGAACATGCCGGCGGTCAGGAAACCGTCGGGGTTGGCGACGACGGCGCGGCCGCGGATCGTGCCCGACCGCGGATCGATGCCATTGTCGGTGAAGTCGAGCGTGCCGCGCCACTTGTACGCGGTCTCGTCCTGCAGCCGCACCTCGACCTCGCCGCCGGTGTCCGCCCCGGCGCGGCGCGCCTTCAGGTAGAGCGCCTCGGAGCCGTCGAAGGTGAAATAGAGCGGGTCGAGCTTGTGGATGGTGGTGAGCAAGGTCGCACTGCCCGCCTCCCCGCCCGCCACCAGGTTGCCGACGTCGGCGCGGCGGTCGGAGATGCGGCCCGAAATCGGCGCGCGCACCGCGGTGAACTCGACGTCGAGCTGGCGCGTGCGTACCGCGGCGTCGGCGCCGGCGACCTGCGCTTCGGCAGCGCGGACGGTGGCGCGCAGCGTGTCGATCTCCTGCGCCGAGACCGCTTCGTCGGCGATCAGCCGCTCGGCGCGCACCAGTTCGGCGCGGGCGAGCGCCGCGGCGGTGCGCGCCTGCGAGGCGCGCGCCTGCGCTTCGGCGAGCGCCGCGGCGTAGGGGCGCGGGTCGATGGTGAACAGCAGCTGTCCGCGGGCGACATTCTGGCCGTCGCGGAAGTGGATCGCGGTGATCGGCCCGCCGACGCGCGGCCGGATGTCGACGCTTTCGCTGGCGGCGAAGCGGCCGACATAGCTGTCCCATTCGGTGACGGCGCGTTCGAGCGGCGCGGCGACGGTTACCGTCGGCAGCGGCGCCGGCGCGGCGGGGGCCGGCGACTGGCCGACGAGCGCATAGCCGATGGCGAGCGCCAGCACGCCGACAGGCACCGCGATCAGCGCCTTGCGACGCCGGGCGGCGGGCATGGCCGGGGCGGCGGGCGCCGGGGCAGCGCGCGTCACCGACAGGCCGGTATCGCGGTCGGGGCCGTCGTGATGGATGGGCGTCTGCGATTCGAGCATGGCTAGCTCCTCTGGATCGGGGTGGGGGCGAGACCGAAGCGGCCGAGGACCGCGTCGATCTGGAAGGCGGTTAGGCCGCGGCGACGGGCGCGATCGGTCTCGCGCTCGACGATGCGACGGGTGCCGAGCCGGGCGGCGACGCCGAGACGGCGCAGCGTCTCGAGGCGCGGGTCGGCGAGCGGGGTCGCGAGGCGCAGGCCGAGCAGCCGGCCGACGAGACGAGTCCAGCGGCCGCCAAGCGTCGCGAGTCCGTCGTGCGCCGCGATGTCGAGCGCTGCCTGGTCGAGCCGGTCGAAGCCGGGCGCCGTCGCGGCGCGCACGGGCGTCCAGCGCTGCGGGTCGGAAAGGTCGAGATAGGCCATCTGCTGTCTCCATCCTGGGGCCGGGGGGACGGCGCGCCAGTCGATGGCCCTATCTACGGTGCGGCCGGTCGGCGTTCATTCAGACGCGCGGCTCGCCGGCCTATACGTAGGTTTAGATTGACCCTCTCCTTCGGCACCTCCGGCGAGAAAAGAGCGGGCGGTGCCGGGGAGGCACCGCCCGCCAGCAATCCGCGGATCGGGGAGGGGGAGAGATCGCGCGGAGGTCCGGGGGGCTGCAAAGGGGGGAAGAGCCGGCCCGGAGTCAGGGTCAGGCAAGCACCGCCGGCGAACGCTGGCCGGCCACTGCAACGCGCGCCGCGTCGAGCGCCACGATCTGCAGCAGTCCGCCGACGATGGCGATGTTCTTGAGGAAGTGGATGAGCTGGTTCTGGTCGGCAAAATCAGCGTGGAAACCGATCGCCGCGACGACCGAGAAGCCGGCGAGCAGCGCCGCCACCAGCTGAACGCGATAGCCGATCACCAGCAGCGCCGCCCCGATCAGCTCGAGCGCGACCGCGCCGGCGAAGGCAAGCGCGGGAAGCGGGAGCCCCGCGGCGGCGATATAGCCGATGGTGGCGTCGGGTGCGGCAAGCTTGCCGACGCCGCTGAACAGGAACAGGCCGGCGATGAGCACGCGGCCGGCGGTAGCGAGGGGCTTGGCGTTCGTCATGGGGCGTCTCCGGATCGAGGCGGTGCCGTCCGAGGCCGGCACCCGTCGAAGCGATAGATGCCCGATGGCCGGGCCGCGCGACATTCTACGGGAGTGTGGCTGGCCTATACGTCGGTATGGCAGGTCGGCGGCATGTCGCAGGGGCCGCCCGCCGGCACGGTGAAGCGGAAGATCGCCCCGCCCTCGGGCTGGCAGTTCGCCTCGATCGTCCCGCCATGCGCCTCGACGATGGTGCGCGCCACCGACAGCCCCATGCCCATGCCGCTTTCCTTCGTCGTGTAGAAGGCGCCGAACAGCTTCGACGAGTCGCAGTCGGGAAAGCCCGGGCCGGTATCGGCGACCTCGAAGGCCACCATCGCGCCGTCGGCGCGCGACCGGACGGTTACCCGCCGCGTGCCCTCGGGCTGGCCCGCCATCGCCTGCGCGGCGTTGATCATCAGGTTGATCGTCACCTGCTGGAGCTGGATGCGGTCGGCGACGATCTCGGGCAGCCGCGATGCCAGCTCGAGCCGCAGCTCGACGCCCTGCGCATCGAGCTGCCGCCGTACCATCGCGACGGCATCGTCGATCATCAGGTTGGGGCACAGCGGCTCGCGCACGCTCTCACCCTTGACCGCCAGCGCCCGGGTGCGCGCGATGATCTCCGAAGCGCGGTTCGCTTCCTCGATCAGCCGCGCGATCGCCGCCTTGGCCTCGCCAAGGTCGGGCTCGGCGCGGTTGAGCCAGCGCAGCGCCGCATTGCCGTTGGCCGCGACCGCGGCGAGCGGCTGGTTGACTTCATGCGCGATCGACGCGGTCAGCTCGCCGAGCGTCGAGACGCGCGCGGCATGCGCCAGATCGGCCTGCACCTTGGCAAGCGCCTGTTCCTTGGCGACGCGCTCGCTGATGTCGACCATGCCGACGGTCACATGATGCTTGGGGCCGGCATCGTCGGGAAAGGCGCAGGTGAACAGCACGTCGAACGCCTGGCCGTCGGCGCGCTGCAGCACCGTCTCGATCTCGTAGGTCGGCTGTCCGGCAATCGCGGCGGCGAGGCTTCCGGCGAAGGCGGCTTCGCTTTCTGCCGGCCAGAAGCGACCGATCGGCGTTCCGGCGACGCTGTTGCGATCGATGCCGAACATCGACGCCGCTTTGTCGTTGACGTCGATGATGCGTGTCGCGTCCATCACCCGCCGCACCAGGCCCGGCTCGGCCAGCAGATGGGCTTGTGGGTCGGCGCTATCGGACGCCTTCAAGCGGAGGATCACCGGCTTCGCGCCCGAGAAGTCGAGTTCCCAGAAGGCGACCGCGGTGCCGTCGAACACGCCGCGGAAGCGGTGCTGGTGCAGCGCCACGTCGAACGCCAGCACGTAGAAGCCCAGGAAGCCGTCGGGGCCCATCTTGGGGACGTAGCGGATCGCCGCGTCGCGCATCATGCCGTCGCGGTGGGGCATCTGCGCGTCGAACGAGACCTGTTCGCCCTTCGCCACCCGCTCGAGATAGGGAAGCCGATGCGCATAGACCTCGGGCGCGAAGAACTCGCGCATGTGCAGGCCGACGAGCTCGTCGGGCGACCGGCCGTGCCATTCGAGATGGTGCGCATTGGCGAAGCGGCAGATGTGATCGGCGTCGAAGATGGCGATCAGCGCCGGCAGCGCGTCGGCGATCTTGCGCAGATTGCTGTCCGCCGCGAGCGCGGCGCGCATCGACTCCTGCTGATCCCGGTCGGCCATCGCGCGCGATGATTGACGATCGGGGCGCCCTCGTCCAGCATCAGTGGCATATGGTCACTCCCGATGCCGACGTCCCGGCCGTTCATGTCGTCGACGACGATGCCGGCCTGCGCACCGCGCTCGACAGCCTGTTCCGCTCGATGGGCTATGCGACGCGCCTCTACGGCAGCGCCGCCGAGTTCATGGCGTCGGGCGCCGCCGGTCGCGCCGGCTGCCTCGTCCTCGACATTCGACTGCCCGGCACCAGCGGACTCGATTTCCAGCAGCAGCTTGCCGACGCCGGCGTCACCATGCCGGTCATCCTGATGACCGGCCATGGCGACATCCCGATGACCGTCCGCGGCATGAAGGCGGGGGCGGTCGACTTCCTTCCCAAGCCGTTTCGCGAGCAGGACATGCTCGACGCGGTTGCCGCCGCGCTCGCGCGCGACGAAGCGACGCGCGCCGAGCGCAGCCAGAGCGACGACCTGCGCCACCGTTTCGACAGACTCTCGGCGCGCGAGCGCGACGTCATGGGCCGCGTCGCCACCGGCAAGATGAACAAGCAGATCGCCTTCGATCTCGGCCTGTCGGAGATCACGGTGAAGATTCACCGCGGCAATGCGATGCGCAAGATGGGGGCAAAGACGCTCGCCGACTTCGTCCGCATGGCGGAAACGCTCAAGTTGCCGGCCTGATGAAGGCATGAGGCGCTTATCCGCGGGTATAGTTTTACTTTGCGGCACGTTGGGCCATGTAGGTGCCGTACGGAACGGCATCATGCCCGACCGCTGCAAGGATGCGTAACGTGAGTATCTGTCCGCTGATCTCGGTCGTCGAGGATGACGAAGGCCTGCGCAACTCGCTCGACGGGTTGATGCGCAGCCTCGGCTATCGCGTCGAGACCTTCGCCTGCGCCGAGGCCTTCCTCGGCTCGCCGGCGCGCGCCGCCTGCGACTGCGTGATCAGCGACGTCCAGATCCCTGGCGGCATGAGCGGCATCGAGCTGGCGCAGCAGGTGACGCCGTCGGGCACGCCGGTGATCCTGATGTCGGCCTTCGCCGACGAAAAGGTCCAGGCGCAGGCCGTCGCCGCGGGCGCCCAGTGCCTGCTCAAGAAGCCGTTCGATTGCGAAATGCTCATCGGCTGCATCGATACCGCGCTCGACGACTAGCGCCCGCGCGGACCTATCCGCGCGTATGAGGCTTCCCATCCGCAGAGCCGATCCGCCGACACTCGCGTAGAATGTCGCGGCGGCCGCGGTGCGCGCATCCTCATCGGCATGATCCAGACCCCGAAAGGACATGCCGTGAAAGCCCCGTCGCCCACCGAAATGCCCGTTGCGAGCTACGACTTCGGTCGCAACGCCAAGGCCGTCGACCGCGGCGCGGTGATCATCGCGCTGATCGTGTCGATCGTCGTCGGCATCACCGCGGCGCAGGGCCTCGACAGCCTCGCTGTCGGCCTCGTGATCGGCAGCATCCTGTTTGCGCTGCTGGCGCCGCTGCTCGCTACCGCGACGCGCTGACACGATTCGTCTTCATACCGACCTATGACGCGGCGGCGGCTGCGTTCACGCGCTCGCCGTGGCGATGCCGCGCATAGCCCGATGTGGCCGGTGGCGCGCTTCCCCCGCCGCTGCCAATCGAACCAGGCTGTCCGTCGCGCCAGCCAACATCAGCGGCGGCAAGCGCGTGGACGGCATCGGGTCAAAAAGAGGCGGTCGCCAGTCGCGCCATTCGGCATGCGCAGTGTAGCGCCACCCCGGCTCCTCGCGATCTAAGTATCTTTACTTACCTAGCCCAGAAAAACGGCACCGGTCCGGCCCATCGCGAGCGCGGCGCACTATAAAATCCCGACGACGTCTACGCCGATCTCGCCGGCGTTTTCAACAACGCGTCAGGAACACGGGACCGATAGATCATGAAAAGAATACACCTTCTTCTGGCGGCAGCGCCGCTTGCCCTCGCCGCCCCCGCCTTCGCGCAGGAAGCGTCTCCCCAGAGCGACGCGGCGGCAAAGGAAGCTCCCAAGGAGCAGGCCAAGGAAGTGTTTTCGACCGGCGTCGCCAAGGGCCGCGACCGCCTCGACAGCGCCACCTCGACGAGCGTGCTCAAGGCCGACGAAATCCAGAAGCTCGGCGCTCGTTCGCTGGCGGAAGTGCTGCGCAACATCCCCGGCCTTCGGGTGGAATCGTCGAGCGGCGAAGGCAATTCCAACTATACGATCCGCGGTTTGCCGCTCGCCTCGGGCGGGTCCAAGTGGATGCAGATCCAGGAAGACGGCCTGCCGGTCATGGAGTTCGGCGACTTCTTCGGCGTCGCCTCCGATATCTTCATTCGCGCCGATTTCAACCTCGGCGGCGTCGAGGCGATCCGCGGCGGCTCCGCCTCGACCTTCGCGTCGAACTCGCCCGGCGGCATCATCAACCTGATCTCGAAGACCGGCGACGTCGAGGGCGGCGCGGTTCAGCTCACCACCGGGCTGGACTATGGCGAGCAGCGGTTCGACTTCGACTACGGCAGCAAGCTCAATGACACGCTGCGTTTCCATGTCGGCGGCTTCTATCGGACCGGCGAGGGCCCGCGCGACATCGGCTTCAACGGCTACCGGGGCGGCCAGATCAAGTTCAACGTCACGAAGGAGCTGGGTAGCGGCTTCATCCGCGCATATGGCAAATATCTCGACGATCGCTCGCCGCAATATATGGCGGTGCCGCTCAAGATCAGCGGCACGCTCGACAAGCCCGTGTACCAGGCGGTGCCGAACTTCGACATCGGCCATGACCAGCTGCTGTCGCAGAACATCAACAGCGTCATCACGCTCGACGGCAACAACCAGCCCGCGCGCTTCGATACGCGCGACGGCATGCATGCCAAGGCCAAGTCGATCGGCCTCGAGGCGCAATTCGACCTCGCCGGCTGGAGCATCAGCGAGCGCGCGCGCTTCTCCAAGACGTCGGGCGGCGTCGTCCGCAACCTGATCAGCACGGTCAACACGGCGAGCGCGCTGGCGACGTCGCTGGGCGGCGCCGGTGCGACGCTGAAATATGCGACCGGCCCGCTTGCCGGCCAGGCGATCACCGATCCGTCGGCGCTGAACGGCAACGGCCTGCTCGCGCAGATGCTGCTGATCAAATACGACATCCCGTCGCTCGACAACTTCACCAACGACCTGCGCGCCAGCCGCGTCTGGAAGGTTGGTGACGGCAACCTCACGCTCACCGGCGGCGTCTACAAGTCGCTGCAGACGCTCAACACGAACTGGCTCTACACCAGCACCGTGCAGGACGTGGTCGGCGGCGGCAATGCCGCGCTGGTCAACGTGTTCAACGCGGCCGGCGTTGCGCAGACGCAGGACGGCTTCAATGCCTACAGCCTGACCGCCGCGTCCGGCCTCTATCGCCGCACCTTCAACGTCGACTATGACGTGACGGCGCCTTACGGCTCGGTGAACTACCATATCGGCAAGATCGCCGTCGGCGGCAGCTTGCGCTACGACATCGGCGACGTCCGCGGCCAGTTGATCGGATCGGATCTGGGCGGGGGTCGCGCGGGCATCACGTCCGTCGACTTCAACGGCGATGGCTCGCTCTCGGTCGCCGAGCGGCGCACGGCCTTCCTGCCGCTGGCGACGCCGGCACCGGTCAACTACGACTATCGCTATCTGAGCTATTCGGCTGGCATCAACTTCCGCATCGCCGAACCGCTGGCCGCCTTCGCCCGCTACAGCCGCGGCGCGCGCGCCAACGCCGACAAGATCCTGTTCACGCCGATGGTGAGCACGACGAGCGGCGCGCTGCTCGACTCGGACAATGGCTATGACGTGGTCAAGCAGGCGGAGGGCGGCCTCAAGTTCCGCAAGGACGGCCTCACGCTCAACCTGACCGGCTTCCTCGCCGATGTCGAGGACACCAACCTCCAGTCGGGCGGCGTCACCACGGGCCGCATGTACCACGCCTATGGCCTGGAATTCGAAGGCGCTATCCGCAGGGGCCCGTTCAGCCTGACCGCCGGCGCAACCTATACCGACGCCGAGATCAGGAGCGATGCGGTCAACGCCGCGGTCAAAGGCATGACCCCGCGCCATCAGCCCTCGTTCATCTTCACGGCGATGCCGCAGGTCGAGACCCGCTGGTTCACCGTGGGCGCCAACCTGACCGGCATCACCGAGAGCTACGCCCTGGACGTCAACCAGCTCAAGATGCCGGGCTTCACGCTGGTCGACGCCTTCGTGCAGTTCCGGCCGACCGACCGGCTGCAGGTGATGATCAACGCCAACAACCTGTTCGACACCGTCGGATTCTACGAGATCGCGCAGAACACGGTGCCGGCGAACGGGATCGGCTGGGGACGGTCCGCCAACGGCCGCACCATCTCGGCCTCGGTAAAGCTCGACTTCTGACCCCTGTGCCCGGGCCGCCCTTTCGGCGGCCCGGGCTTTCGGCCTCCTGACGCTTCGATCGCGGGGGCTACGATTCAACTTCCAAAGGCCGCATCCATGTTGAGATCCATGAAGATTCCGCGAAAGCTCGGGCTGTCCTTCATCGTCATCTGCGCGACGGCGGCAATCGTGATGATCGTGTTCTTCGTGAACATCAGCATGATCGAGTCGACGACGGCAGGAAACAATCTCGCCCAGTCGATTCACTCCAAGACGATCACGCTCGAGACCGCGGTGCTTCGGCAGAACAGCCAGTTCCGCGGCTTCCTGGTCACGGGCGACACCAGCTATCTCAAATCCTATGACGAGGGCCGCGACGAATATGACCTGACCTCGGTCGAGCTCGAGAAACTGCTCGAGGATCCCGCGCAGCGCGCGCTGGTCGTGAAGTCGCGCGAGGCGACGCTGGCCTGGCGCAACAGGTGGGGCGACCCGCTGATTGCGCGGGTGAAGGCCGGACAACGTGCCGAGGCCGCAGAGCAGGTGCGTCGCGCCGGCAAGGCCGTGCTCGTCAGCGCCGCGGTACTGCCTCTCCGTGACGTTCGCGACTCGGCGGTGAAACTGACCGAAGACAATTCGGCTCGCCAGGAGGGCGCGATCTCATCCGCACGCACGACGCTGATCGTCGGCGCGATGGCGCTGATCGGCATCGCGGTCACGCTGGCGATGCTGCTCAGCCGCGCGATCGCCCGGCCGGTGAGCAGCATGACCCGGACGATGGCCGACCTCGCCGCCGGCCGCACCGACATTGCCGTTCCCGATGTGGAACGCGGCGACGAGCTCGGCGACATGGCCCGCGCCGTGCTCGTCTTCCGCGACTCGGCGATCGCCAAACAGGCCGCCGAAGCCGAAGCCGCGCGCGCGGAAGCCGCGCAGCGACTGGTGGTCGATACCGTGTCGGCCCATTTGTCCGAACTGGCCGACGGCAATCTCACCGCCACGATCGACGCCGATTTCCCGGCCAGCTACGGCGTCGTGAAGACCAATTTCAACAACGCGATCACGGGGCTGCGCACGCTGATATCCTCGGTCACCGAAGCGACGGCGACGATCCGCACCGGATCCGACGAGATTGCCCAGGCGTCGGAAGACCTGGCACGCCGGACCGAGGCCAACGCCGCCAGCCTCGAGGAAACCGCTGCGGCGGTTACCCAGATGGATGAGCGGCTGAAGGCGACCGCGCAAGCGGCAAACCAGACCGTAAAGCGCGCAAACGGCGCCATCGAAACCGTGTCGAATGGTCGTGAAGTCGCCGACGAGGCCGTCCGCGCCATGAGCCGGGTATCCGAAAGCGCCAAGGGCATCGACTCGGTCATCGAGGGGCTCGACAAGATCGCCTTCCAGACGCGCGTGCTGGCGATGAACGCGGCGGTCGAGGCCGGCCGCGCCGGCGAGGCGGGGCGCGGCTTCGCGGTCGTCGCCGACCTCGTCTCGGCACTCGCCATGCGGGCCGAGGAGGAAGCGGGGCGCGCCCGCGATCAGCTCACCGCAACGCAGGATGACATCGGCGCCGCCGTGGACATGGTGCAGAAGGTCGATTGCGCGCTCGCCAATATTTCGGGTGACGTCAGCGAGGTCCACGCGCTGCTCGAGCGCATTGCCGACGACAATAATGCCCAGTCGACCACCATCGGCGAAGTGAGCAATGCGATCGGTACGATGGACCAGGCCACGCAGCAGAACGCCGCGATGGTGGAACAGACCTCCGCTGCGGCGCGCAATCTCGCCAGCGAAGTCACCGGCCTGGCCGAGCAGGCTGGCCAGTTCAACGTCGGCGCGCCCGGCAGGCGGCAGCGTTCCCTGCGTGTCGAGAGCCGCCTTGCTGCGCCACGCGGAGAGTTTCCTGCCGCCGCCGTCGCTGCGCTGGTGAGGCCGCCAGCCTCGGCGGAATGGACCAGCTTCTAAATCACGCGGAGGGCTGACATGAACATGATCGTGCAGCCCGGCGGCCGCACCGAATTGCGGCGCCAATCCTGGCGCGCGCGCCAGCTCGGCTCACCCTTCGTCGCCGACGTCCTCGCGGCCGCTCACCGCCAGCTTGGGCACGGGCCGCGTACCGCTGCGTTGATCGGTGGCTGGGCCGGCGATCCGGCTGCGGCAGCTCTCGGCCTGCGGCTCAATGCGGCGATCCACGCGCTCGCCCGCCGCGGGACGCCGCCGGTGCTGGAGGCGCTGTTTCGCCGCAGCCATGACGATTTCGACGCGGCGCGTGCGGCGGCGTTCGAAACCGAGGACCGGTTCATCGCCAACTGGATGCGGGGTCCGACGCAAACCAACGAAGTCGGCCGGGCTGCGGCGTTGGCGGCAGCGCTGATGGTTGTGCGCCGCGCCACGGGCATGCCGGCCGAGTTGCTCGAGGTGGGCGCCAGTTGCGGGCTGAATCTCAACCTCGAGCGCTATTCATACGACCTGGGCGGCACGGTCGCCGGCGCTGCCGCTTCGCCGGTTCGCATCGCGCCCCTATGGCGCGGCAGCTCCCCGCCCGTGGAACCGCTCGAGATCGTGTCGGCGCGCGGCGTCGATCTCAATCCGCTGGATCCGCGCGACCAAGGGACGCGCGACCGGCTTATGGCCTATGTGTGGGCGGACCAGCCGAGGCGCGCCGAGCGCCTCGAGCAAGCCCTCGACATCGCACGCCGGGAGGTTCCCGACGTCGAACGCGCCGATGCGCAAACTTGGCTCGCGGACCGGCTCGCCGAGCCTCAGGCGGCCGGCAGCTGTCGCGTCATCATCCACTCGATGGTGCTTCAATACCTCGACCGTGAGGCACGGCGGGCGTTCGTCACGATGTTTCGCGCGGCCGGACGGCGAGCCTGTGCCGAGCGGCCGCTGGCCAGAATCGCCTTCGAATGGGATCGGCCCCGCCGCGAAGTGCGCTTGGCGCTCACCTCGTGGCCGGGAGGGTCGACGCAGCTCCTGGCGCTATGCCATCCCTATGGCGATTGGATCGATTGGCGGATGTAGGTCGCTGCCGGTCGCTTCGAGCCGCCAATGCCGCCAGCACGGCCGACACCATGGTGGTCTCGGTGCGGGGTGCCCGCCAGCATCGCCTGCGATCCTGCCGGCGCCGACCTGCTGACCGGCGTGTCGCGCGAACTCGACAAGCAGCTCTGGCTCGTCGAGGCGCAGCTGGGTTGAGGCGACAGCTTCGACGCCCGCCATCGAGGTGACTTGGGATCAATCACCCGCGAGGGCTAGGCGTAGATCGCCACCGTCTGCCGTGCCGCCATCACCGGCCGGCCGGCGGCGTCCCACATCGTCATCGACTGGCTCGAATAGCCGTCGGCGACCGTGTCGCCGATCACCTGCATCAGGTACCAGCCGGTCCCGTCGAACCGGTCGACGAGCACGTCGACCGACCAGGTCATCGTGCTGATCGGCGCCGGCGCGCCGAACATCGTCATCGCCGCCGGCGGCGGGGCGTCGCCCAGTGCCAGCAGGCTGGCGGCGCCATCGGGCGCCGCCGCGTCCTGGTGGCGCAGCCACAGCAGCAGTTCGGGACGGTCCGCGCCGCTGCCGACTTTCGCGCCGCCGGCGCGCCGGCCGTCGAACTGCTGCGAAAAGGTCGGGGCGTGGGGACGATGGAAGAAGCTCTCGCAGGCGTCGGGCGGCGCGACGCGCGGCATCGGCACCGCCGCGTGACGGTGCGCCGACATGCGCGCGGCGCCGAAGCAGAACAGCGCCTGCGCGGCCGGACCGGCTTCGGCGGCAACGCTCGCCGAGATGAACGCCGACGACTTGCCGGCGCGAAGCATCGCTGCCCTGATCTCGACATCGCCGGTCGACGGCCCGACATAGGCGACCTGTGCGGATCGCAGGGGCGGCAGATCGGGGTAGGCATGCTGCGCTGCGGCGACGGCGAGCGCTGCCTGGACGCCGCCGTAGAGCGTGCGGCCCTGTCGCCAGTCGTCGCCCGGGGAGGCACGGTAGGTGCCATTGTCGAAGCTGAGCGTCGCGAGCGTTTGGGAGAGCGTGGCCATCGCCCGGGCATGCCCGAGCGCATGTCGCCCGCCAACTATACCTTATGGTGAACCGGTCGCCGACAGCGTGAAGCTGAACAGCGCGCCGCCGCCCGGCGCATTGGCAGCGGCGATCCGGCCGCCGTGATCGTCGATGATCGAGCGGCAGATCGACAGCCCGATTCCCATCCCGTCGGGCTTGGTGGTGAAGAAGCTGGCGAACAGGCTGCCGAGATGTTCGGGGGCGAAGCCGGGGCCGCTGTCCTCGATCTCGATCGCCACGCCGTCGTCGGCCGCGCGGCTACGCACCGTGATCGCGCGGCGCGCGCTGCGCGTCCCCGCCATCGCCTGCATGGCGTTGACCATCAGGTTGACCAGCACCTGCTGGAGCTGAGTACGATCGCCGCGCACCGGCGGCAGCGCCGGCGCGAGGTCGAGCCGCAGCGCCACGCCCTGCGCCTGCAGCTCGTGCGCAAGGAACAGCGACGCTTCCTCGACGAGCGCGTTGACCGACAGCTCGGCGCGGGTCGGCGCCGACGGCGTGGCGATGCCGCGGATACGCTTGATGATGTCGGCGGCGCGGCGCGCGTCGGCGACCATGCGCGCGTTGAGCTGGCGCACCTCCTCGATATCGGGCTCGGGGCGCGACAGCCAGCGCAGCCCCGCCTCGCCGTTGGTGGCGATCGCGGCGAGCGGCTGATTCACTTCATGCGCGATCGAAGCGGTGAGCTCGCCGAGCGTCGCGATGCGCGCGGCGCGCGCGAAATCGGCCTGAACGCGCTGCAGCGCAGCCTGCGCCTCGACGCGGTCGGTCAGGTCCATGAAGGTTACGACGTTGATGCCGAGATCGGTCAGCAGCGGCGGGAAGGCGATATTGTAGAGCACGTCGACGACGCGGCCGTCGCGCGTCGCGATCTTCGTCTCCTCGACATAGCCGATCTCGCCGCGCAGCCGCGCCAGCAGCGAGCGGCGGATGGTGTCGGGCCGAACCTGCCAGGCCGGCGCGATCGGCCCGTAGAGATCGGCGGGCGCGGTGACGCCGAACAGCTTGAGCGCCGCCTGATTGACCTCGTCGACGGCGACGAGCTGCAGGATTTCGTCGAGAAAGGCGGCGTCGCCTTCGAGCATCGCGGCCACGTCCGCGCCCGCCGCCTGCAACGCCGCGATGCGCACGAACAGGCCGCGCATATCGAGCTGCAGCAGCGCGACGGGCATATGGTGGAACAAGGTGCGGTAGCGCGTCTCGCTGTGGCGCAGGTCGGCTTCGGCCGCGGTGCGGTCGGAGACGTCGATGACCCCGATGAGCAAGGTGCCCTTGGCAATCGATTCGGGCGGGAAGGCAGCGGTGAACAGCGCGTCGAAGATTCGCCCGTCGAGCGTCCTGAGCGGCGTTTCGGTGACGTAGTTGGGCTTGCGACCGATGGCGGCGAGCACGCTCGCGGCAAAGACAGGCAGGCTCTCGTCGGGCCAGAAGGGCGCGAGGTCGCGCAGCAGCTCCGGCTTGTCGCCACGCCCGAAGAGCGCCACCCCCTGCTCGTTGACGTCGATGACGCGCGCGGCGCGGATCATCGCCCGCACATAGTCGGGATGCGCCGCGAAATGCGCGGCGAAGTCGGTGACGCCGCTGGCGCGCAGCTCGCGCAGCATGCTGCCGATCGGCGCGAAGTCGATTTCCCAGAACGCCGCCGCCATCGCCTGGAACAGGTTGCGATAACGATATTCGCTGCGGTGCAGCGCCTCCTCGATCTCGCGGCGCTCGGTGACGTCACGCCCGGTCTCGATGATCTCGATCACCTCGCCCGCCGCATCGCGGCGCACCGACCAGCGCGCCTCGATGGTGAGCGTGCGGCCATCGGCGGCGGTCCGCACCAGCCGCCCCTCCCAGCGCCCGGTCTCGATCGCCTGCGCGTCGCGGGCGGCGTCGCGCTCGGCGCGGCGCAGCGGCAGCAGGTCGTTGACGCGGCGGCCGATCGCCTGTTCACGCGTCCAGCCGTAGAGCGTTTCCGACGCGGCGTTCCACGACCGGATGCAGCCGGCGCGGTCACGCACGAAGATGCTGTCGTGGACGAGATCGAGGAGGTCGCGCGCATCGCCCGCCCCCGCCCTGCCGCTGTCGTCGCGCGCCGCCATCGTGCGAGACTAACGCAGCGAACCGGGAACCGAAATCGTCATGCAACGAGCGCCTGCTCGATGCAGGCGATGAGTTCGCTCGCCTCGAACGGCTTGGTGAGCAGGCACATCGCGCCGCTGTCGCGGACGCGCTCGCGCAGCGCCGGTTCGCTGCGCGCGGTGATCATGATGACCGGCGTGGTGTCCTGCGCGGCGGCGAGCCGCTGCTTCAGCTCGATGCCGCTCAGGCCCGGCATGTGGATGTCGGTCACGATGCAGTCGAAACCCGCCGCGCCGCCCGCCGCCAGAAACTGTTCGGCCGAATCGAAGCCGCTGGCGCCATAGCCGAACGAGCGGACCAGGCTGACCAGCGCGCCACGCAGCGATTCATCGTCGTCGATAATCGAAACCTGCGGCACGCAACGTCCTTCCCACGAGCGCCCGCCGCGCGAGGTTGCGCGGCGGGTGCGCCGATCTTTCCGTCGCACATCGGCCGGACGGCAGAAATAATCCCTAGGTGTTAGGCCTGGCGCAGGCTGAGCGTGTCGGCCATGCGCACCAGATCGGCGAGCGTGCGCGCGCCCATCTTGCGCATCGCCGAGCCGCGGTGGATCTTCACCGTCACCTCGCTCAGCGCGAGATCGCCCGCCACCTGCTTGTTCATCTTGCCGGCGGTGACCAGCGTCATCACCTGCCGCTCGCGCGGCGACAGCGTCTCGAAGCGATGCTTGATCGTCGCGGTGCCGCCCTCCTCGGCTCGTCGCTTCGCATCGCGCTCCATCGCCACCGCGACGGCGTCGAGCATGTCCTGGTCGCGGAACGGCTTGGCGAGGAAGTCGACCGCGCCGGCCTTCATGCCGCGCACCGACATCGGGATGTCGCCGTGACCGGTCATCAGGATCACCGGCATGCCGATGCCGTTCTCGGCGAGCTGCACCTGGAAATCGAGCCCGCTGGTTCCCGGCAGCCGGATATCGAGGACGATGCAGCCCGGGACGGCCGGATCGACCCCGTCGAGAAACTCCTTCGCCGAGCCATAGAGGCGCGGCGTGAGCCCGACCGAGCGGAACAGGCTGCCGAGCGCGTCGCGCAGCGATTCATCGTCGTCGACGACATGGACGATCGGTGGGACGGACGCGGCCTCGGCCATGGTTCCACTCCGTTGGGGCGCAGGAACCATAGCCGGTGCCGGCACCGCTGCCGATCATACCATGGTGTTATCGGCAGCGGCAGACCGGATCAGGCGCGTTCGCCCTCGACCGCCTCGCCGCGGGCGAAGGCCAGCAGGTCGCGGTTGAATTCGTCCTGCTGCGACACCGGCAGGCCGTGGCTGCCGCCCGGGTAGACCTTGATCCGCGCGCCCGGCACCAGCTTGACCGCGGCGAGCGCCGCGACGTCGATCGGCACGATCTGGTCGTCGTCGCCGTGCAGGAAGATCGTCGGGCGATCGATCTTCAGCAGGTCGGGGGTATAGTCGACCTCCCAAAACTCATGGATGCAGTCGAGCTGGCCCTTGAGCCCGCCCATCATGCCCTGCAGCCAGAAGCTGTCGCGGACCCCTTCCGAGAACAGCGCGCCGTCGCGGTTGTAGCCGTAGAAGGGCGTGACCAGATCCTTGTAGAATTGCGCGCGGTTGTCGAAGGTGCCCTTGCGGATGCCGTCGAACACCTCGATCGGCAGCCCGCCGGGGTTGGCGTCGGTCTTGAGCATCAGCGGCGGCACCGCGCCGACGAACACCACTTTCGCAACCCGCGCCGTGCCGTGCCGGCCGATATAATGCGCAACCTCGCCGCCGCCGGTCGAATGGCCGACGAGGATGACGTCCGTGAGGTCGAGCGCCTCGATCAGGTCGGCGAGATCGTCGGCATAATGGTCCATGTCGTTGCCGTCCCAGGTCTGGTCGGAACGGCCGTGGCTGCGGCGGTCGTGCGCAATGACGCGGAAGCCCTGCGCGCCGAAGAACACCATCTGCGCGTCCCAGGCGTCGGCGCTGAGCGGCCAGCCGTGCGAGAACAGCATCGGCTGCCCGCTGCCCCAGTCCTTGTAGAAGATGCGCGTGCCGTCCTTGGTGGTGATCGTCGCCATGAATGTCCTCCTGCTGGCCGAATGATGCCGGCAGGGTGCGACACCGCGACGACAGGCGGAATCCTACGGCGATATCGCCGATTAGCGCCTTGGGGTGGGACGGCTCATCCCGACGTATGGGTTCGCGGCGCCAGGTGACGCGTTAGGCTTGCCGTCACCCATTCGCGAAAGGACGCAGCATGAAGATCATTCGCAGCGCATCGGCCGGCTGGACCGGCGGTCTGAAGGACGGCCGCGGGCGCATTTCGACGCAGAGCGGCGCGCTCGCCGACCATCCCTACGGCTTTGCGAGCCGTTTCGAGGGCGTCGCCGGCACCAATCCCGAGGAGCTGCTCGGCGCGGCGCACGCCGGCTGCTTCACCATGGCGCTGTCGCTGATCCTCGGCGAGGCGGGGCTGACCGCGACGAGCCTCGAGACGACCGCCCGGGTCTCGCTCGAACAGGCCGACGGCGGCTTCGCGATCACCGCGGTCGCGCTGACGCTGCGCGCGACCATCCCCGGCGTCGACGACGCGACCTTCCAGGAGCTGGCGAGCAAGGCGAAGGCCGGCTGCCCGGTGTCGAAGGTCCTGAAGGCCGACATCAGCCTGGATGCGCAGCTGGTCTAGCGCGACGCGCCCACCCCTCGTCATCCCGGCTTTTGCCGGGATGACGAACGTCGGTCCGGTCTCATACCAACATGTCATCCGCACGCCCGCTCGTCTGATTTCGCGCGCTGGTCATCGTCATAGACTGCGCGCCGGACCCTCGCAGGAGATTTCGGATGACTTCGCCGACCAACAGCATCGTCTTCGTTCACGGCGCCTGGATGACCGCGGCGTCGTGGGACAATTTCATCCCGCCGTTCGCGGCCGCCGGGTTCAGCGTTCACGTCCCGACCTGGCCGGGCCTCGACGGCCTTTCCGCCGCCGAGATCAACGCCGCGCCGCCCGCCGGCTTCGGCGGCCTGCGGATCGGCACCATCGTCGACCATTATGCCGACTTCATCCGCAGCCTGCCCGAGCCGCCGATCCTCGTCGGCCATTCCTTCGGCGGGCTGATCGTCCAGCTGCTGCTCGACCGCGGGCTCGGCGCCGCGGGCGTCGCGATCGATCCGGCGCCGATCGGCGGCGTGCCCGCCGGCCTTCGCGCGCTGATCTCGGCCTTCCCCATCCTCGCGCGCTGGAACGGCTGGAAGCGGCCCTATGCGCTCTCGCAGCGCGAGTTCACGGCCAAATTCGCCAACGGCGCCCCTGCCGGCCAGCAGGCTGCGGCCTACCACAGTGTCGCCATCCCGGCGCCAGGGCGCATCTTCTACCAGGCCGCCTTCATGCTCGGCACCTGGATCAGCCCGCGCCGTCGCAGCGTGCCGCTGCTGATCACCGGCGGCAGCCGCGACCGGCTGGTGACCCCTTTCATGTCGCGCCTTGCCTTCCGGCGGCAGAGGCGGTCGCCGGCGCGCGCCGACTATCGGCTGTTCGCCGGCCGCTCGCACTTCCTCACCGCCGAACCCGGCTGGGAGGACGTCGCCGATACCGTGCTGCGCTGGATCGAGACGGTATCGGGCGTCCGGCCGACGCTGCCCGCCTTCTGCCGCGCGGCCTGAACGCGGCCCGCTATACCAAGATATAGGTTCGCCGGCCGCCTGGATGATGGGCGCCGGCCGCGGCGGGCAGGCATAAGGGGGGCACGACGAAACCTCCCCCGATCGTCGTCCCGGCGCATCCCTCCCCCCGGATGCGCTCCGGGCGGGCCGGCTTCCCCCTCCCTCGCCGGCCCGCCCGCTCCGGGGCTCTCCGAAAGGACCGATCATGCCGCACCGCCAGACTGCTCTCATCACCGGCGCCTCCGCCGGGATCGGCGCGACCTATGCCGACCGCCTCGCCCGCCGCGGCTATGATCTCGTGCTCGTGGCGCGCGACGGCAGCCGCCTCGCCGCACTCGCCGACCGGCTGGCCGGCGAAACCGGCCGCAGGATCGACGTCCTTCGCGCCGATCTCACCGACCGGACGCAGCTCGCCCGCGTCGAGGAGCGTCTCGCTGACGATCCGGCGATCGCGCTGCTGGTCAACAATGCCGGGCTGTCGCTCGACGGCACCGTGGCCACCGCCCCGGCCGTCGACATCGAGCGGCTCATCGCGCTCAACGTCACTGCGCCGACGCTGCTCGCCGCCGCCGCGGCGCGCGCCTTCGCGCCGCGCGGCACCGGTACCATCGTCAACATCGCGTCGGTGCTGGCGCTGGCGCCCGAGCTGTTCGACGCCGGCTACAGCGCGACCAAGGCGTTCGTCCTCACGCTCAGCCAGGGCCTTGCTGCCGAGATCGGCGGAAAGGGCGTCCACGTCCAGGCCGTGCTGCCCGGCGCGACGCGCACCGAGATCTGGGAGCGCTCGGGCAAGGACGTCAACGCGCTGCCGGCCGAAATCCTGATGGAGGTTGGCGACCTCGTCGATGCGGCGCTCGCGGGGCTCGACCGCGGCGAGACCGTCACGATCCCGCCGCTCCACGACGACACGGGCTGGCAGGCGATGCAGCGCGAGCGACTGGCGCTGGCGCCGCTGCTGTCGCGCCGCGAGGTCGCGCCGCGGTACCGGACGTCGGCCGGCTGACGATCGGGCGGCATCGCTAGCCGGCGCCCGATGATCGACCTAGAAAAGGGGGACCGCGCGCAGGCGCCAGCGATGGAATGATGGGAGGTTCGATGCCAAGGCTGCGACTCGTCGGCCGCGCGGAGACGGACGATCCGCTCGTCCGCTTCATGTACGATCGCAAATTCCCCGGGCGGGATCCCGCGACCGAGCCGGGCGTCACGGCCTCGGGGGCGCCGGGCAACTACGAAGCCGTCCTCGCTCACGCACCCGACGTTCTCGAGCATGCCGTCCGCGGTTTCCATCTCAAGCAGACCAAGCGGCGCAGCCTGCCGCTGCGCGCCATGGAGCTCGCGATCACGCGCGTCGGCTGGGCTTGCGGCTGCCGCTGGATGTTCTCGGAGCATTCGAAGATCCTGCGCGGCATCGGTGTCGCCGAGGAATTGATCGCCGCCATCCCCGCGTGGCAGCTCTGTGCCGGCTTCAACGACAGCGAGCGGGCGGTGCTCGCTTATGCGGACTGTATCGCGCTCGACCATGGCCGAACGCCGGACGCGCTGTTCGCCGCGCTGCAGACGCAGTTCGACGAGGAGCAGCTGGTCGAACTGACCTATATCACCTCGATGTTCATGATGAACGCCGCGATGATCCGCGCGCTCAAGCTTGAACATGACGACTACGACGAGCCGGTGAGGGAGATGCCCTCGCCGCCGGATTACCGCTTCGTCGACCGCGAACCCGCGCCGCTCCCCGACCGGCGCTGATCACCGTTCAACGTCCGTGCAGGGAGGCTCCGGCCTGGCCGGCGCCTATCCTAGCCATGCCGCATTCTGTTTGTGCAATCCGCACAAATTGGATGCATATCCATCACCTTCGGGGCACATATGGACGTTTTAGAGCGGTTACGCGCCGTGAGCATTGCAATGTGCATGCAATTATGTAGTCTCCGCGTTCGGCGACACCGTAACGGACGGTGGCGCCGCACAAGGCAGCGCCCGCATCGACGGGGCGCGCATCGGGGGAGGAGAGGGTGAGCATGCGCAACCCGGCTGATTCGAAACGTGCCGTCAATCTGCTTTCGGCACTGTGTGTCGCGACCGCTACGGCCGCGGCGGGCCCTGCAGCAGCGCAGGAGGCGTCGCCGCCGGCGGCCAGCGCGGCCGAGGATTCGCTGCTCGAGGAGATCATCGTCACGGCGACCAAGCGCGAGCAGCGGCTCCAGGACGTGCCGGTGTCGATCACCGCGGTCAGTGGCGAGATGATCCAGGAACGGCAGATTTCCGACCTGCGCAGCCTGCAGGGCTATGTTCCCAACATGGCGATCCTCAACAGTGGCGTGAACCCGGTCGTCTACATCCGCGGCTTCGGCTCGGGCCCCAACAACGTCGCCTTCGACCAGGAGGTCAGCGTCTATCTCGACGGCATCTACGGCGGACGCGGCGCACAGTTCACCGCCCCCTTCTTCGACCTCGAGCGAATGGAAGTGCTGCGCGGACCGCAGGGCGCGCTGTTCGGGCGCAATACCGCGGCGGGCGCGATCAGCCTGATCTCGGCAAAGCCGACGCGCGACTTCGAGGGCTTGGCGTCGGCCGCCTATAATTTCGAGCGCGAGGGCTATGAGGGGACGGTCGTGCTTAGCGGCCCGCTGTCCGAGACGCTCGGCGCGCGCTTCGCCGGCAAGCTCGTGCGCCAGCAGGGCTTCCTGAAGAATGTCGCGACCGGCGAGGACGATCCCGAGCTCGACGAGGAGCTGGCGCGGCTGACGCTGCGCTGGCAGCCGACCAGCGGCACCGACATCTCGCTGAAGGGCGAATACGGCCGCCATCTCTACACGGGCGGCGTCACCCATTCGGGCTCGCTGACCGGCCCGACCAACTTCACCGACGAGCATTTCATCTCCGACCCGTATGGCGCGCTCCCCGGCAAGGAGCAGAGCGGCATCAAGAGCGGCAACGTCGTGCTCACGGCGAACTTCGCGCTGGGCGAGCACACGCTCACCTCGATCAGCGGCTGGTCGCATTTCACCACGCGGCGGCTGACCGCCTATGACGAGTTCAGCCCCGACCGCACCGTGCCGGCGGGCGGCGCCAATGCGCGCTTCGCCAACGGCTTTCCCGAGGACTTCGACCAATATTCGCAGGAGATCCGACTGGCGTCGCCAACGGGCGGCACGTTCGAATATGTCGTCGGCGCCTATTACGATACCTCCGACTATCACCTGCACCAGGATTCCTATTATCGCGACCTGCTCGGCGGTACGGTGACCGGCACGCAGTCGACCGACTTCTTTCAGGACAGCGACTCCTTCTCGCTATTCGCCCAGCCGACACTGCGCATCACCGACCAGCTGCGGGCGATCGCCGGGCTGCGCTATTCGCATACCAAGAAGAGCGCCGACTTCACCTCGCGCACCGTCTCGGGCGTCGGTCTCAGCCCGATCGGGCCCGCGGTCAGCGGCAAGCTTAGCGAGGACTATGTCGATCCGTCGGCAACGCTGCAGTACGATATCGCCCCCGACGTGATGCTCTACGCCACCTATGGACGCGGTTCGAAATCGGGCGGCTTCGTCAGCAACACCTACAACGTCCAGCCGGCGGGCTTCCAGTTCAAGCCCGAGCGGTCGACCAACTATGAAGCGGGCATCAAGTCGACGATCGCCGGCCGCGCGACGGTCAACGTCTCGGTCTTCCTGACCGAGTTCGAGGACCTGCAGCAATCGGCCTATGATCCCGATCGCCGGACCTTCTTCACGCGCAACGCGGCGAGCGCGTCGTCGCGCGGCGTCGAGGCCGAACTGCAGTGGGCGCTGACGCGCGCCTTCCAGCTCAACGCCTCGCTCGCCTATCTCGACGCCAAGTTCGACGACTACCCCGGCGCGCCCTGCCTCGCCTTCGAAACGCTGGCGCAGTGCAACTCGGCCGACCCGGTCAGCATCGCGGCGCACAACATCGCCGGCCTACCGCTGCAGTTCGCGCCGAAGTGGAGCGGCAACGGCGGCGCCCGCTTCGAGGAGGATGTGAGCGACCGCCTCGCCTTCCTGGCGAGCGTCAACACGCTGTTCCGCTCCAAATATTTCATCGCCGACGGCTACAGCCCGATCTGGGGAGTCCAGCGCGGCTGGGCGAAGCTTGACGGTCGCCTGCAGATCGGCGCCAGCGACGATCGCTGGAACATCGCGCTCGTCGGCCGCAACCTGACCAACAAGAAGACCGTCGGCGCGGCGGTCCGTCTCTCGCCGGTGATCACCGGGGTGACGCGGTCGATCAACTGGATGGACGAGTATCGCTCGCTGGCGATCGAGGGAACGATCCGCTTCTAGCGCGGAAAAGGAGATATTGGTGAGCGTGACGTCGGCCGATCTCGAAGCCGCCCGGGCGAAATATCGTCAGGAACGCGACAAGCGACTTCGGTCCGACGGCACCCGCCAGTTCGTGGCGCCGGCGGGCGAGCTCCGCCGCGTCGCCGACGATCCCTATGTCGAGCCGGGCTTCACCCGCGCGCCGCTCGCCGACGAGGTCGAGATTCTGATCATCGGCGGCGGCTTCGCGGGGCTCTCGGTCGGCGCCCAGCTGCGCCGGCGCGGCTTCACCGGCCTGCGCTTCGTCGAGAAGGCGGGCGATTTCGGCGGCACCTGGTACTGGAACCGCTACCCCGGCATCCAGTGCGACATCGAATCCTACATCTACCTGCCGCTGCTCGAAGAGACCGGCTACATGCCGACCGAGCGCTACGCGCGCGGGCCCGAGATCTGGGAGCATGCCAGGCGCATCGCGCGCCATTTCGACCTGTACGACGACGCGCTGTTCCAGACCGAGGTGACCGAACTGCGCTGGCTCGACGACGAGCGCAAATGGCTGGTGCGCACCGATCGCGGCGATGCCTTCAAGGCGCGCTTCGTGATCCGCACCAACGGCGTGCTCGACCGGCCCAAGCTGCCGGGCATTCCCGGCATCGGCGACTTCAAGGGGCATGTCTTCCACACCAGCCGCTGGGACTATCGCTACACCAAGGGCGATTCGTCCGGCGGGCTGACCGGTCTCGCCGACAAGCGCGTCGCGGTGATCGGCACCGGCGCGACCGCGGTCCAGGTCGTGCCCTATGTCGCGCGCGATGCGCAGCATCTCTACGTCGTCCAGCGCACGCCGTCGGGGGTCGACGCGCGCGGCAACCGCCCGACCGATGCCGACTGGTGGCGCAGCCTCGAGCCCGGCTGGCAGCGCCGGCGTCGCGACAATTTCGTCGCGCTGACCACCGGCGTGCCGCAGGACGAGGACCTAGTCGGCGACGGCTGGACCGATGCGGTTCGCAAGCTCGGCAGCTTCATCGGCACCGATGCCGCGGCCGGCGACCTCGCGCTCCGGATGGAGCTCGCCGACCTCGCCAAGATGAACGAGGTGCGCGCCCGCATCGAGGACATCGTCAGCGATCCGCGGACCGCCGAGGCGCTCAAGCCCTGGTACCGCCAGTTCTGCAAGCGGCCGACCTTCAACGACGACTATCTGCCGGCGTTCAACCGCGCCAACGTCGCGCTGATCGACACCCAGGGCCGCGGGCTCGACCGCTTTACCGAGAGCGGCTTCGTCTTCGACGGCCGGGAATATCAGGTCGACTGCGTGATCTTCGCCACCGGCTTCGACTTCGGCAACGCCTATGGTGCGCGCGCGCAGCAGAAGGGGCATCCGATCTTCGGCCGCGGCGGCGCCTCGCTCGCCGACGAATGGCAGGCGGGGCTGCGCACGCTGCACGGCTTCTATTCGACGGGCTTCCCCAACCTGTTCCACATGGGCGGCTCGCAGAACGGCGTCGCCTTCGCGATCACTTACTGCCTCGACGAGCAGGCCGAGCATATCGCCGAGGTACTGAAGACCGCCGACGACCGCGGCGCGACGCGCGTCGAGCCGACGCCGGCGGCCGAGGCGGGATGGGTCGCGACGATCCGCGCCAAGGACAAGGGCTTCCGCGACTTCCAGCGCGAATGCACGCCGGGGCTCTACAACGACGAAGGCCGCGACGACGGCAGCCTCAGCCGGTCGGACGAATATTATGGCGCCGGCCCTATTCCCTTCCACGCGCTGATCCGCGATTGGCGGGCCGAGGGCTTCGAGGGCCTCGTCTTCGATTAGCGGCGCGCCGCAGCGGGAGAGAATGAATGAGCGACCTTGTCAGGGTTGAGCGCGACGGCGCGATCGCGATCGTCACGCTCAACCAGCCCGAGAAGCGCAACCCGATCTCGGGGCTCGAGATGATCGACGCGCTGGAAGCCGCGATGCGCGGCCTCGACTCCGACATCGAGGTCCGCGCGATCATCCTCACCGGCGCCGGCACCGCCTTCTCGTCGGGCGGCGATCTCAAGGCGATGGCGACGCCGGGATCGTCGCTGCGCGACACGCTGCCGGCGCAGACGCGGCGCAACTACAAGGCCGGCATCCAGCGGCTGCCGATGCTGTTCGAAGCGCTCGAGGTGCCGGTCATCGCCGCGGTCAACGGCCCGGCGATCGGCGCCGGCTGCGATCTCGCCTGCATGTGCGACGTCCGCATCGCCGGCGAGAGCGCCAAGTTCGCCGAGAGCTTCGTCAAGCTCGGCATCGTCCCCGGCGACGGCGGCGCCTGGCTGCTGCCGCGCATCGTCGGCTTCGCCAAGGCGAGCGAGCTGGCGCTGACCGGCGACATGCTCGACGCGGGCGAAGCGCTGGCTTGCGGGCTGGTGTCGCGCGTCGTGCCCGACGCGCAGCTGCTCGACGCGGCACGCGCCATCGCTACGAAGATCGCCGCCAATCCGCCGCACGCGGTGCGGATGACCAAGCGACTGCTGCGCGAGGGCTATCGCGCCAGCCTCGCCAACATTCTCGAAATGTCGGCGGCGATGCAGGCGCTCGGCCATGCCACCGCCGATCATGAGGAAGCGGTCGGCGCGATGCTCGACCGGCGCAGCCCGAGCTTTACGGCGCGTTAGCCGAGCGCGACGATGCCGCGGTCGGCGAGGTCGCCGATCTCGGCGTCGCTGAGCTGCAGCAGTCTCGACAGCATGTCGCGCGTATGCTCGCCGAGCCGTGGCGCGGCGCGCGGTGCAGCCCGCGGCTGGCCCGGCAGCGAGGCGAAGGGGCCGGGCGCCGGATAGTCGAGACCGCTCGGATTGTCGGTTCGCCCGAACATCGGATTCTGCGTGACGAGCACCGGATCGCGCGCCGCCTCGGTCAGCGTCGAATAGCCGCCGAAGCAGCAGCCGCGTGCATCGAGCGCCGTTTCGAGCGCGGCATAGTCCCATTCGCCGACGCGCGCCTCGACGAGCGGGAAGAGCGCGTCGCGATGCGCGAAGCGCAGGCCTTCGTCGGTTTCGAAGGAGACGCCGCGCGCCGCCTCGATCGCGGCGATCTCGGCAGCGATCCCGAGCACCTCGACCAGGCCGCTCCATTGCCGCGGGGTGATCGCCATCAGCATCAGCCGCTTGCCGTCGCGCGTGACGAAGTCGCGGCCGAAGGCGCCGTAGACGCTGTTGCCGAGCCGCGGCCGGTCGTGCCCCGCCTGCATCGCCTCGGCGAGCATGCCGAGATTGGCGACGGTGCCGATCGCGACGTCGGCGAGCGGAATGCGAACCTCCTGCCCCGCACCGGTGGCGGCGCGGTGCTGGACGGCGGCGAGCAGCGCGAAGGCGGCATAGGCGCCGGTCAGCAGGTCCCACGCCGGCAGCACATGGTTGACCGGCGCGTCGCCGAGTTCGGCGGGGCCGGTCATGCCGGGAATGCCGACCGCCGAGTTGACGGTATAGTCGAGCGCCGGGCCCCCGTTCGCCTGGCCCATGACGCGCACCGTCACCAGGTCGGGCCGCAACGCGACGAGCCGGTCGTGCGCGAGAAAGCCCTCGGCGGGAAAGTTGGTGATCAGCTGGCCGGTCGAGGCGCACAGCCGCTGCATCAGCTCGCGACCCTCGCGCTGCGTCAGGTCGAGCGCCACCGACTTCTTGGCGCGGTTGAGATTCTCCCAATAGAGGCTGGCGCCGCCCGGTGCCTGCGGCCAGCGGCTGAAATCGGGGCCGCCGCCCGCCTGGTCGATGCGGATCACCTCGGCGCCCATCTGCGCGAGGTAGAGGCCGGCGGTCGGCGAGGCGACGAACGACGAGGCCTCGACGACGGTCAGCCCGGACAGCAGCTGGTACATCAGGCGTCCGCGAGCCCGACGATCGCCACCGACGAGACATTCTGGATCGGCGAGCCGCCGAGGTTGTGGCTGAGCGCGAGGGCGGGCGGATCCTGCCGCTGGCGGTCGCCGGCGCGGCCCAGCAGCTGCAGATAATTTTCGTAGATCATGCGAAGGCCCGAGGCGCCGATCGGATGGCCGAAGCATTTGAGCCCGCCGTCGATCTGGCAGGGAATCGTGCCGTCGGCATCGAAGAAGCCGTCGCGCACGTCCTTCCAGCCCTCGCCCTCCTTCGACACGAACAGATCCTCCATCGTTACCAGTTCGGTGATCGAGAAGCAGTCGTGCACCTCCATCAGGTCGATCTGTTCGCGCGGCCGGGTGATGCCGGCTTCTTCATAGGCCTTCGCCGCCGCGATGCGCGTGGTGTGGAAATAGCTGCCGTCCCAGCCGCCCGCCTGCTGCAGCTCCCAACCGTTCGAGGAGGAGACCTGGATCGCCTTGATCGTGACGAGGTCGCGCTTGCCGAGCGCGCGCGCGATCTCGGGCGTGGTGACGATCGCGCAGGCGGCGCCGTCGGACACGCCGCAGCAGTCGTAGAGACCGAGCGGCTCGGCGATCATCGGCGCGCCGAGCACGGTGTCGATATCGACCCGGTTGCGCAGATGCGCCTTGGGATTGCGCGCCCCATTGGCGTGGCTCTTGACCGACACATGCGCCATCGCGCGCTTGAGATCGTCCTTCCCGACGCCATGCTTGGCGCGGTAGGCGGCGGCGAGCTGCGCGAAATTGCCCGGCGCCGAGCCGGTGACGCCGACCATGTCGAAGGTGGTGCCGCGGCTGCGCACCGGTAGCCCGCCGTAGCCGGTGTCCTTCAACTTCTCGACGCCCATCGCCAGCGCGATGTCGGCGGCGCCCGACGCGACCGCATAGACCGCGCCGCGAAAGCTCTCGGTGCCGCTCGCGCAATAATTCTCGACCTTGGTGACGCCGATATTGGGCAGCCGCAGCGCGATCGACAGCGGGATGCCCGACGGGCCGATGTTGATCGCGTCGAAGGCGACGCCGAGCCAGGCGGCGTCGATCTGGCTGGTCTCGATGCCGGCGTCGGCGACGGCCTCCTCGAACGCCTCGACCATCAGCGTGTCGGCGTCGTCCTGCCAGCGCTCGCCGAACCTCGCGCAGCCCATGCCGAGGATCGCCACCTTGTCCTTGATGCCGCGCGCCATCAGCCTTCTCCTTCGTTCGCCGGGACGGCCTTCCAGAAATATTTGATGAAGTCGCGCTGCTCGTCGACGGCGTTGATGCGAAACACCATCCGCATCGCCCGGCCGACCTCGATGTCCGCCGCACTCGCCTCGGCGAACGCCGCGACGAGCCGCCCGCCGCCGTCGAAGTCGATCGTGCCATAATAGGTCGGCGGGTCGGGCGAATAGCTCAGGCTGTCGGCGGTGTAGGTGACGATGCGCGCCGGCCGGTCGGCGAGCGGATAGTCCTCCTGCGTGCCGACGGCGCGGTCGTTGGGATTGACGCTGATGTCGGAGCGCGGGAACTGCACGGTACCGGTCTTGGTGCAGCGGCCGCCGATGAGGCCGAGCACCGCCTTGCGGTGGCGGTAGAGCGTGCTTCCCGGCTGCTTCTGGTCGAGCTCGGCGCGCATGCCGCGCTCGAGCTCGACGAGGCCGCGGTGGAAAAGAAAGCGCTGATAATTGTCATCCGGCTGGCGGGCGGCGAGATGGCCTTGCACCCCACGGCGTCGCGGCAGCCGCGCCAGCGCGTCGGTCGTCTCGAGCAGCAGCACGTCGGCGCCCTGCCCGAAGCCCGCGACGAGGATGCGCTGCCCCGGCGTCGCCTGCTCGAGCACCGCGGCGAGCATGAGCAGCGGATGCGCGGTGCCGGTGTCGCCGACGGTCGCCTGGAGCGCGTCGGCGACCGCCTCGGCGCGCACGCCGAGCTTCTTCGCGAGCCCGGCCGCGACGCCGCGCACGCTGACCGGAACGACGAGATGGTCGATCGTCTCGGCGGCGATCCCGGCTGCCGCCAGCGCATCGCCGATCGCGCCGCCGAGCAGTCGCGTATAGCCCTCGTCGCGAATCCAGCGGCTCTCCCAGCCATAGTCGAAGGTCGCGCCCGCGCGGCGGAAATGGTCGACGAAGTCGCTGGTGACGCTGTGCGTCGCCAGCACGCGCGCGATGACATCGCCGCGCCCGACGAGCAGCGCCGCGGCGCCGTCGCCCTGCATCAGCTCGCCTTCCGACGCCGCCCGCGCCTTGCGCAGATCGGCGGCCACGCAGAGCTGCGTCCGATCGCTCTCGAACGCGGCGAGCAACGCGCTGGTCGCGGCGCGCAGGCTGCCCGCGGCGTCGGTGGCCCGCGTCGCGTCGCCGAGCGTCAGCGCTTCCTTGACGATCCCGGCATTGAGCCGGTCGGCGAAGGGCAGCGTCGTCGAGGCCAGCGTCAGGCCGTCGACGGTCGCGCGGTCGATGCCGGTGAGGCAGTCGCGCGCGGCCTCGACCGCCATCGTCACCGCATCCTCGTCCCAGTTGGCGACCGCGCGCTCGCCCTTGGCGAGTCCGGCCAGTCCCGGCGCGAACCATTTGTTCGCGGCATGGATCGCCGCGCGCTGCAGGCGTCGCCGCGGGATATAGGCGCCGAACGCGAGGATGCCCGTCTGCGTCATGTCGTCTCCGGATCAGGGATGGGAAGCATGGCCGATCGCCGGCCGCCGGACCAGCTGGCGGTTCAGACCGGGTCCCAGGGGAAGATGTCGGTCGACCGCTCCATGCCGTAGAAGCTCGAGCGGAAGGCCGGCAGCAGGTCGCTGGCGATCGTCGCCGCGGTCCAGCCTTCGGAGCGGTGGAGCGAGCGGATCGGCCGCGGCTTCGACATCAGGAAGATCTCGTTCTTGCGCACCGCGAAGATCTGGTTGGTGACCTCTGCCGACGCATCCGAGGCGAGGAAGGCGACGAGCGGCGCGATCTTGTCGGCGGTCATCGTCTTCATCCGTTCGACGCGCGCCGCCTCCGCGGGCGTGGTCGGCGGGATCGTCGCGATCATCCGGCTCCACGCGAAAGGCGCGATGCAGTTCGAGCGCACCCCGGCGCGCGCCATGTCGAGCGCGATCGACTGCGACAGCCCGACGATGCCCATCTTGGCCGCCGAATAATTGGCCTGGCCGAAATTGCCGATCAGCCCCGAGGTCGAGGTGAAGTGGATGAAGCTGCCCGAGCCCTGGTCGCGGAAATAGGGCGTCGCCGCCTTCGAGACGTTGAAGGCGCCGTGCAGGTGAACGTCGATTACGGCGCGCCAGTCCTCGTGGCTCATCTTGTGCCAGATGCGGTCGCGCAGGATGCCGGCGTTGTTCACCACCGCGTCGATCCGCCCGAAGCGCTCGACCGCATCGCCGACGATCGACGCGGCGCCGGCGGGGTCGGTGACGCTCGCCATATTGGCATGCGCGCGCCCGCCCGCCGCCACGATGTCGGCGACGGTCTGCGCCGCCGGGCCGACGTCGCCGCCCTCGCCCTCCGACGAGACGCCGGGATCGTTGACGACCACCGCCGCGCCCTCGCGCGCGCAGAGCAGCGCGATCTCGCGGCCGATGCCGCGGCCCGCGCCGGTGACGGCGACGGTACGCCCCTCGAGCATCGCCATATCTCGCTCTTGCTCCCTTCAGCTGCCCAGCGCGGCCAGCCCCGCCTCGGCGACGACCATGTCCTGCTCATAATGGCCGCCGCTGACGCCGATGCCGCCGATCACCTGGCCCGCCTCGGTGATCGGGTAGCCGCCGCCGAACACGACCAGACGCGGCGTATGGACGATGCCGTGCAACAGCGGAGGATCGTTCTTGATGAAGTCGAACCAGCCGTGCGTCGGGATGCCGAAGCTCACCGATGTGTAGGCCTTGTTGATGGCGATCTCCACCGACAGCAGCGGCGCGCCGTCCATCCGGCGCAGCGCTTTCAGAATGCCCGATTCATCGACGATCGCAATGACCATCGGCGTGCCGATCTCGAGCGCCTTGGCGGTCGCCGCCTCGATCAGCCGGTCGCTCGCGGCTTGGGTGATCGACAAGCGGGAGATTGCATTGGTCATCGAGTGTCCTTCCCTAAGTTGCATACATAAATGTCCAAATTGCCCGCGTTTTGCGCGAATGTCCGTCGTATAGATGCTCTATTGCATCCAACCTGTCGAATGTCTATGCATGGTGGCACGTGAGCGGCCCGTCCAGAGGCCGCAGCCAAACGGGTGGGGAGGATGATCATGAAATCGTTCGGAGTTCGCACGCTTCTCGTCACGACGAGCCTCTTCGGCCTCGTCCAGCACGCGCAGGCGCAGGAAGCCGCATCGGCGGCGGCACCGGCCGAGCAGGCGGCGGCCGAGGTCAGTGCCGACGAGATCATCGTCACCGCGCAACGCCGTGCGCAGAACCTGCAGGACGTGCCGCTGGCCATCTCGGTGATCTCGTCGGAGAATCTCGAAAAGAGCAATTTCACGACGATCGCCGACGTGCAGTTCCTGTCGCCCGGCGTGAACTACAACGCCAATTTCGGCGGCGGCTTCAACATTCGCGGCGTCGGCACGCAGTCGCTGCTGATGACCGCCGAACAGTCGGTCGGCCTGGTGATCGACGACGTCGTCCAGGGGCTGCCCGAGGTCTCGTTCGCGGGACCAAGCTATCAGAGCCTCGGCGACGTTGAACGGATCGAGGTGCTCAAGGGGCCGCAGGGCACGCTGTTCGGCAAGAACAGCTCGGCGGGCGTCATCCATATCGTCACCAAGAACCCCGTGCTCGCTGAGACGTCGATCGACGGCTCGGTATCCTACGGCACCAAGGACGAGATCAACGCCAACGCCAACGCGAACATCGCGCTCGCCGACGGCCTCGCCGCGCGGATCAGCAGTACCTACCAGCGCCGCGACGGGTTCGTGCAGAACCTGTTCGATGGCCGCGATCACTGGGGCTACAA
The DNA here is from genome assembly GCA_030147805.1 of Sphingomonadaceae bacterium. GTDB lineage: Bacteria > Pseudomonadota > Alphaproteobacteria > Sphingomonadales > Sphingomonadaceae > Sphingoaurantiacus. The sequence continues at coordinate 138,309 of JASBUR010000006.1, forward strand.
TCGCTTCAACATCCGCGGCAAGCTGCTCTGGGAGCCGACTCCCGAGCTGCGCGTGCTGCTTTCCGCCGACTATCGGCACCTCGAGGACGACGCCAACGGCCTGTGGACGTTGCGGCTGTGCGGCAGCGGCAACGGCGCGTTCAACCCGTGCAACATCGTGCGCCCGCTCGGCGTCGTGCCCGGACCGCGCAACCTCGACGTCGCGGTCGAAGGCGACAATTTCACCAAGCAGACCGCCTATGCGTTCACCGGCAAAGTCGAATATGATCTCGGGTCGGCGACGCTGACCTCGATCACCGCCTTCCGCGACCTCAACCAGCCGATCCTCGTCGACACCGACGCGACGCCGCGGCCGGTGTACAGCTTCAACCGCAACACCTCGGGGGGCAACCAGTTCACGCAGGAGCTGCGCGTCAACGGCAACAGCGGAATCCTCGACTACACGGTCGGCGGCTTCTACTACAAAGCTGACCCGAGCCAGACCGGGCGCAATGCCGGCACGCTCGGGCTGCTTCCCGACAGCTCCCCGATCCTGCTCTCGGCGAACTCGATCGGTCCGTTCTCGGGCTCGGGCGCCGGGTCGGACGTCGAGGCCAAGGTCAAGAGCTTCGCGCTGTTCGGACAGCTCGAGGCCGAGGTCGTCACCGGCCTGACGCTGATCGCCGGCGGCCGCTACACCAAGGACGACGTCACGCAGCGCATCGACTATTTCGCGGTGCCGTTCATCTGCCGCGCCGCCTTCGCGCTGGTCGCCGGCGCGGCGTGCAACTCGATCGCGCTGCCGGCCTCGTCGCCGACGGCGAAGGTCGAGGCCGACAAGTTCACCTACAAGCTGACCGCGAAATATGACCTGAGCGACGACGTCAACGTCTATGCGACCTACGCGACCGGCTACAAGGGGCCGATGATCTCGCACCCGGCGAACCAGCCGCAATTGCTGCTGCGCCCGGAGACGTCAAAATCCTATGAGATCGGCGTGAAGGCATCGCTGTTCGACCGCGCGGTCACGCTCAACGTCGACGCCTTCAAGGTCACCTACGACGACTTCCAGGGCCAGCAGCGCGTCGGCTCGCCGCCGGTGTTCTTCTACACCACGACCAACGCCGGCGGCCTGCAGACCAAGGGGGTCGAGGGCGACCTGAGCTGGCGCGCAGCGCCCGGCTTCACGCTCGCCGGCAACTTCGCCTACACGCCGACCAAGTTCACCGAATATGCGCTGCAGTGCTTCGACCGCTATACCAACCCCGGCACACCCGCGGGCCAGTGCACCTATCTCGCGCCCGGGTTGCCTGCCACGGCACCGCTGCAGTTCAACGCCGCCGGCTATCCGCTGATCTACTCGCCGAAATGGACCTACAGCCTGTCCGCCGATTATGAGACCGACATCAGCAACGACCTGACCTTCAGCGCCTTTGCCGCCTGGAACTACCGCAGCAAGAGCTACGGCATCGTCGCCGACCCCAATTCGATCAACCCGGGCTACGGGCTGCTCAACGGCGAAATCGGCATCGGCCGCCAGGACGGCCGCTGGCGGCTGTCGCTGTTCGCGCGCAACCTGTTCGACAAATATTTCGTCGCCGGCATCTTCCGGACGCCGTTCGACGCGGGGACCTACAATTCCACGCCGTTGTCGACGCTCGGCTATTCGAACATCCCGGCGATGGACTCGAGCCGTACCGTCGGCGTGAAGCTCAACTTCGCTTTCGGCAGCTGACATGGCGGGCGTCGGGGCTGACTCCCCGGTCCCGGCGCCGCCGCAAGCGACAACTCCCAGCGCAGGCTGGCTGGTGGGCCTGCTCACCACCGGCTTCGCGCTGAATTTGCTCGACCGCCAGATCATCAACATCCTCGCCGAGCCGATCAAACGCGATCTGGGACTCGCCGACTGGCAGGTGGGGGCGCTCAGCGGCCTGTCGTTCGCGCTGCTCTACAGCGTCGCCGCGCTGCCGATCGCGCGGCTTGCCGACCGGTCGAACCGCGTCACCATCGTCGGCCTCGCCATCCTGGTCTGGAGCTTCTTCACCGCCGCCTGCGGGCTGGCGGCCAGTTTCATCCAGCTGCTGTTGCTGCGCATCGGCGTCGGCATCGGCGAAGCCGGCGGCGCGCCGCCGTCGCAGTCGCTCATCGCCGACAGCTTTCCGCCGGAAAGGCGGTCGAGCGCGCTGGCGATCTTCGCGATGGGGTCGCCGATAGGCGCGTCGGTCGGGCTGATCGGCGGCGGCATGCTCGCCGGCGTCATCGGCTGGCGCTGGACGCTGGTCTGCGCCGGGGTGCCGGGGCTGCTCGTCGGCGCGCTGGTGCTGCTGTCGCTGCGCGATCCGCGTCCGCACCGCCTCGCCGCCGCGATGCCGGGCCTGCGCGCCTCGCTGGCGTTGCTGCTGTCGCGCCGCGCCTTCCTGCTGATGGCGCTCGGCTCGGCGATGCTCGGCTTCGTCAACTATGGCGCGATGGCGTTTGCGGGCTCCTTTTACCTGCGCAACCATCTGACGGAGCTGACGACGCTCGGCGCGGCGATCGGGCAGCAGCCGCTCGGCGTCATCGGGATCGGGCTCGGCCTCCTCGGCACGATCGGCGGCGTGCTCGGCTCGATCGTCGGCGGCCGGCTCGGCGACCGCTTCGGCCTGCGTGACGCGCGCGCGCTGGCGCTGATCCCCGCGGCTGGATCGGTGCTGTGCGCCGCGAGCTATGTGGTGATGTTCACGCTGCCGAACGCCGCCGCCTCGCTCGTGACCTTCGCGGCGGCGTCCTTCTTCTCCAACCTCTGGTACGGCCCCGGCACGCTCGGGCTACAGCGGCTTGCTGGCGCGAACGCCAAGGCGACCGCACTAGCGGTGGCGCTGTTCGTCAACAGCGCGATCGGCATGAGCCTCGGCCCGCTGCTGATGGGCCTCGCCAGCGACACGCTGGCGCCGAGTCTCGGCGAGGGCGAAGGGCTTCGGATGGGGATCCTGATCGGCCTGTCGGCGGGGCTGGTGTCCGGCCTGCTCTACTGGCTGGCGAGCCGGCGGATCGCCGGCGAGATCGCCAGGGCGGAGCAGGCGTGAGGATCGGCGGCAGCGGCGTGATCGTCGCCGGCGGCGGCTCGGGGCTCGGGCTCGTCACCGCGACGCGGCTGCGCGACGCCGGCGCCAGCGTGGGCGTTCTCGATCTGCAGGCCGGCGGCTGGGACGGCGCCTTCGCCGAAGCCGACGTCGCCGACGAGCTTGCGGTCGGGCGGGCGTTCGACCGGCTGGTGCCCGCGCTCGGCGAGCTCCGGATCCTGCTCAACACCGCCGGCACCGGCCACTCGGGCCTGTCGGTCGGCCCGCACCGCAAGGTCACCGCCGCCGGCTTCCGCCGCGTCCTCGAGGTCAACACGCTCGGCAGCTTCCTCCTCGCGCAGGCCGCGGCGGAACGGATGCTGGCCGGCGATCCCGACGACCAGGGCGAACGCGGCGTGATCATCAACACCTCGTCGATCGTCGCGATGGAGGGTCAGATCGGCACCGCCGCCTACGCCGCCGCCAAGGGCGGGATCGATGCGATGACGCTGCCGCTCGCCCGCGAGTTCGCGCGCTACGGCATCCGAGTCATGACGATCGCCCCGGGAATCTTCGAAACGCCGATGTTCTCGAACGCGAGGGGGCCGATGGTCGACTGGCTGCGCGCGCAGGTGCAGTTCCCCGAGCGCCCCGGCGAGGCGGACGAGTTCGCCGACGCGGTGCGCGCCATCGTCGAGAACCGCATGTTCAACGGCACCGTCGTTCGTCTCGACGGCGCCTTTCGCGTGCCGGCGGGCCGCAGCGACTGGTGGGAAGACTGAACCGCGCCCGCCGTCTCGACGAGGGCAAGTCAGTGTCGTAGGCAGGACGCGAACGGCAACGGTGCAGGAAGGGGAGCAATGGCGAAAGCCGTCGATAGCGCATATCGCGCCATCCGTGAGGGGATCCTCGCTGGCACCTTCGACCAGGGCTCGCACATCACCGCGCGCCAGCTCGCCGAGGCGACGGGGCTGAGCCGCACGCCGGTGCGCGAAGCGATGCGCCGGCTCGACGCCGAGGGCATGATCACGCTCATCCCCAACCGCGGCGCCTTCGTCGCGCGCTGGACCGAGAAGGAGATCGAGCAGATCTACGAGCTGCGCGTGCTGCTCGAAAGCTTCGCCGCGCAGGTCGCGGCCGAACGGATCACCGACGAGCAGCGCGCCGAGCTCCACGCGCTCGCCCGCGAAATGGGCCGGCTCGTCGAACAGCGGCCGGTCGACGTCGAGGCGATCGCCGAGGTCAACGACAAATTCCACAAGGGCGTGCTCGAGGCGTGCGGCAACCCGCGGCTGCGCGACCTGCTCGGCACGATCACCGAGGTACCGCTGCAGCTCAGCACCTTCCGCCGCTATTCGGTCGACGAGCTTCGCCGCAGCGCCTCGCAGCATGCCGAACTCGTCTCGGCGCTGATGGCGGGCGACGGCGACTGGGCGCGCAGCGTGATGAACGCGCACATCCGCTCGGCACGGCACACGCTGCTGCACTCGCCGCCATCGATGCCGCTCGCCGCGATCGAATAGCCGCGCGCGATCAGAGAATCGCGCGCACCGCCGCCACGATTCGCTCCTTGGTCGGATAGAGCTGGCGCTCGAGCGCCTGGTTGTAGGGGATGTGCACCGACGGCGTCGCGACGCGCTGGATCGGCTTGCGCAGGCTCTCGAAGCCCTCCTCGCTCACCACCGCGGCGATTTCCGATGCGACGCTGCCGACCTTGTGCGAATTGTCGGCGATGACGAGCCGCCCGGTTTTCGCCACCGACGCCAGGATCGTCTCCTTGTCCATCGGCGCGATGGTGCGCAGGTCGACGACCTCGACGTCGATGCCTTCCCTGGCGAGCAGCTCCGCCGCCGCCAGCGCCGGCAGCAGGCACCCCGCCACCGACACGATCGTCGCGTCCGAGCCGGCGCGCTTGATGTCGGCCTTGCCGATCGGCACGAGGAAGTCGACGTCGACCGGGACTTCCTCCTTCTTCCCCCAGAGGTTGATGTCCTCGAACATGATCACCGGGTCGTCGTCGCGGATCGCCGCCTTCAGCAGCCCCTTGGCGTCGCTCGCCGTCGCCGGCGCGACGACCTTCAGCCCGGGTATGTTCATGAACAGCGGATAGGGCCGGTCGGCGTGCTGCGCGGCGGTGCGGTTGTTGTAGAAGGTGCTGGTGCGCACCACGATCGGCACCTTCAGCTGGCCGCCGGTCATGAAGCGCAACTTCGCCGCCTGGTTGATGATCTGGTCCGACGCCAGATAGACGAAGCTGGCGATCGTCAGGTCGACGATGGGCCGCAAGCCCGTGAGCGCCGCACCGACGCCGACGCCGGTGAAGCTGTTCTCCGAGATCGGCACGTTGCGCAGCCGGCTATGGTCGAACTCGTCGAACAGCGACTGCGCGCCATAGACCGCGATGTCCTCGCCCATCAGGATGACGCGCTCGTCGCGCCGCATCTCCTCGCGCTGCGCCTCGACGATCGCCTGGAGGTAGGAGAGTTTCTGCGTCGAGTTACGCATCACCGAAAATCCCCTCGCGGGTGACCGGGAAGTTGATCGGGTTGCTGAACATATTGTCGGTCAGGTCCGACAGCTCGGGCTCGGGGCTGTCCTTGGCGAACTGCACGGCGTCCGCCATGATGCACGTGACCTCGGCCTCGATCGCCTCGACCTCGGCCGCCAGCCCGCCAGCGACCAGCCTGGCGCGGTAGAGCGTGATCGGATCGCGCTCGTTGCGGTGGAAGGCGATCTCCTCGTCGCTGCGATAGCGGATCGGGATCGCCAGCCGGTTCGAGTGCTCGTCGAAGCGGTAGGTCTTGGCCTCGATGAGGGTCGGCCCCTCGCCGGCGCGGGCGCGGTCGACCGCCGCCTGCGTGACCTCGTAGACTGCGTCGGCGTCCTGGCCGTCGACGATGACGCCCGGAATGCCATAGCCGTCGGCGCGCCGCGCGATGTCGGGCTGGCCGTGCGACGCGGCGACCGACGTCGTCACCGCATAGCCGTTGTTCTCGCAGAAATAGATCACCGGCAGCTTCCAGATCGCCGCCATGTTGATGCTCTCGCCGAACGTCCCCTGGTTGGCGGCGCCGTCGCCGAAGAAGCACAAGCTGACCTGGTCGCTCTTGCGCACCTGGATGCTGAGGCCCGCGCCGGTGGCCAGCGGAAAGCCGCCGCCGACGATCGCCGATTCGCAGATCAGGCCGAGGCTGGTGTCGGTCAGGTGCATCGAGCCGCCGAGGCCCTTGCAGATGCCCGTCCGCTTGCCGAAGATCTCGGCCATCAGCGGGTTGATCGCGGCGCCTTTGCCGATCGGATGGCCGTGCGAGCGGTGCGTGCCGGTGACATAATCGTCGTCGCGCAGCGCCATGCAGGCGCCGACGATCGCGCCTTCCTGGCCGATGCTCAGATGCCCGACGGGATAATGGGCGACGATCGCCTCCTCGAAGCGGCGGATGCGCAGCATCCGCGAATAGAGTTCGAGCTGCTGGCTGCGGTCGAGCGACATCAATCCTCCTCGATCGTCGCGATCGCCACCCCGACCTCGACCTCGTCGTCGACCTGCGCCAGGATTTCCGACAGCGTGCCGCTCGCCGGTGCCTCGACTTCGACGGTCGACTTGGCGGTCTCGATCTCGACGATCGCCTCGCCCCTTTCGACGCGGTCGCCGACCGCCTTCAGCCAGTTGACGATCGTCGCCTCGGTCACGCCCATCCCGACATTGGGAATATCAACGCTGACGGCCATTCGTTCAGTCTCCTCAGGAGCGGTAGGTGAAGTCCGCCGGGTTGAAGTACATCCAGTAGCGGCGGATCAGCCCGTCATCGCCGAACTCGAAGTTCGAGCAGCCGGGCGCGAGCACCGGCTCGCCGTTGAAGCTGCCGCGGATCGTCCAGCCGATGCAGGCGAGCGGCGGGTCGATGATCAGCCGGTCGAAGGTGCGGTGGTAATCGGCGAGCGCGCCGAACGCCCGCTTCTCCAGCTCGCGCTCGGCGTCGCGGTTGGGAAAATGCACGCCGTTGCGCCACCCTTCGACCTGCGGCGACATCAGCCGGTCGATCCCGGCGCTGATCGCCTCGACGCTCGTCGTCGGCCGCGAATTCTCGATCGCGTTGAGTTGATGCAGCGCGCGCTCGATCTGCTCCCGGGTCACCATCAGTCGCTCTCCTCAGCGCGTCTCGAAATCGGCCAGCTTGGGCGCCGCCATTTCCTGGGCGAAGCGCTCGAACGAGAAGGTCCACGACGCCGGCACGCCATTCTTGTCGAGGTACCAGCTGGCGCAGCCGGTGACCCACACGGTCTTCTTCGCCGCTTCGCGGCGCTCGGCCTCGAAGCGCTGTAGCGCCTCGCGGCTGGCGCTCACCTCGCGATAATCGCCGCGGCGCAGCCCGTCGATCAGCTGCATCAGATAGTTGGTCTGCCGTTCGGCGACCTCGACCAGCGAGAAATTGCCGACCGGGCTGTTCGGGCCGTTGAGCAGGAAGAAGTTGGGGAAGTCGGGTACCGTCACCGACAGATAGGCCTTGGGGCCGTCGTCCCAGACGTCGTCGAGATCGACGCCGCCGCGCCCCAGCACCTTGGCGGGCCGGATGAAGCGGTCGACCTGGAAGCCGGTGGCGAGCACGAGGACGTCGAGCTCGTGCAGCGCCCCGTCGGCGGTTCGCACCCCCTGCGGCTCGATCCGCTCGATCGGCGCGGTGACCAGCTCGGCGTTGGGCTGCTGGATCGCCGCGTAGAAATCGTCCGAGATCACCAGCCGCTTGCACGCCGGCCGGTAATCGGGGGTCAGCCGCCGCCGCAGGTCCGGATCGCGTACCGTGGCGAGATGCTCGCGGCACATCCGGTCGATCTCGGCGAGTTCGGGCGAGTCGACGTCGATGACCGCCGCCGCATAGCCTTCGAGCGTCTTGGCGCGAAGCTCCTGCACCAGCGCTTCGAGCGCGGCGGGATCGGCGCGGAATCGTTCGCGCTCCGCCTCGCTGTACGGCGTGTTCGGACGCGGGATCACCCATTGCGCGGTGCGCTGGAACAGCTGGAAGCGTTCGGCGCGCGGCACCAGCGCGGTGGCGAGCTGCGCCGCGGTCGAACCGACACCGATGACGCCGATGCGTCGCCCGTCGAGCGCGACCGCATGGTCCCAGCGCGTCGAATGGAAGCTCGCGCCGGCGAAGCTCTCGATGCCCGCGAAGTGCGGAATATTGGGGTGGTGCAGCACGCCGGTCGCCGCGATCACCACGTCGAAGCTGTCCCGATGCCCGGCCGCCGTGTCGAGCTGCCAGCGCTCGCCGTCGTAGGCGAGCCGGACGACCTCCTCACCGAAGCGGATGAGCGGCAGGACGCCATGGTCGCGCGCCGCGCGCTCGAAATAGGCGCGGATCTCGGGCCCCCGGGCCATGAGCCGGTCCCACTCGGGATTGCGCGCGAAGGAATAGGTGTACCAGTGCGCGGCGACGTCGCAGGTCAGACCGGGATAGTCGTTCTCGCGCCAGGTCCCGCCGACGCGGTCGCCCTTTTCGAAGACGACGCAGTCGATGCCGCGCTCGCGCAGCTTGATGGCGGCGAGCACGCCGGCCATGCCGGCCCCGATGACCGCGGCGCGCAGCGGGCGGACGGCTGCGGTCGCGCCAGCATCGTCAATCTGCGAAATCGCGTCCAACTGGCCTCCCTAACGCGCTTTACGGCGATATGCCCGACCTAGACGATATCGCCGGACGGCGCAACATTGCATCCAATCTAGCGTGGCTAATCGCATTCCTCTGCCGATCTCTGCATCTTATGGATGCAATGATCCGGCCTAAGTGTCGAGCACTTCGGCGGCTCGCAGCTGCGCGCGCTTCATCCCGAGCGAGATCAGCAACGCCGCAAGACCGAGCGCCGCGACGGTGGTGGTGGCGAGCGACTTGCCGATCTCCGCCGGCCCGCCGAACACATAATCGGTCATCGCCGCGGTGGCGACCGGCGCGATGCCGAGGCCGAGGATGTTGACGACGGTCAGATAGACGGCACTCGCCTGCCCGCGCATGCGGTTCGGCGTCAGCACCTGCACCATCGCGCCCTGCAGTCCGCCAATCATGCTGCCGAGCCCCATGCCGCAGCAGAACAGCGCGACGGCGATCGCCGTGTTCGGCAGCAGATAGGCCCCCACGAAGAACGGCGCCTGCAATACCGCCACCCACAGCGCAACGCGCACCGGCGCCTCGGGGCGCCCGGCCTTCTGGATCCGGTCGGCCCACAGGCCGCCGGTGAGCGCGCCGCCCGTTCCCAGGATCGCGAACCCCAGCCCCATCAGCAGACCGACCTCGGCGACGCTGAGCGCGTGCACGCGCATGAAATAGGTCGGCCCCCAGACCACGAAGGCATAGTTGCTGATCGCGAAGCCGGAGAAGCCGATGAACATCAGCGCGAACAGCGCGCGATGCTCGGCGAAATAGCCCTTGAGCTCGCGCGACGACATCGGCGCGGCGCCGGCGTTGCGCCGCGGCGGGTCGCGCAGCGTCGCCTTCACCAGCAGCGCGACAAGCAGCCCGGGCAGGCCGAGCGCGATGAACAGCACCTGCCAGGGCGCCAGCGGCCCGACGATCGGCAGCGACGGCTGCGCGCGCTCCGCCCAGGCGAGCAGCAGGCTGCCGAGATAGACCGCGAGCCCGCCGCCGATCGTCGACCCCGACGCGAAGATCGCCATGGCGAAGCTGCGCCGGTGCGGCGGAAAGCTGTCGGGGATGATCGAATAGGCGACCGGATTGACCGCCGCCTCGCCGACGCCGACGAACATCCGCCCGACGAACAATTGCCAGAAGCTGGTGGCGAGCCCGCAGGCCGCCATCGCCAGGCTCCACACCGCGACGCCGACCGCGAGCGCCGGCGGGCGCGCATGGCGATCGACCCAGCGCCCGAACGGAAAGGAGAAGAGGACGTAGCAGACGACGAAGGCCAGGCCGACGAGCGCGCCGACCTGCGTGTCGTTGAGCCCGAGATCGCGGCGAATCGGATCGACGACGAGGCTGAGCGCCACGCGGTCGACGAACGCGAAGATATAGGCGAACATGATCAGGCCGACGGTGAAATAGGCGTAGGGCCGCGGCGGGTAGGGCTGCTCCGTCCCGATAGGCGACCGTGGCTCCGACATCATCCCCCCAACTTCTGCGGCCTGTCGCCGGCGTCAGCGCATCCATCGCCGATATGCATGCACCTGCCAAGGCGATGCGGTCTACCCTGCGTATATCTATGAGAGGGCATCATCGCCATCGCAACGAGATATTGCATGCAATATCTCAAGCTTGCTAGCATAGGCCGTGAGACTAAGCATAGCGCTGCGCCGATGTTCGCGCGGCGACCGAAGAAGATCCCTGGGAGGTACGATGACTCAAAAGCGCGCCGCGGGCGAACTGGCTGCTGCGGCCCTCGCAGGGCTTGGCGTCACCGAATTGTTCGCTCTCCACGGCAGTCATCTCGACCCGCTGTATATGGCCTGCGAGGAGTTCGGCATCCGGCTCACCGACACGCGGCACGAGGCCGCCGCCGGCCACGCCGCCGACGGCTATGCCCGGGCCTCGAACGGCAAGCTCGGCGTCTGCGCGGTGACGGCGGGACCGGGCTTCACCAACGCGATCACCGCGATGGCCAACGCCTACCTCGACCGCATCCCGACGCTGTTCATCGCCGGCGCCGCGCCGCTGCGCGAGGCCGAGGGCAATACGCTGCAGGGCGGCTTCGATGCCGTCGCGATGGCCCGGCCGGTGACCAAATGGGCGCAGCGCGTCGGCGAGCCCGGTCGGATCGTCGAATATGTCCGCCGCGCCGGCGAGATCGCGCTCAGCGGTGCGCCCGGTCCTGTCTTCCTCGAGATCCCCATCGACGTGATGTTCTGGCCGACCGAGGAAGCGGCGCCCGACGTGTCGAATTGGAAGCGGCCGGCGCCCCCCGCCCCGTCGGCGGATGCCGTCGCGGGCGTCATCGAGATGCTGCGGAGTGCCGAGCGGCCGGTGATCATCGCCGGCGGCGGCGCGATGCTGACCAACTCGGGTGAGCGGCTGCGCAAGCTCGCCGAACTCACCGGAATCCCCGTCATCGGCGGGCAGAAGGCGCTCGGCGTGCTTCCCGATGATCACCCCTATTATGGCGGCGCGGCCGCGGGTCTCGCGGCGGCCGCGGGTGCGGGAAGCCCGACCGATGCCGTTCTGCTCGTCGGCGTTCGCATGGGCATGTTTCTCGGCGGCGCGATGGGCGCGATCATCCCGGCGGCGGCCAAGGTTGCCCAGATCGAATCGAATCCCGAGGAGATCGGCCGGGTGCGCATGGCCGACCTGCCGATCGTCGCCGACGCAGGCGCCACGCTCGATGCGATCCTGGCGGCAGCGGAGGGCGCGAGCTGGACCAAGCGCGAGGACTGGGCGGCGCTGCTGCGCGGCTTCCGCGCCAATGCGCGCAAGGCCTTCGCCGACGAACCGAAGAACACGCGAGCGGGCGCGATCCATCCGGGTCACGCGGTCACCGCGGTGATGGACGCACTGCCCGAAGGCACCGCAGTCGTCGCCGACGGCGGCGAGGCGGGCAACTGGGTCGGCGATCTCGTCCGCTCCCCCGGCGCCGGCCAGCATCTGCGCTGCGGCTATCTCGGCTGCCTCGGAATCTCGCAGGGCTTCGCGATCGGTGCCGCGCGCGCCGATCCGAGCCGTCCGGTGGTCTGTTTCGCGGGCGACGGCGGCGCCGGCTTCAACGTCGCCGAGTTCGACACGATGGCGCGGCACAAGCTGCCGATCGTGACGGTCATCCTCAACAATGCCGAATGGGGCATGTCGCGCAATGCGCAGAACCTGCTCTACGGCAAGAACCGCGAGGTGATCGTCGCGCTCGAGGAGACGCATTACGAGATCGTCGCGCGCGGCTTCGGGGTCGAGGCGGTCCGCATCGATCGCTACGAGGACATCGAAGCGGCGGTGAAGGAGGCCTTTGCCTCGGGCGAGCCGCGGTGCCTCAATATCATCACCGACCCGGCGGTGATGCATCCGCGCACCCGAATGATGGTCGGCGACACCAGCGGCAACGACGGGGTGCCGATTCCCTATTACGCCAATATCCCGAAGAAGTAGGGCACGCCCCGCCGCTCAGCTTCGGCTGAGCGGCGAGTCGAGCGTCGCCTGCCGGAAGCGCTGGCTCAGATGGTAGGAATCGCACCCGGTGCGGCCGCCGTCGACGACGATCTTGGTGCCGGTGATGTAGCGCGCGTCATCGGAGGCCAGGAAGGCGACGGCGGCCGCCATGTCGTCGGGGGTCTGGAAGTGGCCCATCGGGATTCGCGCCGCGGTGTCGGCGGCGACATCGTCGAGCGTAACGCCGCGCGCCGCGGCAATCTGCCGGCCATTGTCGTCCCACATTTCGGTGCGGACATTGCCGGGGTGGACCGAGTTGCAGCGGATCGCGAGCTCCTGTTCGCAGCAATATTGCGCCACCGATTTGGTCAGCTGGCGGACCGCGGCCTTCGAAGCGCCATAGGCAACCAGAAAGGGAGTGGCGGTTTCGGCCGCTACCGACGCGATGTTAACGATCGATCCGCCGCCGCGCGGCCGCATCAGCCGGATCGCGGCGCGGCAGCCGAGCAGCGTCCCCTCGACATTGACGGCGAAGACCCTGCGCACGTCGTCGATCGCGCTGTTCTCGGGATTGCCGAGATCGTGCGAGCCGACATAGGCGGCATTGTTGACCAGCACGTCGAGGCCGCCATGCTCGCGCTCGGTCCAGGCGACCACGCGCTCCCAATCAGCCTCGGCGACGACATCCTGCGCGAGAAACGCGAAGCCGTTCTCGGCGGCGACCGCTTCGCCGCGCGTGGCATCGAGGTCGGTGATGACGACCGTCGCGCCCTCTGCCTGAAAACGCTGTGCGATGGCGAGGCCGATACCGGCGGCGCCGCCGGTGACGAGCGCGACGCGGGTATCGAGCCGCCGCATCGCCGCTAGCCGTCGCTCGGCTGGCGGTGTGCCAGCACATGCGTGGCAGCGGAGTCGTGGTAGGCGTCCATATGCGCGATGCGGCCGTCTTCGACACGGCAGACGCAGCAGGCGAAGTCGCGCACGCGCCGTCCGTCGGCGGTCTCGATGATTAGCAGATGCTGCTGGACGAAGCCGCTCGGCGTTGGCTCGCGCTTGATGTCAGTATAGCGAAAGATGCTCGCGCTCGCGCGGATCTTGCGCAGGTTGGCGATCGTCGTCTCGACGTCTACGAGCTTCTCGTCGGTGTTGTGCCAGACCTGCGCGCCCGGCGTGAAGACCTCGCGCAACGCGTCGAGGTCGCCGTGCTCGACGATGTGGAAAAGCCGCTCGCCGGCCGCCAGTGCTGCGTCGTTCATGCCTGTCCTTCCCGTTCGAGCCACCGCGCGCGCATCTCGCGCTTGAGCAGCTTGCCGGCGGCGTTGCGCGGCAGCGGCGCGTCGTGGACATCGATCGCCACCGGCACCTTGTGCGCGACGAGCCGGGCGCGGACATGGGCGGCGAGCGCCGCGACATCGGCGGTGGCGCCGTCGCGCAGCCGGACCGCCGCACCGACCAGTTCGCCGAGCACGCGATCCGGCACGCCGAACACCGCCGCCTCGACCACGTCGGGATGGCCGGCGAGGCAGTCCTCGATCTCGACGCAATAGATGTTCTCGCCGCCGCGGATCAGCATGTCCTTGATCCGGTCGAGCACGAAGACGAAGCCCTCCGCGTCGATGCGGACGACGTCGCCGGTCCGGTACCAGCCGTCGCCGAAACTCTCGCGCGTCTGTTCGGGCAGGTTCCAATAGCCGGTGACGATATTGGGGCCGCTCACCCACAACTCGCCGGCCGCGCCGGGGGGCACGTCGCGGCCGTCCGAATCGACCACGCGCACGTCGCAGCAGGGCACGACGGTGCCGACGCTGCCCGGGCGCGCCATCATGTCTTCGTGGCTGTTCGCCGCGACGAGCGACGAGGTCTCGGTCGCGCCATAGCCCTGCCCGGGGTAGGCGTTGGGAAAGGCGTCGCGCATGCGCTGCGCCAGCTCGGGCGCCGCCGCCGCGCCGCCATAGCCGGCGAGGTCGACGCTGCCGGTGTCGTAGCCCCCGCCCGCGAGCGCGTCGGACAGCTGCCAGGCGAGCGCCGGCACCAGGTTGAGCCCGTTGATCCGCTCGCGTTCGATCGTCGCCAGCGCCTCGCTCACGTCCCACTTGTACATCAGGTGGATCGTCGTGCCGTTGGCCAGCGCCGGCATCAGCGTCGAATGGAAGCCGGTGACGTGGAAAAAGGGCATCGGCAGCAGCAGCCGGCGCGGCGCGGTCGACGGCCCGGCCGGCACCGCGTCGCCGCGACGGACCGCGGCGCGCATCGCGCGGAAGCTGGTGTTGACATAGTTGGTGAGGATGTTGCGGTGCGTGCCCGCGGCGCCCTTCGGCCGCCCCGTCGTCCCCGAGGTATAGAAGATCGTCGCCAGGTCGTCGGGTTCGATGCCCGGATCGGGCAACGGCACATCGGGCAAGGCGGCATAGCCGCCGGGCGCGCCGATCAGCGCCTCGAGCCCAACGGTTCCCGGCGGCGCCGGCGCGCGCACGACGACGAGCCCCGCATCGTCGAAGCCGGCATCAGCCAGCTGCGCCAGCCGCTCGCGGTCGACGACGACGGCCTTGGCGCCGCAGTCGCGCGCCAGCAGCGCCAGCGTCGCGCTCGATTCCCAGGCGTTGAGCGGCACGACGACGGCGCCGGCGGCGAGCGCCCCCCAGGCGCAGATCGACCATTCGGGATAGTTGCGCATCGCGATGGCGACGCGATCGCCCTTGCCGACGCCAAAGCGTTCGCCGAGCGCGCGGCCGAAGGCGGTCGCGGCGCGCCAATGCGCCTCGAAGCTCAACCGCTCCTCGTTGAACACCAGCAGGTCGCGATCGGCGAATTGCCGGCTGGCGTCGAACACGGCGCGCAGGTCGCGCGGCATCCGCACATAGCGGCGCACGCGGCGGCCGCCCGCCTCGACCTCGGCCATCTCGAACGGCGCGCCGGGCGCGGTCAGCAGCGCCAGCGTCTCGGCGATGCTGCGCGCCGGCCAGCTCATGCGCGCGCTCCCGCGCGCTCGGCCAAGCGCCACGCGGTGTCGGCGAGCGGTCCGACGCGGCCCTGCGCCAGGCCGGCGCGCGCGTTGTTGGCATTGCCGGCGCGGCCGCGCGCCGCCACCCCCTGCAGGATCGCCGCGAGCCGGAACAGATTATAGGCCAGATACCAGTCGAGCGGCGCCCCCAGCCGGTCGCCGGTGGCGTCGAGATAGCGCGCCAGCATCTCGTCGAGCCCCGGAAATCCCGCCGCATCGAGATCGATTCCGGCAAGCGAGTTGCGCTCGTGCGCCGGCGTCACCCACGGCATCAGCCAATAGGTGAGGTCGGCGATCGGATCGCCGAGCGTCGACAATTCCCAGTCGAGCACCGCCACCACCTTGGGCGCGGTCGCATCGAGAACCAGGTTGTCGAGCCGGTAGTCGCCATGGACGATGCGCGCCGGGCGGTCGGCCGGCGCGCCGCCGGGAAGCCAGGCGGCGAGCCGGTCCATCGCGGCGTGGCGCGGGCCGTCCGACCGCTCATATTGGCCGGTCCAGCGCGCCAGCTGCCGCGCGAAATAATTGCCGGGGCGGCCATAGTCGGCGAGCCCGACCGCCGCGGGATCGATGCGGTGGAGCGCCGCGAGCGTGTCGATCTGCACGGCATAGATGGCACGGCGTTCGACGGGGCCGGCATCGGGCAGCCGCCCGTCCCAGAGGATGCGCCCCTCGACCATCGCCATCACGTAGAAGACCGAGCCGATCACCGACTCATCCTCGCACAGGGCATAGGCGCGCGGAACGGGAAAGCCGGCACCATGCAGCGCCTGCATCACGCGGAATTCGCGGTCGACGGCGTGCGCGGAGGCGAGCAGCTTCCCCGGCGGCTTGCGCCGCAGGACGTAGCGGCAATCGGGCGTGCGCAGCTGGTAGGTCGGATTCGACTGGCCGCCCGCGAAGCGCAGCACCTCAAGCGGCCCGGCGAAGCCCTCGACGGCGTGTTTCATCCACTTGGCGAGCGCGATCGCATCCAAGTCATCGGTCGGACGGGGGGGCTCATGGTGGACGACGTCCGCCACTGGCACAGAGTCATTCATATGATTATGCTCATTTTTATCTCTTCAACTGCGTCCGGCCGTCGCCCCGCTCGTCGGCTGATGCCGAGGCGCCGCATCACAATCATCATCCCTACCCACTTGCCATTTGCATGCAATCTAGTCAAAACCCTGTTGCAAGAGTTCGACAGGCTCTGTGCGAACGAGAACAAGACGCCGATGGGGTTCGGTCGGCATTGGGGGTGTTGGGATGACCGGAGGGGCGCTGCCCGACCTGCAGCTCTATATCGCGGGCGACTGGCGCGGCCGCAGCGGTCGCGACACGCAACCGGTGTTCAATCCCGCGACGGGACAGCCGATCGCCGACCTGCCGCTCGCCAGCGCCGCCGATCTCGCCGATGCGCTGGCCGCTGCGGAGCGAGGCTTCGCCGCCTGGCGCGCGACGGCGCCCGAGGCGCGGGCGGCGGTGCTCAGCCGCACCGCCGAGCTGATCCGCGAGCGCGCCGACGCGATCGCGGCCATCGCCACGCTCGAGCAGGGCAAGCCGCTCGGCGAGGCGCGCGGCGAGGTGATCGCGGCGGCGATGATCCTCGACTTCCATGCCGGCGAAGCGGTGCGCAACTATGGCCGCGTCCTCCCACGGCCCGCCGGGTCGCGCTCGCTGGTGCTCCAGCAGCCGGTCGGCCCCGTCGCCGCCTTCTGCGCCTGGAATTTCCCGGTCATCAATCCGGTGCGCAAGCTGTCGCCCGCGCTCGCCGCCGGTTGCTCGGTGATCCTGAAGCCGAGCGAAGAAACCCCCGCCAGCGCGATCGCCGTGATGCGCTGCTTCCAGGACGCCGGCCTGCCCGGCGACGTCGCGCAGCTGCTGTTCGGCGATCCCGACGCCGTCTCGCGGACGCTGCTCGCCTCGCCCGTCACGCGCAAGCTGAGCTTCACGGGCTCGGTTCCGGTCGGCAAGCATCTCATGCGGCTCGCCGCCGACACGGTGATGCGCATGACGATGGAACTCGGCGGCCACGCGCCGGTCCTCGTCTTCGACGATTGCGACCTCGACAAGACGCTCGACACGCTCGTCGCGCACAAATTCCGCAACGCCGGACAGGTCTGCGCGTCGCCGACGCGCTTCCACGTGCAGGAGGGCATCTACGACCGCTTCGCGGCAGGATTCGCCGAGCGCACCGGGCGGATCAGGACCGGCGACGGCCGCGACGCGGCGACGACGATGGGTCCGACCGCCAATGCGCGCCGCCCCGCCGCGATCGAGGCGATGGTCGAGAATGCGCGCAGCGCCGGCGCCAGGCTGCTGGCCGGCGGCGGCCGCGGCCCTGGCCCCGGCTATTTCTTCGAGCCGACGGTGCTCGGCGACGTGCCGCTCGAGGCCGCGGCGATGAACGACGAGCCGTTCGGCCCGCTCGCGCTCCTCCGCCCTTTCGCCTCCGTCGACGACGCGATCGAACAGGCCAATCGCCTGCCCTTCGGCCTTGCCGCCTATTGCTTCACCGAGAACGGCCGGCGGCAGAATTGGCTCGGCGACGCGATCGAGGCGGGCATGGTGGTGATCAACAACGTCCGCACCTCGTGGCCCGACGCGCCCTTCGGCGGCACGAAGGAAAGCGGATTCGGCTCGGAAGACGGCCCCGAAGGGGTCGCCGCGCACATGACGACGAAGGCAATTCATGCAAGCTGAGGACGAAGCATTGGCGGACACCGTCGCAGGCGGGCCGCTGGCCGGGATCCGCGTCGTCGAACTGGGCCAGCTCATCGCCGGGCCCTTCTGCGGCCAGTTGCTGGGCGACATGGGCGCCGAGGTGGTCAAGCTCGAGCAGCCGGGCACCGGCGACCCGATGCGGCAATGGGGCCAGGGAACGCTGCCGACCTGGTGGCGGGTGATCGCGCGCGGCAAATATTCGGTCGCGGCCGATCTTCGTTCGGCGGAGGGCCAGGCGCTCGCGCGCGCGCTGATCGCGCGCGCCGACATCCTCGTCGAGAATTTCCGTCCCGGCACGCTCGAGCGCTGGAACCTCGCGCCCGCCGAGCTGCGCGCCCAGAACCCCGGCCTCATCATCGTGCGCGTCTCCGGCTATGGACAGACCGGGCCCTATGCCAGCCGCGCCGGCTTCGGCGGCATTGCCGAGGCGATGGGCGGCTGGCGCAAGATCGTCGGCTTCCCCGACCGCGCGCCGGCACGCATGGGCGTCTCGATCGGCGATACGCTCGCCGCCACCTACGGCTGTCTCGGCGCGCTCGCGGCGCTGCACCGCCGCAGCCGCAGCGGCGTCGGGCAGATCGTCGACGCCGCGCTCTACGAAAGCGTGCTGCAGGTGATGGAGGGGCTGGTTCCCGAATGGAGCGTCGCCGGGCATAAGCGCGTTCGCACCGGATCGAAGCTGCCGCGCATCGCGCCGTCCAACGTCTATCGCTGCCGCGACGGCGAATTGCTCATCGGCGCCAACCAGGACAGCGTCTTCGCGCGGCTGTGCGAGGCGATGGGGCGGCCCGAACTGGCGCGCGATCCCCGCTATGCGACGCATGTTGCGCGCGGCGAGCATCAGGACGAGCTCGACCGTCTCGTCGAAGCGTGGACGCTGCAGCACAGCGTCGCCGAGGTGGAGGCGGCGATGATTGCGCATTCCGTGCCCGCCGGCCGGATGTACGATGCCGAGGACATGATGCGCGACCCGCATTTCCAGGCGCGCGAGGCGATCGTCTCGGTCGAGGATCCCGTACTCGGACCGACGCCGATGCAGGGCGTGTTCCCCAAGCTGTCGGATACGCCGGGCGGCATTCGCCGGCCGGCGCCGCGCGAAGTCGGGCAGGATACCGAGGAGATTCTCGAACGCTGGCTCGGCAGCGCCGCCGGCGCTGGGCGGCGGCGCGACGGCGACGCCTAGAGCGAGGCGCTCGCCGCAAACGCCCGCGCGACCGCGCTGCTACGCTCGCGTCCGAGCCGCGCATTGAGCCATCCCGCAGTCTCGACGAGCTTGTCGATGTCGACGTCGAGCGCGTCGCCGAGCGCATAGGCGACGTCCTCGCTGGCGACGTTGCCCGCTGCGCCGGGGGCGAAGGGGCAGCCGCCGGTGCCGCCGATCGCGGCGTCGATGCGCACCGCGCCGGCGCGCACCGCGGCGAGCACGTTGGCGACGCCCATGCCGCGCGTGTCGTGGAAATGGACGCGCAGCGGCAGCGGCGCGATCGCCGCGGCGACCGCGGCGGCGAGCCGCTCGACCTCGGCGGGACGCGCGATGCCGATCGTATCGGCGATCGCCACCTCGATCGGCCCCGCCGCGGCGATGCGGCGCGCCATGTCGACCACGCGCCCCGGGTCGACGGCGCCTTCGAACGGGCAGCCGAACGCCACCGCGATCGTCGCCTGCGCCGGGCGCTGCCGCTCGCGGCACAGCCGCAGCACGTCGCAGGTCATCTCGAGCGACTGCTCGATGTCGAGCCCCTGGTTGCGCTTTCCGAAGTCGTCGCTCGCGGTGCAGACGATGCCGACCTCGTCGACCGCCGTCGCTAGCGCGCGCAGCGCGCCGCGCTTGTTGAGCACCAGGCCGATGTAGCGCGCGCCGCCGCGCGGCAGGCCCGCGACCACCGCTTCGGCATCGGCCATCTGCGGGACCTTCGCCGGATGAACGAAGCTCGCGACCTCGATGCGTGCGGCGCCGGCGTCGACGATGCGGCGCACCAGCTCGATCTTGTCGGCGGTCGCCAGCACGCGCGGCTCGTTCTGCAGGCCGTCGCGCGGCGAGACCTCGATTAGTTCGAGCCGGCTCATCGCAGCCCGAGCCCGCGCGCGATGATGCCGCGCAGGATCTCGCGCGTCCCGCCGCGCAGCGAGAAGGAAGGCGCGCTCATCAGCGTATAGCCAAGCACCGCGAGCAGGTCCTGCGTCGAGCGGCGGTCGGGCTCGGCGTCGACGAGGCTGCGCGCGATCTCGGGCAGCTCCTGCTCGAAGCTGGCGCCCAGGTCCTTGACGATCGCGGCCTGGGTCGAGGCGTCCTGCCCCGCCGCCAGCATCGTCGCGACGCCGCGCGACAGCCGCCGAAGCGCCAGCAGATGCGCGGTCAGCCGGCCGATCGCCGCCTGCGCCAGCTCGCTGTCGCTGCCCTGCAGCGCGCCGACGAGTTCGAGCAGCAGCTGCATCGACGACAGGAAGCGCTCGGGGCCGCTGCGCTCGAACGCCAGCTCGCTCATCACCTGCGACCAGCCCTCGCCCTCGACGCCGATCAGCGCCGCCGACGGGATGAATGCCGCTTCGAAATGGACCTCGTTGAAATGATGCTGCCCGGCGAGGTCGAGGATCGGACGCACCGTCATGCCCTCGGTCGCCTTCATGTCGACGAGCAGCTGGCTGGTGCCCTTGTGGCGATCGGCGGCGCTGCCCGAGGTGCGGCAGAACAGGATCATGTAGTCCGCCTCATGGGCGTTGGTCGTCCACAGCTTGGTGCCGGTGACGCGCCAGCCGCCGTCGACCGGCTCGGCGCGCGTGCGCACCGCCGCGAGATCGGAGCCGGCATCGGGCTCGCTCATGCCGATGCAGAAGACGCAGTCGCCGCGCGCGATCCGCGGCAGGATCGCCTCGCGCTGTGCCTCGGTGCCGAATTTGAGCAGCGTCGGTCCGCTCTGCCGGTCGGCGATCCAGTGCGCCGAGACCGGCGCGCCCGCCGCCAGCGTCTCCTCGACGACGACATAGCGCTCGTGCGTCGAGCGCTCGTGACCGCCGTAGCGCCTGGGCCAGGTCATGCCGAGCCAGCCGCGCGCGCCGAGCGCCCGGCTGAAATCGCGGTCGAAGCCGTTCCAGCTTTCGGCACGCTGTAGCGGCGTGCGGCCGGAGATCGTCACCGCCAGGAAATCGCGAACCTGGGTGCGCAGCGCTTCGGCGGCGTCGTTCGCCGGCGGCGAGGGAAAGTGCAGCTTGTCGTACATCGCCATCAGACCGCCGTGACCGTTGGCCAATAGGCCGCCTTGGGACGCGCCAGCATCGCGGCGCCGAGGTGCCGGGTCCACCAGCCAGCGCTACCGAACTCGTCGCGCCAGCTCCACAAGGCGGTGGTGAACCAGTGCAGGCGATGTTCCTCGGTGAAGCCCATCGCCCCATGAAGCTGGTGCGCGATACCGGTCGCCACGCCCACCGCCTCGCCGACACGCGAACGGGCGGCGGCGATCGCAAGCCCCGCATCCGCGGCAGAGGCGACGAAGGCATCGACTGCCAGGTCGGCGGCGGCGGCCGCCGCCGCGGCTTCGCTCGCCAGGCGGGCCAGTGCATGCTGGACGACCTGGAAGCCCGAGAGCGCACGCCCGAATTGCGTCCGCTCGACGACATGCGTGGTGCACAGCTGGACCAGCGTCTCCATCGCGCCTGCTGCGGCGACCGCCCGGACGAGCGCACCCGCCTCGAGCAGCGTCAGGCCCGGCCAGGAGGCGACCTGCGCGGCCCCGTCGATCGTAAGCTGGTCGCGCGGCATCTGCGCCAGATTGGTGCCCGCGGCGCTCACCTCGAATCCCGAGGTGAGCAACGCGATCCTGCCGTCGCCCTCGACCACCAGCGCCGCGGCGTTGCGGCCCCAGGCGATGCGATCCGCCACGCCGCGCGCGCGCCAGCCCTCGCCCTGCCGGTCGAGACGCACCCCGGCCGCGGCCGGGATCAACGCCACCACGCCCTCCGCAACGGGAAGACCGGCGCGGGCAAGGAGCAGGTTGGCGATCATCGTCTCCGCCAGCGGCAACGGGATCGCCCGGCTGCCGAGAAGTCGGATCAGCGCGAATCCGTCCGAGAGCGCGACGCCGAAACCCTGCTCGCCTTCGACCATGGCGAGCGGCAGGCCGAGCTCGGCGGCGGCGCTCCACGCCTGCTCCAGCCACAAACCCGATGCTGCCGCGCGCATCGCGGCGTCGTCGACCTGCTCGGCGAGCAGACGCTCGGTCGTTCGTGCAAGCAGGCCGTCGGTATCGTCCACGTGCTTCTCCGTACGTCGGGACCCGCCCAACATATCTAGTTCATGCTGGTTTGCATGCAATTATTCTTCTGACAGCACAACCCTTAGCAACAATGTGTGATGCCGCCAGGCTGCGGCCTGTGTCTCACAAGTCGGCATTTTGGATGCAATAGTGCGCCTCATGGCGGGGCGCTGCGTTGCACGCCAACGCTGCTTGAATGAACCGCGGGAAGCAGCAATCGCCACAGTGCTGCGTCGAAGTCGGAATCGGACGCTGCCGCGCCGGTCCGCACGACGACGAGGTCAAGGCTCGGCACGACGTACAGCTTACGATCGAGAAAGCCCAATGCCGCGACGAGATCGGACGGCGCAAAAGGGTTGAGGGGTCCCGACGAGCGCCGGCCGTCGGCGTCAACCGAGAATTCCGCGCCGTTGAGCCACCACAGCTGACCATAAGCCGGATTGGCAATCGACGGTTCGAACATCGCCCGCAAGCGCGCCGCCGACACGAGGCGCGGGCCGCCCGGCGCAACGCCCCCGCTGAGCACCATCTGCCCGAACCGGGCAATGTCGCGCGCCGTCGTCACCAGCCCCACCGCATTGCCGACATTGCCGAGTGCGGCGGGGCGGCGCCGCCAACCGGTGTCGGTCATGCCCGCCGGCACCGTGAGCCAGTCGCGGGTGAGCGCGTCGAGCGGCTGGCCCGCGGCGGCCTCGAGCACGCGCTGGGTGATCGCATAGACGGGCGTGTTGTAGTGGAACTGCGTGCCCGGCGGCGCCGCATAGCCAAACTTCTCGTCGAGCCCCGAACTCATCGTCAGCAGATCGATCACCCGGATCTTCGCCTCCTGCGCCGGCAGCGCCTTCGACCAGCCGGCACCGATATAGGCGCTCACCGGCCGCTCGACGTCGATCAGCCCCTTGTCCGCAGCGATGGCGACGAGCACCGCCACGAAGCTCTTCTGCTGCGACGCGACATCCTCGAGCAGGCGCCCGTCGCGGGTCCGTCCGTGGACGAAGAAGGCGAAGGTCGGGTCGGTCGGCGCAGGCCAATAGCGCTCCACCAGCACGGTGCCGCGGCGCATGACGATGAAGCCGGTGGCGTTTCGGCGGCCGACATAGTCGATGACGGGGTGGAAGACTTCGTCCGTGCCGGCGGGTGCAGCGTGATTCGGTGCCTCGGCCTGCTGCGCCTGCGCGCCCTCGCCGAGTGCCGATAGCGCGAACACGGCCGCGAGAACGATCCTTGCTGAACGGTGTCCGGTCACGATCGCGCTCACCTCCATCCGAACCGTTCGTCCATTCCGACGCCGGTGCGGTCGGTTGGCGACCCGCCAACGCCGCCGCACCAGCGTAGCGCCAACGCGCGCCACCTGACCAGAGTGGTGCCGCCAGTCCACAGTGAGCGCGCATCCGTCAGGCCGGGCGCTGGTCGGAAGCGCTCGGCAGCGATAGACAAATGCACGTTTGCAGCCTGGTCTCTGCGACGCAGCTCGGCGCCCGCCGCGGCGCCGCGCGTCGGGACCGCGGGTCATGGGGGACGGATGCGGTTGGTCGATATTCAGCGAGGCACCGCGTCGACGCGCTCGATCCGCGCGCACGGAAATACCGTCGCCAGGCTTCCGGCGACGCGATGAGGACCGGGGCCCGACGATGAATCTGCGCCACATCGAGATTTTTCACTGCGTCTACGTCAACGGCTCGGTCAGCGCCGCCGCGCGCGCGCTCAACGTGTCGCAGCCGTCGGTGTCGAAGATGCTGCGCCATGCGGAGAGCCTGCTGGGCTTCCAGCTGTTCCGGCGCACCAACGGCGGGCTGGTGCCGACCGAGGACGCGCATTCGCTGTTCGCCGAGGTGCGCGAGATCCAGGACCGCGTCCACGCGCTTCGCGAGGCGGGGCAGAATCTCCGCCGCGGCACCGGCGGCACGCTGCGCATCTCGGCGCTGCCGTCGCTGGCGCTCGACGCGGTGCCGACCGCGGTCGCCGACTTCCTGCGTTCGCACGCCAATGTGAAGTTCGACCTGCAGACGGTTCATCACGACGACCTGCTGCGCAAGCTCCACGAGCGCGAGACCGACATCGCCATCGCCTACCAGGTGCCGCCCGCCGCGCCGATCGAGCAGCGCTGGCTCGGCGAGGGCGAACTCGTCGTGCTGTACCGCGAGGAGGACATGCCCGACGCGCCGTCGTCGATCGAGCTGAACCGGCTCGAGGGACAACGTTTCATCAGCCTCGCGGCGAGCGGCCCGACCGGGCGGCTGTTCACCGAGGAGCTGAAGCGTCTCGGCGTCGAGCTCGACGAGGTCATTTCGGCGCGCACCTTCTACATCGCCGCCGCGCTGGTCCGGCAGGGCGTCGGCATGACGGTGGTCGACAGCTTCACCGCGCAGGCCTGCCTGGCGCCGGGGCTGGCGATGCGCCCGCTGAAGCCGCGCGTGACCTTCGACATCCACGCCATGTTCCTGCTCAACCGCCCGCTCGCGGCGCTCGCCAACGAATTCCTCAAGACGCTCAAGCGCGTACTCGACGCACCATAGCGTCGGGCTATAGCGCGCGGCTGGATGGATATGAGCCGACGAACCCGCCGGCGGCTAGCTTCCGCGACGATGATCCCGGCCCCCTTCCTCCTTTATCTCGGCCACAGCGCCGATCCACTCGGCATCAAGACCTCGCGCGGCGTGGCGATGTTCCGCCCCGAGGATTGCGTCGGCGAGTTCCGGCATGACGATTGTCCGCAGACGCTCGGCCTGCCGCGGCTCGGCATGGCGGCGGCGGTCGCGGCCGGCGCCCGAACGCTGATCCTCGGCATCGCCGGCGCCGGCGGCAAGCTCGGCGCCGACCTCGTCGAGGACGCGGCGGCGGCGCTCGAGGCCGGACTGAACGTTGCGTCAGGCCTTCATCAGCGGCTGCGCGACGAGCCGCGCCTCGCGGCGCTGGCCAGCGCACGCGGCCTGCAGCTGTTCGACGTGCGCGACCCGCCCGCAGACCTCTCGGTCGGCAAGGGATATGCGCGCGCCGGCAATCGCCTGCTGACCGTCGGCACCGATTGCTCGGTCGGCAAGATGGTCGCGACGCTCGCCCTGACGCGCGGGCTGCGCGCGCGCGGCAT
Organism: Sphingomonadaceae bacterium; assembly: GCA_030147805.1. GTDB lineage: Bacteria > Pseudomonadota > Alphaproteobacteria > Sphingomonadales > Sphingomonadaceae > Sphingoaurantiacus. The sequence goes on from JASBUR010000006.1 coordinate 163,445, forward strand.
CGCGGCCGATTTCCGCGCGACCGGCCAGACCGGCATCCTCATCGCCGGCGAAGGCGTCGCGGTCGATGCGGTGGTCGCCGACTTCATCTCCGGCGCGATCGAGCAGCTCGCGCCGGCGCGCGACGACGACGGCTGGGACATGATCGAAGGCCAGGGCTCGCTCTTCCACCCCTCCTTCGCCGGCGTGTCGCTGGGGCTGCTGCACGGCGCCCAGCCCCGCGCGCTCATCCTGTGTCACGAGCCCGGCCGGCCGCACATGCGCGGCATCCGGGGCCGGGCGCTCCCGAGCCTCGCCGAGTGTCTCGCCGCCAATCTCGCCGCCGCGCGGCTGACCAGCCCCGGAGTCGAGGCGGTCGGCGTCTGCCTCAACACGTCGGCGATGGACCCCGACGCGGCACGCCGGCTCTTCGCCACCACCGAGGACGAACTCGGCCTTCCCTGCACCGATCCCGTCGCCTTCGGCGTCGACTCCATTCTCGACAAGCTATGCCCCGCACCCTTCGCGCCCAGCACGACAGCTTCCCGCTAAGCCGTCCGTTCCGGATCGCCCGCGGCACCAAAACGGTGGCCGACGTGGTGACCGTGACGATCGGCGAGGGCGACGTCGTCGGGCGCGGCGAAGGCGTTCCCTATCCGCGCGATGGCGAGACGATCGACGGGACGCTGGCGGCGATCGAACAGGTTCGCCCGCTGATCGAGCGGGGCGCCGGACGCGTCGAGCTGCTCGGCGCGATGCCGGCCGGCGCGGCGCGCAACGCGCTCGACTGCGCGCTGTGGGACCTCGAGGCGCGGCTCGCGGGCCGGAGCGTGGCGAGCCTGATCGGCGGCGCGCCGCTGCGGTCGGTGCCCAGCGCGATGACGGTGGTGATCGACACCCCCGAGGCGATGGCGCGCGACGTCGTTTCTATCGGGCGCGTGCCGGTGCTCAAGGTCAAGGTCGATGCCGACGATCCGGCGGCGCGGATCCGGGCGGTGCGCGCCGCCGCGCCGCGCGCCACGCTCATCGTCGATCCCAACGAAAGCTGGGACCAGCCGCTGGTCGAAGCGATGCAGGGCGTGCTCTTCGAAACCGGCGTGGCGCTGCTCGAACAGCCGGTGCCCGCGGGCGACGACGGCTGGCTCGCCGGCTTCGCGCCGGCGGTGCCGATCTGCGCCGACGAGTCGGTCCATGTGGCCGAGGATCTGTCGGTGGTGGCGCTCCGCTACCAGGTGGTGAACGTCAAGCTCGACAAGGCCGGCGGGCTCACCGCCGCGCTCGAACTCGCGCGCGCGGCGCGGGCGCGCGGGCTCGGGCTGATGACCGGCTGCATGGTGAGCTCGTCGCTGTCGATCGCGCCGGCGCTGCACGTCGCGATCATGTCCGACTTCGTCGATCTCGACGGCCCGACCTGGCTCCGCGACGATCGGCCGGGCGGCGTCGGCGCGGAGGACGGCTTCATCCATCCGGCCGCCGCCGGCTTCTGGGGGACGACCGGGGCATGAGGCCGATCGCCCTGCTCCTGGCGGCCGCGATGCTCGCCGGCGCCTCGCCGCCCGAGCGGGTCGACCTGATCATCCGCGGCGGCACCGTCTACACCGGATCGGCCGCGCCGTTCGTCGGCGACGTGGCGGTGTCGGGCGAGCGGATCCGCGCCGTCGGCCCGCGGCTGCCGTTCGCCGCCGCGCGCGTGGTCGAGGCCCGCGGGCTCGTCGTCGCGCCGGGCTTCATCGATGCGCACACGCACCTCGGCGGGCAGCTCCGCAGCGACGATGCGCAGGAGCGACTGGTCCCGGGTTTCCTCATGCAGGGAGTCACGACCGCCTTCGTCGGCAACGACGGCGGTGGCGACGCCGATGTCGGTACCGTGCTCGACAGCGCCCGAGCCCGGCCCGTCGGCATCAACTATGCGGCCTATGTCGGCTTCGGCGAGGTGCGGAGCGCCGTCGTCGGCGAAGCCGATCGCGCGCCCACGCCCGACGAGCTGACGCGCATGCGCGCGATGGTCGCCACCGCGATGTGCCAGGGCGCGCTCGGCCTTTCGACCGGCTTGTTCTACGCGCCGCAGAGCTTCGCCGCGCCCGAGGAAGTCGTCGCGCTGGCGCGCGAGGCGGCGGCGCGCGGCGGCGTCTACGACAGCCACATCCGCGACGAATCGAGCTACTCGGTCGGCCTCGCCGCCGCGGTCGACGAGGCGATCGCCGTCGGGCGCGAGGCGGGGCTGCCGGTCAACATCTCGCACATCAAGGCGCTTGGCGTCGACGTCCACGGCCAGGCACCGGCGATCATCGCCCGGGTCGAGGCGGCGCGTGCGGCGGGCCAGCGGGTCACCGCCGATCAATATCCCTGGTCGGCCTCGGGCACCACGCTCGCCGCCGCGCTGGTGCCGCGCTGGGCGCATGACGGCGGCCGCGACGCGCTGCTGCGGCGCTTCGGCGATGCGGCGGTGGCCGACCGGCTGCGCAGCGACATGGCGCTCAACCTGCGCCGGCGCGGTGGCGCCGAGTCGCTGCTGATCACCGAGGGCCGCTATCGCGGCCAGCGCCTGTCCGAGGTGGCGCGCACGCTGGCGCTCGATCCGGTCGCCGCGGCGACGGCGGTGATCCGCATCGGCGACTCGCGCGTCGCCTCCTTCAACCAGACCGAGGAAGACATCGCGGCGTTCATGCGCCGCCCCTGGGTGATGACCGGTTCGGATGCGTCGGGCGGCCACCCGCGCGCCTATGGCAGCTTTGCGCGCAAATATGACGAATATGTGCGCAAGCGGCGGGTGCTCGGCCTGCGCGACTTCATCGAGCGGAGCAGCGCGCTTGCCGCCGATACGTTCGGCATCGCCGACCGCGGGCATCTGCGCCCCGGCGCCTTCGCCGATGTCGTGCTGTTCGATCCGGCCGCTTTCGCGGCGCGCGCGACCTATGCCGAGCCGACCTCGCTCGCCACCGGCGTCCGCCTGGTGCTCGTCAACGGCGTGCCCGCCGTCGACGAGGGCCGGCTGACCGGCGTCGCCGCCGGGCGCGGACTGCCGCAGACGCCGCCGCCCGGCAGCTGCCCGTGATGCGGCGCGGCTGGTTCGCGATTCCGCTGTGGAAACGCGTGCTGGCCGCGCTGGCGCTCGGCCTGCTGCTCGGCGCCGTCTGGCCGCAGGCCGCACCCTATGTGCAGTTCCTCGGCGACCTGTTCGTCCGCGCCATCCGCATGCTGGTCGTGCCGATCGTGCTGGTCACGATCGCCGCGGGCATCACCACGCTCGGCGACCCCAAGCGGATCGGCGGCATCGGCGGACGCACGATCGGCCTGTTCGCGCTTACCACCGCCATCGCAGTGTCGGTCGGCATGGCGGTGGCGTCGTTGATCCGGCCCGGCGAAGCCGCGCCGCTCGGCACCGCCGCGCCGCACGCGATGGGTGTGCCGCCGACACCCTACGAACAGCTGATCGGCATCATCCCGGTCAATATCTTCGACGCGCTCGGCCGGGGCGATATGCTCGCGATCATCTTCGTCGCCATCCTGCTCGGCATCGGCACGCTGCTGGCGGGCGACGCGGGAAAGCCGTTCGCCACCCTGCTGCAGGCCGCCACCGCGGTGCTGCTCAAGATCGTCGGCATCGTCATGGAGGCAACGCCGTTCGGGGTGTTCGCGCTGATCGCCAATGCGGTCGCGGCGAACGGCGCGGCGATGTTCGTCAACGTCGGCTGGCTGGCGCTGGCGGTGGTGCTCGGCTCGGCGATCCAGATCCTGCTCGTCCACAGCCTGCTGCTGCGCTTCGTCGCCCGGGTCCCGGTGCGGCGCTTCTTCCGTGGCATCATCGATGCGCTGGCGGTGGCCTTTTCGACCGCGTCGAGCTCGGCGACGCTGCCGGTCGCGATGCGCGTCGCCGAGCGCAATCTCGGCATCGGCCGGCCGATCTATTCTACGGTGCTGCCGCTCGGCGCCAGCATCGGCAAGGACGGCACCGCGATGTATGTCGGCCTGCTCAGCCTGTTCAGCCTGCAGGCGCTCGGCGTGCCGCAGACGCCGGTGGTCTATGGTCTGGTGCTGCTGACCGGCGCGCTCGCCGCCTTCGGCACCGCGCCGGTGCCGTCGGCGTCGCTGTTCATGCTCGCCGCCGTGCTTTCGTCGGTCGGCGTGCCGGCAGAACAGACCGCGCTGGTGGTCGGCTTCGTGCTGCCGTTCGACCGGCTGCTCGACATGACGCGCACCGTGCCGAGCGCCAGCGCCAATCTTGCCGTCGCCACCACGGTGGCGCGCTGGGAAGGCGAACTCGACGAGACGTTGCTCAGGGGCCCGGAGATATGAACATGCGCATCCGCCTCCTCGCCGTCCTCGCGTTGCTGACGATCGGCACGACGTCGCCGGCTCACGCCCAGGACACGCTCCAGCAGCGGGTCGAGGCGGCACTGGCGACAGCACCACCCGGCACGCGCTTCGGGCTGCTGGTCACCACTGAGGACGGCCGCGAGCTGGTCGCGATCGACCCCGACGACCGTTTCATCCCGGCCTCCAACACCAAGATGCTCACCACGGCGGCCGCCTTTGCGACGCTGAGCGGGGTGGACAGTCCCGACACCGCGGGCGGCGCCGCGGTGCGGCTGGACAAGCGCGGACGGCGTGCGCCCGACGTCATCCTGACGGGCTACGGCGATGCACGGCTGTCGAGTGCTCCCGACTGCGTCGCCAACTGCCTTGCCGCACTGGCCGACGCGATCGCGGCGCGGACGCGCAAGGTCCGCCACATCATCGGCGACGATACGCTGTTCCCCGACCAGCGCTGGAGCCCGGGGATGAGCTGGAACAACATCCAGAGCCGCTACGGCACCGCGATCTCGGCGCTGACGCTCGACGACAACGAGCTGGTGATCCGCGTCGTGCCCGGCGCGACCGGACGTCCGCCGGCGATCGGGATGCTGCCCTATTATGAGGTCGAGAACCTCGCCACGACGGTCGCCGAGGGCGAGACCGAACTGACCTTCCACCGTTTTCCCAACAGCCGCGCCGTTCGCCTCACCGGCACGATCGCCGCCGGCGCCGAGCCGAAGACGCTGTATCTCGGCATCGACGACCCGGCGCATTTCGCCGCCTGGCGGCTGCGCACGCTGCTCGAGGCGCGCGGCGTCCGCGTGACGGGCGAGACCGAGGCTCGTCATCGGCCGTTCGCGCCATCCGACGACCCCGCCGAGCGCACCGGCCCGCCGCCGGCGCGCCCACCCGAGGGCGAAGTGCTCGCGCGGCTGGCCCCGCCGCCGCTCGCGCTCGACCTGACGCACGTCAACAAGGTCAGCCAGAACCTGCATTCGGAGCTGCTGATCCGCCGCGTCGGGCTCGTTGCCGGATCGGGGTCGATCGAGGACGGCGTGGCGGCGATCGCCGCGATGATGGAGCGCGCCGGGGTGCCGCGCACCGCCTGGGACCTGTCGGACGGCTCGGGCATGTCGACCTACAACCGCCTGTCGCCGCGCGCCGTCGCCACGCTGCTGCGCTGGGCGGCCACGCAGCCCTGGGGCGCAGCCTGGCGCGCCACCTTCCCGGTGGCCGGCGTCGACGGCACGCTCGAGCGTCGTTTCGGCGGAACGCCGCTCGAAGGCCGGCTGTTCGCCAAGACGGGATCGCTCAACGCGACCAATGCGCTGTCGGGCTACATGACCGCGCGCAGCGGCCGCACGCTGATCTTCTCCTTCTACGCCAACGACGTTCCGGCCGACGCCGGGGCGACCAAGCTGATGGATGCGGCGCTGGCGCTGATCGCCGAGGCGAATTAGGCGCCATCCCACGCGGCGACGACCGCGTCGCCGGTGGCGCGTCGGAGATCGAGGATGCCGGTTTCGCGGTGCCGCGTCGGGTGGACGCGGTTGGTGAGCAGCGTCCAGGCGAGACCGCGGTCGAAATCGATCCAGAGGCCGGTGCCCGTGAAGCCGGTATGGCCGATCGTCGCGTCGGCGCAGCCGTCGCCGCCGTGCCAGCCGTCGAAGCGGCGCTCCCAGCCGCAGGTGCGGTGCGCGTGCATGCGCGTCTTGATTGCCTCGACCATGAACGGCGACGTCCCGCTGCCGTCGAGCAAGCCGGCGGCGAAGCCGAGCACGCCCGCCACCGTGCCGAACAGCCCGGCATGGCCGGCGGCGCCGCCGAGCGCCCAGGCATTCTCGTCATGGACCTCGCCCTTGATGACGCGCCCGCGCCAGCTGCAGGCCTCGGTCGCCACGGCGCGGTCGCGCGGCGGATCGTAGCTCAGACCCGGCGCCAGCGGCCACGCCGACAGGGGGGCGCCGGTGATCCGTTCGATCGCGATGCCGAGCAGGATGAAATTGATGTCCGAATAAACCGGCGGGCCGCGACGCCATTCCCGCTGCAGCACGAAGGCGCGCAGCCGGTCGGGATCGCCGCCATAGGTGTAGATCGGCTCGACCGCCGGCAGGAAACTGCGGTGCGCGAGGCAGTCCCTGAAGGTCAGCTTCCGTTCGGCGGCGTTCGCGACATCATATTGGCGCAGATCGGGGATCGCGTCGGTCAGCGGCCGGTCGAGATCGATCCGGTGCTCTGCCGCGAGCCGCAGGATCATCGTCGTCGTGGCGATCACCTTGGTGAGCGAGGCGAGATCGAACCAATGCCCCTCGGTCAGCGCCTCGGGCGCCGGCACCAGCGCCGCCATGCCGGCGAAGCGGACAGCGCGCCGCCCATCGGCAGCGACGAGCCCCAGCGCCGCGCACGGGATGTGGCCCGCGGCGACCGCCGCCGCCGCCGGCGCGAACGCCCGTTCCGCAACCGCCTCAATCATGGGAGTGTGGCTAGCATGTCACTAACGGCGGGCCAATGGCCACAGGTTATGGGTTTGCCAACAGAAACTATGGTGGCTCGTTACATCCTTGTTACTTAATGCGGCGGACGGTCGCAGAGGGGAAGCGGGATGGGGATGTCATTGAAAGTTGGGCTTTTCTCGGGGGCAGCTTTGGCCGCCATGATGATGGCTGGTTCAGTATCGGCGCAAAGCGCGCCCGACGCGGCGCCATCGGCGGCCGCAACGGCGCAGACGACCGATGAAGACATCACCGTCACCGGCACGCGCGTCGTTCGCGACGGCTATCTGGCGCCGACCCCGCTGACGGTGCTGTCGACCGAAGATATCGAGAACACGTCGCCGACCAATAACATCGCCGATTTCGTCAATCAGCTGCCGGCGCTCGCCGGGTCGACGCGGCCGTCGAACTCGCGCCTCAACCTCAGCAGCGGCCAGGCGGGCATCAACGCGCTCAACCTGCGCAACCTCGGTGAGGTCCGCACGCTGATCCTGCTCGACGGGCGGCGCTCGGTGCCGTCGACGATCACCGGCCTGGTCGACGTCAACACGATCCCGCAAATGCTCGTCGAACGCGTCGAGGTCGTGACCGGCGGCGCCTCGGCATCCTATGGCTCCGACGCGGTCGGCGGCGTCGTCAACTTCATTCTCGACAAGAAGTTCGAGGGCGTGAAGCTGGAGGCGGACACCGGCGTCACCAGCCGCGGCGACGGCTTCAACTATTCGTTCGGCGGCGCCGCCGGCCTGTCGTTCGCCGACAACCGCGCCCATTTCGTTCTGAGCGGCGAGATCGCGCATCGCGACGGCATCTTCGAGATCGATCGCGGCTGGAACCAGACCGGCTTCGTGCGCATCCAGGATCCGACCTGGACCGCGACCAGCACGACGCCGCAATTCCTCATCCGCCGCCAGGTCGGCGCGGCCAACTCGACGCCGGGCGGCCTCATCACCGGCAACTCGGTGCTCGCCGGCAGCGGCCTGACCGCCAACGGCCTGCGCGGTGCCTATTTCGGGCAGAACGGGCAGATTCTCCAATATCAGTATGGCGCGCTGACCTTCCCGTCGCCGACCGGCGCCGCGGCGCCGACGCTGACGCAAGGCGGCAGCTGGCAGGTCAATGATTCGGGCCGCCGCATCGGCCTCGATCCGGAAGATGACCGCCGCAGCGTCTTCGGCCGGCTCAGCTACGAGGTCGGCGACGGCGTCGAGCTATTCGCCGAAGCCTCGTACAACTGGCAGGAAGTGCTGTTCAACGCCGGTCCCAACCTGTCGACGGGCATCACGCTGCAGCGCGACAATGCCTTCCTGATCAACACCTTCAACGCGGCCGGCCGCTCGCTCGCCGGCATCAACACGGTGACGCTCGCGACGACCGCGGCCGACCTCCCCTACCGCAAGTCGAACAATCGCCGCGAGGTGCAGCGCTATGTGATCGGCGCCCAGGGCGAATTCGAAGCGTTCGGCAACGCCGCGAACTGGGACGTCTACGGCCAATATGGCCGCGCCGACCTGCACGAGCAGCTGCGCGACATCATGAACCTGACGGCGATGGCCAACGCCACCGACGCGGTGTTCTCGGTGGCCGGCAATACCGCGAGCCCGATCGCCTGCCGCGTCAACGTCGACGCCAGCACCACCAACAACGACGCGGCCTGCGTGCCGCTCAATCGCCTCGGTCTCGGTGTCGCCAGCGCGGCGGCGATCGACTATGTGCTCGGCGATCCCTATCGCGACCAGCTCGTCGAACAGACCGTCGGCGGCGGCAATTTCGCTTTCTCGCCCTTCGAGACCTGGGCCGGCGACGTCAGCATGGCGGTCGGCGCCGAATATCGCGAAGAGAAGATCAAGGGCTTCGTGCCGGCGGAATTCCAGCCGATCATCAACGCCAACAACACCACGACCAACCGCTGGTCGGTCGGCAACTATCTGCCGACCAAGGGCAAGTACGACGTCAAGGAAGCCTATTTCGAGACGGTGGTGCCGCTCGGCGCCGGGATCGAGTTCAACGGCGCGGTGCGCGCCACCGACTATTCGACCGCGGGCTACGTCACGACGTGGCGCGCCGGCGCCACCTGGCAGCCGATCGAGGATATCAGGCTCCGCGTCACCCGCTCGCGCGACGTGCGCGCACCAAACCTGAACGAGCTGTTCCAGGCCGGCACCGCGAACAGCGATTCGGTGCGTAACCCGGCCTTCAGCGCGACCGACCCGTCGATGGGGCCGGCGACGTTCGGCTACTCGGGAATCGCGACGGGCAATCCGAACCTCGATGTCGAGAAGGCCGACTCGCTCAACATCGGCGCGATCGTGTCGCCGAGCTTCCTGCCGGGCTTCAGCGCGTCGGTCGACTATTTCCGTATCGAGATGGAAGACGTGATCGACAGCCTCAGCGCGCAGGAAATCGTCAACCGCTGCTTCGAGGGCCGGCAGGAATTCTGCGCGGCGATCACCAACGACCCAATCCGGTCGACGCCCACCGCGCCCTATCTGATCATCCGCAACCAGCCGTTCAATTTCGCCAGCAAGCTGGTGCGCGGCGTCGATTTCGAGGCCAGCTATCGCACGGCGGTTCCGGGGCTGTTCGTCGACGGCGACGGCAGCCTGTCGTTCCGCGGCCTGGCGACGCGCTACATCGACAACATCAACGATACCGGCATCGCGGGCGTCGTTCCGCTCAACACCGTGGGCGCGAACGGCGGCCAGTACAGCACGCCGAAGTGGATCTACCGCTTCAGCGCCAGCTACGACACGCCGAGCTATTCGGTCACCGGCGTGGCGCGCGGCGTGAGCTCGGGCAAATATGTCGCGAACGGCATCGAATGCACAACCAGCTGCCCGCTCTCGACGACGCAGTTCCCGACCTATGAGGACAACAGCGTGTCGGGCGCCTTCTACGTCGATCTGAACGTGACGAAGAAGTTCAGCGCGTTCGGCAGCGAGAGCGGCGAACTGTTCCTGAACGTCACCAACCTGTTCGATGCCGACCCGATCCTGCTGCCCGAAACCGGGCTGGCGGCGAACAGCACCTACAGCGACCTGCTGGGTCGCGCGTTCCGCGCCGGCATTCGCCTGCGCTTCCGCTAGCGAGGGCTTCAGGGCAAAGCCGCGGCCGTCCGGCCGCGGCTTTGTCTTGGAGGGCAGCACCGGGGCGGTCCGACAACGAGGGCGAGGCATGAGCCATTTCGATCTTCGCGACGGCGTGCTCCATTGCGAGGACGTGCCCCTCCCGGCCATCGCCGCGGCGGTCGGCACCCCGGTCTTCGTCTATTCGACCATGGCGATGCGAACGCAGGCGCAGGCGCTGCGCACCGCGCTCGCAGGCCTCGACGATCCGCTGATCGCCTATGCGGTCAAGGCCAATCCCAATATCGCCGTGCTGCGCACGCTCGCGCGCGAAGGGCTCGGCGCCGACGTGGTGTCGGCCGGCGAATATGACCGGGCCCGCGCGGCAGGGATCGCGCCCGACAGGATCGTGTTCTCGGGGGTCGGCAAGACCGCGGACGAGATGCGGCGCGCGCTCGCCGGCGGGCTCGCCCAGTTCAACCTCGAATCCTTCGCCGAAGCCGAGATGCTGTCCGAGGTCGCGCTGGCGATGGGATGTACCGCGCCCGTAGCCTTCCGCGTCAATCCCGACGTCGACGCCGGTTCGCATGCGAAGATCTCGACCGGCGCGGCGCACAACAAGTTCGGCATTCCGATCGGCGACACGCTGGCCGCCTGCGCTGCGCTGCGCGATCTGCCCGGCCTGGAGCTCAGGGGCGTGGCGATGCATATCGGCAGCCAGCTCACCAGCCTTGCGCCGCTCGAGGCGGCGATCGCCAAGCTCGATGCGCTGATCGCCGCACTGCGGTCGCAGGGCCATGCCATCCGGACCGCCGACGTCGGCGGCGGCCTCGGCATCCGCTATGATCCCGCGCTCCCGCCGCCCCCCAGTCCGGCCGACTATGGGGCGATGGTCACGCGGCTGACGCGCGGCCGGGATGTGCGGCTGATCGTCGAACCCGGTCGGCTGATCGTCGGCAATGCGGGCGTGCTGCTTACCGAGGTCATCAGGATCAAGCCCGGGCCCCGCTGCCCGTTCGTCGTCGTCGACGCCGCGATGAACGACCTGATGCGTCCGGCGCTCTACGATGCCTGGCACCCGATCGGCGCCGTCGCACCCGACGGCACCGAGATGACCGCCGATATCGTCGGCCCGGTGTGCGAAAGCGGCGACGTTTTCGCCGAGGCGCGGCGCATCGATCGCGTCGGCGCGGGCGACCTGATGGTCATCGGGACGGCGGGCGCCTATGCCGCGACGATGGCCGGCACCTATAATTCGCGCGCCCTGACGCCCGAGGTGCTGGTCGACGGCGGCGCCTGGGCGATCGTGCGGCCGCGCCGGACGAGCGACGCCTTCCTCGCCGACGAACGCGTACCGCCCTGGCTGGCCGGCGACCGCGAGCCGGACCGACCGACCTGAGCCTGGCGCACGCCCCCGCCATAGCCCGTTCCTATGGTCATCCCAGCGCTTGTGATGTGACCGGTGGCCGCCGCCGCCGCTAGGCTGCGGCGCCAATCACCGGAGATGTGCCCGATGCTCAACCGCCGTTCGTTCCTGCTCGGCTCGGCCGCGACGATGGGATTGCTGGCCACCGGCCTGCACCGGGCCGGCGCCGCGCCGATCGCGCGCCAGGTGGCGGCGACCGGACTGACCGCTCCGATCGAGATCGTCGACGACAGCTGGGGCGTCCCGCACGTTCGCGCCGCGTCGATTCCCGATGCCTTCTTCGGTCAGGGCTATGTCGTCGCGCGCGACCGGCTGTTCCAGCTCGACCTCGCGCACCGGCGCGAAATGGGACGGCTGGCCGAAGCCTTCGGGGCCGACTTCGCGCGCCATGACGCCGTCGCGCGGCTGTTCCTGTTCCGCGGCGACGTCGAGGCCGAGCTGGCGCTCATACCCGACGACATCCTCGCCTGCGCCCGTTCCTATGTGGCGGGGATCAACGCACGCATCGACGAGGTGACCGCGGACCCGGCGCTGCTGCCGCCCGAATATGGGATCCTCGGCGTCGCGCCGCTGAAGTGGGATCTGCGCGATCTGGTGCTCGGCCGCGGCGGTTCGTTCGGCAGCGTCGAGGACGAAGTCCGGCGCGCCCGCCTCGCCGGGATGGGGCTGCTCGAGCTTGACGCGCTGATGGCGCCGCTGCGGCCGACCTGGACGCTCACGGTCCCTGACGGGCTCGACGCCGCCGCGGTGTCCGAGGCCGACCTCGGCGTGCTGGGCATCGGCGCGCTGCCCTTCGGCTCGCTGGTTCCCGAGGTCGAACCCGAGCGAGCCCCGCCGGCGGGCGGCGGCGATCGCGGCGATGACGGCAGCAACGCCTGGACGATCGCCGCGCAGCGCAGCGCGACGGGGCGCCCGCTGCTCGTCAACGATCCGCACCTCGGCATCGGCAGCTTCGGCCCGCGCCACGTCGTGCATCTGAGCGCGCCGGGGCTCGACGTCATCGGCGGCGGGGCGCCGGGGCTTCCCGGCATCATGCAGGGGCATACCGACCGCTTCGCCTTCGGCCGCACCAACTTCCATATCGACCAGGAGGATCTGTTCGTCCTCGAGCTGCACCCCGACGATCCCGAGCGCTATCGCCATGGCAGCGGCTGGCGGCGCTTCGAGCGCGTCGAGCTGTCGATTCCGGTCAAGGATGCGGCGCCGCACGCCGCGACCTTGCGCTACGCGGTGCAGGGGCCGGTGGTCTCGCACGACCCGGCGCGCCGCCGCGCCACCGCCTTGGCCGCGGTCGACCTGCAACCAGGCGCGAGCGGCAGCTTTGCGATGATCGCGATCAACCTCGCGCGCGACTGGGAAAGCCTGCGCACCGCCGCCTTCCGCTTCCATCCCTCGCCGACCAACTTCCATTATGCCGACGTCGACGGCAACCACGGCTGGCAGGTCATCGGCTTCATGCCCGAGCGACCGCGCGGCGGCGACGGACTGATGCCGGTGCCCGGCGACGGGCGCTACGACTGGACCGGCGTGCGCGATTTCCGGTCGCTGCCGAGCGAGTATAATCCGGCGAAGGGCTGGTTCGCCTCCGCCAACCAGAACAATCTGCCGGCCGACTGGCCGCGCGACCGCATCCCCGCCTTCTCGTTCCGCGATCCCTATCGCTACGACCGCATCGCCGGGGTGCTGTCGTCGCAGCCGCGGCACCGCATCGCCGACAGCCTCGCCTTGCTCAACGACACGCTGTCGACGCCGGCGCGCCAGCTGGTCAGCCTGCTCCCCGCCAGCGCCTCGCCCGGCGCCGCGCCGGCGCTGGCGATGCTGCGCGGCTGGGACGGGCGGCTCGACGCCGACAGCGCGCCGGCGGCGCTCTATCAGCTGGTCTGGCGCGAGCTCGGCAAGCGCCTGCTCGCGGCGATCGTCCCCCCGCGCGCGCGGGATCTCGTCGACTCGATCGCGCCGTCGGTGCTGCTCGGCTTCCTCGCCCACCCCGACCGTCGGCTCGGCGCCGATCCCGCCGCGGCGCGCGATGCGCTGGTCGACGCCGCGCTCGCCAGCGCCTGGACGCAGGCACAGGAGGCGCTCGGCGCCGACCCCGCCGCCTGGCGCTGGGGGACGCTGCATCAGGTGCGGATCCGCCATCCGCTGTGGCGCATCCCGGCGATCGCGGCGGCTTTCCCGACGATCGAGGGCGGCGGTTCGGGCGGCGACTCCTACACCGTCATGGCGCGCTGGGTCCGCGGCAGCGGCTGGCAGGTGGCCGGCGGGGCCAGCTATCTGCAGGTGATCGACGTCGGCGCCTGGGACAATTCGCTGATGCTCAACCTCCCGGGCAATTCGAACGATCCCCGCTCGCCGCACTATCGCGACCTCTACGCCCCCTGGATCGATGCGAAGATGCAGCCGATGCTGTTCAGCCGCGCCGCCGTCGATGCACATGCCGCGGCGCGCACGCGGCTTCGCCCGCCAAGCGACGGTCCGCGTCGGTCCGACTGAAGGCGGCGGGCGAGAAGCCCCGACGCAATGCAGGGCGCACCATTTTCCGTAAACGGCTGCCGGCCTGCCGCCGCCGCCTCTGCCGGCGGTCCTGGCAGGACTGAATGGCGGAGAGGGTGGGATTCGAACCCACGGTACCCGTGAGGGCACAACGGTTTTCGAGACCGTCCCAATCGACCACTCTGGCACCTCTCCGCGGGCGGCGCACCCGGGGGTACGCGGTCGAAGGCCGGCCATATAGGCGATGCGTTCGGGATTGCAAAGCCTCGCTTTCGCATCGGGCCCTACCCGTGGTCGTGCGCGTTCCTATATCTACCGCGAAGCTAGGGTCGCGGTTATGCTGGGCGTGAAGGCAATGGTCGAGAAATGGTTCAACAGGTTCGGCGGGCGCGCCGATGCGGGGCGCGGGCGCGACGGCGTCGGCGATGAGGCGGCCGCGGCCGGCGCCCTCGACGCGCCGGCAGGCGCCGCGCCGGACGGCGACGCGCCGGGCGACGGCGCGCCGATCCTGGTGCCGGTCGCCGAGTTCGCGCTCGGCGAGGTGGTGCGCCACCGCTTCTTCCCGTTCCGCGGCGTCATCTTCGACGTCGACCCCGAATTCGCCAATACCGAGGAATGGTGGGAGGCGATTCCGGCCGAGGTGCGGCCGCGCAAGGACCAGCCCTTCTATCATCTGTTCGCCGAGAACGACGAATCGGCCTATGTCGCCTATGTCAGCCAGCAGAATCTGCTGCCCGACGACAGCGGCCTGCCCGTGGCGCATCCGGCGGTCGGCGAGATGTTCGACCTCACCGACGACGGCAGCTACGTGCTGAAGCGCGGCCAGGCCAATTGACCCGCGATCGGGCGGGCGCAGCAGCCGCTTTCCCCGCCGCGCGCGGTTGACATCAGCCGCGCCGTCTCATAGGTACGCCGCTCCCGCACGGCCGGCGCGTCAATGGCGCCTGTCCGACCGTGTCTGTTGATATTATCTGACTAAGGTTTCAGCCATGTTCGCAGTGGTGCGCACGGGCGGCAAGCAGTATCGCATCGCCGCCGACCAGAAGATCCTCGTCGACCGCCTTCCCGGCGAGGCCGGCGATACCGTCACGCTCGACGTGCTGCTCACCGGCGAGGCCGGAGACCTGAAGAGCGAGGCCGGCCAGACCGTCACCGCCGAGATCGTCGCCCAGACCAAGGGCGACAAGATCATCGTCTTCAAGAAGAAGCGCCGGCACAACTACCGCCGCAAGAACGGCCATCGTCAGGATCACACGCTCCTGAAGATCGTCGCGATCGGCGGCGAGGCGCCGAAGAAGGCGACCGCGAAGAAGGCCGAAGCCGCGCCTGCGGTCGCCGCCGAGGCGCCTGCCGCCGAGCCGAAGGCTGCCGCGCCCAAGAAGGCCGCGGCGCCGAAGGCCGAGGCGGCGGCCGACGCCACCGAGAAGAAGATCGCGAAGCCGAAGGCCGCCAAGGCCAAGCCGGCCGCCGAGTAAGAGGAGCACGCAGCAATGGCACATAAGAAAGCAGGCGGCTCGTCGCGCAACGGTCGTGATTCGGCCGGTCGTCGCCTCGGCGTGAAGAAGTTCGGCGGCCAGGACGTGGTCGGCGGCAACATCATCATCCGTCAGCGCGGCACCCGCGTGTACCCGGGCCGCAACGTCGGCATCGGCAAGGATCACACGCTGTTCGCGCTCACCGACGGCCGAGTCGTGTTCCACGACGGCAAGCTCGGCCGCAAATATGTCAGCGTCGACATGCTCGCGGTAGCAGCCGAATAGGCTTGGCGACGCCTTGAGGTCGCCGGGAAGGCGACCTCGCTGAAGTGTCCACAATACACGGAGAGGGAGATGGGTCGCCATCTCCCTCTCTTTTTGTCTCCCCTCCGGGCGTGGCGTCATGCGCGTGCAACGGCCGCCGTCCATGGACGGCCCGCGACTGGGAGACTGTCGATGTTCATCCGTACCCGCCGCCTGTTCCTGCGTCCTGCCTGGGCCGAGGATGCGCGCGCCCTCCACGACGCGATCGCCAGCTGGGAGGTGGTCAAGAACCTGTCGCGCGCGCCCTGGCCCTACGGCCTGGCCGACGCCGAGGCGTTCACCCGCGGCCGCGTGCTCGAGCCCGGCGAGACGTCGTTCCTGATCTTCGCGCGTACCGACGGCGATCCGGTGCTGGTCGGCAGCATCGGCTTCGGCCGCCGCTGCGCCTCCGACGACGATGCCGAGCTCGGCTACTGGATCGCGCGCGATCACTGGGGCCGCGGCTATGCGACCGAGGCCGGCCACGCGGTGGTCGAGCTGGCGTTCGACGGCCTGCGGCTGCCGGCGCTCACCGCCGGCCACTTCGCCGACAATCCGGCGTCGGGCGCGGTGCTGCGCAAGCTCGGCTTCCGCGCCACCGGCGAGACGCGTACCGTGCCGTGCGCCGCGCGCGGCTGCGAGCTGCCGACGCCGCTCTACGCGCTCGCGCGCGACGAATGGGCGTGCCGAATGCCCTTCTGCCTCGCCGCCTAACGCCCGCCGCGCCGGAACCATCGCCGACCGGACGTCATTGTGACGGGCAGCGATGCCCGTCGCACTGGCGTCGCCCCCGACTTTCGCGCAGAAGCACGCCATGCAATTCCTCGATCAAGCGAAGATCCACCTGAAGTCCGGCTGGGGCGGCGACGGCGCCGTCTCCTTCCGGCGTGAGAAATATATCGAATATGGCGGCCCCGACGGCGGCACCGGCGGCAAGGGCGGCGACATCATCTTCGAGGCGGTCGAGGGGCTGAACACGCTCATCGACTTCCGCTACACGCAGCATTTCCGGGCGCAGCGCGGCACGCACGGCATGGGCCGCGACCGCACCGGCGCCGGCGGCGAGGATCTCGTCATCAAGGTGCCCGTCGGCACGCAGATCCTCGCCGATGACGACGATCGCACGCTGCTCGCCGACCTTACCGAGGCGGGGCAGCGGCTGCTGTTCCTGCGCGGCGGCGACGGCGGCATGGGCAACGCTTCGTACAAGAGTTCGACCAACCGCGCGCCGCGGCAGTTCCAGAACGGCTTTCCCGGCGAGGAGATGTCGGTGTGGCTGCGGTTGAAGCTGCTCGCCGATGCCGGGCTTGTCGGGCTGCCCAACGCGGGCAAGTCCACCTTCCTCAACGCCGTCACCAACGCCAACGCCAAGGTCGGCGCCTACCCGTTCACGACGCTGAAGCCGCAGCTCGGCGTCGTCAGCCACAAGGGCCGCGAGTTCGTTCTCGCCGATATCCCGGGGCTGATCGAGGGCGCGGCCGAAGGCGCCGGCATCGGCGACCGCTTCCTCGGCCACATCGAGCGTTGCCGCATTCTGCTGCACCTCGTCGACGCGAGCGAGGCCGATCCGATCGAGGCCTATGAGGTCGTGCGCGGCGAGCTCGAGGCTTATGGCGCCGGGCTCGAGGGCAAGGACGAAATCGTCGCGCTCAACAAGATCGACGCCGTCGATCCCAAGCTGCTCGCCAAGCTGCGCAAGAAGCTCGAAAAGGTCAGCGGCGCCGAGGTCTATGCGCTGTCGGGGGCGACGGGCGACGGCGTCACCGCGGTGCTCGACCGCATGGTCGAGGCGGTCGGCAAGGCGCGGCCCGAGGCGGGGGAAAAGGCGTGGACCCCCGTATAGCGCGATTTTCGCCCGCCGCCGCCTCGCGCCTCGTCGTCAAGATCGGCTCCTCGCTGCTCGTCGATGCCGACGGGCGCGTGCGACGCGACTGGCTCGCCGGCGTGCTCGACGATCTGGTCGAACGGCACGCCGCCGGCCAGCGCCTCGTCATCGTGTCGTCGGGCGCGATCGCGCTCGGCGCGCGCCGGCTCGGCCTGCCCAAGGGCGGGCGCGCCTGTCTCGAGGATGCGCAGGCCGCCGCCGCCACCGGCCAGATCGCCTTGAGCCAGGTCTATGCCGAGCTGCTCCACGACCGCGGGCTGACGGCGGCGCAGATGCTGGTGACGCTCGACGACCTCGAGGACCGCCGCCGCTTCCTCAACGCCAGCGCAACGCTCGACCGGCTGCTGTCGCTGGGTGTCGTCCCGGTGCTCAACGAGAATGACAGCGTCGCCACCGCCGAGATCCGCTTCGGCGACAACGACCGCCTCGCCGCGCGCGTCGCGCAGGCCGCCGGCGCCGGCGCGGTGATGCTGCTGTCCGACGTCGATGGCCTCTACACCGCCAACCCGGCCAGCGACCCCGCCGCGGCCTTCATCGATACCGTCGACCGGCTCGACGCGCGCATCGAGGCGATGGCCGATTCGCGCAGCGGCTCGGGGCTGGGCTCGGGCGGCATGGTCGCCAAGCTGCAAGCGGCCAAGATCGCCAATGCCGCCGGCGCACATCTCGCCATCCTGTCGGGCAAGGTCGATCGTCCGCTGCGGCACTTCGACCGGACGGGCCGCGGCACGGTGTTCGTGGCGGGCGGCGGCGCGAAGCCCCGCAAGGCGTGGCTCGCCGGACGCCTTACCGCCAAAGGCCGGCTGCATGTCGATCCCGGCGCGGCGAAGGCGCTGCGCGAGGGCCGCAGCCTGCTTGCCGCCGGCGTGACGCGAGTCGAGGGTCGCTTCGGGCGCGGCGACGTCATCGAGGTGTGGACCGCCGACGGCCCGGTGGCGCGCGGCCTGAGCGCCTACAGCGATGACGAAGCGACGAAGCTGGCGGGCGCGCGCAACGACGCGCAGGAAGCGATTCTCGGCTACGCCCCGCGTTCCGCCGCCATCCACCGCGACCATCTGGTGCTGCTATGACCGACGCCGAGGCGCTGATCGAGACCATGGGGCGCGACGCGCGCGACGCGGCGACGCGGCTCGCCGCGACGCCGACGGCGGTGAAGGCCGGCGCGCTGCGCGCCGCCGCCGCCGCGATGCGCGACCGGCAAGGCGCAATCCTCGCCGCCAACGCGACCGACATGGCGAACGGCGCGGCGAACGGCCTGTCGCCCGCGATGCTCGACCGGCTGCGGCTCGACCCGGCGCGCGTCGAGGGCGTCGCCGCGGCGCTCGAGGCCGTCGCCGCCCTCCCCGACCCCGTCGGCGAGATCATCAAGGCGTGGACGCAGCCCAACGGCCTGCGCTTCGAACGCGTGCGCGTGCCGCTCGGCGTCGTCGGCATCGTCTATGAAAGCCGCCCCAACGTCACCGCCGATGCCGGCGCGCTCTGCCTCATGGCGGGCAATGCCTGCATCCTGCGCGGCGGCTCCGAAGCGATCGAGAGCAGCCGCGCCATCCATGCCGCGCTGCTCGACGGGCTGCGCGCCGCCGGCCTGCCCGAGACGGCGATCCAGCTGGTGCCCACCCCCGATCGCGCGGCCGTCGGCGCGATGCTCGGTGCCGCCGGCCTGATCGACATCATCATCCCGCGCGGCGGCAAGAGTCTCGTCGCGCGCGTCCAGGCCGAGGCCCGCGTGCCGGTGCTCGCGCATCTCGACGGCATCAACCACGTCTATATCGACAAGGCGGCCGACCCGGCGAAGGCGCGCGCCATCGCGGTCAACGCCAAGCTGCGACGCACCGGCGTGTGCGGTGCGATGGAGACGCTGCTGATCGATCGGGCGGCACCCGAGCGCGTCGCGAAGGACGTGGTCGCCGCGCTGCTCGATGGCGGCTGCGAGCTGCGCGTGACGCCCGAGCTGCTGCCCTTCGACGCGCGCCTGCTCGCCGCCGATGCCGAGGACTGGGACACCGAATATCTCGATGCCGTCCTCTCGGTCGCGCGCGTCGACGGCGTCGACGGCGCGATGGCGCATATCGCGCGTCACGGCTCGCACCATACCGACGCGATCGTCACCGAGGACGCCGCGACGGCCGAGACGTTCCTCGCCGGCGTCGACAGCGCCATCGTCCTGCACAACGCCTCGACACAGTTCGCCGACGGCGGCGAGTTCGGCTTCGGCGCCGAAATCGGCATCTCCACCGGCCGCCTCCACGCCCGCGGCCCCGTCGCGCTCGAAGGGCTCACCACCTACAAGACGCTGGTGCGCGGCAGCGGGCAGGTGCGGCCGGGCTAGCGCATGACGATGCCGCCACCGAAAGGGCGCAGCCTGGCGCTGGCGCTCATCGTGGCGAGCACGCTGCTCGGGCTGATGGGCACCGACCTCGTGCTGCCCGCGGTGCCCTCGCTGCCCGAGGCGCTCGGCGGCAGCACCGCGGCGGCGCAGCTCGTGCTCGCCGCCTATGTCGCCGGCACCGCAATCGGGCTGCTGGCCTTCGGCGCGCTCGGCGACCGCGTCGGGACGCGCGCGCTGCTGATCGCGTCGCTGCTGCTCACCGGCCTCGTCTCGTTCGCCTGCGCCGCGTCGACCGACATCGCCACGCTCATCGCGCTGCGCGCCGTCCAGGGCCCGGTCGCCTCGGGGCCGGCGGTGTTCGCGCCGGCGATCGTCAAGGCGCTGTTCGACGAGGCCGGCGCGGTCCGCGCCATCGGGCTGCTCGGCAGCATCGAATCGCTGGCGCCGGCGCTGGCGCCGATCCTCGGCGTCTGGCTGCTCGCGCTGGGCGGTTGGGACCTGTCGTTCGAGCTGATCGGCGGGCTCGCCGTCCTGCTCGCCATCGCCTTCGCGCTCTTTCCCGCGCTGCCGCAGGCGGCGCGCCGGCCCAGCGGCAGCTACCGCCGGCTGCTCGGCGACCCCGTCTACCTGCGCTATGCGCTCAGCCACGCGCTGACGCTCGGCGGGCTGCTGGTGTTCGTGTTCGGCGCGCCGGCGGCGATCGTGCGCGGCATGGGCGGCGCGCTGTCGAGCTTCATCGTCATGCAGATCTGCGGCATCGCGACCTTCATCGTCGCGGCCAATCTGGCCGGCACCCTCGCCGCCCGGCGCGGCGCGGAGCGGATGATCGCGATCGGTACCGCGACCTGCGCCGCCGGCGCCCTCGCCATCCTCGCCTATTTGCTCGCCGGCGGTGGCGACATGTGGATCATCACCGCGCTGTTCGTGCCGATGAACCTCGGCCTCGGCCTGCGCGGCCCGCCGGGCTTCTTCCGCGCGGTGATCGCGTCGCACGGCGACGATGCGCGTGGCGCGGCGCTGGTCATCCTCGGCGTCGTCGGCGCCACGGCGCTCGGCACCGCGGCGGTAGCGCCCTTCGTGGAGCAGGGCCTCACAGCGCCGGCGCTCGCCGCTACGGGCATCGAGATCGGCGCGCTGCTATTCCTGCTGCTGCCCCGGCTTTCCGAACAGCGCAATTGATGCCGATTGTATACATGTGATACATCCGAGTTGGAGGTCGCTCATGTCGCAAGTCGTTACCGCCCGCGTCGATGCGGAAACCGCCGCCAAGCTCGACAGGCTGGCCGAGAATTATGAGCGAACCCGCTCCTGGATGGTGGCGCGCGCCATCAAACGCTATGCCGACGAAGGCTGCGCTTACCTCGATTTCGTTCAGGAAGGCATCGACGCCGTTGCGCGGGGTGAGGTCGTGAGCCACGAAGAAATCGAAAGCGAATTCGCCGACCTCGTAGCTAGGCGCAAGTCAGCGGCGTGAGTCACCTCAGGTGGTCGGTACCCGCGCGTGCAGATCTGCGCCGCATTCGATCCTTCCTCGAACCGCGCGATCCCGACGCTGCCGCGCATGTCATCGGCGCCATCATCGACCGTGTCGAGCAGCTGCGGAATTTTCCGTTCAGCGGCCCGCCGCTGGAAATCGCCGCAAGTCGCAAGCTGACCGTCGGCGGCTTTCCCTACGTCATCCTCTATGCCGTCACCGATCGCGTCGTTACCATCCTGCGCGTCCACCACGCTGCAGAAGATTGGCAGGCCTGACGCATGAATCGCATCGGCTTGCTCGGCGGCTCGTTCAATCCGGCGCACGACGGCCATCGCCACATCAGCCTCGAGGCGATGCGGCGGCTCGGCCTCGACGAAATCTGGTGGCTGGTCAGCCCGCAGAATCCGCTGAAGGAGGCGGACGGCATGGCGCCGCTGGCAGCACGGCTCGCGTCGGCGAAGGCCGCGGCGCGTCATCCGCGCATCCGGCCGATGGCGATCGAAGCGAAGCTCGGCACCGCCTATACCGTCGAAACCATCGCTGCGCTGCAACGACGCTACCCCGACAAGCGTTTCATCTGGGTGATGGGTGCCGACAATCTCGTGCAATTCCACCGCTGGCGCGCCTGGCGGCGGCTGGCGCGGTCGGTGCCGATTGCGGTCATGGCGCGCCCGCACTACATTGGCGGCGCGCTTTTCGCTCCGGCGATGGCGTGGCTTCGGCGGTTCCGCCGCCGTGGCGCGGACGCGAAGCACTGGACGAGGTGGGAGCTGCCGGCGATCGTTTTCCTGAACATCAGATTGTCGCCACAGTCAGCCACCGCGATCCGCCGCCGCGATCCGCGTTGGGCGGAACGGCTGAACCGGCCCTGATGAGAAGGATATAGCGCTTGCCAGCCCCCCAGGTGACCCCGCCCGGCACCGCCCCGACCGACGAAGACCCCGCGGTTACCGCCATTCACGAGCTTATCCTCCGCTCGCTCGACGACGACCAGGCCGTCGAGGTCACGACGATCCCGCTCAAGGGCAAGACCGCGATCGCCGACCACATGGTGATCGCCTCGGGTCGTTCGACGCGCCAGGTCGCCTCGATGGCCGACAAGCTCGCTCGCCGGATCAAGGAAGAGCTTGGCCGCAGCGTCAAGATCGAGGGGCTGCCGACCGCCGACTGGGTCCTCATCGACGCGCAGGACGTCATCGTCCACCTGTTCCGCCCCGAGGTTCGCAGCTTCTACAATCTCGAGAAGATGTGGGCGTTCGATGGCGACGGCGCCCCGCTGCGCCCCGGCGCCGCCGCCTAGCCGCGGCAGCCGGTGCGCCTCCACATCGTCGCGCGCGGCCGCATCGGGCGCAGTCCCGAGGCCGAGCTCGTCGACCGCTATCTCAAGCGCATCGCCTGGCCGACCGCCGTCACCGAGCTGCCCGACGCCGGCCCGGCCAGGCTCCCCGAGCCGCCGACGCCGTTCGTCACCATCGTCCTCGACGAGCGCGGCAAGCCGCTGGCGTCGCGCGAGTTCGCCGATCGTCTCGACCGCTGGCGCGATGCCGGCATGCGCGAGGCGCGCTTCTGGATCGGCGCCGCCGACGGCCATGACGACGCGCTTCGCGACCGCGCCGACCTGCTGCTGAGCTTTGGTGCCGCCACCTGGCCGCACATGCTCGCCCGGGCGATGCTCGCCGAGCAGCTCTACCGCGCCACCGCGATCCTCGCTAATCATCCCTATCATCGGGAGGGGTGAGATGCGGACTCGCGTCGCGATCGCCGCGGCACTGGCGTTCGGCGGGCTGGGCGGCGCCGCGCCCGTCGACCTGCGCAGCCGCCAGGCGCAGCTCGACGAGACCGAGGCGGAGCGACGCGCCACGGCCACCGCGATCGAGCTGATCACCGCGCGCATCGAGCGCAACGAGGCGGCCGCCGACGAGCTGCGCCGCCGCATCGCCTATCTCGACGAAGTGCGCCGCGGCCAGCGCGCGCAGCTCGCCGAACGGCAGGACGAGGTGCTGCACCTGCTTGCCGCGCTGCAGACGCTGTCGCGCCGCCCGCCGGCGCTGCTTCTCGCGCAGCCGCAGAGCGCGATCGACGCGGCGCGCGTCAGCCTGCTGCTCGAAACGCTTCGCCCGCAGCTGCGGCTGCGCACCGCGCGGCTGCGCGACCAGATCGACCGCACTGCCGAGACCCGCCGCCGGCTCGCGGCCGAGCGCGCCCGGCTGGGCAGCGTCCAAGCGGCGCTCGCCGGCGACGTCCGCCGCCTCCAGGCCGAGGGCACGAGGCTGGCGATGCGCGCCCGGACGCTGCGCGAGCTCGTCGATGGCCTGACCCGCCGGACCGAGCGTATCCTGCCGCGCCTGGCGCTGCTGACCCCCGCCGAGGGGCGCCTGACCGCGCGCTTCGGCGCCCCCAATGCCGTCGGCGTGCCGGCGCAGGGACTGTCGTGGCGGACCGCGCCGAACGCGCTCGTGGTCGCCCCCGCCGACGGCCGCGTCGCCTTCACCGGGCCGTTCGGCAATTATGGCCGCATCGTCATCATCGAGCATGGCGATGGCGTGCTGTCGCTGCTGTCGGGGCTCGGCGGCGCGCGCGTCGTCGCCGGACAGCGCGTGCGCGGCGGCGGCATCGTCGGGATGATGGGCGAGCGTAATCCGGTCCTCTACCTCGAGGTCCGCTCGGGCGGCGCCCCGATCGATCCGCAGCCCTGGCTGCGCAAATCGTCGCAAGGATAGGCCCGCGGAGCCCGATTGTCGCATCCGCCCTCGCAGAACAGCCGAAGCGTGCTATGTTTGCCGGGTACGAGGAAGGGTTTGCTTGATATGTCGTCGCGCCGTCCCACCAAGATTGCCGTTGGTGCCGCCCTCATCGGATTGGCCACCGGTTACGCCACCTCAACGCTCACCGCGTCGGCGCCCGCCGTCGCCCAGTCGGCCAACAGCGCCGAAACCTATCGCCAGCTCGACCAGCTGATGGACGTGTTCGAGCGCGTACGCGCCGAATATGTCGACAAGGTCGACGACAAGACGTTGCTCGAGGGCGCCGTCAACGGCATGCTCGCCAGCCTCGACCCGCATTCGAGCTTCCTCAACGCGCGCGACTTCGAACAGATGCGCACCACCACCGACGGCGAATATGGCGGCCTCGGGCTCACCGTCACGATGGACGAGGGCGCGGTGAAGGTCGTCGCGCCGACCGACGACACCCCGGCCGCGCGCGCGGGCATGAAGGCCAACGACTATATCACCCACATCGATGGCGAGCTGCTCTATGGCGTGACGCTCAACGAGGCGGTCGACCAGATGCGCGGCCTGCCTGGCACCACCGTCAAGATCACCGTCGTGCGCGAAGGCACGCCCAAGCCGTTCGACCTGACGCTGAAGCGCGAGATCGTCCAGCTGCGCCCGGTCAAGCACGAGGCGAAGGGCAATATCGGCGTCATCCGCATCTCGACCTTCAACAAGCAGACCGGCGAAGCGACTCGCGAGGCGATCGCCGCACTGCAGAAGCAGATCGGCCCCAAGCTCACCGGCTATGTCGTCGACCTGCGGTCGAACCCGGGCGGACTCCTCGACCAGTCGATCGAGGTCGCCGACGCCTTCCTCGAGCAGGGCGAGATCGTCTCGCAGCGCGGGCGCCGCAAGGGTGACATCCAGCGCTATTATGCGCGCCCCGGCGACCTCACCAACGGCAAGCCGATCATCGTTCTCGTCGACGAAGGCTCGGCCTCGGCGGCCGAGATCGTCGCCGGCGCGCTGCAGGACCACCGCCGCGCCATCGTCCTTGGCCAGCAGAGCTTCGGCAAGGGATCGGTGCAGACGCTGATTCCGCTGTCGGCCGATTCGGCGCTGCGCCTGACGACGGCGCGCTACTTCACGCCGTCGGGCCGCTCGGTCCAGGAAGCGGGAATCGAGCCCGATCTCGCGGTGCCGCAGCTGTCGGATGAAGATTATGCCAGCCGTCCGCGCGTCCGCGAGGCCGATCTGCGCCGCCACCTGATCAACGAATCGAAGGCGGCGACCGACAAGGAGATCGAGCGCGACGCCAAGCCCGATCCGCGCTTCACGCGGACCGCCGCCGAGCTCAAGAAGGAAGGCATCGAGGATTATCAGCTCGACTATGCGCTGAAGACCTTGAACCGGATGAACGGCCGGCTGACGACGGCGGAGCTGGTCCGCAAGTAAGCGCGGATCCTGAATGCACGGGGGCGCATGGAGATTGCCGACGAACCACGGCGGTTGACCGCGCTCCAGCTGCTGCTGCTGGTGGCGCTGTTCGTCGGGCTGGCGCTGCTCTTCGTCAAGCTGCTGCAGCCGCTGGCGGCGTCAGGGGCATCGGCCGTCGCCGCGCCGCCTTCCGCTCCGGTCGAACCGGCGTTGCCCGTCGCCGCCGCGTCGCCCGATCCGGAGCCCGCCGCCGCGACACCGGTCGCAGTCGAACCGGCGACGGCGTCGCCGCCCGCCGCGCCCGCGCCGTTCGCGCCCGATTTCAAGGGGCCGCGAATCGCCATCGTGCTGACCGACGTCGGCGATGACCCGGCGCAGGCGCGCGCCGCGATCGCCACGCTGCCGCCCGAGATCGGCCTTGCCTTCACCCCCTATCCCGACGTCGGTGCGCTGGTGCGCGCCGCGAAGGCCGAGGGGCATGAGGTGCTGGCCGGCCTGCCGATGCAGCCCAAGGCCTGGCCGCGCGTGAGCCCGGGCCGGAACACGCTGCTCGTCGGCGCCGCCCCCGAGGAGAATCTGCGCCGGCTCGACTGGGCGCTCGCGCGCGTCGGCGGCGCCACCGGCGTCACCGGCATCATGGGATCGGCGTTCACCGAGAGCGAGGCCGCGTTGGGGCCAGTGCTCGACGCGGTGGGCGCGCGCGGGCTCGCCTATCTCGACGCCCGCGCCTCGGCGCGCAGCGTCGGCGTCGCAACGGCGCGCGAGGCCGGCGTCCGCGCCGCCGCCAACGACCGCTTCCTCGACGAAAGCGGCTCGATCGCGAGCCATCTCGAAGCGCTCGAGGCGCAGGCAAAGCGCGAGGGCGCGGCGATCGGCTACGCCCGGCCGCTGCCCGCAACGATCGCAGCGCTGCAGGCCTGGACGGCGACGCTCGACGGCAAGGGCATGCGGCTCGTTCCGCCGAGTTCGCTTGCCCGCTAGCGCTGCCCGCCGCTAATCACCCGCATGCCGCGCATCATCACCAGCCATTCGAACGAGACGATCAAGCGCATCCGTTCGCTGCGCGAGAAGAAGTTCCGCGTCCGCGAAGGGCTGTTCCTGGCCGAGGGCATGCGCATCGTCGCCGAGGCGGTCGAGGCCGGTGCGGTGCCGCGGATGCTGGTCTATGCCGACGAGGCGCGCGGGCATCCGCTGCTCGAAAGGCTCGCCGCGCAGTGCGAGGCAGCGGGCGGCGACGTCATCGAGACCACCCGCGACATCCTCCACAAGATCACCGAGAAGGACAATCCGCAGGCGCTGGTCGGCGTGTTCCCGATCGAGCCGCTCGGGCTCGACGCGATCCGCCGCGACGCCAGCTTCGTCTGGATCGTCTGCCAGTCGCTCAAGGACCCGGGCAACCTCGGAACCATATTGCGCACCGCCGACGCGGTCGGCGCCGGCGGCGTCATCCTGCTCGACCAGTCGTGCGACCCCTTCTCGGTCGAAGCGGTGCGCGCCAGCATGGGGGCGCTGTTCACGCAGACCGTCGTCCAGGCCGAGGGTGCCGCCTTCTTCACCTGGCTGCGCCAGGGCCCCGGCCAGCTCGTCGGCGCCAGCCTCAACACGACGCACGACTACCAGGCGGTGGACTACCAGGCACCGACCTTTCTGTTCATGGGCAACGAACAATCGGGACTGCCGCCCGACTATGAGGCGCAGTGCGATCTGCTGGTGAAGATCCCGATGGCCGGCAAGGCCGACAGCCTCAACGTTGCCGTGTCGTGCGCGGTGCTGCTCTACGAGATCTTCAACCAGCGCCGCCGAGCGCAGCCAGCTCCTTGAAGCCGCCGACGTCGCTCCGTTCGCTCGCCGGGTAGGGGCGCGCGAACTCCGCCAGCAGCCAGTCGCGCAGCCGCGCGACGTTGCGTAGCCTGAGCGCCGCCTTGGGATAGACGAGATAATAGGCCGGCCGCACCGGCAGCTCGAGCGCGAAGGGCTTGACCAGCCGCCCCGTCGCCAGATCCTCGGCGACGACGAGGTGGCGCGCCAGCATCACTCCCTGCCCGTCGACCGCGGCCTCGATCGCCGGTGTCGACAGCGTGAAGCGCATTCCGCGGTCGGCGTCGACGCCGCCGACGCCCGCCGCCGCCAGCCAGGTCACCCAGGTCGGGAAGGAGGCGTCGAAGCGCAGGTTGCCGTCGACGTGCAGCAGTTCGGCGTGCGCGAGATCGGACGGCGTCGCGAGCCGCGCCGCCAGCCGTGGCGAGCAGACCGGGAAAACGCGCTCGTCGCACAGCTTCTCGGCGATCATCCCCGCGTAGCCGCCCATGCCGTAGCGGATCGCCACATCGACGTTGGCCTCCTCGAAGGCGACGATCCGGTCGTTGACGTCGAGCCGCAGCTCGATGTCGGGATGCGCGGCGCGGAAGCTGTCGAGCCGCGGCACGAACCATTTGGTGGCGAAGGTCGGCGGCATCGTCACCGACAGCACCGCGCGGCTTGGCTCGGGCCGCACGCGGTCGAGCGCGCTCTCCATCCGGTCGAACGCCAGCCGCAGGTCGGGCACCAGCGCGGCGCCGGCATCGGTCAAGGTCAGCCGCCGCCCCTCGCGATTGAACAGCTTGGTGCCGAGATACTCCTCGAGCGTGCGGACCTGATGGCTGACCGCCGCCGGCGTGACACGCAGCTCGTCGGCGGCGCGGGCAAAGCTCAGGTGGCGCGCCGCGCTGTCGAACGTGCGAAAGCCGCTCAGGGGCAGCAGGGGACGTGGCATCGACAAGCTCCGTTTGGCGCACGGAAGAGCAAAGCTCGTTTGCAGCTCAGCGGACCCGTCGCCAGAAGGCGCGCTCCTTTTAACCCAGCGGCCGTCTTTCGCCAACGGCACGGCCGCGGAGCGACCTGGAGACCGCCATGACCGTTCAACCCGAGAAGCTCGAATTCCTCGTCGGCCGCATGCTCGGCGACATGGGGGCGGCATCGATGCTGCCGCTCATCCGCCTCGGCGACGAGCTCGGCCTCTACCGCGCGATGGCCGATGCAGGCCCGCTGACGTCGGACCAGGTCGCCGCCCGGACCGGCACGCACGAGCGTTATGTTCGCGAGTGGCTCGCGGCGCACGCCGCCTCGGGCTATGTCGACTATGACGCTGCCAGCGACCGCTTCACGCTCACCCCCGAGCAGGCGATGATCTTCGCCAATCCCGACAGCCCCTTCTTCATGCTGGGCGGCTACCAGTGCGTGCACGCCAACATGCTCAATGTCGCCAAGATCGAGCGCGCCTTCCGCACCGGCGAGGGAGTCGACTATAGCGAGCATCACGCCTGCCTGTTCACCGGCATGGAGCGCTTCTTCCGGCCGGGCTACAATGCGCATCTGCTGACCGATTGGCTGCCCGCGATCGACGGCCTGATGCCGAAGCTCGCGCAGGGCGCCAAGGTCGCCGACATCGGCTGCGGCCACGGCGCCTCGACCTTGATGATGGCCGAGGCCTTCCCGAACAGCCAGTTCCACGGGTTCGACTATCACGCCCCGTCGATCGAGGCCGCGCGCCGGAAGGCCGCCGAGCTTGGCCTCGACAACGCGCATTTCACGGTCGCCACCGCCAAGGACTTCCCGGGCGGCGGCTACGATCTCATCGGCTATTTCGATGCGCTGCACGACATGGGCGATCCGGTCGGCGCGGCGGCGCATGCGGCGCCGGCGCTCGCCGAGGACGGCGCGCTGATGCTGATCGAGCCGATGGCGGGCGACAGCCTGCAGGACAATCTCAACCCGGTCGGCCAGCTGTTCTACGCCGCCTCGACGATGGTGTGCACCCCGGTGTCGCTATCGCAGGAAGTCGGTCTGGGGCTCGGCGCCCAGGCGGGGCAGAAGCGGCTGTCCGAGGTGCTCGGCGCCGCCGGCCTCACGCGCGTGCGCCGCGCCGCCGAGACCGCGTTCAACATGGTGCTCGAAGCGAAGCGCTGACCCGTTACTCGGCCGCGGTCGCCTTGGGGAGCGCCACCAACTCCGGGGCGACCGCGGCGCGCGTCGTCCGCGCCACTTCGGCGAGCTGCGGCACCGCCTTCTTGCCCTTTTCGACGCCGAGCTCGGTGAAGCGGCGCGCCTTGGGCAGCACATTCCTCTCGAGCGAGCCGACGAACTCGTCATAGGCGCGAACCGCCTGGTCGAGGTTGCCGCCGACCTTCGCCACATGCTCGGCCATCGTGGCGATCGCGCTGTGCAGGTCGGCGCCGAGCGCGCCGATCTTCTGCGCCTCCTCGGCGAGCGTCTCCTGCCGCCAGACCAGCGCCACCGTCTTGGCGATGGCGAGCAGGTTGATCGGCCCGGCGAGCAGGACGCGCTGGTCGAACGCCCAGCCGAGCAGCGGCAAATCATGCTCGAGCGCCGCCGACAGGAAATTCTCGCCGGCCAGAAACAGGATGACGAAGTCGGCCGACTGGCCGAAGTCCTTCCAATAGGCCTTGTCGGCCAGCCCCTTGGCATGCGCGCGCACGCAGGCCGAGTGGCGGCGGTAGGCGGCGCGGCGCAGGTCGTCGTTGTCGGCCTCGACGGCGTTGAGATAGTCGCCGAGCGAGCATTTCGAATCGATGATGAGGTTGCGGCCGCCCGGCAGGTTGATGATCGCGTCGGGCCGCTTCGACCCCTCCTCGCCCGCTGCGGTCGTCTGCAAGGTGAAGTCGATGCCCTCGCGCAGCCCGGCCATCTCGAGCGTGTTGCGCAGCTGCTGCTCGCCCCAGCTGCCCGCGGTCTTGCCGCTCGAGCGCAGCGCGGTGACGAGCTTCGACGCCTCGTCGCGCACCTGCAGCTGGCCCTGCGCCACCGTGGCGATCTGCTGCTTCAGCTGGCCATAGGCGTCGTTGCGCGCCAGCTCGATCTCCTTGAGCTGCACCTCGTAGCGCGACAGCGTCTCGCGCATCGGCGCGATCAGCTCGGCGAGCTCGGCCTTGTTCTTCGCCAGCCCCTTGTCGGCGACCTCGCTATGCTTGGCGAACCGCTCCTCGGCGAGCGTCAGGAACTGGTCCTGCGCGCCCTTGAGTACGTCGCTGGCGAGCTGGCCGAACTGCTCCTTCATCTGCGCGAGCTGCACCGCATGCGCGCGATCACGCTCCTCGGCGCCGGCGGTCAGCGCGGCGATTCGCGCCTCGGCGGCGCGCACCGTCTCGCGCGCGTCGTTCAGCTCGCGCTCGAGTGCCGGCACCCGGTCGGCATGCGCCGATGCCGCCGCCAGGTCGCGCTCGGCGGTGCCGAGTTTCGCCGCCACCGCACCGACCGACCGGCCCCAGAGGAACCAGCCCGCGGCGAGCGCGACGATGAATCCGGCGACGAACAACAAGCCTTCGAGCACGCCTTATCCCTTGCGAACACATCGTGAACCTGCAGGCTAATGCAAAGGGGAGGGTCGTGGCCAGCCCCTTGCGCTCAACGCGACGCGGTTTCACCCTCGGGCCAACAAATCATTGGGGAGGATGGCATGGATTTCGAGATCGTCGCCGACGGCCTGGCGTTTCCCGAGGGTCCGGTATGGATGGCGGACGGCTCGGTGATCGTCGTCGAGATCGCCGCCGGCCGCATCACCCGTATCCTCGCCGACGGCCGCAAGCAGGTGATCGCCGAACCGGGCGGCGGCCCCAACGGCCTCGCCATCGGCCCCGATGGCGCGCTCTACGTCTGCAACAATGGCGGCTTCGAATGGTCGGGGCAGGAGATGGGCATGCTGCTGCCCGGCGGTGCCGCCGCCGACTATACCACCGGCCGCATCGAGCGCGTCGATCTCGCCACCGGCACGGTCGACCGCCTGTACGACAGCTGCGACGGCGAGTCCTTGTCGGGGCCCAACGACATCGTCTTCGATGCGGCAGGCGGCTTCTGGTTCACCGACCTCGGCAAGCACCGTCATCGCTCGACCGACGCGGGCGGTCTCTACTATGCCAAGCCCGACGGCTCGGGCATCCGCTGCGCGGTCTCGGGACCCAACATGAACGGCGTCGGCCTCTCGCCCGACGGCAAGACCGTCTACACCGCGCTGACCACCGAACGCCTGCTGCTCGCCTTCGACATCACCGGCGACGGCGAGGTCGCGCCCTCGCCGCTGCCGGCGCTGCCGGGACGCGTCGTGACCAGTTTCCCTGGCCGCACGCTGCTCGACAGCCTCGCCGTTGCCGCCGACGGCACCGTGTGCGTCGCGACGCTCGTCGAGGCGCCCGGCATCGCGCAGGTCAACCCGCGCACCGGCGCTTATGAGATCGTCGCCTTCCCCGACCTGCTCACCACCAACATCGCCTTCGGCGGCGCCGACCTGCAGGACGCCTGGGTCTGCCTGTCGACGACGGGCAAGCTCGCCCGGTGCCGGTGGGACCGGCCCGGGCTGCGGCTGGCCTACTACGCATAGCCCTCCTTCCCCTCGCCTGCTTGCGGGAGAGGGAGGGGCCCGCCGCGTAGCGGTGGGAGGGTGAGGGTGTCTGCCGGGCGGGAGCTCGCTGCGCTCGCCCACCCTCACCTAGCCTCGCCCGCTTGCGGGAGAGGGATTGGGACGGCGCTTAAACCGCCGCCAGCGCCTGCTCGAAGTCGGCGATCAGGTCGTCGGGATGCTCGACGCCGATCGACACGCGCACCAGATTGTCGCCGATGCCGAGCTCGTCCTTGCGCTTCTGCGGTACCGACAGATGCGTCATGCCCGCCGGATGCGAGGCGAGGCTCTCGGTGCCGCCGAGGCTGACCGCCAGCTTGATCAGCCGCAGGTTGTCGAGCAGCCGGAACGCCTCGGCCACGCCGCCCTTCACGTAGAGCGAGAAGGTCGATCCCGCGCCGGTGCAGTGGCGGGCGTAGATGTCGGCCTGGCGCGAGCCGGGCTCGAGGAAGCCGAGATAGCCGACCGTCTCGACCTTGGGATGCGTACGCAGATAGTCGCAGACCAGCTTGGCGTTCTCGCCGGCGCGGCTCATGCGCAGCTCGAGCGTCTCCAATGAGCGCAGCAGCATCCAGGCGGTGTGCGGATCGGTGATCGTGCCGATGGTGTTGCGCATCATGCGGATCGGCAGGATCGACGCCTTGCTGCCGGTGACGCCGCCCGCGACCAGGTCGCTGTGCCCGCCGACATATTTGGTGAGCGAGTAGAGCACCAGATCGGCGCCCTGCTTGCCCGGCTGCGCCCACAGTGGGCCGAGGAAGGTATTGTCGATGACGATCTGCGGCTGGTGCTCGTCGCCGCCGAGCACTGCGGCGCGCGCGGCATGCACCGCCTCGACGTCGACGAGCGCGTTGGTCGGGTTGGCCGGGCTTTCGAGATAGATCGCGCCGATGCGGCCCTTGGCCTTGGCGGCGCGCATCACTTCCTCGATCTCGGCCTGCGTGGCGCCGGCGGGGAAGTCGAGCCAGGTGATGCCGAATTTGCCGAGGATGCGGCCGATCAGCGTCTCGGTCGCGGCGTAGAGCGGCGCCGAATGGACGACGACGTCGCCCGGCTGCAGCAGCGCGAGAAACACCGTGGCGATCGCCGACATGCCGCTCGAGAAGACGAGCGCGTCCTCGACGTCCTCCCACAGCGCCAGCCGGTCCTCGAGTATCTCCTGGTCCGGGCCGTTGAAGCGCGAATAGACGAGGCCCTCGGCGCCGCCGGGGCGCACGCCGGTGATGCCTTCGAAGAAGCGCTTGCCGTGCGCCGCGCTCTCGAAGACGAAGGTCGAGGTGAGGAAGATCGGCGGCTTCAAGGCGCCTTCGGACAGCGCCGGGTCATAGCCATGCCCCATCATCATCGTCGACGGGTGCAGCCGGCGCCCGCCGATTTCGGTCGCCTGGTGCTTCATGCGGCGCGACGGCACGCCGGCCAGCTCGTTCTCGGTCTTGTCGATGGACATGGGGGGACTTTCGATTGGGAATCGGGCGCCCGCGGCGCCCGTCATGGCGCTGCCTTAGCCTAGTGTGCCGTCACCGCGAAAGTCGTCGGCAGCGCGATCGAGATGCCGGCCAGCGTCCAGGAGGGCCGCGACACGCCGAAGCGGTCCGCCAGCGGGATCGCAAGCGCCAGCGCGAGCAGCAGGAAGGCCAGCAACTCGACGACTCGGCGCATCGCTTTGGCACGCCACTGCATGCCAGCGTTCAAAGCGCCCGGGCCGCGCGCGCGAAAGCGTCGCGCGACCAACGGCCGCGCGGCTTCGACCAGCAACATGACGATGCTAGCCGCGAAGGCTCGCCCCGACCTTCTGCGCCGCGGCGACGATCTTCGCCGACAGCGCGTCGAGTTCCTCGTCGGTGAAGCTGCGCTCGCTCGGCTGCAGCGTCGCCGACACCGCGAGCGACTTGCGGCCGTCGCCCATGTCGAAAATGTCGAACAGCGCGACGTCGGTCACCGCCGTCTTGTCGGCGCCGCGCACCGCGCGCAGCAGCGCATCGGCCGAAGCGCCGGCATCGACGACGAAGGCGAAGTCGCGCGTCACCGCCTGCAGCGGGTTGGGCTGGTGCGCCGGCCGCGTGCGCTTGGCGCCGCCGCGCGCCGGCGGCAAGGCGTCGAGGAAGATCTCGGCGACCACCGCACCGCCGCGCAGGTCGAAATGCTTCGCGACGCGCGGGTGCAGCTCGCCGAATTCGGCGAGTGCCTGCTTGGGTCCGAGACACAGCCGACCCGAGCGGCCCGGATGATACCAGCCGCTGGCGTCGCCGAGCACCTGCAGCCGGTCGACCGGCGCGCCGGCGGCGGCGAGCGCCGCCAGCACCTCGGCCTTGGCGTCGAAGGCATCGAAGCCGCTCGCCTTGCCGGTCCGCCAGTCGCGCGCGGCACGCTCGCCGACGAGCACGAGGCCAACGGTCGGCCGCTCGGCGTCGGCGAGATAGCGCCGCCCGACCTCGAACAGCCGCAGCCCCGACTGGCCGCGATCGAGGTTGCGCTTGGCCGCGGTCAGCAGCCCCGGCAGCAGCGACGGCCGCATCACCGCGAGGTCGGCCGAGATCGGGTTGTCGAGCGTCCAGGCGCCGCCGCCGAACGGCGCCGCCTCGTGCGGCGCGATGAAGCTCCAGGTCACCGCCTCGTTGGCCCCACGCGCCGCGATCGTGCGGCGGACGCGCCGTTCGATCAGCTGCGCCGCGGTGGCGGTCGGCCGCGCGACGCCCTCGGCGCG
This sequence comes from Sphingomonadaceae bacterium, assembly GCA_030147805.1. Lineage (GTDB taxonomy): Bacteria > Pseudomonadota > Alphaproteobacteria > Sphingomonadales > Sphingomonadaceae > Sphingoaurantiacus. The sequence goes on from JASBUR010000006.1 coordinate 197,903, forward strand.
CGCCAGCGGCGTCGACGGCACATGGTCGAAGCCGTAGATGCGCGCGACCTCCTCGACGATGTCCGCCTCGCCGTCGATGTCGCGGCGCCAGCTCGGTACGCCAACCTGCCAGGGCGCGCCCTGTTCGACGCGGAAGCCGAGGTCGCTGAGAATCTCCGCCTGCCGCGCCTCGGCGATCTCGACGCCGGCGAGGCCGAGCGTCCGCGCCGGACGGTAGGCGACGACCTTGTCGGGCACCGGCGCCTTGCCGGCGACGGTCACTTCGGACGCCGCGCCGCCGCACAGGTCGAGGATCATGTGCGTCGCCAGCTGCGTGCCGGCATCGAGGAACGCCGGATCGACGCCGCGCTCGAAGCGCGCGCGCGCATCCGAATTGATGCCGAGCGCGCGCCCCGTGGTGCCGATGCGCGCCGGGTCGAAATAGGCGCATTCGAGCAGGATGTCGGTCGTCGTCTCGGTCACCGAGCTGTGCTCGCCGCCCATGATGCCGCCGATGTCGTGCACCGCGACATCGTCGGCGATCACCGTCATGTCGGCGGTCAGCGCATAAGTCTTGCCGTTCAGGGCCTCGACCGTCTCGCCATCGCGCGCGCGGCGGGCGACCAGCGCCCCCTGCAGCCTGGCGAGATCATAGACGTGCAGCGGCCGGCCGCGGTCGAAGCTGATGTAGTTGGTGATGTCGACCAGCGCCGAGATCGGGCGCAGCCCGATGGCGCGCAGCCGCTGCTGCAGCCACGCCGGCGACGCGCCGTTCGACACGCCGCGGATGACGCGGCCGTGGAACGCCGGGCAGCCTTCGGGATCGTCGGTGCGGATCTCGATCGGACAGGCGAAGCTGCCCTCCACCACCTCGACGACGCCGGTCTTCAGCGTACCGAGGCCGAGTGCGGCGAGGTCGCGCGCGATGCCGGCGACTCCCATGCAATCCTGCCGGTTGGGGGTCACCGCCACCTCGATGACGGGGTCGTCGAGCCCGGCGTGCGCCGCAAAGCTCGCGCCGACGGGCGCGTCTGCCGCCAGCTCGATGATGCCGCTGTGCGCGTCCGACAGCTCGAGCTCGCGCTCCGAGCACATCATGCCGCGGCTCTCGACGCCGCGGATCGCCGCGACCTTCAAGGTCACGTCGATCCCCGGCACATAGGCGCCCGGCGCGCCGAACACGCCGACCAGCCCGGCGCGGGCATTGGGGGCGCCGCAGACGACCTGGACGGGCTCGCCGCTGCCGGTATCGACGCTCAGCACCTGCAGCTTGTCGGCCTGCGGATGCGGCGCAGCTGTCAGCACGCGCGCGATGACGAACGGCGCGAACTTCGCCGCCGGATCGGTGACGCCCTCGACCTCGAGGCCGACGCGCGTCAGCCCGTCGACGATCGCGTCGAGCGAGGCGTCGGTGGCGAGATGATCCTTGAGCCAGGACAGGGTGAACTTCATGCGCCGACTCCTCCGCTCAGCGTCGGCACGTCGAGCGCGCGAAAACCATAGTGGCGCAGCCAGCGCAGGTCGCCATCGAAGAAGGCGCGCAGGTCGTCCATGCCATATTTGAGCATCGCCAGCCGGTCGACGCCGGTGCCGAAGGCGAAGCCCTGCCATTCGTCGGGATCGAGCCCGCAGGCGGCGATCACCTTCGGGTGGACCATGCCGCTGCCCAGCACCTCCATCCAGCCGTCCGACCCGCCGATGGCGCGCTGGCCGTTCTCGATCCTATAGCCGACATCGACCTCGGCCGACGGCTCGGTGAAGGGGAAATAGCTCGGGCGCAACCGCAGCTGCACGTCGTCGCGCTCGAAGAAGGCCTTGAGGAAGGTCTCGAGCGTCCATTTGAGGTGGCCGAGCGTGATGCCGCGGTCGATCACGAGGCCCTCGATCTGGTGGAACATCGGCGTGTGCGTCGCGTCCGAATCGGACCGGTAGACCCGCCCCGGCGCGATGATGCGGATCGGCGGCTTTTCAGTGAGCATCGTGCGGATCTGCACCGGCGAGGTGTGCGTGCGCAGCAGCATCTTGCCCTTCTCCCCGCGCATCTGGTCGGGGAAATAGAAGGTATCGTGCATGGCGCGCGCCGGATGCGTCTCGGGAATGTTGAGCGCGTCGAAATTATGCCACTCGTCCTCGATCTCGGGGCCGGTCGCGACCGCGAAGCCCATGTCGGCGAAGATCTCGGCGAGCTCGTCCATCACCTGGCTGATCGGGTGCACCGTGCCGGTGGCGCCTAGGCCGACCGGCAGCGTCATGTCGAGCCGCTCGGCGGCGAGGCGCGCGTCGAGCGCCGCATCTTCGAGCCCGGTCTTGCGCGCCTGGATCGCCGCGGCGAGCGCCTCGCGCAGCCCGTTGAACGCCGGCCCCTGCACCTGCCGCTCCTCGGGGGTCATCCGCCCGAGCGTCTTCAGCAGCTCGGTGACCGCGCCCGACTTGCCGAGCGCGCGCACGCGCACCGCCTCGACGGCCTCGGCGCTGTCGGCGGCGGCGACCGCGTCGAGCAGCTCGCGCTTCAGTGATTCGACGTCGGTCATCCCCAACCCATTCCCTTCATCGTCATTCCCGCGAAGGCGGGAACCCAGCCCAGCGAACGACCTGCCCGCCACCGCGGGCTCTTTTTGTCGGACTGGGTCCCCGCCTTCGCGGGGATGACGGTCCGTTTTTCTCAATCACAAACGACGAGGGCGCGCGCCGCCGAAGCAGCCCGCGCCCTCGTTCCGATCGCCTGATATGCTGTTAGGCGGCCTGGCCGAGCGCGGTCTGCGCCTGCGCGGCAATCGCCTTAAACGCCTCGGGCTCATGCACCGCGAGATCGGCGAGGACCTTACGGTCGAGCTCGATGCCCGCAAGCTTGAGGCCATGCATGAAGACGCCGTAGGTCAGGCCTTCTTCACGCGCGGCGGCGTTGATGCGCTGGATCCACAGCGCGCGGAAGTTCCGCTTGTTCACCTTGCGATCGCGGTAGGCGTACTGGCCTGCCTTCTCGACCGCCTGACGGGCGACGCGGATGGTGTTCTTGCGACGGCCGTAATAGCCCTTCGCCTGTTCGAGAACCCGCTTGTGACGGGCGCGTGCGGTTACACCGCGCTTGACGCGTGCCATACCGGGGTCTCCTTACTTCAGGCCGTACGGCGCCCAGGCCTTGACACGCGCGGTGTCGGCCTCGGCGAGCACGGTGGTGCCGCGGTTGGTGCGGATATATTTGGCGTTGTGGCTGATCAGCCGGTGGCGCTTGCCCGCCACACCATGCTTGATCTTGCCGGTGGCGGTGAGCTTGAAGCGCTTCTTCACGCCGCTCTTCGTCTTGAGCTTGGGCATTTTCGTCTCCTTGAGAGCGATTGCGGATCGTCCACGGCAGCCCACACTGGCCGGGCGATCCCTCGATCGGAGCGGGGCGTATAGCGATGTGCCTGCGAAAAGGCAACCGATCCGCGCCTTCGGCGAAGACGAATTGCCGAGCAAGGAGCGGAGTTCGCCGCGTCGCCGATGTCCCTAGCTTGATCCCGACGCTGAGCAACAGCATGTGATCGGGAGAAACGACATGGCGACCTTGCCGCTCTTTACAGACGATTCGGCCCGGTGGGCGGCGGTGCAGCGCCGCGATCCGGCGGCCGACGGCGAGTTCCTCTATTCGGTGAAGACGACGGGCGTCTATTGCCGGCCGTCCTGCGCCGCCCGCCCCGCGCGGCGCGAGAATGTCGCCTTCCACGCCGATCCGGCGGCGGCCGAGGCGGCGGGCTTCCGCGCCTGCAAGCGCTGCCGCCCCGACGGCCCCTCGCGCGCCGAGGAACAGGCGGCGGCGGTCGCTGCGGCCTGCCGCACCATCGATTCGGCCGAGGAGTTGCCCGATCTCGATAGGCTGGCGGCGGGCGCCGGCATGAGTCGCTTCCACTTCCACCGCGTCTTCAAGTCGGTGACCGGCGTCACGCCGAAGGCCTATGCGGCGGCACGGCGCGGCGAGCGGGTGCGCGAAGCGCTGGCGAGCGGCGCCGGGGTGACCGAGGCGCTCTACGACGCCGGCTACAACGCCAACAGCCGCTTCTACGCCGAATCGGCCGGGCGGCTCGGCATGCGGCCGAGCGCCTATCGCGCCGGCGGCAAGGGCGCGGTGGTGCGCTTCGCGGTCGGTGACTGCTCGCTCGGTGCGGTGCTCGTCGCCGCCACCGACAAGGGCGTGTGCGCGATCCTGCTCGGCGACGATCCGGAACAGCTGGTCCGCGACCTGCAGGACCGCTTCGCGCAGGCCGAGCTGGTCGGCGCCGATGCGGACTTCGAGGCGACGGTGGCGCGCGTCGTCGGGATCATCGATGCGCCGGGCCGCGCGCTCGACCTGCCGCTCGACGTGCGCGGCACCGCTTTCCAGCAGATGGTCTGGGAGGCGCTGCGCCGCATCCCCGCCGGGCGGACGGCGAGCTACCTCGAGATCGCCACGGCGATCGGCCGGCCGAGCGCGGTGCGCGCCGTCGCGCAGGCCTGCGGCGCCAACGCGCTGGCGGTCGCCATCCCCTGCCACCGCGTCGTGCGGTCGGACGGCGACCTCTCGGGCTATCGCTGGGGGGTCGAACGCAAGCGCGAGCTGCTCAAGCGCGAACGCGCGGCGGCGTGATGGCGACCGACTGGACGCGCGTCGAGGCCGACCTCGACGCGCGCGGCCACGCGCTGACCGGGCCGCTGCTCACCCCCGAACAATGCGATGCGCTGGCCGCGCTCTACGATGACGACCGGCATTTCCGCTCGCGCGTGGTGATGGCGCGCCACGGCTTCGGGCGCGGCGAGTATAGATATCTCGCCTATCCGCTGCCCGATCTCGTCCAGCGGCTGCGCGAGCGCCTCTATCCGCGGCTCGCGCCGATCGCCAACCGCTGGAACGCGACGATGGGAATCGAGGTGCGCTTCCCCGAAACGCACGCCGACTTCCTCGACCGCTGCCACGCCGCCGGCCAGCGGCGGCCGACGCCGCTGCTGCTGCGCTACGGCCCCGACGATTATAACTGCCTGCACCAGGACCTCTACGGCGCGCATGTCTTCCCGCTGCAGGCGGCCATCCTGCTGTCCCGCCCCGGCGAGGACTTCGAAGGCGGCGAGTTCGTGCTGACCGAGCAGCGCCCGCGCATGCAATCGCGCGCCGACGTCGTTCCACTGACCCGCGGACAGGCGGTGATCTTCGCCGTCCACCATCGACCCGTGCAGGGCAGCCGCGGCAGCTACCGCGTCAACCTGCGCCACGGCGTCAGCCGGGTGCGGTCGGGGCGGCGCCACACGCTCGGGATCATCTTCCACGACGCGACCTGAATCGGGGCGCTGCGGAACAGCGTCGTACCGCCGCCGTTCCTACTCCCGATGGCCGAACAGACAGCGACCGCGGCCGAGCCATCGGCGCGCGAGATCAAGCACGACTGGCGCGAGAGCCTGACCTGGCCGGTCAAGCTGCTGCTTGGCATCCTGCTGGCGATCTTCCTCGCCTGGCTGGTGCTGTTCATCACCAAGGGGCGCTTCCTCAAGGACAGCTTCGTCGGCATCGCCTCGGACTATACCGAGCGGCAGGTCCGCGTGGGCGGCGACTTCAACCTCTATCTCAATCCCTTCCACATCCAGTTCCTCGCCGAGGACATCAGCATCTCCAACCCGGCCTGGGCCAAGGACAGGCAGCTGTTCGATGCCGACCGCGTCGCGCTGCAGCTCAACCTCTGGCGGCTGATCTTCGGCCAGCAGCGCTTCAACTACCTCGAGCTCGAAGGCGCCGAGATCGGGCTCGAGCGCCAGGCGACGCGCAACACCTGGACCTTCCGCTCGGACAGCAACGAGCCCTTCGAGCTGCCCGACATCGTCCGCGCTGCGATCGCCGGCACGCGCATTCACTATGTCGATGCGCCGCTGATGCTCGACACCGACATCAGGGTGGGCGACATCGCCGCCGCCAGGAGCGTCCTGCAGCCACGGATCCCCTTCGATGGCGACGGCACGTCGCACGGCGCGCGCTTTACGGTGAAGGGCGCGCTGACCTCACCCAACGAGACGCTGGCCGGCGGCAGCAACAAGCTCGACATGACGATCAACGTCGGCGACAGCCGTGTCGACATCGCCGGGACGCTTCCCGGCGCGACGGTGCTCGAAGGCGCCAGGCTGACGCTGGCCGCGCGCGGCGGCAACCTCAACACCCCCTTCTCGCTGCTCGGCGTCGTCATTCCCGATACCCGCGATTTCCGCGTCACCTCGAAGCTCACGCCGGTCGGCGACGAGTGGCGATTTACCGACATCGACGGCCGCTTCGGCGATTCGGACCTCAATGGCCGCATGACGATCACGATGCGCGACCGTCAGCGGCTGTTCATCGATGCCGACCTCGCGAGCAACAGCCTCGACATCCTCGATGCCGGGCCGTGGATCGGCTATTCGCCCGACCGCCTCGATGCGATGGGCGGCAAGGGGGCGATCACGCGGGAGGGCGGCCGGCCGCGCATCCTTCCGGACGCGCCGCTGGCCTCCGAGAATCTCGGGCGGTTCGACGCCAAGGTCCTCTACAAGGCCAAGGCGATCCGTACCGGCACGATTCCGATCGCCAATCTCGAGATCGACCTCGGGCTCGACGAGAAGCTGCTGACGCTGACGCCGGTCGCCTTCGATCTCGCCGGCGGCCGCGTCACCGGCGACATCAACCTCAATGCCCGCCAGTCGCCCGTCGTCACCGATTATGACATCCGCCTGTCGCCGGTCAGGCTCGGCCGGCTGCTGCAGGGCTTCGACATCGAGGATTCGGGGACGACCGGCACGGTAAAGGGCCGCCTCCAGCTGCGCGGCTACGGCGACACGGTGCGCGAATCGCTCGGCTCGTCGAACGGCCGCATCGCGATGATCCTGCCCGAAGGCACCTTCTGGATCCGCAACACCGAGCTCGTCGAGCTCGACATCTTCCAATATGTCACCAAGGCACTGGCGAAACAGCTGAAGGACCCGAGTCAGATCCGCTGCGGCCTGCTCGCCTTCACGGTGAACAAGGGCACCGCCGCCGCCGATCCGATCTTCATCGACACCCAGCGGTCGGTGATCCGCGGCACCGGCAGCTTCAACTTCGCGCGCGAGTCGCTCGACGTCGCGATCGAGGCCGACTCGAAGAAGTTCAGCCTGTTCTCCGCCCAGTCGCCGATCGCCGTCGGCGGCTATTTCGCCGAGCCCAAGATCAACATCGTCTCCCCCGAACTGATCAAGCGCGGCCTCGTCGGCGTCGCCGCCGGCGCGCTGGTCTCGCCGATCGGGCTCATCCTCGCCTTCGTCGACCCCGGCGAGGAGAAGGATACCAATTGCGCGCCCGTCCTCGCGGGCGCCCGCACCGCGGCGGTCCAGGCCGCCGACAAGGCGGCCGAGGGCAAGAAGACCGATGCGGCGAAGGAGGCCGACAAGATCAAGGAAGGGCGCGAGAAGGCAGCGAAGAAGGCCCGCAAGGACGCCGACGAACGCGCCGAGGACGCGCGCGACGCGGCGAAGAAGGCCGCGAGGGCGAACTAGCCGCCAAGCTTCTCTAGCACCGCCGGGATCAGCGACGCATCGCCTGCGGCCACGACCCGCCCGTCGCTGTCGCGGCCAAGCGAGCGGCCCTGCCAGTCGGTCATCCGCCCACCGGCGCCTTCGATCACCGGCACCAGCGCCGCGAAATCATAGAGCTGCAGCCCCGCCTCGACGACGAGATCGAGATGGCCCGACGCGAGCAGGCCGTAATTGTGGCAGTCGCCGCCATAGAGCGTGTCGCGCACGCCGCTGCGCAGCCGGTCGAACGCCGCGAAGGTCTCGGCGCAGAAGGCGTGCGGCGAGGTCGTGCCGATCCGCGCTTCGGCGATCGCCGCACAGCGTCGCGTCGACGCCGGCTGGCCGTTGAACAGCGTCGGCCGCCGTTCGGCGCCGACCCAGCGGTCGCCGATGATCGGCTGGTCGATGACGCCGAGCACCGGCCGCCCCTCGTCGAGCAGCGCGACCAGCGTCCCGAACAGCGGCCGGCCGGCGACGAAGGCGCGCGTGCCGTCGATCGGGTCGAGCACCCAGACGTAGCGCGCCCCCTCGCGGACGCGACCATATTCCTCGCCGATGATGCCGTCATCGGGGCGCTCCGCCTCGATGATCGCGCGCATCGCGGCCTCCGACGCGCGGTCGGCAGCGGTGACCGGCGACAGGTCGCCCTTGGTCTCGATGTCGAACTTCTGCCGGAAATAGGGGCGGATCGCCGCGCCGGCGGCATCGGCCAGCCGCTCGGCGAGGACGATGGTGGCGGCGTCGATCACAAGCCCAGTTCCTTCAGAATCGCGGCACGGTGCTCGTCGAGCCGGGGCGCCTTGGGGCGGTGCGTCGGATCGGCATAGGCCGACAGCTTCACCGGGTTGCCCGCCGCCATCAGCGGCTGGCCGTCGGGGAACGCCGTCTCGATCACCATGTTCCGCGCGCGCACCTGCCGGTGGTCGAGCGCCTGCGCGGTATCCTGCAGCGGCCCGCACGGAATGCCCCCCGCCTCGCATAGCGCCAATACCTCGGCGGCGGGGCGCGTCGCCAGCCGCGCCTCGATCGCCTCGGCGATGACGCCGGCATGATCGGTGCGGGCGAGATTGGTCGCGAAACGCGGATCGGCCTTCAACTCTGGCGCGCCGAGCGCATCGCACAGCCGCTCCCACAGCGCGTCGTTGCCCGCGGCGATCACCACATGGCCATCGGCGCAGGCATAGGCGGCGAACGGCGTGATCGACGGATGGCGCGCGCCGAGCGGCCCCGGCGCGACGCCGGTCACCGCATAGCGGGCGATGGCATTTTCGAGGATGGCGATCTGCCCGTCGAGCATCGCCACGTCGACGAACATCCCTTCGCCCGTGGCCGCGCGATGATGGACGGCGCTCAATATGCCGACGACGGTGAACAGCCCCGCCGTGATGTCGCCGACCGAGGTGCCGACGCGCGTCGGCGGCCCGCCGGGATGGCCGGTGATCGACATGATGCCGCCCATCGCCTGCACCACCATGTCATAGGCCGCCTTGCCGCTGTCGGGCCCCGTGTGACCGAAGCCCGAGGCGGCGGCGTAGATCAGCCGCGGGAAGCGCGCGTGCAGCGCCTCCCAGCCATAGCCCAGCTTGGCCATGACGCCGGGGCGGTAATTCTCGACGACGACGTCGGCACGCGCCAGCAGCGCCTCGAACACCGCGCGATCCGCCGGCGCCTTCAGGTCGAGCGCGATCGACTGCTTGCCGCGGTTGATCGAGCTGAAATAGGCCGACTGCCCCGCCGGACTGAACGGCCCGATGTGGCGGCTGTCGTCCCCCTTGCCCGGCTGCTCGACCTTGACGACGCGCGCGCCGAGGTCGGCGAGCACCATCGTCGCATAGGGGCCGGCGAGGACGCGCGACAGGTCGACGATCAGCAGATCGGAAAGTGGACCGCGCGGGCGCGCCTCGCTACCAGAGGCTTCGGGAATCTCGGGGGAATCGCTCATGCAGCTCTACATGTCGCACACGTCGCCCTATGCGCGGAAGGTGCGTGTTTTCGGCCTCGAGCTTGGATTGGAAGCGCAGCTCGACGAAGTGCCGGTCACCCCGACCGACGATCCCGAGGCGCTGGTCGCGGTGAATCCGGTGTCGAAGATCCCGGCGCTGGTCACCGATGACGGCATCAACATCCACGACAGCCGGGTGATCATCGCCTATCTCGCCAGCCTCGTCCCGCCGACCGACCTCTACCCGCAGCCCGCCGACCCGCAGCGCTGGCAGGCGATGACGATGGCGGCGCATTGCGACGCGATCCTCGACGCGGCGGTGTCGTGGCGGCTCGAGCAGCTGCGCCAGCCCGGCGAGCGCTCGATCTATTGGCAGGGCCGCTGGAAGGCGCAGATCGAGCGCGCGCTCGACGCGCTGCCCGAGCGGCTCGACGCGCTACCCGCCTATCGCCCCTATGCCGAGCTGCTGATCGCGGTCGCGCTCGGCTATCTCGAGTTCCGCCACCCGACGCTCGGTTGGCGCAACAACCGCCCGGCGCTCGTCGAACTCTACGATCGCTGGTCGAAGCGCCCGTCGATGGTCGCGACGCGGCATCCGGCGGTCTAGTTGGCCTTCGCGGCCATCGGCTTGCCGTTGAGCAGCAGCCGCACCAGCGGAATGCGCAGCACGATGAAATGGTGCAGCGCCAGCGACGCAGCGAAGGCGGCAACGCAGATCAGCGCGAACTTGGCGCCGATGGCCAGCGGCGCGGCGACGAGCGCAACTCCCAGGAACACCACGATCGGGTGGTGGAGCAGGTAGATCGAATAGGACGCGTCGGACATGTAGCGCCACGTGGCGCTCGGCTTCGACGCCACCCAGCGGAAGAACAGCAAGGTCAGCCAGGTGAAGCCCATGTCGCGCCACAGCAGCGCGACGCGGTCCGCCAGTTCGCCGACCGATCCCGCGAGCTGCGGCGCCGCCCAGGTCAGCGCGATCGCCGGCGGGACGATCAGCCAGCCGAAGCGCGACCAGGCGGCGGCGAAGCGCGGATCGCTCATCGCGGCGAACCCGATGAGGAAGAGGCAGGCATAGCGGATCAGGCCGAAGATCGGCCCGAAAAGCAGCAGCCGTTCATACATCAGCCCGGCCAGCGCCAGCGGCACGATCAGCAGGAAGAAGGCCGTTGCCGCCGCGATCAGCGCTGCCGCGCCGCCGACGCCGCCGGGGTCGATTCCGACACGAAGCAGACGGTCGCCGCCACCGCGAATCGCATCGAGTGCGCGCGGCCCGATCGCCGCGGCGATCAGGAAGTAGAGCGCGAGATTGAACAGGAACCACAGATGCAGCACCCAGGCCTGGCCATTGATCCAGGCGGCGACGCCCGGCGGCGCGATCTGGCGTTCGACGATCAGCCAGTGGACCTGCGGCATGTTGATCAGCAGCGCGACGGTGATCGCCGGCAGCAGGATGCGCGGCAGCCGCTGGCGGAGAAAGCGGCCCGCGCCATAGCGTTCGAGCGTCAGCGCGCAGAAGAAGCCCGAGATGAAGAAGAAGGCCGGCATGCGGAAGCTGTGGATCGCATCGACGATGAGGCCGAAGATCGGCGCGGTCATCGGCTCGGCGACCAGCCAGGGCGAATTGGGCACGTAGATGCGCGCCGAATGCAGCACGACGCCAAGCGACATCAGCACGCTGCGCGCGGCGTCCATATAGTCGATGCGCTCGGTCTTCACGCCACCCTGCCTGACTTAGCCTCGTCCCTGGGTAGGGCGAACCGCGCATCCGATCCAGTCAGGACATCGGCTCGGGCGGCCTGGGCTCCTCGGGCAGCGGGATGAAATCGCTCTCGCCCGGCACCTGGCCGAAGCGCTGCGCCGCCCAGTCGGCCTTGGCCTGTTCGATGCGTTCGGGGCGCGACGACACGAAATTCCACCACAGGTGGCGTTCGCCGACCGGCGCGCCGCCGAGCATCATCGCGCGCGCCGGCCCGATCGCCGTCCAGATCGCCCGTACGCCGGGCTCGACGATCAGCATCCGCCCGGCCTCGTAGCGCTCGCCGCCGAGCTCGATCGCGCCGGTGGCGATGTACACGGCGCGCTCCTCATGTTCGTCGGGCAGCGCGACGGTGGCGCCCGCCTCGGCCTCGACGTCGATATAGAACATCGGCGAACAGGTCTGCACCGGCGAGACCGCGTGGAAGGCGCTGCCGGCGATCAGCGTGCGGCGCGCACCGTCGATGGTGAGGCTCGGCAGCGTTTCGGCGGGGTGATGGTGGAAGCTCGGCTCGACCTCCTCGGCCTCGTCGGGCAGTGCCACCCAGGCTTGGATGCCATGCATCGTCTGCCCGCTGGCGCGCACCGCATCCGACGAGCGTTCCGAATGGACGATACCGCGCCCCGCGGTCATCCAGTTGACCGCGCCGGGGCGGATCGCCTGATGATAGCCGAGCGAATCATGATGCATGATCTCGCCCTCGAACAGATAGGTCACCGTCGCGAGGTTGATGTGAGGGTGCGGCCGCACGTCGAAGCCCTTGCCCGGCGCATAGCCGACCGGCCCGAAATGGTCGAAGAAGATGAACGGCCCGACGGTGCGGCGGAACGGTGCCGGCAGCACGCGCGCGACGACGAAGCCGTCGCCGAGATCGCGCCGCCGCCCTTCGATGATGCGTTCGATCATTTGAGCCTTTGCTTCAGCGTCTTCTGCGTGGTGGCGTTGTACGGCGGCTTGAAACCGGCGAGCTTGGCGATGTCGATCTTGGGCTGCTTGTACACCGCCTTGGCGTGGCTGAAGGTCTTGAAGCCGTCATGGCCATGATAGCTGCCCATCCCCGACGGGCCGACGCCGCCGAACGGCAGGTCCTCCGACGAGATGTGCATGATGACGTCGTTGACGGTCACGCCGCCCGAGATGGTGCGGTCGAGCACCTGGCGCTGCTCGGCGGCGTCCTCGCCGAAATAATAGAGGCCCAAGGGGCGGTCGCGGCGATTGACGTAATCGACCGCCTCCTCGACGCGCTTGTAGGTCACCACCGGCAGGACGGGCCCGAAGATTTCCTCCTGCATCACCTTCATGTCGTCGGTGACCTTGCGGACGATGTGCAGCGGCATCTTATGCGTGTTCTGCGCGCCGAAATCCTCGTTCGCCGGATTGACGACGATCACCTCGGCGCCCTTGTCGCGCGCGTCGGCGAGGTAGCTCTCCAGCCGTTCGCGATGCCGGCCGTTGACCACCGAGGTATAGTCGGGGTTCGCCAGCAGGGTGGGGTAGAGCCGCGCCGCACTCGCCTTCAGCCCCTCGACGATCGCGCCCTCCTGCTCCTCGGGGACGAGCATATAGTCGGGCGCGAGGCAGATCTGGCCGGCGTTCATCATCTTGCCGGTCGCGACGCGGTCGGTCGCCCGGCCGAGGTCGGCCGAGCGGCCGATGATCGTCGGCGACTTGCCGCCGAGCTCCAATGTCAACGGTACCAGATTCTCCGCGGCGGCGCGCATGACGTGCCGGCCGATCGAGGTCGCCCCGGTGAAGATCATGTGATCGAAGGGCAGCTCGGTGAATGCCTTGCCGACCTCGGGCCCGCCGGTGACGAACGCCAGTTCGGCGGCATCGAAATATTTGGCCGCCAGTTCGGCGAGCAGTTCGCTGGTCGCGGGGGTGAACTCGGACGGCTTGACCATCGCGCGGTTGCCCGCCGCGAGCACGCCGGCCAGCGGCCCGAAGGTCAGGTTGATCGGGAAATTCCACGGCGCGACGACGCCGACGACGCCCTTTGGCTGATACTCCACCCAGGCCTTCGCGCCGAGCAGCCCGAGCGGGAAGTCGAGCTTGCGCTTCTCGCGCGCCATCCAGCGCTCGAGATGCTTCGCCGCGTGGTTGAGCGGCCCGACCGAGGCCATGATATCGGTGAGCAGCGTCTGTTCGGTCGAGCGATGGCCGAAGTCGTCGGAGACGGCGCGCGCCAGCGCGTCGCGGTTGTCTAGCAGCAGCGCCTTGGCGCGCATCAGCCGGTCCTTGCGGACGGCGGCGCCGACGGGAAGCTCGGCGAGGAACGCCGCGCGCTGCGCCTCGAGAATGCCGCGCATGTCGTCGGCCGGTCGTACCGGCGGCGCTTTCGTCTTCGTTGCCATCGTCAGCCTCCCCCAAGGTTTCGTTGCAGCGCAGTCTAGGCCGCGCCGCGGGCCGCGCAAAGCGATGGCTTTCGCTAGCACCCGCGTCTGCTAGGGTCGCCGCCAGCGAACGGAGGGCGGCATGACGTCGAAGGCATTGGCGATACTCGGAGCGACGCTGGCAGCGGCATTGATGGCGGGCGGCGCGACGGCGCAGACCTCGCCGCCGGACGTGAAGGCGCGCGACATCTACGAGAAGGTGATCGCGTTCCGCACCGCCAAGGGCCACGGCCAGGTACCGAGGATGGCTACCTACCTCGCCGATACGCTGAAGGCTGGTGGCGTCCCCGCCGCCGACATCGCCATGCTGCCCAGCGACGACACGGTGGCGATGATCGTGCGCTTGCCCGCTGCGGTCGGGACCTCGGCAAAGCCGATCCTGTTCTCGGCACATATGGACGTCGTCGATGCCCGGCCCGAGGACTGGACGCGCGACCCGTTCCGGCTGATCGAGGAGGACGGCTATTTCTTCGGCCGCGGCACGATGGACAACAAGGCGGGCGTCACCGCGCTGGTGTCGACGATCCTGCGGCTGAAGGCGGAAGGCTTCAAGCCGGCGCGCGACCTCGTCTTCGCCTTCATCGGCGACGAGGAGACGCAGATGGCGACGACGCGGCTCGTCGCGGCGCACGACTGGGTGAAGGACGCCGAATATGCGCTCAACACCGACGCCGGCGGCGGCGCGCTCGATCCGGCGGGCAAGCCGATCATCTACCTCGTCCAGGGCGCCGAGAAGACCTATGCGACCTTCGAGCTGACCGTCACCAACCCCGGCGGCCACAGCTCGCGGCCGCGCGGCGACAATGCGATCTACGATCTGGCGGCGGCACTGACCCGGCTGCAGGCGCATCGCTTCCCGGTGATGGCGAACGACCTGACGCGCGCTTATCTCGGCGCGATCGGCAAGGTGACGCCGGGCGAGGACGGCGCGATGCTGACCGCCTTCGCCGCCAATCCGCAGGATGCGAAGGCCTCCGACTATCTCGCCGGCCGGCCCGAGTTCGTCGGCACCACGCGCACCACCTGCGTCGCGACGATGCTGAGCGGCGGTCATGCCGAGAATGCGCTGCCGCAGAAGGCGACCGCCACCGTCAACTGCCGCATCTTCCCCGACGTCAAGGTCGCCGACGTCCAGGCCGAATTGGTACGCGTCGTCGCCAATCCCGCGGTCAAGTTCGCGGTGCTCAACAATCCCGAGGCGAGCCCGGTGTCGGAGATGCGCCCCGACGTGATGGCGGCGATCACCCGCGCGGTACACGCCCATCATCCCGGCGTGCCGATCGTGCCCTATCTCGAATCGGGCGGCACCGACGGCAAGGTCTATCGCATCGCCGGCATCCCGACCTTCGCCAGCTCGGGGCTGTTCACCAAGCCGACCGACATGTTCGCGCATGGCCTCAACGAACGGCTGGCGGTACCGGCCTTCTATCGGGGGCTCGACCATTTCTATCGGCTGGCCAAGGATCTGGGCGGTCGCTGACGGCACTTAATCGGGCGGCGACGGTTATGCTTGGGCGATGCCAGCTCCCCAACGAGTCCTCGATCCCGATCCCGATGCCGCGCTGCTCGAGCTGCTCGGCGCGCTGAAGACGCGCAACTACGACTTCGTGACGCCCACGCCGGCGACGCATGCCCGCGTCATCGCCCGCCCAAGCCGCCGCACCGCGCGCGACCTCGCCGACGTACTGGGCTGGAGCCTGCCGTTCGAACCGGGGCTGCTCGATCCCGACCTGCTGGCGCTGCTCGAGGCGGCGGGCGAGGTCGTGCCGCACGGCCCGCGGCTGCGCGCGACCTGCCGCATATCGAGCCTGCACGGCCATCTCTTCCTGCATTCGGCCTACCCGACCGACGACGCCGACGCGGTGTTCTTCGGACCCGACAGCTACCGCTTCGCCGATTTCGTCAGCGCGCACCTGCGCGACTGCGCCGGCGCCCGCATCGTCGACATCGGCACGGGCGCCGGCGTCGGCGGTATCGTCGCTGCGGATGCCTGCCCGCAGGCGCGCGTCACGCTGACCGACATCAACGTCAAGGCGTTGCGCTGTGCCCGGATCAACGCCGCCTTCGCGGGCATCGCGGTTGAAACGGTCGAAAGCGACGGACTGGCCGACGTCCCGGGACCGGTCGATGTGGCGATCGCCAATCCGCCCTACATCATCGACGCCGGCGGCCGCGCCTACCGCGACGGCGGCGCGATGCACGGCGGCCGCCTCTCGCTCGATCTTGCCTGCGACGCCGCTGACCGGCTCAGTCCTGGCGGACGGCTGCTGCTCTACACGGGCAGTGCCATCGTCGGCGGCCATGACGCGCTCAAGGCGGCCCTGGTCGAAGCGATGGCGGACCGCGGCTGCGACCTCGTCTATCGCGAGCTCGATCCCGACGTGTTCGGCGAGGAGCTCGACCAGCCGGGCTATGCGCAGGTCGATCGTATCGCGGTGGTCGGCGCAGTGGCGACGCGGCGTCGCTGAGGCGCCGCCGGCGCCCGGACAGAAACTCCTGCACGCGTCGTCGCGTTACGTTGACGAATCGAATGTCCAAGAAGGCGCTGTCATGATCCGTATCCTCCTGGTCCTTCTCCTGTTGGTCGGTCTCGCCGTCGCTGCGCAGATGACCGGGCTCATCGCGGTCAACACCAGCGGGGTGCTGCGCGCCCCGTCGGTCGACCTGCGCGTCAGCGGTGGCGAGGCGCCGAAGGTCGAGGTCGAAACCGCCAAGGTGAAGGTCGGCGTCGCCGAGAAGACCGTCGAGCTGCCCAAGGTCGACGTCGGCATGCGCGAAAAGGAGGTGGCGCTTCCGACCGTCGACGTCAGCAGGGCCGCGGCGGACGACGGCAGCACGACGCGCTGAACGATCGCTTCGTCGCCTTGCCGAAGCCAGCGGGAACCTCGCGTGTTTTCCGTGGGTTGGTCCGCCAACAGCCAACGAGGAGACGAGCGATGGCCAGCGAGGAGCGGAGTTCGGCACGCGGCTTCGGGTCGATGGACCCCGACCGCCACCGCGAGGTGTCGCGGCGCGGCGGCCAGGTCAGCCGCGGCGGCGGCTTTGCCGCCAATCCGTCGCTGGCGCGCGAGGCAGGCCGCAAGGGCGGGCTCGCCGGACGGGCGGGCGGACATGGAGACGCATGATGGATCGCAACCGCAACGAGGACATCCAGCCTGAGGACACCGATCTCGCCGGCGTCGGCAACGACCGCGAACGCACCGCGGGGAAACAGGATTCGGGGCGTACCAACAGCGCCATCGAACGGGGGCGCGATCCGCTCGCGGGGCGCGCCGGCGAAGGCAATGCCCGGCCCGGCAGCGATGATGTGACCCCCGCCGACGAGCTCTAGAGCGCGTTTGGTTTAGTTGCACGCGTACCCGGCGTGGCGAAGATAGTTTGCGCACTCGGTTGGTGAGAAGCGATCGAGAAGATCGCCGATGCGTCGCCATGTGTCGTGGATGGTTCGCTCGTCGGCCTTGCGCAG
>JASBUR010000021.1 GCA_030147805.1 Sphingomonadaceae bacterium
ACGGTCTCGCCATACGTCGCGAGCACCGCGCCGTCGGCCTGGCGGGCGATACGCCCGGTCTCGAGGGTCAGCTTGCGGCCGCCCCACATCACTTCCTGCTTATGAATATCGAACATACGTCTTTTCCTGCATGTTCCCGGACCTTCCGGGAACGCTTACGCCGGCGGACGCGCCCATCGCGACCGCCGGATGTGGAACAGGCCCCCGCAGGGGCCTGTCCGGTACGGGTTACTTACGGAGACCGAGCTTGCCGATCAGGTCGGTGTAGCGGCCCTGGTCCTTGCTCTTCAGATAGTCGAGCAGCGACCGGCGCTTGTTGACGAGCATCAGCAGGCCGCGGCGCGAATGATTGTCCTTCGCGTGGGTCTTGAAATGCTCGGTGAGGTTCGAGATGCGCTCCGACAGGATGGCGACCTGGACTTCAGGGCTGCCGGTGTCGTTGGCTTCGCGAGCATGTTCCTGGATGAGCGCAGCCTTGCGCTCTGCAGTGATCGACATCGTGATCTCCTACCTAGAGGTTGAAGCCCCGCACCACACGCACTCCATCGGCCGAAACATCGACCAACGCGACCGGAACAGACCCGGCGGTCGCGAGATGGAGCCCATGGCTATCGGGGCGCCCGTCGAGCAGCCGTCCTTGCCGAAGCATGGCTGCCTGCGCGGGTTCGACGGCGAGGACCGGGATGTCGTCCAGTCCAGCCGTCAGCGGCAAAAGGGCCTGTTCAAGCGCGCGGCTATGACCGAGCGCGGCCAATTTGTCCAGCGAAATTGCCCGTTCCTCGCCGAACGGTCCCGCCTTGGTCCGCCGCAGCATCGACACATGGCCGACGGTGCCGAGCGCCAGCGCGAGATCGCGCGCGAGGCTGCGGATATAGGTGCCCTTCGACACCAGCGCCTCGAGCGTCGCGCTGTCCCCGTCGCCGTCGACGAGTTCGAGCGAATAGATCGTCAGCGCGCGCGCCGCCAATTCGACCGACTCGCCGGCGCGCGCCAGCGCATAGGCGCGCGCGCCGTCGACCTTGAGCGCCGAATAGGCGGGCGGGATCTGGACGATCGCGCCGGTGAAGGCCGGCAGCGCCGCCAGGATCGCGGCGCGACCGGGGCGGACGTCGGAGGTGGCGACGACCTCGCCCTCGGCATCGTCGGTGGCGGTCGCCGCGCCGAACGAGACGGTGAAGCGATAGCCCTTGGTGGCATCGAGAAGCCGGCCGGTCAGCTTGGTCGCCTCGCCGAGCGCGATCGGCAGCACGCCGGTTGCCAGCGGGTCGAGCGTGCCGCCATGCCCGACCTTGAGCTTGCCCCAGCCGGTCTCGCGGCCGAGCCGCTTGATTGCGGCGACGCCCTGCGCCGAGGACAGGCCGAGCGGTTTGTCGAGGATGATCCAGCCATGCATGGCGCGGCTGTTAGCAGCTCCCCTCCCCGGCGGGGAGGGGAGACGCCCCGGTCATGCGTTCTTGCGCGCGGGCGGCTCGACCTGGACGAGCGAGCGCAGCGGATAGCGGCGTCCCTCGACGATCACCGAGGAAAAGCGATCGAAGGTGCCGCTGCCGCGGCCCGGATCGAACCCGATCGCGTGCGCGAAGTTGAGGCCCCAGGCGGGGGCGAACAGCTCGGCCTTGTACCAGCGATTGCCGGTACCGCGGATCAGCAGCGTGTCGCGGTCGACGACGCGCCAGTCGCGGATGCCGCCGTGGTCGACGAAGTTGATGCGCGCCTCGCGAGGCGTTTCGACGGCCGCCGCGGGGACGGCCAGGCCGATAGCCAGCGCGGCGAACAGGGCGTTGGTGCGACTCTTCATGCGAGACTCCCATGTTCTGGTTCGCGAGACATATACGGAACATCGGCTGAATTCGGGGTGAATAGGCGGCCCATGCGGCCTCGCATGCGCTAGCCGCGCCGTTTCGGGCGCGGATGAAGCGGGGCGAACGCGAAGGCCAGACTCATCAGCCGCGACCGGTCGTCCGATTTGGGTTGGCTCAGCAGCGCACCGAGCCGCTCGAGGAGGTGGTTGACCTCGACGAGGTCGCCGTCGCTCAGCCACCCGGTGGTGCGCGACGCCCAGAGCTCGCGGCGCGGCCCCGAGAGGGCGACACCGGGCCGATCGACGGCAGCGTCGAAATCCGACGCCGCGACGTGGAGGAGCGCACGCGCGAAATGCCGCAGCGCATCGGTGTTGCCGCCCGGTCCCCGACGATAGGCGAGCCGGATCGGCGCGCCGTCGCCGATCAGTCGATACAGGCGCTCGCCACCGGCATCGCCGTCGCTCGCTTCGACGAGGCCGGCCGACGCGAGCAAGCGCATGTGATGGTAGAGGCCGTCGGCGGGTCGCCCCAGCTGCTCGGCAAGCGTCGCGACGCTGGCGGTGCCGCCCAGCGCCGCGAGCGTGTCGACCAGCTCCTGACGCACCGGCGACGCGAGCAGCCGAACGAGTTCGGGGTCCGCAATGGCCCGGGGATCTGCCGGCCGCGACATATATCGACTCCTGTTGAAATTATGCCTATGCAATTCAACAAACGCCAATCTGTTCCCTGTGTCGAGGATATTGTCTTGTCGCACCTGCCGCTCTCGCTCCTGGCCGTTCTCCCGCTGTTGGCGGCGCTGTCGCCCGCGGCAAAAGCCGGCGAGGCGTTGATCGAGCCTGCGGCGCTGCGCGCCGATCTCGACCAGGCGCTCCGCGAGGTCCGGGCGCGCCACCCCGCGCTCGACCAGGTGGCCGACATCGCCGCACTCGACGCGGAGGCCGCGCGGATTCGCCGATCGATCGACGGACCCGTCTCTCGCGCCGACGCCTGGGCGCTGCTCGCGCGCCTCAATCCGCATTTCAAAGATGGACACACGCTGATCGGGCGTCCCGGCTGGCGCGGCGAGGCCGCCAAGCTCATCGCGCGTGGCGAAGGCCTCTTTCCGTTCGAGGTGGAACTCGACCGCCGCGGACTTCCCCGGATCGCGGGCGCGCTCGGCGGCGGGCCGCACCCGCTCTCGGGCACGCCGATCCGTCAGATCAATGGCGAGGACGGCCGCAAGCTCGCGGCGGCAATGCTGGCGCGCGCCCATGGCGACACCCCGCGCATGCGCCGCGCGCTCGTTTCGGAACGGTGGTGGTTCTTCTACGCGATGCTGCGTGGGACTCCGCAGCGCTTCGACCTGCGGATCGGCGATGCACGCCCCGGGCGGCTCACCCTAACCGCAGCGCCGGTCCTGCCGGCGGCGATCGCCCGCGAGGACGACTTCGACGCCAATTTTCGCTGCCGGACGGCGGCCGATGGCCAAGGGCTCCTCGGTCTCGGAAGCTTTGGCTGGCCCGACAAGCCGCGCGTCCTCGCCTTCACGCGTGACTGCTTCGCCCGCCTGCGCGCCGCCGGCACGACGCGGCTGCTCATCGACCTGAGCGCCAACGGCGGCGGCGACGACGACCTGTGGATCGATGGCGTGATGCCCTATGTCGCGACGCGCCCGTGGCGCAACGGCTCGACCGCTCTCAAGCGTGTGATTGCCGACGATCCGGCGAAGGGCGAAATCGCCGGTACGATCGTGGCCGGGGAGAACGGCTTGCGCGAGTCCCCGCCCGTCGACGCCGCGCTGGCCTATCGCGGCGACATCGAGGTGCGCATCGGGCCGATGACCTACTCCTCGGCGGTGCTGTTCGCCAACGTCATGCGCGACCATGGTCTCGCCCGGCTGTGCGGCGAGGGCGCCGCAGCCCGGACCCGCCAGACCGGCGGGACGCGGACGCTGACGCTTCCGGCGAGTGGCTTCTTCCTGTCGTATCCGCGTTTCATTCTCGACCCGCCCGCCGGCGATCGGGCACCGGCATTGCTCGAGTCGGACGGGCGCTGCGCCTTCGCGACGAGCGGAATCTAGCGCCTGCGTGCCTCGGCTCAGTCCTCGCCGTCCCCGTCGGCGGCGTCGATCGCCTTGCCCACCTTGCCGTCGAGGTCGCGCGCCACCTGCGGCGAGCGCAGGATGGCGTCGATGCGGCTCGCCTCGTCGAAGGTCTCGTCGAGGTGGAAGTGCAGCTCGGCCGCATATTTGGTGTTCACGCGCTTCGCCACCGCGCCCTTGAGATAGCGGACGTTGCGCTTGAGCGCCTTGATCACCTCGACCGCCTCGTCGCCCTTGGCGCCGAGCGGCTGGATGAACACGGTGGCGTGGCGCAGGTCGGGCGACACCCGCACCTCCGTCACCGAGACGATCATCCGCTCGAGCACCTCGTCGCGCACGTCGCCGCGCGCCAGCACCTCGGCGAGGGCGTGCCGCATCTGCTCGCCGACCCGGAGCGTCCGGACCGACTTGCCCTGATCCTCGCGCTGGCGCATCGCGGCAAGCGGCGGCACCCCCTAGAGGGTGCGCGCCCGCTCCTCGACCTCGAAGGTCTCGATGATGTCGCCGACGCGGACATCCATGTTGCCCTCGAGCACGACGCCGCATTCGAGACCGGCGCGCACCTCGTTGACGTCGTCCTTGAAGCGACGGATCGAGGCGATGTTGCCGTTCCAGATGACGACGTCGTCGCGCATGACGCGCGCCTTGAGGTTGCGGCGGATGATGCCCTCGACGACGCGAAGGCCCGCGGCCTTGCCCTTGCCGGCGGCGAACACCTCGAGCACGTTGGCACGGCCCATGACGTTCTCGATCCGCTCGGGGGCGAGCTTGCCCGCCATCGCATCCTTGGTCTCGTCGAGCAGGTTGTAGATGATGTCGTAGTAGCGGAATTCGACACCGTCGCGCTGCGCGATCTCGCGGGCCTTGGCGTTGGCGCGGACGCCGAAGCCGATGATCGGCGCCTTGCTCGCCTTGGCGAGCACGACGTCCGACTCGGTGATCGCGCCGACGCCCGAATGCAGCACCCGGACCTTGATCTCGTCGGTCGACAGCCGGCTGAGGCTGCCGACGATCGCTTCGACCGAGCCCTGCACGTCGCCCTTGATGACGACGGGGAATTCGACCGCCTTGGTCGCCTTCAGCGCCGAGAACATGTTCTCGAGATTGGGGGCGACGGTGGCGGTGCGCTTGCGCTGCAGGATCGTCTGGCGATAGGCGGCGACCTCGCGGGCGCGCGCCTCGCTGTCGACCACCGACAGCGGATCGCCCGCCATCGGCGCGCCCGACAGGCCGAGCACCTCGACCGGCAGGCTCGGCCCGGCTTCCTTGATCTGCTGGCCGCGGTCGTTGACCAGCGCACGGACCTTGCCCCATTCGGCGCCGACGACGAACACGTCGCCGGTGCGAAGCGTTCCGCGGCTGACCAGCACGGTCGCCACCGGGCCGCGGCCCTTGTCGAGCTTGGCCTCGACGACGGTGCCCTCGGCGGCACGATCGGGGTTGGCGCGCAGCTCGAGCAGCTCGGCCTGCAGCAGGATCTTGTCGAGCAGCTCGTCGAGGCCGGTCTTCTTGAGCGCCGACACCTCGACGTCCTGGACCTCGCCGCCCATCGCCTCGACCTGGACGTCGTGCTGGAGCAGCGCCTCGCGGACGCGCTGGGCGTTGCTGCCCGGCTTGTCCATCTTGTTGATCGCGACGATCATCGGCACGCCCGCCGCCTTGACGTGATTGATCGCCTCGATCGTCTGCGGCATCAGCCCGTCGTCACCCGCGACCACGAGGATCACGATGTCGGTGATGTCGGCACCGCGGGCGCGCATCTCGGTGAAGGCGGCGTGGCCCGGCGTATCGAGGAAGGTGACGCGGTCGCCCGTCTTCACCTTCACCTGATAGGCGCCGATGTGCTGGGTGATGCCGCCGGCCTCGCCCGCCACGACGTCGGTGCCGCGCAGCGCGTCGAGCAGCGAGGTCTTGCCGTGGTCGACGTGGCCCATGATGGTCACCACCGGCGGACGCGGCTGCAGCGTCTCCTCGGCGTCGACGTCCGAATCGACGTCGATGTCGACGTCGCTCTCCGACACGCGCTTGATGTTGTGGCCGAACTCGGTGACGAGCAGCTCGGCGGTGTCCTGGTCGATCGACTGATTGACCGTGACGGGCATGCCCATCTTGAACAGCGCCTTGACCAGGTCGGCACCGCGCTCGGCCATGCGGTTGGCGAGCTCGGCGACGGTGATGGTGTCGGGGACCACGACGTCGCGCACCTGCTTGGCGGCGGCGGCGCCGCCGCTCATGTGCGAGCGACGATCCTTTTCACGCGCGCGGCGCAGCGCGGCGAGCGAGCGCGAGCGCGTGCCGTCCTCGTCGTCGAGCGCGCGGGTGACGGTGAGCTTGCCCGACTGGCGGCGATTGTCCTCGCGGCCACGCGACGGCTTGGGCGCCGCGGGGGCCTCGGGGCGGCGGCCGGCGGGCGCGCCGCCGGGGCGGCGCAGGTCGCGGTCGTCGTCGGCCGGCGCGGTGGCGACGGGCGCGGGCGCCTCGGCGGCGCGCTTGGCCTCTTCGGCGGCGCGTACCGCGGCTTGCTCTTCCTCGCGGCGGCGTTCCTCGATGCGGCGGCGTTCGGCCTCGGCGGCGTCGATGCGGGCGCGGTCCTCCTCGCGGCGGCGCTCCTCGGACAGGCGCAGGCGGTCCTCCTCGGCCTGGCGCAGCAGGCGGGCCTGCTGCTCCTGGCGCGACAGCAGGTCGGTCGGACGCGACGCCGGCGTCACCGGAGCGGGACGGCGCGAGGCAGGGATGGGGGCCGGCGCCGGGGCTGGCGTCGGGGCGCGAGTCGGCGTCGGCGCCGGCACGGGCGCGGCGGCGACGGGCGCCGGCGCGGGCGTCTCGACCGGAGCGGGCGCCGCAGCGACGGGCTCGGGCGCGGCGACGGGCGGCGCCGGCTCGGGAGCCGGGGCTTCGACCGCAGCCGGTGCCGGCGCGGGAGCCGGCGCCGGGGCAGGTGCGGCGACGGGGGCCGGGGCTGGAGCGGGAGCAGGAGCCGGCGCTGCGACTTCCTCGACCGGTGCGGGATCGCCCGGACGGCGCAGCACGCGCGTCTTCTTGGTCTCGACGACCACCGAATGCGTACGGCCATGGCTGAAGCTCTGCTTCACCTTGCCGATCTCGACGGTGCGCTTCAGGCCAAGCGGGGGCCGGACGCCGAGTTTGGGTTTATTGTCTTCGCTCATGCCTTGCCTGATACCTTCATCGTTCGGCCGCGGAGCCTGGCTCCACGTCCGCGCCTTGTTCGTTCGTTCCGCAGAAAGCGCGCCACCGTGAGACGGCGGCCGCTGCCCGTGTCGCTGCCGCGCGGTCGCAGAGCGCGGCGTGTACAACATTTTCGCGCCCCAAGGCCACCGACAATTCGGCGCGGCCCACGGGGAGCACGACCGACTCGCCGACCTCGGAAACCCTGAGCTTCTGGTCGAGCTTGCCGCGTCCATCGGCCGAGGCGTCGTTGGCGTGCAACAGCAGGTGCACGCGCCCGGCGCGGATCTTGTCGAGGATGCGGTCGGATCCCAACATGAGGTTTCCGGTCCGCAATTCCAACCCCAGCCGGTCGAGCGCGCGCCGCTGCAGCCCGGTCGCGATGCGCTCGGCGAGGTCGTCGGGCACGCTGATCGACGCGCCCTTGAAGGCGCGCAGCAGCGCGCCGCGCAGCCTGCCCTTGGCCACCGCGGTCTCGACCAGCTGGCGATCGGGCGTGATCCAGGCGCCGCGCCCCGGCGCCTTCGCGCCGAGGTCGGGGTGCACCTCGCCGTCGGCCGACAGCGCGAGACGAATCAGGTCGTCGCGCGCGCCGTGCTCACCGCTCAGTATGCATTTACGCTCAGGGGGCTCATGCTGAGGCATCCGCGGTCGCGTCCCCCTCAAACCAGTGGGCGCGCGCCGCCATGATGATGCGGTTGCCGTCTTCCTCGCTGAGGCCGGCGTCCTTCAGGATGCCGTCGCGCTTGCCGACGAGTTCGTCGGTGGCGAGGTCCCCGAGGTCGTCGAGCGTCTTGATGCCGGCCTTGCCGAGCGTGACGAGCATCGCCTCGGTCAGCCCCTCGATCTCGCCCAGCGCATCCTCGACGCCGAGCGCGCGGCGCTCGTCGCGCGACGCCGCCTCGCGGCGCTCGAGCGCCTCGACGGCGCGGTTCTGCAGCTCGCTCGCGAGGTCGTCGTCGAAGCCCTCGATCGAGGCCAGCTCGGGCAGCTCGACATAGGCGACCTCCTCGAGCTCGGTGAAGCCCTCGGCGACGAGCAGCTGCGCCAGCGTCTCGTCGACGTCGAGCTCGCGCTGGAACAGCTCGGAACGCTCGACGAACTCGCGCTGGCGCTTCTCGCTCTCGTCGGCCTCGGTCATGATGTCGATCTGGTGACCGGTCAGCTGCGAGGCGAGGCGGACGTTCTGGCCGCGGCGGCCGATCGCCAGGCTCAGCTGGTCGTCGGGGACGACGACCTCGAGCCGATTCTCGTCCTCGTCGATGACGACCTTCGAAACCTCGGCCGGCTGCAGCGCGTTGACGACGAAGGTCGCGGTGTCGGGCGACCAGGGGATGATGTCGATCTTCTCGCCCTGCAGCTCCTGGACGACCGCCTGGACGCGGCTGCCCTTCATGCCGACGCAGGCGCCGACCGGATCGATCGAGCTGTCGCGGCTGATCACGCCGATCTTGGCGCGGCTTCCCGGATCGCGGGCGCAGGCCTTGATCTCGATGATGCCGTCGTAGATCTCGGGCACTTCCTGCGCGAACAGCTTCTTCATGAACTCGGGATGCGCGCGCGACAGGAAGATCTGCGGGCCGCGGTTCTCGCGGCGGACGTTCAGGATCAGCGAGCGGACGCGGTCGTTGACGCGCAGCACCTCGCGCGGGATCTGCGCGTCGCGGCGGATGACGCCCTCGGCACGGCCGAGGTCGACGACGACGTGGCCGAACTCGACGCGCTTGACGACGCCGGTGATCAGCTCGTTCACCCGGTCCTTATATTCCTCATACTGCCGGTCGCGCTCGGCATCGCGCACCTTCTGCACGATGACCTGCTTGGCGGCCTGCGCGGCGATGCGGCCGAACTCGATCGGCGGCAGCGGATCGACGACGAAGTCGCCGAGCTTGGCATTGGGGTCGCGCTTCTGCGCGTCCTTGACCGAGGTCTGCTTGAAATAATCCTCGACCTGATCGACCACCTCGACGACGCGCCACAGCCGCATGTCGCCCGACTTGGTGTCGATCTTGGCGCGGATGTCGTTCTCGGCGCCGTAGCGGGCGCGCGCCGCCTTCTGGATCGCGTCCTCCATCGCCTCGATGACGATGCCGCGGTCGATCGACTTCTCGCGCGCGACGGCGTCGGCAATCGCGAGCAGCTCGGCCTTGTTGGCGGAAATGGCGGTGGCCATGACCCTATTCCTTCTCTTCGATGATGTCGTCGGCGCCCTCTGACGAGAGCGGCTTGCTCGCCTTGATCAGCGCGTCGGTGAGCGTGAGCTTGGCGGAAAAAATGTCGGCGAGCGGCAGCCGGACCTCGACGCCCTCGACCTCGAGCAGCGCGGTGTCGCCATCGAGCCCGCGCACGATGCCCTGGAAGCGCTTGCGGCCGTCGACCGCCTCGTTGAGCGAGACGCGCGCCTCATGCCCGGCCCAGGCGGTCCAGTCCTTGGCGCGGGTCAGCGGCCGGTCGATGCCGGGCGACGACACCTCGAGCCGGTACTCGTCCTCGATCGGGTCGGTCTCGTCGAGCATCGCCGACAGCGCGCGCGAGATCGTCGCGCATTCGTCGAGCGTCAGCTGCCCGGTCTTCGGGTCCTCGGCCATCACCTGCAGCGACAGATGCTTGGTCCCCGACAGCGTCACGCGCACGAGGTCGAAGCCGAGGCGCGTCACCTCGGGTTCGATCAATCGCGTCAGTTGCGCTGCGTCGGCCAATCACGTCTCCAAGCACCTTCGGCGCCGGTTCCGGGATCGGAACCAGCTTCCTCAAGGTCACCCATGTGGAAGATGCCGGCGATATAGGTGAGTTCGCGGGCGGCGGCAAGCGGGGGTGCGGCTGATGCGACGGATTTCGGGTCCGCCACCTCCCACACCCCCTTCTAACCCGTCATCCTGATGAAAGTCAGGATCTCCCCGCGAGTGGTGCCAGCCTCGCCAAGCCGCCGCACATCTCGGGAGATCCTGACTTTCCGTCAGGATGACGTGAGTTGAAAAGGCGGTCGCGGGCGCCGCTACTTCGCCTTCGCCACCCCGACGAGCGCCGGCCGCAGCAGCCGCTCCTTGAGGAGGTAGCCCGCCTGCATCTCGTGGACGATGGTGCCCGGCTCGGCATCATGCTCGATCTCGACCATCGCCTGGTGGCGGTTGGGGTCGAGCTTCTGGCCGGCGGTCTCGATGCGCGTGACGCCGTGGCGCTGCAGCGCGTTCAAGAGTTCGCGCTCGGTCATCTCGACGCCGGTGACGATCGTCTTCACCGCCTCCTGCTCGCGCGCCTCGGCGGGGATGGCGTCGAGCGCGCGGCGCAGGTTGTCGACCACGCCGAGCAGGTCGCGCGCGAAGGCGGTGACGGCATAGGCGGTGGCGTCCTGCTTCTCGCGTTCGAGGCGGCGGCGGACGTTCTCGGTCTCGGCCGCGGCGCGCAGCACGCGGTCCTTCAGCTCGGCGATCTCGGCGTCCCGGTCGTCGGGGCGCTTGTCGGCCTCGGCGGGCGCGTCCTCGGGGAGGAGATCCTCGGCCTCGGGGGTGGGCTTGTCGTCGTCAATCATCCAATCAACCTGCTCAATGCTCTGGCGGTGTAGTCCACCATGGGAACCACCCGCGCGTAGTTCAACCGCGTCGGGCCGATGACGCCGATGACGCCGACGACGCGGTCGCCGGCGGCGCGATAGGGTGCGGCGATAACGCTGGACCCGGACAAAGAGAACAGCTTGTTCTCCGATCCGATGAAAATCTTCATCGCCTGGCTCGACCGCGCGAGGTCGAGCACGCGCACCAGATCCTCCTTGCCGTCGAGGTCGGCGAGCAGCGAGCGCAGCCGCTCGAGGTCGGTGGTGCCGGTCTCGTCGAGCAGATGCGCCTGGCCGCGAACGATCAGCACCGGGCGCTGCGCGCCGTCCGACGACCACACCGCCAGCCCGCGCTCGACGATGTCCTGCGACAGCGAATCGAGCTCGGCGCGCTCGGCGGCGATCTCCTGCTGCAGCCGCTCGAGCGCCTGGCCGAGCGTCAACCCGGTCAGCCGCGCGTTGATATAGTTGGACGCCTGGACGAGCGCCGCGGGCGGCAGCCCCGGCGGCAGCTCGATCACCCGGTTCTCGACCGAGCCGTCGCCGCCGACCAGCACCGCCAGCGCGCGGTCGGGGGCGAGCGGCACGAAGCTCAGCTGGCGCAGCACCGCCTCGGCCTTGGGCACCATGACGATCGCGGCGCAGGCCGACAGCCCGGCGAGCACCGAGGTGGTGCGGCTGAGCACGTCCTCGATCGGCAGCCCGCGCCCCCGCACCTGCTCCTCGATCGCGGCGCGGTCCTCGGCGGCGGGCTCGCCGGTCTGCATCATGCCGTCGACGAACAGGCGGAGGCCGATCTCGGTCGGCAGCCGCCCCGCCGAGGTGTGCGGGCTGGCGAGCAGCCCCATTTCCTCGAGGTCCTGCATGACGTTGCGGATCGAGGCCGGCGACAGACCGAGACCGCTCAGCTTGGACAGGGTCCGCGAACCCACCGGGGTGCCGCTCGACAGATAGGATTCGACGATCTGCCGGAAGATGTCCCGCGCGCGGTCGTTCAGCTCGGTGATCGATGGCGACTGCATGGCGGGGGCCAATGTAGGGCGTGCGCCGCCGCCGCTCAACCGAGCGGCTTGCAGCGGCGTGCCGGCGGTGGAATCCTGCCGCGATGAGCGACGCGACCCGGAAGCCGAAGCTGCTCGCGGGCGGCAATCCGCAGATCGCCAAGGGCGACGGCGACGCGCCGGTGCAGGCCTATATCGCCGCGATGCCCGGCTGGAAGCGCGCGGCGGGCGAACGCCTCGACAAGCTGATCGAGCGGACGATCCCCGGCGTGCGCAAGGCGGTCAAATGGAACTCGCCCTTCTACGGCGCGCCGGACCGGGGCTGGTTCCTCAGCTTCCACGTCTACACCAGATACATCAAAGTGCTGTTCTTCGAGGGCGCCAGGCTCGATCCGCTGCCGCCGGTCGGCTCGAAGGACCCGAACGGCCGCTATTTTCACATCAATGAGGACGAGGCGATCGACGAGGCGCAGGTGGCGGACTGGATCCGGCAGGCCGCGGCGCTGCCCGGCTGGCTGAAGCACTGAGCGAGGACGCGCATGACGACCGACAAAACCCCCGCACAGCTGATCGACGACCGCATCGCCGAGCTCGGCGACTGGCGCGGCGAAACGCTCGCCCGCGTCCGCGCGCTGATGAGGGAGGCGCTGCCCGACGTCGTCGAGGAATGGAAGTGGCGCGGCGTGCCGACCTGGTCTCGCGACGGCATCATCTGCACCGGCGAGACCTACAAGAGCGTCGTGAAGCTGACCTTCGCCAAGGGCGCCAGCCTCGACGACCCGGCAAGGCTGTTCAACTCGAGCCTCGACGGCAAGGTGCGGCGGGCGATCGATATCCGCGAGGGCGAGGCGAGGCGATCGACGAGGTGGCGCTGAGGGCGCTGTTCCGGGCGGCAGCAGCGTTGAACGCGTCGCGTGCCAAACGCTGATGGTCCCCTCCCATTTGCCTCCCCGCCCGCATCCCGCTAGACGGCGCGCTCCATCATAAGGAGTGACCCCATGCGCCCATCCGGCCGCGCCCCCGACCAGATGCGCCCCCTCGAGATGATCCCCGGCTTCAATGCGCACGCCGAAGGCTCGTGCCTGGTGAAGTTCGGCAACACGCATGTGCTGGTGACCGCCAGCGTCGAGGAGCGGCTGCCGCCGTGGCTGCGCGGCCAGGGCAAGGGCTGGGTCACCGCCGAGTACGGCATGCTGCCGCGCGCCACGCACACCCGCGGCAATCGCGAGGCGGCCAAGGGCAAGCAGTCGGGGCGCACGCAGGAAATCCAGCGGCTGATCGGCCGGTCGCTGCGCGCCGTCACCGACATGAAGCTGCTCGGCGAGCGGCAGATCACGCTCGATTGCGACGTCATCCAGGCCGACGGCGGCACGCGCACCGCGGCGATCTCGGGCGCCTGGGTGGCGCTGCGCCTCGCGGTCGACGGCATCATGAAGGCCAACAACCTCGAGATCGATCCCTTGAAGGGCCGCGTCGCCGCGGTGTCGTGCGGCTTCTATGAAGGCACCGCGGTGCTCGACCTCGACTATATCGAGGATTCGGGCGCCGAGACCGACGCCAATTTCGTGCTGATCGAGGGCGGCGGCATTGCCGAGGTGCAGGCAACCGCCGAAGGCGCCGCCTTCGACGACGAGGGGCTGCTGCGCATGATGCGCCTCGCACGCATCGGCTGCGACGAAATCTTCGCGATGCAGGCGAAGGTCACGGGGCGCTAGGCGATGACGGCGCGCAAGCTGTTCCCCGGGCCGCTGGTCATCGCCAGCCACAACGCCGGCAAGGTGCGCGAGATCACCGCGCTGCTCGGGCCGCTCGGCATGGAGCCGATTTCCGCCGGGTCGCTCGGGCTGGAAGAGCCCGAGGAGACCGAGGACAGCTTCGTCGGCAACGCCACCTTGAAGGCGCTGGCGTCGACGCGCGGCAGCGGCATGCCGGCGCTGGCCGACGACAGCGGGCTCGAGGTCGAGGCGCTCGGCGGTCGACCCGGCGTCTATACCGCCAACTGGGCCGAGAAGCCCGACGGTACGCGCGACTGGGGACTCGCGATGGAAAAGGTCGAGGCCGAGCTGCAGAAGCTCGGGCCGGGCGTGTCGCGTCGCGCGGCCTTCGTCTGCACGCTGGCGCTCGCCTGGCCCGACGGGCATGTCGAATGCTTCTCGGGGCGGATCGAGGGCCATCTGACCTGGCCGCCCCGCGGCAAATTGGGCTTCGGCTATGATCCGGTCTTCGTTCCGGGCGACAGCGAGCTTACCTTCGCCGAAATCGAACCGAGCGAGAAACATGCGATCAGCCACCGTGCCAGGGCCTTCGAGAAGCTGGTCGCCGCCTGCTTCTGAGGCTGACGGGCGCGAGCTGGCGGTCTATGTCCACTGGCCGTTCTGCGTCTCCAAATGCCCCTATTGCGACTTCAACAGCCATGTCCGCGAGTCGATCGACGAGGCGGGCTGGCGCGAGGCGCTGATCGCCGACCTGCGCCACGAGGCGGCGCTGACCGCGGGCGCGAGCGTCGTGTCGATCTTCTTCGGCGGCGGCACGCCGTCGCTGATGGACGCGGCGACCACCGCGGCGATCATCGACGCGATCGCGGCACTGTGGCCGGTGGCGCCCGGCGTCGAGATCACGCTCGAGGCCAACCCGACCAGCGTCGAGGCGGCGCGCTTCGCCGGCTTCGCGCGCGCCGGGGTCAACCGCGTGTCGCTGGGGCTGCAGGCGCTCGACGACGCTTCGCTCCAGATGCTCGGCCGGCCGCATGACGTCGCGCAGGGGCTGGCGGCGCTCGACGTCGCGCAGGCCAATTTCGGGCGCGTCAGCTTCGACCTGATCTACACGCGGCCGGGCCAGACGCTGGCGTCATGGCAAGCCGAGCTGCAGCGCGCGCTGGGCTTCGGTACCGAGCATCTGTCGCTCTACCAGCTGACCATCGAGCCCAAGACGCGCTTCGCCAGCCTGCACGCCAGCGGCAAGCTGCTGCTGCCCGACGAGGAGGCTTCGGCCGACCTGTTCGAGCTGACGCGGGAGATGACGGCTGCGGCGGGGCTTCCGGCTTACGAGGTCTCGAACCACGCCCGCGCCGGCGCGGAGAGCCGGCACAATCTCGCCTATTGGACCTACGCCGACTATGTCGGCGTCGGCCCCGGTGCGCATGGCCGGCGCCGGCACGCGGCGACCGTCAGGACGATGAAGCCCGAGGGCTGGCTCGCCGGGGTGCGCGCGGCGGGGCACGGCATTGCCGAGGAGACCGCGCTCGACGCGCCGACGCGCGGACAGGAGGCGCTGCTGATGGGGCTGCGGCTGACCGACGGCATCGATCCGGGGCGGTTCGAAGCGCGCACCGGCGTGGCGCTCGACGAAGCGATCGACCCCCAATCGCTCGCCGAATTGCGCGGCCTCGGCCTCGTCGCGCCCGCCGGCGGGAATCTGCGGCTGACGGCGGCCGGCGCGCCGCTGCTCAACGCCATTCTCGCCCGGCTGGTCGCCGGCTGAGCGTTGCGCCGCGCCGGGGGGCGCTCTACGCTTCGCGCATGCATGACACCCGCCGACTCGCAGTGACCGCCTGCCTGCTGCTCGCCACGCCGCTGCTGGCGCAGTGCAGCCCGGCGATGCAGGATGGCGTCACGCGCGCCGGGGACATCGCCACGCAGCCGGTGCGCGACGTCGGGCTCGACAAGGACGAGATTCCTGCCGCGCTCGCCGCGGCGATCGCCAACCCCTATGCGCTCGCCGGGCTCAGGCGCTGCAACCAGCTCGGCACCGCGCTCGCCGACCTCAACGCCGCACTCGGCCCCGATTTCAGCACGATCCCCGCCGACGCCGAGAATCGCGCCGGCAAGATCGCCGAAGCCGGCGGCAAGGCGGTGGTCAATTCGATCATCCCGTTCCGCGGGTTGGTGCGCGAATTCACCGGCGCGGCGCCGGCGCAGCGCCGGTTGAACGCGGCGATCGACGCCGGCTATGCGCGGCGCGGCTTCCTGCGCGGGGTGTACACGCAGCGCGGCTGCAAGCCGGCGCTGTAGCTGCTGGCTGCCGCTTATCAGGCGTCGACGAGATCGAGTCGCTTCTCGAGGCGCGCCATCCGTTCGTCGAGACGGTCGACGCGGGGCGACAGCGAAGCGACCGACTCCTCGACTGCCCCCGTGCGCTGCTTCAGCTCGCGCACGTCCTCAGCCAGATTGTCGAGCTTCTCATCGATACGGCGCAAATAGCGCAACGTGATGCTCTCACGCGCTTCGGTCATTCTACCATTCCGGCAGCGAAGACGCCGAAATTCACCCATGCCGCTCAGTTGATCGCCGACACCTGCGCGTTGCGGAAGGCGCGCGGCGCGGGCGACACCGTCGAGAAGCCGCCCGGCCCGACCTGCTGGACCTCGAGCCCGCGCTCGGCGACGCCGCCGCGGAAGCGGAAGATGCCGTCGATGCCGGTGAAGCCGTCGTCGTCGTTGAGCAGCGCGCGCGGGAAGGGCTCGCCGATCTTCCAGCGGTCGCCCATCGAATGGACGAGCAGCACCGCGTCGTATCCCATCGACGCGAGCCGCGACGGCGCGCCGCCGAACTTGGCGCGGTAGCGCGTCGCCAGCTGCTGGAAACGGTTGTCGGGAACGGTCGCGAACCACGAGCCGTGCATGCCGGCGACACGCGACAGGCTGGGCTCGCTGTTCCACAGCTCGGTACCGAGCAGCCGCACGCCGCTGGCGCCGAACTGCTGCAGCGCCGGCAGGAAGCGCGGCGCCACGGTGCCGCTGTCGCCGATCAGCAGCGCCTGGAACGACACCGGCCCGAGCCGCTGCTCGACCGGCGCCACCGTGCCATCGGCGCGCACCACGCCGCCCTGCGCCACCTTGGCGACGCGCGCTTCATAGTTGGTGACGCGCCGCGCCGCCGCGGCGAGCCGCTTGGGATCGCGCGGATAGGTTTCGAGCGAGGTCACCTTGCCGCCGTCGTTCTGCACCGCGCGCACGAAGGCGCTCGACACGCGCTGGCCATAGTCGCCCGCCGGGATCAGCGCGGCGAAGTTGCTGACGCCGCGCGACCGCGCAAAGCCGACGACGCGTGCGACCGACTGCTGCGGCTGGAACCCCATCACATAGGTGTTGCCGCCGGCGAGCGTGGCGTCGTTGGAGAAGCTGAGGATCGGCACGCCCGCCGCCGCGACCGCCGCCTGCACCGCGCGCACGTCGGGGGCGAGCAGCGGGCCGAGGAAGATGCGGTTGCCGTCGGCAAGCGCGCGGCTCGCCGCCACCGAGGCGCCGCCGGCGGTGTTGTAGACGGTCAGCTTGATGTCGCGGACATTCGAATCGAGCAGCGCCATGTTGGCGGCGTTGGCGATCGACTGGCCGACCGCGGCGTTGCCGCCGGTCGTCGGCACCAGCAGCGCGACGCGGTGCTGCGCCGGCCCGACCTCGGGCACGGGCGCCGCTACCACCGGCGCGGCGACGGGCGGCGCCGCCACCGGCGCGCGGCGCGTCGCGGTGTTCGAGCAGGCGGCGACGCCGAGCAGCGCGATCGCGGCGACGCCGCGCCTCGCCGTCCGTGCCCAGGGCGTTGCGGTTTGCGTCGACCCGCCTTGCTGCGTCATGATGGTCACATGCTTCTCCCTGAGCCGCTCGAACCCGGCCTCTATATCGTCGCGACCCCGATCGGCAATCTCGGCGACATGTCGCCCCGGGCCGCGGAGACGCTGTGTCGCGTCGGCTTAATCGCGGCTGAAGACACCCGCGTGACCGCAAAGCTCCTGCGGCACATCGGTTCCACGCGGCCGATGACGCCCTATCATGATCACAACGCCGACCAGGCGCGGCCGCGGCTGATCGAGCGGATGCGCAGCGAGGCGGTGGCGCTGGTGTCCGACGCAGGGACTCCGCTGATTTCCGACCCCGGCTTCAAGCTGGTGCGCGACGCGCGCGCTGCCGGAATCGCGGTGACCACGCTCCCTGGCCCCTGCGCGGCGATCGCCGCGCTGACGCTCGCCGGCCTGCCGACCGACCGCTTCCTGTTTGCCGGCTTCCTGCCGTCGAAGCCCGGGGCGCGCGCCGCGGCGATCGACGAGTTGAAGGGCATCCGCGCCACGCTGGTCTTCTACGAATCGGGTCCGCGGCTCGGCGCGGCGCTGGCGGCGCTCGCCGAAGGGCTCGGCCCGCGTCCGGCGGCGGTGACGCGCGAGATCAGCAAGCGCTTCGAGGAGGCGGTCGACGGCGATCTCGCGACGCTCGCCGCGCGCTACGCCGACGCCGGACCAAAGGGCGAGATCTGCATCGTCGTCGGCCCGCCCGGCGACGCGCCGGCCGCCACCGCCGACGATCTCGATACCGCGCTCCGCCGCGCGCTGGCGAGCGCGCCGCTCAAGACCGCGGTCGCCGAGGTCGCCTCGGCGCTCGGCCTGCCGCGCAAGCAGGTCTATGCTCGCGCGCTCGAACTCAGCGGCAGATGACGCGCCGGCGCGCCGAGAGCTGGGGCCGGCGCGCCGAAGACATCGCCGCCTGGTGGCTGCGGCTCAAGGGCTACCGAATTCTCGCGCGCCGCGTCCGTACGCCGTTCGGCGAGGTCGATCTCGTCATCCGGCGCGGCTCGAGCCTCGTATTTGTCGAGGTCAAGGCACGGCTCGACGCAGCCAGCGCGGCAGCGTCGATCACCGAGGTAAACCAGCGTCGCGTTTTTCGTGCGTCCAACGCGCTTCTCGCGCGTTTTGGGAAGGGTTGCGAGGCGGTGCGGATCGACGTCGTACTGATCAGCCCGTGGCGGCTGCCGCACCATATTGTGGGCGCCTGGATGGGCGAATAGGGCCGGAGACCGACATGAGCGACGCGATCGCGCATCTGGGGCTGCTCGAGGACGAGGCGATTCCGCTCGACGAGGCGGCGCTGCTGCTGGCGACGCTCGATCATCCGCACGTCGAGGTCGACGCCTATCTCGACCAGATCGCCGAGATGGCGGCCGAGCTGCTGGCGCGCGCGCCGCGCGCCGTCGCCGCGCGCGACCGCGCCGAGCAGCTGGCGACGCTCATCCACCGCCAGCATGGCTTCCGCGGCGATTCGAACGACTATGACAATCCCGCCAACGCCGACCTGTTTTCGGTGATCGACCGCCGCCGCGGCCTGCCGGTCGCGCTGTCGATCCTCTATGTGGCGATCGCGCGGCGCGTCGGCTGGACGGCCGAGCCGCTCAACATGCCGGGGCATGTGCTGGTCCGCGTCGGTCGCGAGCCCGACGCCGTCGTCGTCGATCCATTCGATGGCGGCGCGATTCTCGACGGCCACGGCCTCGCCCGGCTGGTGGCGCGCGTCGTCGGCAGTCACGCCACCGTCGAGGCCGAGCATCTGGCGCCGCTGGGCAACCGCGCGGTGCTGGTGCGGCTGCTGTCGAACCAGGCGGCGCGGGCGCGGCGCGCCGGCGATCTCGACCGCGCGCTGACGCTGCACGAGCGGATGACAAGCTTCGCCCCCTCCTTTACGGGGCTGTGGTGGGAGCGTGCCCGGCTCGAGCAATTGCTGGGCCACGCCCGCACGGCGCGCGCGAGCCTTGGCGCGATGCTCGAGACGACGCGCGATCCGGCGCTGCGCTCGCGCATCCGCGCGGCGCTCGACGCGCTGGCTCGGTCGATCAACTGAGGGGCGCCGGACGCCCCGCGAAAGGGGCGCCATGGCTCTGAAGGTCGCGGTCCAGATGGACCCGCTCGAAAGCATCAACATCGCCGGTGATTCGACGTTTGCGCTGATGCTGGCGGCGACGGCGCGCGGGCATAGCCTGTTCCACTACACGCCGCACGACCTGAGCTATCGCGCGGGGCGCGTCGTGGCGCGGGCACGGCCGGTGACGGTGCAGCGCGTCGTCGGCGATCACCACGCCTTCGGCGACCCGGTCGAGCTCGACCTCGGCGCCGACATCGACGTGGTGCTGATGCGCCAGGATCCGCCGTTCGACATGGCCTATATCACCGCGACGCACCTGCTCGAGCTGGCGCAGCGGCAGGGCGTCCTCGTCGTCAACGACCCCGCCGAGGTGCGCAACGCCCCCGAGAAGCTGTTCGTGCTCGAGTTCGACCGCTTCATGCCGGCGACGCTGGTGACGCGCAGCCTCGACGAGGTGCGCGCCTTCCATGCGCAGCATGGCGAGATCGTGATCAAGCCGCTCTACGGCAACGCCGGCGCGGCGGTGTTCCATGTCGCGCAGGGCGACGCCAACCTCGCGGCGCTCGTCGAGCTGTTCAGCCATTTCTGGCGCGAGCCGTTCATGGCGCAGCAGTTCCTGCCCCGGGTCACCCAGGGCGACAAGCGCATCGTCCTCGTCGACGGCGTCGCGACCGGCGCGATCAACCGGCTGCCCAAGAGCGGCGAGATCCGCTCCAACCTCGCCGCCGGCGGCCAGGCGCAGGCCACCGAGCTGACGGCGCGCGAGCAGGAGATCTGCGCCGCGCTGGGCCCCGAGCTGAAGAAGCGCGGGCTGGTGTTCGTCGGCATCGACGTCATCGACGGCCACCTCACCGAGATCAACGTCACCTCGCCGACCGGGATCGTCGCGATCGACCGTTTCAACGGAACCGATACGCCGGCGCTGATTTGGGATGCCATCGAGGCAAGAAGGACCGCGCAACCGCATGGATAGCTGGCTTACCGACCTCATCGAGCAGTCGGGCTATCTCGGCGTGGCGTTCCTGATGTTCCTCGAAACCGTGTTCCCGCCGATCCCGTCGGAGGTGATCATGTCGCTGGCCGGGTTCGAGGCCTCGACCGGCTCGCTGTCGCTCGGCGGGGTGATCGCCGCCGGCAGCGCCGGCGCGATGCTCGGCAACACCTTCTGGTATCTCGTCGCGCGCGCCTATGGCTACGACCGCTTCAAGCAGCTCACCGCGCGCCACGGCCGGCTGCTCACCATCCACCCCGAGGAGGTCGACGAGGCCAAGGGCTGGTTCGACCGCTGGGGCGGCGCCGCGGTCGGCATCGGCCGCATCATCCCGACGGCGCGCTCGCTGATCTCGGTACCCGCCGGCATCCTCAAGATGAGCCTGTCGCGCTTCTTCGTCTATTCGGCGATCGGCACCGTCACCTGGACCGCGCTGCTCGCCGCCGCCGGCTATGCGCTGG
Organism: Sphingomonadaceae bacterium; assembly: GCA_030147805.1. Lineage (GTDB taxonomy): Bacteria > Pseudomonadota > Alphaproteobacteria > Sphingomonadales > Sphingomonadaceae > Sphingoaurantiacus. The sequence goes on from JASBUR010000021.1 coordinate 20,693, forward strand.
GGCGCGCCTATGCCGACGCCGAGAAATATATCAACCCGGTCGCCACCGGCGTGATGGTGCTGATCGTGCTCGGCTATCTCTACCGCTTCGCTACCTACGACCGGCGCGCCAAGGGCTAGGGTTTCGCGCAGGCCCCGCGCTTGGCGTTCGCCCCGAGCGTGTCGAAGGGCGCGCCTGCCCGGGCGTCCGAGCGCCCCAATCCTGCTTCGACAGGCTCAGCCGGAGCGCGTGTGGGCGGACCGGCAGGCGAACGCTTCACGCCCGCGGATGCGCGTTGCGATAGACGTCCATCAGATGCGCGGTATCGACCGCGGTGTAGACCTGCGTCGACGACAGGCTGGCGTGGCCGAGCAGCTCCTGGATGGCGCGCAGGTCGGCGCCGCGGCCGAGCAGGTGCGTCGCGAAACTGTGGCGCAGCGCGTGCGGCGTCGCCGAGGGCGGCAGCCCCAGCCCGGCGCGCGCCGCCTGCATCGCGCGGCGAATCAGCGCCGCGTCGAGCGCGCCGCCCTTGGCGCCACGGAACAGCGCGCCGTCGCGCGGCAGCGGCCAGGGGCAGAGCGCGACATAGCGCTCGATCGCCGCGCGCACGACGGCGAGCAGCGGCACGACGCGCGTCTTGCGGCGCTTGCCGGTGACGGTCAGCGTCTCGCCGAGCGGCAGCGCCGCGGCGGTGAGCGACAGCGCCTCGGCGATGCGCAGCCCGCTGCCGTAGAGCAGCAGCAGCACCGCCTCGTCGCGCGCCGCGATCCACGGCTCGGCGGCCTGCTCGCCGCTGTCGCCGATCACCGCCAGCGCATCGGCGGGCGACAGCGGCCGCGGCACGCGCCTGCCGACCTTCGGACTCTTCAGCCCGGTGATGCCGTCGCAGTCGATCCCCCTGGCGCGCGCCAGCCAGCCGAAGAAGTTGCGCAGCGCCGAGACCTCGCGCGCCACCGAGACGTTGGCGAGCCCGTCGCCGCGCCGCGACGCAAGGAAGGCGCGGAAATCATTGAGCGTCAGCGCTGCGAGCGCGGGGCCGTCGACCAGCCGCCCGAGGTGCGGCCCCAGAAAGGCGACGAAGCCGTGGAGCGTCGCCGCATAGGCGCGCGAGGTGTGCGGCGACAGCCGCCGGCCGTGATCGAGCGCGCCGAGCCATTCGCCGACGAGCGTCTGCGCGGGATGGGTCAGGGTGGGGTCAGCAGCCACCGGGCGATCATGCGCGAGACGACGCTGCCGAGGAAGGCCAGAAGCTCGCCGCCGTGGCTGCCCTCGAAATTATGCGCGGCGCGCGACCCGAGCGCCAGCATGCCGACGGGCAGCGGCGCCGGCAGCTTCAGCCGGATCAGCGCCTCCGACCGGATGAGGTCGGCGGCCGGCCCGAACAGGTCGGCGCCGCGCTCCACCGCGCGCAGGCTGACGTCGGGGCCGCCGGCAAACACGCTGGTCAGCGCCGCGGCGCTCATCAGCTGCATCCCCTGCCCGCCGGCGCGGATCGCCTGGTCCTTGGTGACGAGCGCCAGCGCCACCGCGTCGACGCTGAGGATGTCGACCCAATCCTGCGTCACGACATGGATGAGGTGATCGAGTCCCTCGGCATCGATCGCCGCCAGCGCCGCGGCATGGATCTGCGCCACCGCGCCGGTATGGCCGCGCGCATAGGCGAGCAGGTCGGCGTTGGCCTCGTCGAGCGCGGCGACGCGGGCGCGCAGCCGCGCCACCGCATTGCTCTGGAAGTCGATCACGGTGCTCATCGCCGCCGATGATAGCGCAGGTTGGTTAAGAGACCCTAGAGGATCGACTGGCCGGTCTTTTCCCAGTCGGCGGCGAAGGCGGCGAGGCCCTTGTCGGTCAGCGGGTGGTTGAACAGCGCCTTGATGACGGCGGGCGGCGCGGTCATCACCTCGGCGCCGATCTTCGCCGCCTGCAGCACGTGGATCGGGTGGCGGATGCTGGCGACCAGGATCTCGGTCCGGAAGGCGTAATTGTCGTAGATCGTCTTGATGTCCTCGATCAGGTCCATGCCGTCGAAGCCGACGTCGTCGTGGCGGCCGACGAAGGGCGAGATGAACGCCGCGCCGGCCTTCGCCGCGAGCAGCGCCTGGTTGGCGCTGAAGCATAGCGTCACGTTGACCATCACGCCATCGTCCGACAGCTTCTTGCAGGCGCGAAGGCCGGCGAGCGTCAGCGGCACCTTGACGGCGATGTTGTCGCCGAGCGTCAACAGCTTTTCCGCCTCGCGCATCATGCCGTCGTAATCCATCGCCACCACTTCGGCCGACACCGGCCCGTCGACCAGCTTGGCGATCTCGGCGATCACCTCGAGGAACTGGCGGCCCGACTTGTGGATCAGGCTGGGGTTGGTGGTGACGCCGTCGAGCAGGCCGGTCTCGGCGAGCTCGGCGATGTCCTTGGTGTCGGCGGTATCGACGAAGAATTTCATGGTCGCGGAGGCCTTGCGTGGGGGGCGATGCGCCTGCTCTATCGCGGCGGGAGACCGAATGCCATGCCGCAAAATGCCCCGCCGACTCTCGTCACCGCCCGGCTGACGCTGCGCGCGCACGACACCGCCGACTTCGCCGAAAGCGCCGCGATGTGGGCCGACGAGCGCGTGACGCGCTTCATCGGCGGCCGCCCGTCGACCGCGGAGGAAGCCTGGCAGCGGCTGCTGCGCTACGGCGGGCTGTGGGCGCTGCTCGGCTTCGGCTATTGGGTGGTGCGCGAGCGCGGCAGCGACGCCTTCGTCGGCGAGATCGGCTTCGGCAATTTCCACCGCGACCTCGACCCGCCGTTCGGCGACACGCCCGAAATCGGCTGGGCGCTCAGCCCGCGGGCGCAGGGGCAGGGCTTTGCCGGCGAGGCGGTGCAGGCCGCCGTCGCCTGGGCGGATGCGCAGCGCTTCGACCGGACCGTCTGCCTGATCTCGCCCGACAATGCGCCGTCGATCCGCGTCGCCGAGCGCGCCGGCTATCGCAACTATGCGCGCACCGACTTCAAGGGCAGCCCGACGATGCTGTTCGAGCGCCCGGTCGAGCGGCGCGCGGATCAGCCGTCGCCCGCCTTCAGCCGGTAGCCGACCCCCAGCTCGTTGACGACGAGCGCCGGCCGGGCCGGGTCCGCCTCGATCTTCTGGCGCAGGTTGCGCACCACCACGCGCACATATTCGACATGATGGGCCATCGAAGATCCCCATACCGTCTTGAGGATGTGCGGGTGGGTGATCACCCGGCCGGGATGCTTCGCCAGTTCGGCGAGAAACGCATATTCCTTGGGCGTGAGATGGATTTCCGCGCCGCGGCGGCGCACCTGGCGGTTGACGAGGTCGATCTCGACGTCGCCGGCGCGCACCACCTCGCTCGCTCCCGCGGCCTGGACCTGCCGCCGCAGCCCCGAGCGCACCCGCGCCAGCAGTTCGTCGGTATCGAACGGCTTGGTGACGTAATCGTCGGCGCCGAGGTCGAGCGCGGTCACCTTCTGCTCGGTGGCCCCGCGCGCCGACACCACGATGAGCGTCGCCGTCGACGATTGCTTGATCAGCGGGACGAGCTCGAGCCCGTCGCGATCGGGCAGGCCCAGGTCGAGGAGGATGACGTCAGGCTTGTCGCGCCGCAGCGCCTCCATCGCCTCGCGCGCGGTCTCCGCCTCGACGACGGCATAGCCGGCGCGCGTCAGCGTCGTGCGGATCAGCCGGCGGATATGCGGCTCGTCGTCGACGATCAGCAGCTTGAAGGATTGGCTCATCGCGGCTCCTCGTCGCTCGCGCGCAGGATCAGCGCCTCGGGGACGCCGATCGCGAAGCAGGCGCCGCGCCGGTCGGTCCGGTTCGACGCGCGCACCGACAGGCCCATCGCCTCGGCGAAGCCCTTGACGATCGCGAGCCCGAGGCCGGTGCCGCCCTTGCGGTCGGAGCCTTCGATTCGCGCGAAGGTGTCGAAGACGTCGTTCTCGCGCCCCGGCGGCAGCCCGATGCCCTCGTCGAGGATCGCCAGCGTCAGCTGCCCCGCGCGGCGCTCGGCGCGCACGATGATGGGGGTTCCGGGATCGGCATATTTGCCGGCGTTGTCGAGCAGGTTGATCAGGCAATGGTGGAACAGCTGCGGATCGGCGCGAACCAGCGGCATGTTGGGCGCGACCTCGAGCGTGATCGGATGGTCGGCGAGCGACCGCCGCACGTCGTGCACCGCGCTCGCGACCGCATCGGTCAGGTCGATCGGCTCGGCCGCGACGCGAACCGCGCCCGCCTCGACGCGTGCCATGTCGAGCAGATTGGCGACGAAGCGGTTGAGTCGCTGCGCCTCGACCTCGAGCCCGTCGACGAGCGCCGGATCGAGCCCCTCGCAGCGCGCAGCGCGGATCTGTGCCGCCGAGGCGAGGATGGTGGTGAGCGGCGTGCGCAGGTCGTGACTGACCGACGAGAGCAGCGCCGAGCGCAGCCGGTCGCGCTCCTTGAGCTGCGAGACCTGGCGCATTTCGCCGTCGAGCAGCATCCGTTCGAGCGCCAGCGCGGTCTGGTCGAGCAGGCTCATCAGCAGCGGCATCCGGTCGGCGCGCACCGGATCGCGGCCGTCGTCGCGCGCCAGACCGAGCACCGCGAGATTGCCGCGGCCGGTGTGCAGCGGCTGGAACAGCCAGTCGGCTGCGGTTAGCGTCTGCGACCCGCGGCCCGCCGGCTGGCCCTTGTCGATCGCCCACTGCGCCGCGGCCAGTTCGATCTGGCCGAGCCGGTCCTCGGGCGGGAAGGCGCCGCGCAGCACCAGCCCGTCGTCTTCGGGCATCAGCAGCACGGTGCGCGCGTCGAACAGGCGCGCGACCTCGCCGCACACCACGCGCGCCACCTCGTCGGCGGTCGACAGCCCGGTCAGATGCCGCGAGAAGCCGGCAAGCGCCGCATTCTGCCGGGCGCCGCGCGTGGCGAGGTCGGCCTGCGCGCGTACCCGCGCGGCGAGCTGGCTCGTCACCACCGCCACCGACAGCAGGACGAGCAGCGTGACGACGTTCTCGGGATTGGAGATGGTCAGCGAGCCGGTCGGCGGCAGGAAGAAGAAGTTATAGGCGAGCGACGACAGCAGCCCCGCCGCGATCCCCTGGCGCAGGCCGAACAGGCTTGCCGCGGCCATCACCGGGACCAGGTAGAGCAGCGCGACGTTGGCCAGGTTGAGGAAGCGCGCCAGGCTGAGACCGAGCAGGGTGACGACGACCACCATCGCGATCGCCCAGGCATAGTCGCGCCGGCGACCCCACGGCGCGCGCGCCGGCCGCGCCGGACGGGCCGCGGCGGCCGCGCGGTCGTCATGGGCCGGGATGACGTGGACGACCACGTCGCCGATACTGCGCACCAGATTGTCGACCACCGAGCCGTGGCGAAGTTCGAACCAGCGGCTGCGCGCCGACTTGCCGATGATGAGCTGCGTGACCCGCGCATCCTCGACATAGGCGCGCAGCCCCTCGAACACCGTTGCGGCGGGAATCGAGGCGGTCGTCGCGCCGAGTTCCGCCGCCAGGCGCAGCGCCTCCCCCACGCGGGCGCGCTCGGCCTCGCCGAACTCGCGCGCGCGCGGCGTCTCGATGTGAACCGCGGTCCAGGGCGCCTTGAGCGCGTCGGCCTGCCGCTTGGCGGCCCGGACCAGCTCGAGCGACCCTGGCAGCTCGCTCACCGCGACCAGCAGGCGCTCGCCGGCGGCGAAGCTGCCCGCCAGCGCCTGGCCGCGCAGATAATCCAGCATCTGCGCGTCGACCGCCTGCGCGGCGCGGCGCAGCGCCATCTCGCGCAGCGCCGACAGGTTGGATTTCGAGAAGAAGTGCGTGAGCGCGCGGCTCGCCTCGGCGGGGACGTAGACCTTGCCCTCCTTCAGCCGGTCGATGAGCTCGTCGGGCGGGATGTCGACGACCTGCAGCTCGGCGTTCTCGAGAATGCGGTCGGGGACGGTCTCGCGAACGCGGACACGCGTGAACGACGCGACGATGTCGTTGAGGCTTTCGAGATGCTGGATGTTGATCGTCGAATAGACGTCGATACCGGCGTCGAGCAGCTCCTCGACGTCCTGATAGCGTTTGGGATGCCGGCTGCCGGGGGCGTTGCTGTGCGCGAGCTCGTCGACCAGCACGAGCTGCGGCCGCCGCGCCAGCACCGCGTCGAGGTCCATCTCGTCGAAGGCGCGGCCCCGCCCCTCGACCGGGCGCCGCGCGATCACCTCGAACGGCGCCACCAGCGCTTCGGTCTCGTTGCGGCCATGAGTCTCGACGACGCCGACGACGACGTCGATCCCGGCCTTGAGCCGCGCGGCGCCGTCGAGGAGCATTTCATAGGTCTTGCCGACCCCGGGCGCCGCGCCGAGGAACACCTTCAGGCGCCCGCGGCCTTCCTGTGCCGCGGCGCGCAGGAAGGCTTCGGGCGGCGGGCGGTCGGGTTCGGTCGGACGGCTGGTCACCGCGGCGATTGTGCCGTGACCCCGTCCAACTGTCGATTGAGCAGCAGGATGTTGACGCGCGGCGCGCCGAGCAGGCCGAGCGTCGGCTGGCGCACCGACCGCTCCACCATCGCGCGGAGCAGCGCTTCGGGAAGCCCGCGCGCGGCGGCGACACGCGGGACCTGCGCCAGCGCGGCGGCGGGCGATACATCAGGATCGAGCCCCGATCCGCTCGCCGTCACCAGATCGGCCGGGACCGCGCCCCTGACCCCGGCCGACCGCTGCGCCGCGACGTCGGCGCGGATGCGGTCGGCGAGCGCCCGGCTGGTCGGGCCGAGGTTGGATCCCGACGAGGCGGCGGCGTCATAGCCTTGGCCGGCCGCCGAGGGGCGCGGATGGAAATAGGCCGGGCTCGTGAAGGCCTGGCCGACCAATTCGGAGCCGACGAGCCGCTCGCCGTCGCGGATGAGGCTGCCGTTGGCCTGGCGCGGAAACAGCGCCTGGCCGATCGCCAGCGTCAGCAGCGGATAGCCGAGCCCGAGCAGCAGCGTGAACAGCAGGAGCAGTGCCAGCGCGGGCCGGAGCGCGGAACGAAGTTCGGAACCCATTGTCGCTATTCCTCAGGCGAGACCGAGGCCGGAAACGGCCAGGTCGATGAGCTTGATGCCGACGAACGGGGCGACGAGGCCGCCCAGCCCATAGACGGCGAGGTTGCGCGCGAGTAGCTGGCCGGCCCCGGCGGGCCGGCATTTCACGCCGCGCAGCGCCAGCGGCACGAGGATCGGGATGATCAGCGCGTTGAAGATGATCGCCGACAGGATCGCGCTTTCGGGCGAGCCGAGCCGCATGACGTTCAATGCCGCGAGCCCCGGATAGAGCACGACGAACATCGCCGGGATGATCGCGAAATATTTGGCGACGTCGTTCGCCACCGAGAAGGTGGTGAGCGCGCCGCGCGTCATCAGCAGCTGCTTGCCGAGGCCGACGATCTCGATGAGCTTGGTCGGGTCGCTGTCGAGATCGACCATGTTGCCCGCCTCGCGTGCCGCCTGCGTGCCGGTGTTCATCGCCACGCCGACATCGGACTGCGCCAGCGCCGGCGCGTCATTGGTGCCGTCGCCGCACATCGCCACCAGCCGCCCGCCCTGCTGTTCCTGGCGGATCAGCGCGAGCTTGTCCTCGGGGCTGGCCTGCGCGAGGAAATCGTCCACCCCCGCCTCGGCGGCGATCGACGCCGCGGTCAGCGGATTGTCGCCGGTGATCATCACGGTGCGGATGCCCATGCGGCGCAGCTCCGCGAAGCGTTCGCGCACCCCCGCCTTGATGATGTCCTTCAGCTGCAGCACCCCGAGCGGCCGCCCGTCGCGGACCACGGCGAGCGGCGTGCCGCCCGAGCGCCCGATCTCGTCGGCGGCGCGGCGAAGGTCGGCCACCGCCGGCCCGTGACTCTGATCGGCGATCGTCCTCAACACCGAATCGACCGCGCCCTTCTGGATCAGCGAGCCCTCGACGCGGACCCCCGACAGCCGCGTCTGCGCCGTAAAGGCGATGACCTCGGCGTCGGCAGGCAGCTGCCGCGCGGCGACGCCATAGGTGTCGCGCGCCAGCCCGACGATCGAGCGCCCCTCGGGAGTCTCGTCGGCGAGACTCGACAGATAGGCCGCCTCGGCGAGCTCGGCGATCGATACGCCGCCGACCGGCCGGAACGCGGTCGCGTGGCGGTCGCCGACGGTGATGGTGCCGGTCTTGTCGAGCAGCAGCACGTCGATGTCGCCCGCCGCCTCGACCGCACGGCCCGACTTCGCCAGCACGTTGAAGCGGACCAGCCGGTCCATCCCGGCGATGCCGATCGCCGACAGCAGCGCGGCGATCGTCGTGGGAATGAGCGTGATCAGCAGCGCGGCGAGGATGGTGACGGGGACCAGCGCGCCGGCATAGATCGAGAAGCTCGGGATCGTCGCCACCGCGATCAGGAAGATGATGGTGAGGCCGACGAGCAGGATGGTCAGCGCGATCTCGTTGGGGGCCTTCTGCCGGCTGGCGCCTTCGACGAGCGCGATCATCCGGTCGAGGAAGCCGTGGCCCGGGTCGACGGTGACGCGCACCTTGATCTGGTCGGAGATGACGCGCGTGCCCGCGGTCACCGCTGACCGGTCGCCGCCCGCCTCGCGGATCACCGGCGCCGACTCGCCGGTGATCGCCGCCTCGTTGACGCTGGCGACGCCGTCGACGACCTCGCCGTCGGCCGGGATCAGGTCGCCGGTTTCGACGAGTACGATGTCGCCGGCCTTGAGCGCGCTCGCCGGCACCGTCTCATGCGCGGGGCCGCCGCGCATCAGCCGCTTGGCGGTCAGCTCGGCCTTGGTGGCGCGAAGGCTCGCCGCCTGCGCCTTGCCGCGCCCCTCGGCCAGCGCCTCGGCGAAGTTGCCGAACAGCACGGTCAGCCACAGCCAGAACACCAGCTGCGCCTTGAAGCCGGTGGTGCCGCCGCCCGCGCCGACGAGCAGCAGGATCGTCAGCAGCGTCGCGACGACCGCGGTGGTGAACATCACCGGATTGCGCACCAGCGTCGCCGGGTTGAGCTTCCGGAAGCTGTCGACGATCGCCGGCCGCGCCAGCGCCCAGGTGAACAGCGTCTGCGGCGTGGGATGCTTGGTCATGGGGTCCTCAGTAGAGCTGGCCGCTGATCATCGCCGCCTGGCCCGCGCCCGGCCCGAGCGCGAGCGCCGGCAGGAAGGTCAGGCCGCCGAGGATCAGGATGAGGCCGACGAGCATGGCGACCCACAGCGGGCCGGTGGTCGGGAACGAGCCCGCCGACGGCGGCGTGAAGCGCTTGGCGGCGAGCGAGCCGGCGATCGCCAGCATCGGCAGGATGACGAAGAAGCGGCCGGCGAACATCGCGACGCCGAGCAGCGCGTCGTAGAAGCGCGTGTTCGCGGTGAGGCCCGCAAAGGCCGAGCCGTTGTTCGCGACCGCGCTGGTGAAGGCGTAGAGGATCTCCGAGAAGCCGTGCGGCCCCTTGGCGAGCGGCCCGGCGAGCCCCGCCCCGGTGACGCTGGCGATCGCGGTGCAGCCGAGGATCATCAGCGGCAGGATCGTGATCGCGAGCACCGCGAGCTTGACCTCGCGCGCCTCGATCTTCTTGCCGACATATTCGGGGCTGCGCCCGACCATCAGCCCGGCGACGAACACCGCGAGGATGGCGAAGAGCAGGATGCCGTAGAGGCCGGCGCCGACGCCGCCGATGATGATCTCGCCGAGCTGCATGTTGAGCAGCGGGATCATCCCGCCGATCGGCGTGAAGCTGCCGTGCATCGCATTGACCGCGCCGCAGGAGGCGGCGGTGGTGACGACGGCGAACAGCGCCGAGGCGGCGATGCCGAAGCGCGTCTCCTTGCCCTCCATGTTGCCGTCGGCCGCGTCGACGCCGAGCGCCTGGTGGATCGGGTTGCCGGCGGCTTCGGCCCTGTAGGTGACGGTCGTTCCGGCGATGAACAGCACCAGCATCGCCGCGAGGATCGCCCAGCCCTGGCGGGTGTTGCCGACCGCCTTGCCGAACATCCAGGTCAGCCCGGCACCGGTCGCGAAGATCGACAGCATCTGGACGAAGTTGACGAGGTCGGTGGGGTTTTCGAACGGGTGCGCCGAATTGGCGTTGAAGAAGCCGCCGCCGTTGGTGCCGAACATCTTGATCGCCAGCTGCGACGCCACCGGCCCCAGCGCGATCGTCTGCGACGCGCCCTCGACCGTCGTCGCCGTCACCGATCCGGCGAGCGTCTGCGGCACGCCACTGGCCATCAGGAAGATCGCGTAGGCGAGGCTGGCGGGCAGCAGCAGGTAGAGCGTGATGCGCGTGAGGTCGGCCCAGTAATTGCCGATACCCGTCGCCTCGCGCCGCGCGAAGCCGCGGACCAGCGCGAAGGCGAGCGCGATGCCCGTCGCCGCCGACAGGAAATTCTGCACGGTGAAGCCGAGCATCTGCACGAGATGCGACATCGTCGTTTCGCCACCATAGCTCTGCCAGTTGGTGTTGGTGACGAAGCTGATCGCGGTGGCGAACGCGAGATGCCCCGGCACCGCATCGAACCCCTGCGGATTGAGCGGCAGCACGTCCTGGAGCCGCAGCAGCGCGTAGAGCAGGAGGATGCCGGCGAGGTTGAACATCAGCATCGCGACCGCATAGCCGCGCCAGCTCTGCTCGCGCGCCGGGTCGATTCCGCCGGCCGTGTAGAGCAGCCGCTCGAGCGGGCCGAGGACGGGGTGCAGCGGCGTCCGCCGGCCCGCGTAGAGCGCGAACAGCCACGCGCCCATCGGCCGGGCGAGCGCCGCGACCAGCGCCGTGAACAACAGGATGAGAAGCCAGCCTTGGACGTTCATCGCGCGTCTCCGCAGAAGGGGTCAGAAGCGCTCGGGTCGCAGCAGGACGACCACGAGGTAGACGAGGAGGCCGGCAGCGGTCAGCGCGCCGAGCCAGAGGTCGAGAATCATGGGCGGTCTCCAGGTCAGGCCCGTTCGCCGAGCGTGATGCAGGCAAGGCCCAACAGGGCGAGCCCGAGGGTGATTCCGATCCACAGCAAATCGTCCACGGCGAGCTCTCCTCAGAAGGACGCGGTGAGCGAGAACAGCACGGCGGCGTCGGTGATGTCGTGATCTGGATCAACGAGACGGCGGTTCGCGTCGGCGCCGACGAGCGGAATGGGCATCGAGAAGGGCCTCCTGATGGCCGCAGGCCACGCCCGGCATCGGGCGGCGGCGCTACGGCGATGATCGAGGCAGGTTGATTAGGCGCATCGCGCGTAAGTCTTCCATACCGAGCCGGTCCGATCGGCATATGTTCGGCGTAAGTTTTTGCCGATTTTGGAGCCGGCAGGCGGCGTTGCACGCGCGGCGCGGGTCGCCGGTCGCGGGGTTCGGCACGGCCGGGCGCCGGGTGGGGTGAAAAAGCCGGACGGCGTGATATATACGACTAACGCAGTTGATGGAGAGCGCAGACACATGGCGACCGAGGCCCCCACGATCACCCTGACCGCGCCCGATCCGGTCAAGCCGATCTCGATCGAGCGGGCCGCCGGGCTGGTGCCGCTGAAGAGCGAGCAGCAGACCGCGCTCGAGGCCAAGGTCGAGAGCTTCGTCGACGATCTCGTCGCGCAGGACGCCAACAGTCCCGAGTTCGGCAAGCGCGTCGATGCGCTGACCGCGCTCGGGCGGCGCGAGATCGCCGAGGCGGCGGGCTATTCGAACCGCTTCCTCGATCGGCCGGTGCGCGCCATGGACAAGGAGAGCGGCGTCGGCACCGACCTCGCCGAGCTGCGGCGGACGATCGAGGATCTCGATCCCGGCAAGCGCGGCGACCTGATGACCCGGAAAAAGCTGTTCGGCGTCATCCCCTTCGGCAACAAGCTGCGCGACTATTTCGACAGCTACCAGTCGGCGCAGGGCCATATCTCGTCGATCCTCGCGCGGCTCGGCAGCGGCAAGGACGAGCTGCTGCTCGACAACGCCGCGATCGACGTCGAGCGGCAGAACCTGTGGGCCACCATGGGCAAGCTCGAGCAGATGATCTACGTCTCGAAGGCGCTCGACGCGCAGCTCGAGGGCAAGGCGATGGAGCTCGAGGCGACCGAGCCGGCCAAGGCCAAGGCGATCCGCGAGAGCGCGCTGTTCTACGTCCGCCAGCGCACCACCGACCTGCTGACGCAGATGGCGGTGACGGTGCAGGGCTATCTGGCGCTCGATCTCGTCAAGAAGAACAATGTCGAGCTGGTCAAGGGCGTCGACCGCGCCTCGACGACGACCGTTGCGGCGCTGCGCACCGCGGTCACCGTCGCGCAGGCAATGACCAACCAGCGGCTGGTGCTCGAGCAGATCACCAGTCTCAACACGACCACCGCCAACATCATCGATTCGACCGGCGCGCTGCTCAAGGACAATACCGCGCGCATCCACGAGCAGGCGGCGTCGGCGACGATCCCCGTCGAGACGCTCAAGCGCGCCTTCCAGAACATCTACGACACGATGGATGCGATCGACAGCTTCAAGCTCAAGTCGCTCGATTCGATGAAGACCACGGTCAACGCGCTGACCAGCGAGGTCGAGAAGTCGCGCGGCTACATCGCGCGCGCCGAAGGCGCGGCGCAGGCGCGGATCGACGGCGGCGTCCAGTCGCCGTTCAGCGCCATCGAAGCGAAGTAGCTTGGTCCTCGACCCCGATCGCGCGCTCGAACGCGCCGAAGACTTCCTGCGCCGGCACATGAAGTCGAAGGCGACGCGCGAGGCCGAGCGCCGCTCGCGCCAGCGCGCGATGGGCGAGCTCGGCCGCCGCGTCGGCCGCGCCGCCGCGGTCACCGGCGCGTCGGGCGTCGGCGTGCTCGGCTATGGGCTGGCGGTCGCCCCGGTCGGCGCGAGCGGGCTGATCGCGGCGGGCGCCGCGACGCTCGTCGCCGCCGGTGCCGCGCTGTTCTGGCCGTCGCGCCGGCCGCAGGGCAGCGCCGCGCTGACGATGGTCGGCCTCGGCACGCTGACGCTCGAGGCCGAGGATTGGCTGCTGCGCCAGCGCAATTCGATGCCGGGCCGCGCCGCGCCGTCGATCGACGCGATCCTGCTGCGGCTGCACGACATCCAGCCCTATCTCGCCAAGCTCGATCCCAACGCCCCGCTCGCCGGCGAGGCGCGGCGGCTGATCGGCGAGCATCTGCCGCGGCTGGTCAATTCCTATCTCGGCGTGCCCGCGAGCGCGCGCGACGCCAACCCCGAGATCGCCAAGCGGCTGATCGGCGGACTGGGCATCGTCGCCGGCGAGATGCAGCGGCTGTGCGAGGAGCTGAGCCGCGACCAGCTGCTGAACTTCGAGACGCAGGGCCGCTTCCTCGAGACGCGCTATGGCGACGACGCGGTCGGCCCTTAGCCCACCGCGCTAGCGGCGCGGCGGCGGCGGGGTTTGAACGCGGGCCAGCTCGACCGGCAGGATCGACACGCCGAACAGCTTCCAGCGGCCGGCATCCCATTGATAGTAAAGATCGAAGCTGATGGCGGTCGGCCGTAGCCCGAAGCTTCCCTGCGCGCGCAGCACGCCCGGCGCGATGATCGCCGGCGCGGCCGAATAGGTCGGTGCCAGCAGGACGGTGTTCGACAGGTCGATGCCCTGGCTGCGCAGATCGGCGAAGATCGTCGCGAGCCGGGCGGCGTCGTTGTTCGCCTGGAATCCCGGCGAACCGAGATCGCGCAGCACCGAATAATTGCCGGCGCGGTTGGCATGATCGATGGCGAGCATCGTGCTCCACACCATCTTCGACAGCTCGAGCGCGCTCGGCACCGGCTGCGCGGCGACCGCCGGCGGCGGCGTCTGCGCGGCGGCCGGCATGGCGCTCGCGCTCACGAGCGCCGCGACGATCGCGACGAAGACGGCCGGGGCGCGACGCCCCGGCCCTCCTTTCGTCGACCGCTCGTTCACCAGGCGACCTGGAAGCCGGCCCGCCCGCCGACCTCGCCCGAGTCGAGCCCGACGCCGATGCCGGCCGAGAAGGCCGACATTTCGCCGACGCGCGCCGACACCGCCGAGCTGAACGCCGTGCGCTTCTGGAAATAGCCGAAGCCGCCCGACAGCGCATAATTGGCGCGGTCGGGGATCGACGGGCTGTCCATCGCCAGCGCCATCGCCACGCCCTCGTTGGCGGTGCGGATGTCGCGGCGGTTGACGTCGGCGAGATCGAAGAGCGTCGCGGTCTGGCCCTGCAGCGTGGCGATCGCGGCGGTATTGGCCGCGGTGTTCGCCAGCAGCGTGGTGTTGCGCCCGAGGACGCCGTTGGCGTCGACCGTCGCGACGCCGACCGAGGCGGCCGTCTGCGCCGCCGTGCTCGCGGTGATATCGCCGACGCGGACCGAGCTGCCGGTGCCGCCGAGCACCACCTGGTTGTCGACGGTCGCGGTCGCGCCGAAGCCGATCGCGGTCGAGTTGGCGCCCGACGCGACGCTGTTCTTGCCGACCGCCGTCGCCTGCACGCCGCTCGCGCTGGCCTGGTGACCCGCCGACAGCGACAGATTGCCGGTGGCGCGCGACTGCCAGCCGAACGCCTGCGCGCCGCGGCCCGAGGCCACCGACTCGCCGCCGACGGCGGTGGCATGGAAGCCCGAGGCGAGCGCCTGGTCGCCGAGCGCGACCGCATCCTCGTCCGAGGCGACGGCGGCATTGCCGATGGCGACCGCGGTGCCGAGCGAGGCGGTGTTGGCCGATGCCGTCGTCGCCATGTTGCCGATCGCGATGCCGCTGATGCCGCTGCCGACGGCGAAATTGCCGACCGCGACCGAGGTTGCGCCGCCGGCGGCGGCGCTCTTGCCGACCGCAGTGGCGTTGGCGCCCGCCGCATTCGCCTGATGGCCCGCCGCGAGCGACAGCCCGCCCGCCGCATTGGCCTGCCAGCCGAAGGCCTGCGCGCCGCGTCCCGAGGCGACCGATTCGCCGCCAACCGCGGTCGAGTGGAAGCCCGATGCCGTCGCCTTGTCACCGAAGGCAGCGGCATCCTCGTCGGAGGCGACGGCGGCGTTGCCGACCGCGACCGACTGGCCGAGCGAGGCGGCATTGGCGCTCGCGGTGGTCGCGCCGATGCCGACCGAGACCGACTGCGCCGCGGGCGCCAGCGCGCCGTTGCCGACCGCGGTCGCCGAGGCGCCGGCCGCGAGCGCGTTGACGCCGCACTCGGTGCTGTTCGCCCCCGCGCCGACGTTGCATTCCGGCGTCGCGTCGGCGAGCGCCGGACTCGCGGTGAACAGCGCCAATCCCGTCGCCGCCAGCAGGCGCAGCTGTAGCCTTCCCATATTGGTCATCGTCTCGTCCTCCCTCTTGAAAAATTCCCCGATTAGAACCCAGCTACGCGTCGCCGGGTGGGGTGGATGCGCGCGCCGCCTGATTTGTGGCGGCTGCGGCCGCGGCGCCGGCGCGGGGCGCTTCGGGCCGGCTCGCCGCCCCTGCGCGCAGCGTCGTTGACAGCGGCCGGCGGCTGACGCTTGATCGGCGCGGGAGGCGCGCCGCGCGGATGGCGACGAAGGGCAAGGCACCGACAAAGGCCGTCGCGGCCCGGGCCGCGGCGCGACCTGCGCGAGCGCCGCACGCCGCAGCCCGGCCGCTGCGGGGACGCGCGCCAGCGGCGGCGCCGGTCCGACTGTTCCAGATCTATTTCGAGCCCTGGCAGCGCGACCTGCTCGATCCCGCCTTCATCCCGTTCGACAATTCGGGTGTACGGTCGGAGCGGCTCGAATTCGACGTGTTCGAACGGCTCGCCGCGTCGAAGGCGACCGCGGGAGCGGCGTCACCGATCCAACGCTGGCGGTCAGCCCGCGCAGGAAGGGCAGGAATTCGGGGTTCATCTCAACCGCGGGCACCGCAAAGCCGGCCTCGGCAGCCATCGTCGCCGCGGCGCCCCAGTGCGAGGCGACGTCGAGCACCCGGCGCCGGGCGGCAGCTGCTCGCGGTCGCTCAAAGCAGTTACTGACTACTTCTGGCAAATGGGTTAGCGTTCATCCGTTCGGCCCGGGGGGCGGTGCATGGTGCAAGCGGGTATTGCCCTAATTGTCAGCTCGCTGCTGGCCATAGCTCTCGTTGCTCTATTCCACCGATGGAGAAGCGTCGGGGAAGGCCTATCGGCGACATCGGCCTTTGTAACTGTTTTAGCCGTTCTGTTGACAGCATACTGGTTCATAGTCCTCAGGCCGGATGCGCCGAGGCTGAGAATCGGCATCCAGGCGACGCCGATTAGTCTAGCGAACGATGACCTGTTGTTGGTGTTCGAAGTCGAAGTCCAAAACGTCGGCGGCGCGCCGGTAAGGTTTGAGCAAGACGATGCGCGCGGCGGTGGCGCGGACGCGCTCCGCCCGTTCCAGTTAATGGTTCAGAAGGTCACTCCACTTCCCACTAAGGTGCGCGATGAGCTCCATGCGGCCCGTGAAAGAGAAATGAGCAATCGCTTCCGTGTCATCGAGCCGGCTCCCGCCGACAATTGGGAACTCATGGCGTGGATCGATATGCAACCGCACGCGTCCATCGCCGTCGGCGAAGCCGACAGTTTTTACTTCAGAACCTTAGTTAAGTGCGAGCCTGATCTCAGGATGTACGCGACAGTCAGAATTGCGCAGACAGACGATAGAATAAGCCAGATTGTACACAAATTGCGCGGGGATGAGCACCGATTCGGTTGGATCAAGCAGGTGCTAGTTGATGCAAGCACTGCGTGTGGGGGCAAAAAATGAGGAGCGTTTCGAAATTTGCGATCGGGATTGTGTTGTACTTGTCAGGCTGTGGCAGTCCGGAAGCGCCCACAGATGCAACCGTGGCCGATGTGGAATCCTCAGATGCGGCGTCCGCCGTCGCTACCGACCTCGATGCGGATGAAGCAGGTGCAGCTGCAGTGGATGCCACTGTGGAGGAGGCAGTCTCCACCGATGCAGCGGCCGCAGTCGAGATGACTAGTGAGCCTATCGAGGCTCGTGAAATGCCGCCGCCGCCGCCCTCGCCTGGTGGCTAACCCTCACAGAGAATCAGTTTGCCGGGATAACGACGCGGGCCGTGCCGACAATCGCGCCGGCCTTCATTGAAGCCCATGCCCGACGAGAGCGCATCGAGTGCAGCCGCCGAAATCGGCGCGCGGGGAGGAAAGACGCGCGCGGAGAAGATGAGCCCAGAGCGTCGGGCCGAGAAAGCGGCGGCCGCCAAGCGATAGAGCAAGCACTAACACTCACCTGAAAGATTCTGCTTGCTGATTTATTAAGCAAGCAGTAATGATCCTCCCGTTAGCAAGCATGGGGGCATGAATGACTGACTCTCCGCAGCAAAAGGGTGGCGTCGCTCGATCTCGCGCACTGCCGGCGCAGGAGCGCTCGCGTATCGCTCGCGAGGCGGCAAAGGCAAGGTGGGGCGAGGCCAGCGCGACAGCCAAGGCCGGGTCGCCCGATAAGCCGATACGGATCGGCGGCATCGAGGTGCCTTGCTACGTCCTCGACGATGAGCGGCGAGTGGTGGCAACAAACGGCGTGCTGGATGCTCTCGAAATGGCCCGTGGCGGGGCCATGGTGGGGGGCATGAATCGTTTAGAGCTTTTCGCGGCTCAAAATCGCCTTTCGCCTTATGTTTCGAAAGACTTACTGGCAAGAATTGCTAACCCAATCCGCTTCCGTGTGGGCAACAACACAGCGCATGGTTTTGAGTCCGATCTCTTGATTGAACTCGCCGAGGCGGTGGTCGCTGCGGATAACGCGGGTGTCCTCCAGAAACAGCAGAGCGCAATTGCGCACCGCTGCCGGCTGATCCTAGCGAGCCTCACTCGCATTGGCCTCATCGCCCTGATAGATGAGGCTACGGGCTACCAGAAAAAGCGCGATGCGGACGAACTGCAACGCATCCTGACTGCGTACCTTCTTCCAGAACATCGGCCTTGGCTGCAGGTCGTCCCGGAGGAATTCACGAACGAAATCTACCGTGTCTATGATTGGCAGCGGAAGCCGCAGAACAGGGGTCCCCGTTACGCGGGCAAGCTTATCCGTCAGCTCGTTTATGAGCGGATGCCGAAGCCCATCCTGCCCGCGTTAGATGAAAAGAACCCAGCGGGTAAAGACCACCGCCGCAAGCATAAGCACCATCAGTTTCTTACGCCCAAGCAGGGGCTTGATCACTTCCGCAGCCAAATCATAACCATCATGACTCTGTTGCGGATTTCCGCGGACAAGCATGAGTTCAAGGCGCACCTACGGCGGCTTTACGATCCGCAGCGCGAGTTCGATTTCAATAATCGTGCTTGACGATAGGGCGGGTTGCGTTTGCCAACTATCGTAAGGGGCTTAGTCAGGCTGATGAAGGAGGAGGCCGCCGCGGCAACCGACGCGTGATGGCGCCCGCGGCGGTCGCGCCGCGCCCATCGGGTGAGACAGACGGCGCGTTCAGACCATGCCCCCCCGGGCCTGCTTCCGCGGCCCCATGTAGCCGAACAGGAACGCCGCGACCTTGCGCATCTGGATCTCCTCGGCGCCCTCGGTGATGCGGTAGCGGCGGTGGTGGCGGTAGATATGCTCGAACGGCTTGTGGCGCGAATAGCCGATGCCGCCGTGCACCTGCATCGCGCGGTCGGCGGCCTCGCAGACCAGCCGGTTCGCCCAGTAGTTGCACATGCTGACCTTGTCGGAGAGCGTGCGCTCGACCGCCTTGTGGTCCATGCGGTCCATTTCCCAGGCGGTCTTGCGGATCAGCAGCCGCAGCATCTCGCACTGCGTCGCCAGCTCGACGAGCGGCCACTGGATCGCCTGGTTGTCGGATAGCGGCTTGCCGAACGGCTTGCGCTCGCGGGCGTATTTCACGCTCTCCTCGACGCAATAGACCGCGGCGCCGAGCGACGACGCCGCCTGGCGGATGCGGTTCTGGTGAACGAAGCTCTGGCCGAGGCCGAGGCCGCGGTCTATCTCGCCCCAATAGCTGTCCTCGGGCACCCAGACGTCGGTGAGGCTGATGCGCGGGTGATCGGTCGGCATGTTGAAGGTCCACAGCCATTCCTCGATCTTGAGACCGGGCGCGTCGGCGGGGACGATGAAGCAGGTGATGCCCTTCGCGTCGCCGTCGGCGCCGCTGGTGCGCGCGAAGGTCATGACGTGCGTCGCGACATGCATCCCCGTCGTCCACATCTTCTCGCCGTTGATCAGCCAGCCGGGCCGGCCGTCGCGCGTGTGGCGGACGGCGCGCGTCGCCATGAAGGTGGCGTCGGAGCCATGATCGGGCTCGGTCAGCCCGAAGGCGGTGATCATCTCGCCCTTGAGCAGCTTGTCGCCGTCGCGCGCGAATTGCTCTGCGCTCGCGAACTCCCTGAACATCAGCACGAAGGGATTGTTGCCGACGATCGAATGCTCGTTCTGCAGGTCGTTGAAGAGGCCCAGCCCCTTGGCGGCGAGGTGCTCGCGGATGACCGCCATCCACAGCTGCGATCCCTCGCTGCCGCCAAGCGCCTTCGGCCAGGCGAAGCGATAGTGGCCGGCCTTGTCGGCGCGCTCGCGGGCTTCCTTGAGCAGCGCCTCCCATTCGGGCCGCGGGAGTCCCTCATTGTCCCAGTCGGTGCGCGCATGCTCGCGGCGGTGGTCGAAGAAGCGCTCGTTGTCGTCCTGTGCCTGCAGCGGCCTGATCTCCGCCTCGATGAAGGCGTCGAGCTCGGCGAGATAGGCGGTGAGTTCGGGGGGCAGCGCGAAGTCCATGGCCGGCTCCTGTCGGATGTGCCGCCTAGACTGGCGCGCCGGTCGCCCTGCTGTCGAGGCTGGCGATCCTGTGAGGGTGCGACGCGACGGCGGTTTTCGCGTTACAAGCCTCGACGATGGAGCTGACGGCAGACTTCCGCATCACGCCGGCCGAGGGCGAGCGCGCCGGCGCCTACGCCCGCTTTCCCTATGACCGCGAACTGGTGCGGCGCTTCCGCAAGGCGTTTCCGCGCGCGCGCTGGCGCGAGGAAGGCTGCTGGTTCGTGCCCGGCGTGCGCGCGGCGCGGCGGCTCGACGTGTGGATGGCGGGCGAGCTCGAGGCGATCGACCGCCATGCCGACGCGAAGGGGCGTGACGATTTCGACTTCGACCCGCTGGCGAGCGACTATCTGGAAGCGGGCGACGATCTCGTCGTGCGCACGCCCTGGTCGCGGACGGTGGTCGCCGAGATGCGCGCCATTCCCTGGGCGCGCTGGGACCCGCTGGCGCGGGTGTGGCGCGTACCCTATCGGTCGGTGGCCGAGCTGCGACGCCGCTGGCCGGCGATCGAGACCGCGGCGCGGCGTGCCGAGCCCGAGGCGAAGCTGGCGCGGGCGATGGCGCGCGAACCCGATCCGCTGGCGACGGCGCGGCAGGGCGACCGCCGGCGGCGGCGCTATCCGGTCCCCGCCGACGATCTGCCGCCGCTCGGGCAGCCGGTCGGCACGTTGTTCGGACTCGTCGTCTTCGAAGGCAGCGACGGCGAATGCCCGAGCGCCGACGCGGTCGCGGCCTATCCCTTCGCCGCCGGCGCGGCCGACCGCTTCGTCTGGGCCAGCCTTCGCCTCCCCGACTATCGCGAGCTGCGGTCGCTCAAGCCCGCCGAGGCGGGCGACACGTCGCGCGGCTGGTGGGCGCCGACCGCCGATCAGATCGACGCGGCGCGCGAGCGGCTGGCACGCGGCTTCCGGCGGAAGCGTCAGGGCGCAACTATGGAGGGGCGGTCGCCATCCCCGCCGGCGCGGAGATGACGACTCAACGGTGGCGAAGCGACGCCGCTACTTGACCGAAGCCTTGTCCATCACCGTCATGTTGGCGACGACCGCGGCGTTCTCGGCGCGGACCGCGTCGGTCGCGGCGACCAGGCCGCGGCCCTTCAGATAGCCGGTCGGCCCCCAGGTGCTCTCCTTGGCATATTCGCCGAGGAAGGCCTGCAGCGCCGGCTTGGCGCGCGCATGCTCGCCCTTGGCGTAGACATACATGGCGCGCGAGGCGGGATATTCGAGGCTGGCGATGGTCTCGTAGGTCGGGACGACGCCATCGAGCGCGATGCCGCGGACCTTGTCGAGATTCTCCTCCATGTAGGAGTAGCCGAACACGCCGATCGCGTTGGGATTGCCGACGAGCTTCTGGACGATCAGATTGTCGTTCTCGCCGGCTTCGACGTAGACGCCGTCCTCGCGCAGCTTGCGGCAGCGCGACAGATATTCCTCCTCGTTGCTGTCCTTGAGCGCCGCGAGCTGCGGAATGGTCTTGCAGCCCGCCTCGATGATCAGTTCGTTGAACGAATCGCGCGTCCCGCTGGTCGGCGGCGGCCCGATCACCTCGATGCGCAGCGGCGGCAGCGCCGGATTGACGTCGCGCCAGGTGCGCGCGGTGTTGGGCTGGCCGTCGGGGCGCGTCGCCGCAAGCGCCAGATACAGGTCGCGCGCGGTCAGCTTCAGGTCGGGGCCGTTGTTGGCCTGCGCGAGCGCCAGCCCGTCGATGCCGACCTGCACCTCGACGATCTGGTTGACGCCGTTCTTGGCGCAATCGTCGATCTCGGACTTCTTGATCCGGCGCGAGGCGTTGGCAAGGTCGGGGAAGGCCATGCCGACGCCGGCGCAGAACAGCTTGATGCCGCCGCCGGTGCCGGTCGATTCGACGATCGGGGTCTGCGCCTGCGGATACTGGCGCTTGAACGCCTCGGCGACCGCGGTGGTGAAGGGATAGACGGTCGACGAGCCGACGGCGCGGATCGCCGGGCCCGAGACGTTGACCGCCCCCGTCGCGGGGCCGGCGGCGGCGCCCTGCTGTCCGCCCTCGATCGGCTGGACGTTCTCCGGTCCCGAGTCGCAGGCGGCGAGCGCGAGAAGGGCGGCGGCGGTCGGCAGCAACAAAGGCTTCATGGCAGGGCTCCCTGGATGGTTGCCCGGCCATTGGCGGGCTTTTGTGACGCTCGGATGACAGCGGCTAGTGCGCCGCGCCCCAGCTCGCACCGGTGCCGATCTCGACCCCCAGCGGCACGCTGAGCTCGACCGCGGGCAGCGGCGCCTGCGTCATCACCGTACGGATCACCTCGGTCGCGCGCGCCACCTGGCCCGCGGGCAGCTCGAACACCAGTTCGTCGTGGACCTGCAGCAGCATCCTTACCTCGGGCAGCCCGGCGTCGAGCAGCGCCTGCGGCATGCGGATCATCGCCCGCTTGATGATGTCGGCGCTGGTGCCCTGCACCGGTGCGTTGACCGCGGCGCGCTCGGCGAACTGGCGTTCGGCCGGGTTGCGGCTGTGGATCAGCGGCAGGTTGGTCTTGCGCCCGAACAGCGTCGTCACGAACCCCGACTCGCGGCAGGCGTTGATCGTCTCGGCCATGAAATTGCGGATGCCGGGAAAGCGCGCGAAATAGGCGTCGATGATGCGCTGCGCCTCGCCGCGGTCGATGCCGAGCCGGCTGGCGAGGCCGAACGCCGAAATGCCGTAGAGGATGGCGAAATTGACCGTCTTGGCGCGCCGCCGCGCCTCGTGCGGGTCGATCTCGCTGCCGAACAGCTCGCGCGCGGTCAACGCGTGGATGTCCTCGCCGGCGGCATAGGCGCGCTTCAATTCGGGCACGTCGGCCATGTGCGCGGCGAGCCTGAGCTCGATCTGGTTGTAGTCGGCGGCGAGGATGACGTTGCCCGGCTCGGCGACGAAGGCATGGCGGATCTGCCGGCCGAGTTCGGTACGGATCGGAATGTTCTGGAGGTTGGGGTCGGTCGACGACAGCCGCCCGGTCTGCGCCACCGCCATCGAGAAGCAGGTGTGGACGCGCCCGGTACGCTCGTTGATCGCCGCCTGCAGCGCATCGGTATAGGTCGACTTGAGCTTGGTCAGCTGCCGCCAGTCGAGCACTTTCTGCGCGATGTCATGGCCGGCGGAGGCGAGCTTTTCCAGCTCGGTGACGTCGGTGGCATATTGCCCCGACTTGCCGCCCTTCTTGCCGCCGGCGAGACCGAGCTTGTCGAACAGGATATCGCCGAGCTGCTTGGGCGAGCCGATGGTGAAGGGGCAGCCGGCGAGCTCGTAGATCTGCGCCTCGAGCGAGACGATCTCGTGGCCGAAGGTCGACGACAGCTCGGCGAGCGCCGCGCGGTCGACCTTGATGCCGGCGAGTTCCATCTCGGCGAGCACCGGGACCAGCGGCAGGTCGATCGTCCGATAGACGCGCGTCACCCCCTCGGGCGACAGCCGCGGCCGGAACAGCCGGTGCAGCCGCAAGGTGACGTCGGCGTCCTCGGCGGCATAGTCGGTGGCGCGATCGAGCGGCACCTGGTCGAAGGTGCACTGGCTCTTGCCGCTGCCGCACACGTCCTTGAAGGCGATCGGCGTGTGGCCGAGATATTTTTCGCTCAGCTCGTCCATGCCGTGGTTATGCTTGCCGGCGTTGAGCGCATAGGACAGCAGCATCGTGTCGTCGAAGCCGACGATGTCGAGCCCGTAGCGCCGGAACACCATCAGGTCATATTTGAGGTTCTGGCCGATCTTGAGCACCGACGGATCGGCGAGCATCGGCGCCAGCCGGTCGAGCACCGCCTGCCGGTCGAGCTGGTCGACCTTCTCGGCGAGCAGCCCCTCGCCCTGGACGTGCGCGACGGGAATGTAGCAGGCGAGGCCGGGTTCGAGCCCCAGACTGATGCCGACGAGGTCGCAGCGCACCGGGTCCTTGGCGGTGGTCTCGGTATCGACCGCGACCAGCCCGCGCGCCACGCTCTCGGCGATCCACCAGTCGAGCCGGTCGAGCGTGGTGACCGTCTCATAGTCCTTGTGCACGAAGGGCTTCTCGGGCGCCTGCGGCTGCGCCGCCGCCTCGGCGGCCTGCGCCTCGCGGCCGAGCTTGGCCAGCATCGACTTGAAGCCCTGCTCGGCGAGGAAGGCGCGCAGCGGGTCGTGCGGCGGCTCGCGCATCTCGAGCTCGTCGAGGCTGTGCGGCGGCTCGAGATTGCATTCGAGCTGGACGAGCACGCGCGACAGCCGCGCCATCTCGGCGTGCGTGGCCAGCGTCTCGCGCAGCTTGGGCCGCTTGATCGATTCGATGTTGGCGAGCACGCCCTCGACGTCGCCATATTGCTGGATCAGCTCGGCGGCGGTCTTGGGGCCGACGCCGGGCACGCCGGGGACGTTGTCGACGCTGTCGCCCATCAGCGCCAGCACCTCGCCGAGCTTGTCGGGCGGCACCCCCCATTTGGCGGTCACCGCCGCTTCGTCGAAGCGCTCGTTCTTCATCGTGTCGAGCATGTCGACGCGCGGCGACACCAGCTGCATCAGATCCTTGTCGGAGCTGACGATGGTGACGTTGTAGCCTGCCGCCGTCGCCTGGCCGACGTAGCAGGCGATGATGTCGTCGGCCTCATAGCCTTCCATCTCGATGCACGGCACCGAGAAGGCGCGCACCGCGTCGCGGATCAGCGGGAACTGCGGCAGCAGATCCTCGGGCGGCGGCGGCCGGTTGGCCTTGTACTTGTCGTAGAGCGCGTTGCGGAAATTGTCCTTCGCCGCATCGAAGATCACCGCGAGATGCGTCGGCTCGTCGGCACCGTTCAGCTCCTCGATCAGCTTCCACAGCATCGCGGTGAAGCCGTAGACCGCGTTGACCGGCGTTCCAGCCGGATTGTTGAGCGGCGGCAGCCGGTGATAGGCGCGGAAGATGAACCCCGACCCGTCGACGAGGTAGAGGTGCTTCTGCTTGGCGGGAGCGTCGGGAGCGGGTGCGGTGGCCATGCCCCGATGTAGCGCCTCGGGACGCGGAATGCGACCGTCTGCGAACCCCGATGCGCGCGCGTCACGATCGCGCTAGAAGCGGCGCGGGGCTTGTGGATTCGAGGGGGCGTCGATGCGCATCGTGAAGGGGCTGCTGCTGGTGGGGGTGCTGGTGCTGGCCGCCGCGGGCGGCTGGTGGCTGACGCGCCCCGCCCCCGCCGAGGCGTCGCCGACGCACCCGCAATGGGTGCGCGATCTCGACGCCGCGCGCGTCGAGACGCCGGGCGGCGGCCTGCCGTTCATGCTGCAGAGCGGCGGCAGCTTCGCCAAGCTCGCGCCGGCGGTGCGCGCGGCGCGCGACACCGACACCATCACGATCATGCCGGGGGTCTATGAGGATTGCGCCGTCGTCTCGCGCGGCAACCTGACCTTCCGTGCCATGGTCCCGGGCAGCGTGACGCTCAGCAAGAAGGTCTGCGAGGGCAAGGCCGGGCTGGTGCTGCGCGGCGAGACGGCGACGGTCGAGGGAATCCATTTTACCGGCTACACCGCGAACGACGGCAATGGCGCCGGCATCCGGCTCGAAAAGGGCGACCTCTATGTCCGCTCGAGCATCTTCGACGGCAGCGATACCGGCGTGATCAGCGGCAACGGCCAGCCGGGGCAGGCGACGATCGAACGGTCGATCTTCCGCCGGCTCGGACGCTGCCGTCCCGACAATTGCTCGCATTCGGTCTACATGGGCCGCTTCGCGGCGCTCACGGTCAGGGAATCGCTGTTCGAGCAGGGGCGCGGCGGCCACTACATCAAGAGCCGCACCCGGCAGGTCGACATCCGCGACAACCTCATCGACGACAGCCAGGGCACGCGCACCAACTATCTCATCGATCTGCCCGAAGGCGCGACGGGCGAAATCCGCGGCAACGCGCTGATCAAGGGCACGCAGGGCGAGAATAAATGCTGCGCGATCGTGGTCAGCGCCGAGTTCCGCGACAACGACGCCTCGGTGCTGGTCGACGGCAACCAGTTCGCCAACCTCGCCGACCGGCCCGTCGTCCTGCTCGGCGACTACAAGGGGGAGGCGCGGCTCGGCCGCAACGAGACGCTCGGCTGGTTCATCGACGAGGCCCGATTGACCGTCGCCGACAAATGCGTCGCCTGCAAATTGCTGAGCGGGCGGATATTGTAGCGATCAGCCGCCGGCGGGCGCCGGCGACGCATCGTCGATTCGCATCTCGCTCGGCCCGCGCTCCTTCTGCAGCCGCGCCGACACCAGCTCGGCCTGGCGCATCACGCGCAGGATGTTGCCCTGCGCGATCTTCGACAGGTCGGCGTCCGAATAGCCGCGACGGACGAGCTCGGCGAAGAGATTGGGCACCATCGACACATTCTCGAGGCCGACGGGCGTATTGGGGATGCCGTCATAGTCCGAGCCGATGCCGATATGATCGATGCCGGCGACCTTGCGGATATGATCGACATGATCGGCGAGCTGCGCGACGGTGGCGCGCGGCCGCGGATGGGCGGCCACCCACGCATCGAGCGTGGCCTTCGCCGCGGCGGCGTCACCGGGATGGCGCGCCTTCAGCTGGGCTTCCAGCCCCGCCCGCTGCGCATCCCAGTCGGCGATCGCCGCGCTGGTGAAGGACGGCACGAAGGTGACCATGATCACCCCGCCGTTCGCCGGCAGCCGCTTCAGCACGTCGTCGGGGACGTTGCGCGCGAAATCGGCGACCGCCTGCGCGTTCGAATGGCTGAAGATCACCGGGGCGACGCTGGCATCGAGCGCGTCGCGCATCGTCGACGGCGCGACATGGCTGAGGTCGACGAGCATGCCGAGGCGGTTCATCTCGCGCACCACCTCGACGCCGAACGGCGTCAGCCCGTCGTGCTTGGGCGCGTCGGTCGCGCTGTCGGCCCAGTCGATCGTCTTCGAGTGCGTCAGCGTCATGTAGCCGACGCCGAGCGCGCGCAGCTGGCGCAGCGCGGCGAGCGAATTGCCGATCGAATGGCCGCCCTCGGCGCCGAGCATCGAGGCGATGCGGCCGCGCTTCATGATCCGCTCGGCCTCCGACGCGGTGGCGGCGAATTCGAGCGCGTCGTAGCGGTCGATGAGCCGGCGCGCGACGTCGATCTGCTCGATCGTCGCCTGCACGCCGTCGGGGCCGGTCATCGACGCGTCGATGTAGACCGACCAGAATTGCCCGCCGACGCGGCCCTCGCGCATCCGCTCGATATCGGTGTGCCAGTCGCCGCGCTGGTCGTCGGGCAACCGGTCGAAGGCGAAGCCGGCGGTCTTGCCGCGCAGCTTCTGCCGCACCCCCCACGGCACGTCGTTGTGGCCGTCGATCACCGGCGTCTTGGCCAGCACCGCCCGCGCCCGCGCGAGATCATCGGCGGGCGCGAAGCCCGCGGTGAGCATCAGGGCGGCAGTGGCGAGGAGCAGGCGCTTCATGGTTTCTCCGGGTCGGGCGTGAGGATCGTGTCGACAGCGTCGGGCAAAGCCTGCGGATAGTCGAGCGTATAGTGAAGGCCGCGGCTTTCCTTGCGCGCCAGCGCCGAGCGCACGATCAGGTCGGCGACGGTGACGAGGTTGCGCAGCTCGAGCAGGTTCGGGTTGACGCGGAAATTGGCGTAATATTCGGCGATCTCGCCCTTCAGCAGCGCGACGCGGTGGCCGGCGCGTTCGAGCCGCTTCGTCGTGCGGACGATGCCGACATAGTCCCACATGAAGCGCCGCAGCTCGGCCCAATTGTGCGTGACCACGATCTCCTCGTCCGAATCGGTGACGCGCGACTCGTCCCATGGCCGCACCGCCGGGACCGGTTCGGCGGGCGCACCCAGCGCCAGGATGTCCTCGGCGGCGGCCTGGCCGAACACCAGGCATTCGAGGAGCGAGTTCGACGCCATGCGGTTGGCGCCGTGGAGGCCCGACTGCGACACCTCGCCGATGGCGTAGAGCCCGGGCAGGTCGGTGCGCCCGGCGCGGTCGATCGACACGCCGCCGCAGGTATAGTGCGCCGCCGGCACCACCGGGATCGGCTGCTTGGTCGGGTCGATCCCGAGTTCGACCAGCCGCCGGTAGATCGTCGGGAAGTGGCCGATGACGAAGTCGGGATCGAGATGCGTGACGTCGAGCAGGACGTGCTCGAGCCCCAGCCGCTTCATCTCATGGTCGATCGCTCGCGCCACCACGTCGCGCGGCGCCAGCTCCTCGCGCGGGTCGAAGCGCGGCATGAAGCGCTCGCCGTCGGGCAGCCGGAGCTTGCCGCCCTCGCCGCGCATCGCCTCGGTGATCAGGAAATTCTTGACCTGCGGGTGGTAGAGGCAGGTCGGGTGGAACTGGTTGAACTCGAGGTTGGCGACGCGGCAGCCGGCGCGCCACGCCATCGCGATGCCGTCGCCGGTCGCGCCGTCGGGATTGGTCGAATAGAGATAGACGCGCGACGCGCCGCCGGTGGCGAGGATCGTCGCCGGCGCGACGAAGCGCTCGACGAGCCCGGTCTCGCGGTTGAGCGCGTAGAGGCCGTGGCAGCGCCGCCCCCCGCCATCGCCGCCGCCGTCGGCGAGATGGCGCTCGGTGATCAGGTCGACGCCGACGCGCTCGGGCGCCAGCGTGATGTTGGGATGCGCACGCGCCGCGCGCTCGAGCGCCTGCTGCACCGCCCAGCCGGTAGCATCGTCGACATGGACGATGCGCCGCCGCGAGTGGCCGCCCTCCTGCGTCAGGTGAAACCGCTCGCGGTCGCCCGGATTGAACGGCACGCCGAGGTCGGCGAGCCGCGCGATCGCCGCGGGCGCATTCTCGACGACGAACTCGACGGCGCGGCGGTCGTTGAGCCCGGCGCCGGCGACCATCGTGTCGTCGATATGGCTTTCGAAGGTGTCGCCGCGTTCGAGAACCGCGGCGATGCCGCCCTGCGCCCAGGCGGTCGAGCCGGCCGACAGCGCGCCCTTCGACAGCACGACGACACGCGCGCGATCGGCGAGATTGAGCGCCGCGGTAAGCCCGGCGGCACCCGACCCGACGATGACGACGTCGAAGTTCTGCGCCGCGGGGGCGGGAGCGCGCTTGGCCATGACCGGTATGTAGCGCGCGACGGCGACCGGTCAAAGCATTGCCCGACTACGGTAGCGGAATCCGTGGCTTGCGGGGGAGGCGGCGCCCGCTAAGCTGTGTGCGGGGGGTGGCCGATGGACGATGGTGGCGGCGCGCGCGTCAGCTTCGCCTTCGAGGGCAAGCTCGGCGATTTCGCGCGGATCGCCTTCGTCAACCTGCTGCTGACGCTGCTGACGCTCGGCGTCTACGCCTTCTGGGGCTCGGCGCGGGCGCGGCGCTATCTGTGGTCGCACACGCGCTTCATCGACGACCATCTCGAATGGACCGGCACCGGCAAGGAGCTATTCAAGGGCTTCGTCGCCGTCCTGCTGCTCGTCCTCCTGCCGCTTTTTGCGCTCAATCTGCTGCTGCAGTCGGCGGTGATGCGCGGCGATACGCGGCTCGCCTTCCCGCTCGGCCTCGGCTTTATGGTCGCGATCTTCTATCTCGTCGGCGCCGCGCATTTCCGCATGCTGCGCTACCGGTTGAGTCGCACGCTATGGCGCGGGATCCGCGGCGGCAGCGACGACCGCGGCTGGCGCTACGGCGGTTTCGTGCTGCTGCGCGGAGTGCTGGTGCTCGTGACCTTCTGGCTCACCGTCCCGAGCTACAATATCGCCCTGTGGAACCGGCGCTGGCGCGCGATGAGCTTCGGGCCGTTCCCGTTCGAGGCCGCCGCGACGACCCAGGGGCTCTACGCCCGCTTCTGGGCGCTGATCGGCCTGGGCTTCGTCGGCATGGTCGGCCTGGCGATCCTGTTCGCGGTGGTGCAGGGGGCGAGCGATCCCCGCGTGGCGTCGATGCTGGGCACCGGCGCGGCCTATCTGCTGTTCGCGCTGATCGCGGCGCTCTATTTCGCGGTCTATTTCCGAAATGCCGTCAACGGGTTATCGCTGGGGGGACTTGCCTTCCGCTTCGACGCCAGCTCGGGCGACTGGATCCGCTTTTTCGCAGGCAACTTCGCGCTGGTAGCGGGCACCCTCGGGATCGGGATCGTGCTGCTGCCCTACCGCAACTGGCAATTCCTCATCACGCATCTCGGCGCGACCGGCGGCATCGACGCCAGCCGGCTCAGCCAGTCGTCGACGGCGGCGCCGGGGGAAGGCGAAGGTCTGGCCGGGGCGTTCGAGATCGGGGCGATATGACGGCGCCGCCTGCCACGACCGGCCATCTCTACGACGGCGTCACCGGCGTCCGCCGCGCGGCAAGCGCCCGGCTCGCCGAGGGGCGACTTCGCATCGAGGCGCGCGACATGGCGCCCGACGAGGTGCCGCTCGCGCTGCTGCGGCACACCGGGCAGCGCGGCGCCGCCGATACCTATGCCAGGTCCGACCGCCCGGGCTGGCGGCTCACGCTCGTCGATAGTCCCGAAATGCGCGCGGCGCTGCCGCAGCGCGACGCCTTCGAAGCGCGTCTCGACCGCATCGGCCTGCCCACGGCGATCGCCGCCGGGATCGTGGCGCTGGCGGTCGTCGCCACCGTGGCGCTGAACTTCGTCGACTGGGTGACGCCGCTCGTTCCCGACCGGGCGGCCGACCGGATCGGCAGCGAGGCGATCGCGCTGCTCGGGGAGCCGGGCAGCTGCACGGGGACCGCGGGGCAACAGGCGCTCGACCGGCTCGTCGCGCGTCTCCAGCCGGGCGGGCCCGCCATCCGCGTCCATGTCATCGACTCACCCACCATCAATGCCTTCGCCGTCCCCGGGCGGCATATCGGCGTGCTGCGCGGGCTCATCGAAGAAGTGAAGACCGCCGAGGAACTGGCAGGCGTGCTGGCGCACGAGGTGGCGCATGTCGAGGGCAAGCACCCGTTGAAGGGCGTGCTGCGCGCCGGCGCGCTGGCCTTCGTGCTGCAGAACGTCGGCGGCGACGCGGCCAGCATCGCGCAGACGGCGCTGCTGCTGACCTATACCCGGGGCGCCGAAAGCGAGGCCGACGTCCAGGCGATTGCCAGCCTGAGGCGGATCGGCGTATCGCCCAAGCCACTTGCGGAATTCCTCAGCTATATCGGCGACTATGCGGGCAGCGAGCCGCAAGAGGAGGGGAGCTGGCGGGTGGTCCTCCGCTACGCCTCCACCCACCCGCTGACGGGCGATCGCCGGCGTCGGCTGCTTGCGGCGGTCGAGCCGGGGCGCAGCTACCGGGCGGCGATGACGGACACCGAGTGGAGCGCCGTGCAGGCAATGTGCGAGGCGCCGGTCCCGGATCGCGCGACCAGATAACGCAGGCCATTGCGGCGCCGAAGCGGTATAGCAGCGCCGGGACCCGCTGAGGCCCCTCCGTGGTAAAGGAGGTCCTAGGTGCTGGACGGCTTCGACGCCCTCGTGCTGGCGCGCATCCAGTTTGCGTTCACCGTGTCGTTTCACTTCCTGTTCCCGGCCTTCTCGATCGGCCTCGCCTCCTATCTGGCGGTGCTCGAGGGGCTGTGGCTGAAGACGGGGCGCGAGGTCTATCTCACGCTGTTCAGATATTGGCTGAAGATCTTCGCGATCACCTTCGCGATGGGCGTCGTGTCGGGCATCGTCATGTCCTACCAGTTCGGCACCAACTGGTCGGTGTTCTCCGACCGCGCCGGGCCGGTCATCGGCCCGTTGATGGCCTATGAGGTGCTGACCGCCTTCTTCCTCGAGGCAGGCTTCCTCGGCGTCATGCTGTTCGGCATGGAGAAGGTGGGCAAGAAGCTCCACTTCGCCGCGACGCTCGCCGTCGCGGTCGGCACCTTCATCTCGGCCTTCTGGATCCTCGCGGTCAACAGCTGGATGCACACGCCGCAGGGCTTCATCATCGGCGCGAACGGCCAGTTCCTGCCCGCCGACTGGTGGGCGATCATCTTCAACCCGAGCTTTCCCTATCGCCTCGTCCACACCGTGATCGCCGCCTATCTGACGACGGCGCTGATCGTCGGGGCCGTCGGCGCCTGGCATCTGCTGCGCGATCGCGGCAACGCCGGCGCGCGCAAGATGTTCTCGATGGCGATGTGGATGGCGGCGCTGGTCGCGCCCGTTCAGATCTTCGCGGGCGACCTGCACGGGCTCAACACGCTCGAACACCAGCCCGCCAAGGTGATGGCGATGGAGGGCCATTTCGGGAGCCATCCCGACGGCGCGCCGCTGATCCTGTTCGGCCTGCCCGACCAGGACGCCGCCACCGTCCGCTACAAGCTCGAAATCCCCAAGGCCTCGTCGCTGATCCTCAAGCACGACCTCGACGCGCCGCTCGCCGGGCTCGACAGCGTGCCGCGCGAGGATTGGCCGCCGGTGCCGATCGTCTTCTGGTCGTTCCGCGTGATGGTCGGCCTCGGCTTCCTGATGCTCGGCCTCGGGCTGTTCAGCCTCGTGGCGCGGGCGCGCGGCAGGCTCTACGACTGGCCGTGGCTGCACCGCTTCGCGCTCGCCATGGGGCCGTCGGGTCTCGTCGCGGTGCTCGCCGGCTGGATCACCACCGAAGTCGGGCGCCAGCCCTATACGATCTACGGGCTGCTGCGCACCTCGGCCTCAGCGTCGCCGCTCGACGCGCCGGCGGTCGCCGCCTCGCTGGTTGCCTTCGTCCTCGTCTATTTCGCGGTGTTCGGCGTCGGCGTCTGGTATCTGCTGAAGCTGATGGGCCATGCGCCGCACGCCGGCGAGCCGGGCATCGAGGCGGGGCCCGACCGGCCGATCCGCAGCGCCGGCATCACGCCGGCGCCCGCCGTCGAAAGGGGACAGTGATGGGCGTCGATTTCGACCTGACGATCGTCTGGGCGTTCATCATCGCCTTTGCGGTGTTCGCCTATGTGGTGATGGACGGTTTCGACCTCGGCGTCGGCATCCTGTTTCCGCGCCTCGAAGGCGACGAGCGCGCCGTCGCGATGAATTCGATCGCGCCGGTGTGGGACGGCAACGAGACCTGGCTGGTGATGGGCGGCGGCGGACTGCTCGCCGCCTTCCCGCTGGCCTATGCGATCGTCCTGCCGGCGCTCTACGCGCCGATCATCGCGATGCTGCTGGCGCTGATCTTCCGCGGCGTGGCCTTCGAATTCCGCTGGCGCGACGCGCGTCACCAGGCTTTCTGGGACCGCGCCTTCTTCGGCGGCTCGCTGCTGGCGGCGCTGGCGCAGGGCATCGCGCTCGGCGCGCTGCTGCAGGGGATCGCGGTCGAGGGCCGCGCCTATGCCGGCGGCTGGTGGGACTGGCTGACGCCGTTCAGCCTGCTGTGCGGCGCCAGCCTCGTCGCCGGCTACGGGCTGCTCGGCGCGACCTGGCTGATCATGAAGGCCGAGGACGGGCTGCAGGCCAAGGCGCGCCGCTATGCCAAAAGGCTCGGCATCGTCACCGTCGTCGCGATCGCCGCGGTGAGCGCGGCGACGCCCTTCCTCGAGATCGAATATTATGCACGCTGGTTCGCCTGGCCCAACATCCTGCTGACCGCGCCGGTGCCGCTGCTGGTGGCGGTGGTCGCCGTCGCCTTCTGGCGCAGCCTCGACCGCCGCGAATATGCCCCGTTCCTGCTGGCGCTCGCCTTGTTCGCGCTCAGCTTCGTCGGCCTCGGGATCAGCATGTTTCCTTACGTCATCCCCAACGAGGTGACGATCTGGCAGGCGGCGGCGCCCGAGAAGAGCCAGATCTTCATGTTGATCGGCGCCAGCGTGCTGATCCCGATCATCCTCGCCTACACCGCCTATGCCTATTGGACCTTCCGCGGGAAGGTCGGCACGCACGGCTATCATTGATGGCGGAAGCGCCGCTCGCACGCCGGTTGTTGTGGTTCGCCGGCCTGTGGCTGGCGGGGGTCGCGGCGGTGGGCAGCGTGGCGTGGGTGATACGGACGTGGCTGATTGGTTGAGGCCGCGTTGTGCGTCGTCGGCAAGGGGGAGGGCCTTCGTCACACCCCAAGCGCTCATGCTGAGCTTGTCGAAGCAGGGTTGGCGCGCTGAGACGTTCGGGCAGGCTCGCCCTTCGACAGGCTCAGGGTCGAGCGCGGAGGGCAGGGCTTGGTGGAGAGGGGGGCGCCTTGGCGGGGCTGACGATTTAAGTGGGGCGGCTTCTACGCCGCCACCGCGCCGGCGCGCGTCAGCGACAGGAACACGTCCTCGAGATCGGCTTCCTGCGTCGTCACGTCGACGACGCCGAGTCCCGCCTCGGTCAGCGCGTGCAGCACCGCGCCCGCCTGGCGCTCGCGCTTGTCATAGGTGATCGCCAGCTGGCGCGTACCGCGCAGCTCGACCTTGCCGACGCCGAGATCGGCCGGCGCGACGTCGAGGTCGCGGTCGATGGTGACGACGACGACCTTCTCCTGCGCGGTCGCCAGCAGCGTATGCGTCGCGTCATTGGCGACGACGCGGCCGTGGTTGATGATCGCGATGCGGTCGCATAGCGCCTCGGCCTCCTCGAGATAGTGCGTCGTCAGCACCACCGTCGTGCCATGGCTGTGCAGCTCGCGGACATAGGCCCAGAGCTGCTGGCGCAGCTCGATGTCGACACCGGCGGTCGGCTCGTCGAGCACGAGGATCGGCGGATTGTGGACGAGCGCCTTGGCGACGAGCAGCCGCCGTTTCATGCCGCCCGACAGCGTGCGCGCATAGGCGTGCGCCTTGTCGTCGAGCCGCACGGCACGAAGGATGTCCATCGTCCGCCGCTCGTGCCGGGGTACGCCGTAGAGGCCCGCCTGCAGCTCGAGGACCTCGAACGGCGTGAAGAAGGCGTCGAAGACGATCTCCTGCGGGACGATGCCGATCGATGCCTTGGCGTTGCGCGGATTGGCGTCGATGTCGAAGCCCCAGACGCGCGCGCTGCCGCCGGTCTTGTTGACGAGGCCGGCGAGGATGTTGATCGTCGTCGACTTGCCGGCGCCGTTGGGCCCGAGCAGCCCGAACATGCTGCCGCGCGGGATGTCGAGATCGATGCCGTGCAGCGCGACCTTGCCGTTGGCATAGGTCTTCTCGAGTCCGCGGATGGAGATCGCCGGTTCGCTCATGCGTCACCGCATAGCGCGCTCGGGGCCCCTCCAACCACCGCAAAATTATCGGGCGCCGCGACGCGGCCGGAACGATCGTTCACCTATGGTGTTTAGCATGGCGCGATCCGGGGCCTGGCCGGGGTCTGTCACCCCAGGCTGCGAGGATGGTCGAATGAACGCTCCGGTTCGATGCACGGCTTGCCGCGACGGCAATGCCTTCGATATCGACTTCTCGATGGCCTTCCAGCCGATCGTCGACATGACGACCGGCCGACCCTATGCCTATGAGGCGCTGGTGCGGGGCCCGGGCGGCGAAGGGGCGATGACCGTGCTGTCGCAGGTCACCGACGCGAACCGCTACGCCTTCGACCAGGCCTGCCGCGTGAAAGCGATCGGGACGGCGGTGGCGGCCGGTCTGCTCGACGGCGATGCGCGGCTGTCGATCAACTTCCTGCCCAACGCGGTCTATTCGCCGATGGCGTGCATCCAGCTGACGCTCAAGACCGCGGCGGCGGCCGGCCTGCCGCTCGACCGGCTGATCTTCGAATTCACCGAGGGCGAGCGCATCGCGTCGCCGCAGCACGTCCAGACGATCATCGACGCCTATCGCCGCATGGGCTTCGGCGTGGCGATCGACGACTTCGGGGCCGGCCACGCCGGGCTCGACCTGTTCGCGCAGTTCACGCCCGACATCATCAAGCTCGACATGGAGCTGGTGCGCGACATCGATTCGGACCCGCGCCGCCGCGCCATCGTCCGCGCCGCGGTCGCGATGTGCGCCGAACTCGACACGCTGGTCATCGCCGAGGGCGTCGAGACGCCGGCCGAGGCCGAGATGCTGACGTCGCTCGGGGTACGCTACCTGCAGGGCTACCTGCTGGCGCACCCGGGATTCGAGCGGCTGCCGGTGCTCGCCGCGCCGGCGCGCGTCTCCGCCCAACAGGGGGCTTCGCCGACGGCGTGAGAGATGCTAGAGCGCGCGGCATGACCGGCCTTCCCGCACCCGAAACGCTCTACGTCGATTCCACGCGCGTCGCCTGCGACGGCGACGAAGGCCCGCTCGGCCACCCGCGCGTCTGGCTGCAGATGGGCGCCGAGGGCTGGGCCGACTGCGGCTATTGCGACCGCCGCTTCATCCTCGCCGGCGGACCCGCCGACAAGCGCTGAGCTACCAATAGCGCGCCATGATCTCGCGCGCCCAGTCGGGTTCGCGCACTTCGCCGCGCGGCAGGAAGCCCGACAGCACCGGCTTGATGTCGAGCACCGGCGTCCCGTCGATCGCGTCGAGTCCCTCGACCTCGAGCCGCCTCCCGTCGACGCCGATGATCCGGCAGATCGTCACGCCGATGCGGTTGGGGCGGCTGCTGCCGCGCTGCGCGAAGATGCCGACCCGCGGCCAGTCGGTGCGGCCGCGCGGATGGCGCGCCGTCGTGACGATCGCGTCGTCGCCGATCTGGTCGAACACATAGACGATCTCGGCGTGGCTGAATCCGTCGAGCCCGGCGAGCGCCTCGGGCGTGAAGCGCGCGTCGAGGACGATCGCGGCGCGACTGGCGCCCCAGTCGTCGTCGATGGCTTCGCGGCGGCCGCCCGACACGCGACCGATCGGCTCCATGGCGATCATCGGCTTCCCCTTCGCTCGCCAGCCCCTATATCACAGGGATGACCCAGATCGATCCCGCCACGATTTTCTACCGCGACACCGAGCTCGACCCGGCGCGCACCGAACGGCTCGTCGCCGAGGCGCTGCGCGGCTGCGACGATGGCGAGCTCTATCTGCAATATGCCGCGTCGGAGAGCTTCGCCTTCGACGACGGCCGGCTGAAGGCGGCGACCTTCGACACCAACCAGGGCTTCGGGCTGCGCGGCGTCGCCGGCGAGACCACCGGCTATGCGCATGCCAACGAGCTGTCCGAGGCGGCGATCCGCCGCGCCGCCGAGACCGTCGGCGTCGTTCGCTCGGGGCATGGCGGCACCGCGGCGGCCAACCCGCCGCGCACCAACCGCCAGCTCTACATCGCCGACGATCCGCTGTCGGCGGTGCCCTTTGCGAGGAAGGTGGCGCTGCTGCAGGACATCGATGCCGCCGCCCGCGCGCGCGACCCCAGGGTCCGCCAGGTGTCGGCGTCGCTGCTCGGCAGCTGGGGCGTCGTCGAGATCATCCGCCCCGACGGCTTCCGCGCGCGCGACGTGCGGCCGCTGGTGCGCCTGAACGTCCAGATCGTCGTCGAGAAGGACGGCAAGCGCGAGACCGGCTTCCACGGCCTCGGCGGTCGCTTCCTCTACGACCGGCTGTTCGAGCCGGCGACCTGGGGCCGCGCCATCGACATCGCGCTGGCGCAGGCGCTGGTCAATCTCGATGCCGTCGCCGCCCCGGCGGGCGAGACCACCGTGGTGCTCGGCCCGGGCTGGCCGGGCGTGCTGCTGCACGAGGCGGTCGGTCACGGGCTCGAGGGCGATTTCAACCGCAAGGGCAGCTCGGCCTTCTCGGGGATGATCGGCCAGCGCGTCGCGGCGCCGGGCGTCACCGTCGTCGACGACGGCGCAATCGAGCATCGCCGCGGCTCCTTGACCATCGACGACGAGGGCACGCCGACGCAGCGCACGGTGCTGATCGAGGACGGCATCCTCAAGGGCTATATGCAGGACCGCTTGAACGCCCGGCTGATGGGCGTCGCCGCGACGGGCAACGGCCGCCGCGAATCCTATGCGCATGCGCCGATGCCGCGGATGACCAACACCTTCATGCTCGGCGGCACCGACGATCCGGCGGAGATCCTCGGCCGGGTCAAGGACGGCATCTATGCCAAGAGCTTCGGCGGCGGCCAGGTCGACATCACCAGCGGCAAGTTCGTCTTCTCCTGCACCGAGGCCTACCGGATCGAGAACGGCCGCCTCGGCGCGCCGATCAAGGGCGCGACCTTGATCGGCAACGGCCCCGACGTGCTGACGCGCGTCAAGGCGATCGGCAACGACCTCGAGCTCGACGAGGGCGTCGGCATCTGCGGCAAGGGCGGTCAGTCGGTGCCGGCGGGCGTCGGCCAGCCGACCTTGCTGATCGAGGGACTGACCGTCGGCGGCACGGCGGCCTGACCCACATTCCGTCATCCTGACGCACGTCAGGATCTCCGCGAGAGTTCCGCACAGCCGCAAAGATCCTGACTTTCGTCAGGATGACGGGCTCGGTGTGGGGCTTGTTTGCCAGCTTTCGCTTGACCTGACGCGCCCGCTTCTCCGTAACTGCGCGCTGTTTTCCAGCTGCAGTGCGAAGGACGCGCATGGCCAAGCGCCTCACCCAGTTCATCCTCCTTGCCATGGTCCTCGGCATCGCCGTCGGCTGGGCGCTCAACGCCAGCATCGCCGACGGCACCCCCGCCGCCGAAGCGCGGCTGGCCGAGATCGCGGGCTATTTCTCGATCGTCACGACGCTGTTCCTGCGGCTGATCAAGATGATCATCGCGCCGCTGGTGTTCTCGACGCTCGTCGTCGGCGTCGCGCACATGGGCGACACCGCGGCGCTGGGGCGCGTCGGCGCGCGCGCGATCGGCTGGTTCATCTGCGCCAGCGTCATCTCGCTGACGCTCGGCCTCATCCTCGTCAACTTCTTCCAGCCGGGCGTCGGCCTGGGCTTCGCCATCCCGCCCGAGACCGCGGCGAGCGGCGTCGACCGCGCCGCCTTCAACCTCAAGGATTTCATCACGCATATCGTCCCCGCCTCGATGTTCGAGGCGATGGCGACCAACCAGATCCTGCAGATCGTGGTGTTCTCGCTGTTCGTCGGCGTCGCGATCACCGCGGTCGGCGAGAAGGCGGCGCCGCTGGTGCGCGGCGTCGAGGCGCTGGTATCGGTGATGCTGCAGATCACCGACTATGTGATGCGCGTCGCGCCGATCGCGGTGTTCGCCGCGGTCGCCGGCACCATCGCCGAGCGCGGACCGCAGATCCTCGCCACCTTCGGCTATTTCATGGGCACCTTCTATTTCGGGCTGCTGCTGCTGTGGCTGCTGCTGATCGGCGCCTGCTACCTGATCGTCGGGCGGCGCACCGGGCTGCTGGTGCGCTACATCCGCGAGCCGATCCTGCTCGCCTTCTCGACCGCCTCGTCCGAGGCCGCTTTCCCGCGCACGCTGGAGGCGCTCGACCGCTTCGGCGTGCCGCGGCGCATCGCCAGCTTCGTGCTGCCGCTCGGCTACTCGTTCAATCTCGACGGCTCGATGATGTACATGACCTTCGCGACGATCTTCATCGCGCAGGCTTACGGGATCGACCTGACGCTCGGTCAGGAGATCACCATGCTGCTCGTGCTGATGGTGACCTCGAAGGGCGTCGCCGGCGTGCCGCGCGCCAGCCTCGTCATCATCGCCGCGACGCTCGCCTTCTTCGACATTCCCGAGGCGGGGCTGCTGCTGATCCTCGCGGTCGACCATTTCCTCGACATGGGCCGCTCGGCGACCAACGTCGTCGGCAATGCGGTGGCGAGCGTCGTCGTCGCGAAGTGGGAAGGCAAGCTCGAGATCCTCGAGCCCGCCGAGATCGAGCCGCCGCACGCGCCGTCGCACACGCCGCACGACGGCGCGCGCGGGCTGGAGATCGACCCCAAGGCCTGATCGGATGGCGATCGCGCTCATCGGCCTGCCGACCGATCGCGGCTCGTCCTTCCTGCGCGGCTGCGCCGGCGGGCCGGCGGCGATCCGCGCGGCGCTGCACGGCGGATCGAGCAACCTCTTCGCCGAGAACGGCGTCGACGTCGGGGCGGTGCTGGTCGACGCCGGCGACCTGGCGCTCGACGGCACGCCGGGCGAAATCGACGCGATCACCGCCGGCGTCGCGGCGCAGCTGGCGCTGGGGCATGAGGTCATCGCGCTCGGCGGCGACCATGCCGTCACCTATCCGGTGCTGCGCGCCGTCGCGGCGGCGCAGCCGGGGCTGTCGATCCTGCATTTCGACGCGCATCCCGATCTCTACGACAGCTATGACGGCGACCGCTATTCGCACGCCTGCCCGTTCGCGCGGATCATGGAGGACGGGCTGGCGCGCCGGCTCGTCCAGGTCGGCATCCGCGCCGATACCGCCGCGCTGCGCGCGCAGGCGGCGCGCTTCGGCGTCGTCAGCGTCGGCATGGACCGGCTCGGCGAGCTGCCCGGGCTGCTGCCCGACGGGCCGGTCTATGTGTCGATCGACCTCGACGGGCTCGACCCCGCCTATGCGCCGGGCGTGTCGCACCACGAGCCGGGCGGGCTCAGCACGCGACAGGTCATCGCGGCGATCCACGCGCTCGCGGGCCCGGTGATCGGCGGCGACATCGTCGAGCTCAATCCCGTGCGCGACGTCAACGGCATGACCGCGATGGTCGCGGCGAAGCTGCTGCGCGAGCTCGCGGGCACGATGCGGCGGCCCGGTCGGTAGCGATTCCGCGCGCGTTGCAGTAGCATCGCGCGCGGGAAGGGAACCCATGCCGGCACATCGGCTGATCATGGCGGCGCTCGCGCTGCTGCTCGGCGCGGCCGGGCCCGAGCCGCCGTCGGTCGACCGGCTCGGCTGGCTGGCGGGCGAATGGGTAAGCGAGTCGAACGACCGCTGGACCGAGGAGCAATGGAGCGCGCCGCGCGGCGGGCTGATGCTCGGCATCGGCCGCTCGGGCAAGTCGGACCGCGCGATGGGCTTCGAATTCATGCGCATCGCCGCCGAGGCCGACGGCAGCGTGATCTTCTGGGGCGCGCCCGGCGGCCAGCGCCCGGTGCCGTTCCGGCTGGTCGAGCAGGACGATGGGCACGCGGTGTTCGAAAACCCGCGTCACGACTTTCCCAAGCGCGTCAGCTACCGCCGCGACGGCAACCGGCTGGTCGCGACGGTCAGCGGCGCCGGCGACGCCTCGCAGAGCTGGACCTACCGGCGCCGCGAACCGGCGGCGCGGAAGTAAGATATCCTCCCCGGAACGGGGAGGGGGACCGCCGCAGGCGGTGGAGGGGGTGCCGTCGCCCGCGTACCCCTCCACCCTGCTGCGCAGGGTCCCCCTCCCCTTGCAGGGGAGGATGACTTTAGTTGGTGATCGTCGCCTGCATCGCCTCGAAGCGCGCGATGCGGCGTTCGGCGAGGCTGCGCTCGACGTCGGTCTTGGCGTCGCGCAGATCCTCGCGCGCGTTCGACAGATCGCGGGCGATCGCCTCGGGCTCGAGTTCCTCGACGGGCAGCGCCGCCTCGGCGAGGATGGTCAGCCCGCCCTCGTTCACCTCGGCGAAGCCGCCGTCGATGAAGATGCGCGCCGGTGCCGATTCGGCCTCGGCGAACACCTGGATGGCGCCGGGGCGGATCGTCGACATGAAGGGCGCGTGGCCGGCGAGGACGCCGAAGTCGCCCTCGCTGCCCGGCACCACGACCATGTGCACCTCGTCCGAGCGCAGCGCGCGCTCGGGCGAGACGAGGCTGAAGTGGAGCTTGTCGGCCATCAGGCCGCCTCGGCC
Source organism: Sphingomonadaceae bacterium (assembly GCA_030147805.1). Lineage (GTDB taxonomy): Bacteria > Pseudomonadota > Alphaproteobacteria > Sphingomonadales > Sphingomonadaceae > Sphingoaurantiacus. Next base: position 61,761 of record JASBUR010000021.1, read on the forward strand.
GCCAGGCGCTGCGCCTTCTCGATCGCCTGCTCGATGGTGCCGACCATGTAGAAGGCCGCCTCGGGCAGATGGTCGTATTCGCCGGCGACGATGCCCTTGAAGCCCTTGATCGTGTCCTCGACCGCGACGAACACGCCCGGCGAGCCGGTGAAGATCTCGGCGACGTGGAACGGCTGCGACAGGAAGCGCTGGATCTTGCGGGCGCGGGTGACGGTGAGCTTATCCTCTTCCGACAGCTCGTCCATGCCGAGAATGGCGATGATGTCCTGCAGCGACTTGTAGCGCTGCAGCACTTCCTGGACCGAACGCGCGACCTCGTAATGCTCGACGCCGACGGTGCGCGGCTCGAGCACGCGCGAGGTCGAATCGAGCGGATCGACCGCCGGGTAGATGCCGAGCTCGGCGATCTGGCGCGACAGCACGGTGGTGGCGTCCAAGTGGGCGAACGAGGTCGCCGGCGCCGGATCGGTCAAGTCGTCGGCGGGAACGTAGATCGCCTGGACCGAGGTGATCGAGCCCTTGTTGGTCGAGGTGATGCGCTCCTGGAGCTGGCCCATGTCGGTCGACAGCGTCGGCTGGTAGCCGACCGCCGACGGGATGCGGCCGAGCAGCGCCGACACTTCCGAACCCGCCTGGGTGAAGCGGAAGATGTTGTCGACGAAGAACAGCACGTCCTGGCCTTCGACGTCGCGGAAATATTCGGCGATGGTCAGGCCCGACAGCGCGACGCGGGCGCGGGCGCCCGGCGGCTCGTTCATCTGGCCGAACACCAGCGCGACCTTCGAGCCCTCCGACACCGCGTTGCCGTCGGCGTCCGACGCGATGACGCCGGCTTCGAGGAACTCGTGGTAGAGATCGTTGCCCTCGCGGGTGCGCTCGCCGACGCCGGCGAACACCGAGGTGCCGCCATGGCCCTTGGCGATGTTGTTGATCAGCTCCTGGATGAGCACGGTCTTGCCGACGCCGGCGCCGCCGAACAGGCCGATCTTGCCGCCCTTGGCGTAAGGCGCGAGCAGGTCGATGACCTTGATGCCGGTGACCAGAATCGCCGTCTCGGTCGACTGGTCGACGAACATCGGCGCCTCGGCGTGGATCGGCGCGAAGTCGGTGGCGCCGATCGGGCCGCGCTCGTCGATCGGCTCGCCGATGACGTTCATGATGCGGCCGAGCGTCTTGGGGCCGACGGGGACGCGGATCTGCGCGCCGGTGTTGGTGACCGGCTGGCCGCGGACGAGACCGTCGGTCGAGTCCATCGCGATGGTGCGGACGGTGCCTTCGCCGAGGTGCTGCGCCACCTCGAGCACGAGGCGACGGCCGTCGACCTCGGTCTCCAGCGCGCTGAGGATCTCGGGCAGCGCACCTTCGAACGACACGTCGACGACGGCGCCGATGACCTGCGCGATGCGGCCGGCATTGTTGGGGGTCTGGGTGGCCATGAAGTTTTCCTTCGCCTCTAATCCGTCAGAGCGCTTCGGCGCCCGAGATGATCTCGATGAGTTCCTTGGTGATCGCGGCCTGACGCGTCCGGTTGTAGGTGATCGTCAGGCGGTTGATCATGTCGCCGGCGTTGCGCGTGGCATTGTCCATCGCGGTCATGCGCGAGCCCTGCTCCGACGCGGCATTCTCGAGCAGCGCGCGGAACAGCTGGACGGCGACGTTGCGCGGCAGCAGCTCGGCGAGGATCTCCTCCTCGTCGGGCTCATAGTCGACGCTGCCCGACATCTCGGCGGCGACCGCGCCGGTGGCGGTGGCGGCGCCGGCCTGCGGCAGCTCGACCGGGATGATCTGCTTGACCGTCGGCTCCTGGACGAGCGCCGACTGGAAGCGCGCGTAGAACAGGTGCGCGACGTCGAACTCGCCCGCCTCGTAGCGCGCGATCAGCTCCTCGGCGATCTCCGACGCGTCGGTGAACGCCAGCCGCTTGACGTGCGTCAGGTCGACGGTGTGCAGGAAGCGGTCGCGGTGCGTGCGCGCCAGCTGCGCGCGGCCCTTCTTGCCGATCAGGTAGAATTTGACCGTCTTGCCCTCGGCGAGCAGCCGGTCGGCGGTGCGGCGCGCGGCGCGGACGATGTTGGTGTTGAACGCGCCGGCGAGGCCGCGCTCCGACGTCGCGACGACGAGCAGATGCACCTGGTCCGATCCCGTGCCGGCGAGCAGCCTGGGCGATTCGGGGCCGACGGTGATGCGGCTGCCCAGCGAGGCGAGCACGCTCGTCATCCGCTCGGCGTAGGGGCGTGCCGCCTCGGCCGCTTCCTGCGCGCGGCGCAGCTTGGCGGCGGCGACCATCTTCATCGCCTTGGTGATCTTCTGGGTCGACTTCACCGAGGTGATGCGGACCTTGAGGCTCTTGAGGCTGGGCATGCCCACCTTCTCTTTGTCGTCATCCCCGCGGAGGCGGGGACCCAGTCCAACTCATTACCTGCCCGCTGCCGCGGGCGCCTTCTTTCCCGTGCTGGGTCCTCGCCTTCGCGGCGATGACCAGCAGGGGACAGCGGGCGCCGCTTACGCGAACGTGCGGCCGAATTCCTTCAGCGCCTCGGTGAGCTTGGCGCGCGTGTCGTCCGACAGGTCCTTGCTCTCGCGGATCGCGGTGAGGATCTCGGCGTGCTGCGAGCGCATGTGCGCCAGCAGCGACTCCTCGTAGCGCGTCACCGCCTTGGCCGGGATCACGTCGAGGAAGCCGCTAACGCCGGCGAAGATCGACACCACCTGCTCCTCGAACGGCATCGGCGCGAACTGCTTCTGCTTCAGCAGCTCGGTGAGCCGCTGGCCGCGGTTCAAGAGCTTCTGCGTCGAGGCGTCGAGGTCAGAGCCGAACTGCGCGAACGCCGCCATCTCGCGATACTGCGCGAGCTCGAGCTTGATCGAGCCGGCGACCTTCTTCATCGCCTTGGTCTGCGCGGCCGAGCCGACGCGGCTGACCGACAGGCCGACGTTGATGGCCGGGCGGACGCCCTGGTAGAACAGCTCGGTCTCGAGGAAGATCTGGCCGTCGGTGATCGAGATGACGTTGGTCGGGATGTAGGCCGACACGTCGCCCGCCTGCGTCTCGATGATCGGCAGCGCGGTCAGCGAGCCCGAGCCGTTGGCGTCGTTGAGCTTCGCGGCGCGCTCCAGCAGACGCGAGTGGAGATAGAAGACGTCGCCCGGATAGGCTTCGCGGCCCGGCGGGCGGCGCAGCAGCAGCGACATCTGGCGGTAGGCGACCGCCTGCTTCGACAGATCGTCATAGACGATGACGGCGTGCATGCCGTTGTCGCGGAAGAACTCGCCCATCGTCACGCCGGCGTAGGGCGCGAGATACTGCAGCGGCGCCGGCTCCGAGGCCGTCGCGGCGACGACGATGGAATATTCCATCGCGCCATTCTCCTCGAGCGCGCGCACGATCTGCGCGACGGTCGAGCGCTTCTGGCCGACGGCGACGTAGATGCAATAGAGCTTCTTGGACTCGTCGGTGCCGGCGTTGACGCCCTTCTGGTTGATGAAGGTGTCGAGCGCGACCGCGGTCTTGCCGGTCTGGCGATCGCCGATGATCAGCTCGCGCTGGCCGCGGCCGACGGGGACCAGCGCGTCGAGCGCCTTGAGGCCGGTCTGCATCGGCTCGTGCACCGACTTGCGCGGGATGATGCCCGGCGCCTTCACCTCGACGCGGCGGCGCTCCGACGAATCGATCGGGCCCTTGCCGTCGATCGGGTTGCCGAGCGCGTCGACGACGCGGCCCAGCAGCCCGCGGCCGACGGGAACGTCGACGATGGTGCCGGTGCGCCGGACGGTGTCGCCTTCCTTGATCGCGCTGTCCGAGCCGAACACCACGATGCCGACGTTGTCGACCTCGAGGTTCAAGGCCATGCCCTTGATGCCGCCGTTGAACTCGACCATCTCGCCCGCCTGGACGTTGTCGAGCCCGTAGACGCGGGCGATGCCGTCGCCGACCGAGAGCACCTGCCCGACTTCCGAGACCTGCGCCTCGGTGCCGAAGTTGGCGATCTGTTCCTTGATGACCTGCGAGATTTCTGCGGCGCGGATGTCCATGGTTAGCCTTTCATCGCGAGCGCGAGATTGTCGAGTTTGGTGCGGATCGAGCTGTCGGTCATGCGCGAGCCCACGCGCACGATCAGACCGCCGAGAATCGAGGGGTCGACGCGAAGGTCGACGCTGACGTCGCGGCCGAGGCTCGCCGTGAGCTTCGCCTTCAACGCCGCGACCTGATCGTCGTCGAGCGGATGCGCCGAGGTGACCTCGGCGGTGGTCTCGCCGCGCGCATGCGCGGCGAGCGCATTGAAGTCGCGAATGACCGTGTCGAGGATCGCGAGGCGCCGCGCCCGGGCGAGCACGCCGAGGAAGTTGCGCGTCAGCGGGTCCACGCCCAGCGTGTCGGCCGCGGCGAGAATCGCCTTCATGCCCTGTTCGCGGCCGATCAGCGGGCTGGTCGTCAGCGTCGCGAAATCGGCCGAATCACGGAGAGCCGCCCGCAGCTTCATCAAGCTTTGCGAGACGGTATCGATCTGCTTCTGGTCGCGCGCCAAGCCGAACAGCGCAGTGGCATAACGCCCTGCAAGCCCGGTGACGATGCCGCCTGAAATGTCCACGGACAACCCAATCGAAATCGGTATCGGAAACGCCCGTCGGCAGGCGCTGAGAAGGCCCGCGCCACGAGCGAGGGGGCCACTAGCATGGGGTCATTTATGTTGCAAGGCAGCGAGGGTGGGGGGGCGTTGATGGGCCGTCACGGCTCTGCTTTCACGAGCGACAGTGGTAGAGCAGACCCAACTTGGCTGATCTCGTCAGCCTCAGAACTTTAGCCGGCATCAGTACAGTATGGTTCCTCGCCTATCACCGGTCTTTTAAGATCATTCGGCAGGTTAAATGCGCGCCGCATCCGTGGCACCGCTCGGCTGGTTGCAATGGCGCTGTGGCGCGTCCACGGCGCAGAGAGCGCGGGAAGATTATCAGTTTGCCTGGCTATCGCGGACTTGGGTACTCGCTTTAGCGCCAGAATTTGCAGCTGAAATTGTTGAGATAGGGGTCTCGGCCCGATGTCTTGGCCTCAAACACCGCCGGAATTGTCGATCCATCCCCACCCTGCCTCAGATAATCGCGCACCGCTTGGAGCGCGAGCGATCGCAAATGTTCCCAATGTCGAAAGAGTGCCTGCTGGCGCTGCTCCTCCAACTTTGCGGGGCTCGGCTTGCGGGTCGGCTGCGGCAATGAATAATCTGGTCGACATCGTGGAGGAACCTAATTGTTCCAAAATTCCACGAATCCTCAACCGCCCGCCGCCACTGGTAGTGTACCGGGATCTCAAGATGCTCATCGAACGTGCGGGGCGAGCGGATCATGTCATCGATGCGGATGAGCTGCCATTCCTTCTCCTCCTCTTCCATGCGCCGCACCATCTTGCGAACGGCATAGAGTAATTCATCGCCGGATTTCCAAGCGCGCGAGCGCGTCTCCTCGCGCTTTTTGGCCGCCTTCGCCTTTGCATACTCATCGATATCGCGCCGGAACCGCTGGAGCCTGCTCGAGACACTCAGCCCACAATCGTCCAGATGAAGACTGTAGAGGCCCGATGCTTGGCGATAGATCAGCGCCTCGCGCACCCGCTCCTCGAGCGCTCGGATATCGACCTCTTTCAGCGCCCGGAATTCGCTATCGGATAGATAGAACATGTCACGGTCGTCCGCGAAGCTAGAGTTTGAGCAGGGGGCTGGGCCTCTCTCTTGACACGACCAGCATCAGCGCGCGGGTCGCCCGGCTTATCGCTACGTATAGTCGGTTGCGCGACGCCTTGGTGTTGGAAAAATTGTCGGCGTCGCAGGGCAAGAGCATGACATTATCAAATTCGAGACCCTTCGCTTTGTGGATGGTGCTGATTGCCTTGGCAGGTAGTTGCGGCCGGGAATGAGTTCGCCGCCGTGCGATCTCGGCAAAGCCGTCGTCCGCGTTATCGAATCGGCCCAACTGGATCGCTTCGGTAAACTCGCGGTGGTGATGGAGGCGCACTTCGGCAAATGCCGCTTCATCGGCGATGAGCCCCCGCAAATGATCAAGCGCTCTTGCAACACCTCGGTGATCGGGCGTCTCGACGATATGGCGCGCCGCCGCCTGAAGGTGCTGCGGCTTACCGTTGCAGGGCTTGGCGCAACCCTGCTGTGCCTCTTGGACAAAGCGGTTGCCGAATGCGGTGGGCGAAAATCCCGTGGCAACATGCTGCATGAACGCGAGCGTACCGCGCGCAAGCGCTTCAGCATTGCCCCTGTTGGCAGCGCAATGTGCCGCCAGTGACGACAAGCCTTCGCGGACATGACCCTCCCAGACGGGCAGGCGGCGGTTGAAGAAGCCGCGAAGCGCGATAACACGGTCATTCTGACCTGTGAGCACGAGCAGGGATTGCGCGTTCGCTCGCGCGTAGATTGGCTGACTAACGTTGGCTGCGACCCTGAACCCCGTGCGCTGTGGTGACATATTTTCGGCGACGTGGACCGTCAGGCCAGGAGGGAGATTGGTGGTCAGATCCACTTGCCCTCCGTCGCGCAGCGCTGCCCTCGCCGCCATGATCCAGGTCCCTAACGCCGGCTGGATATTGGCCCAACGATGCGGTTGGTCGAGCTCCTCAAACCGGTCAGCCGCGGCCTTCAAGTCGACCCAGCGCTGCTCCGCTGCGGCGTGCGCAGCCTGGGTGCCATTGAAGATCATCTGCATTGGGTCCGCGAATAAACGCACGCGCGATCCGGCATGATAGAGACTCATCACAATCGCGTGCTGGTCGGCGCTAGCGTCCTGATGCTCGTCGCAAATGACAATCGGATAGCGCCAGGCCATGCAGCGCGCGATCGCGGGGTGAATGGTCAGCAACCGCGCAACCTTTTGAGCGAGGCGGTCGTAACCTTGCGGTTCGCGGCGCGCCCAGGCGCCGACGTCGTCGGGCAAGGCCAGTGGCGCGCGATAAGCGGCGGCGATCTCAGCGATTAGCCCATCGATCGTGCGGATCTCGACACACCGGCTGTGCCCACGTGTTCGGCTCGCGAAGACGTCGCACGCAGCATTCGTATGGGTGAGGATCAGCAAGCGGCTGCTGCCCATCGCCGGTGCGAAATCACAAGCATAGCTCGCGCCCTGGTGGGTTTTGCCGCACCCGCCGGGTGCCTCCACCACAACCAGTCGAGCATCCGACCGTAGCGCTTCGGCGACGCTAGCGTCTGACATCAACCGATCGCCTGCACCGCCTCAAGTCCCACACTCCCTCGAATCGAGTTAACGAATGGAAGAAGCTGGGGGGCTACATGCGGCCAAAGGCCCAGCGCGAGCATCTTGTCGGCGAGCTCGGTTCCGCCCGCCACGCTCTTAAACCAGCGCTGGCCATGCTTCTTCCAAGCCTTCTTCTGTGCATCGGACGCTTCGGGATCGGCGGGAGGATTGCCGCAAGCTGCCTCGATCATCAGCTGACGGATATCGTCCGTCGCAGCAAAGATCGCGGCGAACGATTTATCGGCGAGACCAAGCCGATCGGCCATCGTGCGCAAGCGCTCACCAGTGTCACCATCAGGTTCGGCAATGAAAGCTTCGAGCTGATGGTCCTGAACGTGCGGGATCAGGTTGCTCTCAAGACAGCCCTGCTCCCAGCGCATGAGCAGGTCGCCGAGTTTCTCCTTGGTGTCCTGCCATGCCCCAAGCTGCGTACCTTCATTGTCGGCAAAGCCAGCGACTGTCAGCCCGCTCTTCGCAAGAGCGCGTAGCACGGCCAGCGCTTCCGAATTGCTGCCGCCGTCGCTCACCCAGATACCGTGCCGGCGCATATCCTCGCTTAGCGAACGGTTGATCAGGCGCGCGACAAAACCGACTTCGGTCGCCCCTTCAGCGATCACCGCAATGCGTGCGAGGAAGGTCTCTGGATCGCGCTTCTGCTGTGCGGCGACCGTTGCCGGGAGCCTACCAACCCTGCTGCCGGCATCGACATACCAGAGCGTCGCCTCGGCCGCGGCGTGTACCGCGGGTGCGCTGTGCGTGGTCACGAACACCTGGGACGGGCTAGCGACGAGCTCCTCGATCAAAATACGCTGGCGATAAGATTCGAGGCCACGCTCGATTTCGTCTACGACCATTATCGGATGATCTGCATGGTGCGCAGCGGCCACCTCTAGTGAGGCCAGCCGTCGGGTCCCCGACCCCCAGCTCGACAACGGCAACACAGTCTCGTTCTTGGCAGCGGTGAGCCCGATCAGTGCATTGAGCGAGAAGCCTGGACCGCCGATCAAGCCAAGGCTGAGATTTCCGGGCAGCGTGCGCTTCTGGAATCGATTACCGAGGTCGGCAAGCGCGGCTTTGGGGCCGTCCTTGAGCTCGCCATGAATGTCGCTTTCGCCAAGCTTGTCGGCCAGGCGTGAGCGCAGTGTCCTGTCGCTTAACAACCGGTCGAGCGCCGAGCCTTGGATCAAGCGAAGGTCGCGATCATTGCGATCATCGCCACTCAGCCGGACTACGCCGATACTGCGGCGGACCGAGACCGGAAAATGATCGAAGCTTCCGTCGGGCTGGCAGATCTCGTGCAGAAGTTCGAAGTCGGGCGTCCCGCAGACGCGCACGCAGAACACCGGATCGACCCCCTGCCCATCATTGGCCTCGGGGTCAGGTGGCTTGGGGCCCTCCTCACTCCATTCCCAAGGCCAGCTAGTCTTGCGTTGCTCGACAATGCCGCAACTCAGCGGCAGCGACATGGCCGCCGCGATCTCAAAGCCCTCCTCGTGCCGCCGTTGCCAATAATCGGCGTCGGACAAAGTCGCGCCATTGGTCGGGTTGAGCAGTAGCGCGATCGCATCGAGGATTGTGCTCTTGCCCACGTCGCCGCCACCCAACAGCAGGTTCATGCCCTTTTTGGGAAACCAAGACAGCTTCTCGATCCCGCGAAAGCGCAGGACAGATAGGTGACGAATATAGGGGGCGTCGTGGGCCGGAGGGTGCGCGTCAATTGCCATCGCGCTAGGTTATGGCTCAGGGCCGGAATGATCCAGCGCGGCATTAGGATTTTGCACCATAATCGAGGCTTCTGGAGCAAGCGGCCCCAGCTTCCGCGATTGACAGACGCAGGCGCGCCGAGACGCTGCAGACTGTGCGCGCACCAACACTCAATGCTGTAAGCACGAGCACCGTCAGACCAAGCGGCTGACGCTTCTATTACGAGGGTCAGCAGCAAACGCGGTGCGGTTACATAACAGCGGCAGCCAGACTAGCACTCTTACCGCAGAAAGTGTGCAAGATATCTTTAGCAAGTTCCACGCGCGCCCAGCTACACACACAACTATCGGGCGCTGGGCATAGTACCTAAGTTATTGGACCGACCTGCGCCTTCCGCTGCCGCTCAACAAGTCGTCCGCGTTGGCGCAGCTCCACTCCGAGGATTCCAATGTCCGATCGCCTGAAGGTCCTCGCCCAGCACCTGCTGCCCAAGCAGCCGCTCACCACCCTCGCCGGCCGCATCGCCGGCGCCCGCGGCGGCGCCGCGACCACGCGGCTCATCCGCTGGTTCGCCGGCAAATACGGCGTCGACATGAGCGAGGCGGCGAACTCCGACCTCGCCAGCTACGCGAGCTTCAACGACTTCTTCACCCGCCCCTTGCGCCCCGGCGTGCGCCCGCTCGCCGCCGCCGATTTCGTCTGCCCGGTCGACGGCGCGATCAGCCAGGTCGGGGCGATCGACGACCATCATCTGTTGCAGGCCAAGGGGCATCGCTTCACCACCACCGCGCTCGTCGGCGGCGACGCGGCGCTCGCCGCCGAGTTCCGCCACGGCAGCTTCGCCAACCTCTATCTGTCGCCCAGGGATTATCACCGCATCCACATGCCCTGCGACGGGCGCCTCCTGCGCATGATCCATGTGCCGGGCGCGCTGTTCTCGGTGAACCCGGTGACCGCGCGCGGCGTGCCCAATCTCTTTGCGCGCAACGAGCGCGTGGTGTGCCTGTTCGACTCGCCCGTCCACGGCCGCTTCGTCATGGTGCTGGTCGGCGCGACGATCGTCGGCAGCATGGCGACGGTGTGGCACGGCGTGGTCAATGGCCGGCGGACCGGCACGCTGGCCGACTGGGACTATGGCGATCAGACCATCGCGCTGAAGCAGGGCGAGGAGATGGGGCGCTTCCTGCTCGGGTCGACGGTGGTGATGCTGTTCCGGCCGGGGACCATCGAATTCAACCCCGACTGGGCGCCCGAGCGGCCGGTGCGGCTGGGCGAGCTGATGGGCCATCGCCCGGCCCAGGCGGGGGCGACACGGCCCCCTCTCCCGCTGGCGCCCGCCGGCTGATAAGGCGGAGCGGCTGCCACCGCTCGGCAGCCCTCATCCAGGGTTCGAGAACGCATGGGTCGCAAGCACCGACAGGATCCCTACGGCGACGCCGACCGCGAGGCAGCGGCGCCGCCGCCCGTCCCCTGCTGGCTGTGCGGCCGGCCGACCACCAAGGCGGTGGTCTGGCACCATCCGGTGCCCAAGAGCCGCGGCGGGCGCGACGTCGTGCCGATGCATGCGATCTGCCAGCAGACGCTGATGGCCAATTTCACCACGTCGGAGCTGCAGCGCCACGGCCTGGACGTCGAGGCGCTGCTGGCGCACCCCAATGTGCGCAAGTTCGTCGACTGGGTGGCAACCAAGGACCCCGATTTCACCGCGACGATCGCCAAGAAGCAGCGCTGATCGGAAGGCGTCGGCGCCACGGGATCGCGGCCTCGGCCCCCCGGCTTGCCGGCCATGAGGCCGGGTCCCGCGGCGAATCCGCCCGCGAAGGCAAGCCAACCGAGGGGTTAGCGGCGCATACGCGGGTATAGTTGGAAAGGGCTCGGCACCCGACCAGCTACGGGTCTCCCCCAGTTGGAGACACGACATGACCAGACTTCAGGGCAAGACCGCGGTGATCACCGGCGGCGCCACCGGCATCGGCCTCGCCTCGGCCAGGCGCTTCATCGCCGAGGGCGCGTTCGTCTATGTGTTCGGCCGGCGCCAGGCGGCGCTCGACGCGGCGGTCGCCGAGCTCGGCGACCAGGCGCGCGGCGTCCAGGGGTCGGTGAGCGACCTCGGCGATCTCGACCGGCTCTATGCGGCGGTGAAGGCCGAGCGCGGCGGGCTCGACATCCTGTTCGCCAACGCCGGCACCGGCGCCTTCGCGCCGCTCGGCGCGATCACCCCCGAACACTATGACAGCATCTTCGACGTCAACGTGAAGGGGCTGCTGTTCAGCGTGCAGAAGGGCCTGCCGCTGATGAAGGCGGGCGGATCGATCATCCTGACCGGATCGACCACCGGCGAGATGGGCACCGCGCAGTTCAGCATCTACAGCGCCACCAAGGCGGCGGTGCGCAACTTCGCGCGCAGCTGGGCGCAGGACCTGCGCGGCACCGGCATCCGCGTCAACGTGCTGTCGCCCGGGCCGACGCGGACCGACCTGGCGCTCGAGGTCGTCGGCGCGGAGGCGTTCGAGGCGCTCGGCGCGCTGACGGCGCTCGGCCGGCTCGGCGACCCGGCGGAGACGGCGGGCGCCGCGGCGTTCCTCGCCTCGGACGACAGCAGCTTCATGACCGGCAGCGAGATGTTCGTCGACGGCGGGCTGGCGCAGGTCTGAGCCGGGCGCCCCCCCCCCCCCGCCCGCGGCGGGGGGGGGGCGCCCGTCTGGCCAAGCCGCGGCGCAGCGGCTATCGCCCGCGCAGCCCCCGATCAGGAACCCGCCGTTGACCGACGCCCGCCCGCCCCTCCGCATCGCCGCGCTGTACCGTTTCGCGCGCTTCGACGATTGCGCGGCGATCCAGCGGGCGCTGCTCGATGCGTGCCGCGCGCAGGGGGTGAAGGGCACGCTGCTGCTGGCGCCCGAGGGGATCAACGGCACGATCGCGGGCAGCGACGCGGCGATCGAGGCGGTGCTGGCGCAGATCCGCGCGCTGCCCGGCTGCGCCGGGCTCGAGGTCAAGGAGTCGCGCGCCGCGGCGCCGCCGTTCCTGCGGCTGAAGGTCAAGGTCAAGCGCGAGATCGTGACGATGGGGCGGCCCGACGTCGATCCGCAGGTCGCGGTCGGCACCTATGTGGCGCCGCAGGACTGGGACGCGCTGATCGCCCGGCCCGAGACGATCCTGATCGACACGCGCAACGACTATGAGGTGGCGATCGGCAGCTTCGCCGGGGCGATCGACCCGCAGACGCGAAGCTTCAGCGACTTTCCCGCCTGGCTCGACGCCAACCGCGACCGGCTGCAGGCGCCGGGCGCGCAGGTGGCGATGTTCTGCACCGGCGGCATCCGCTGCGAGAAGGCGACCGCGCTGCTGAAGGCCGAAGGCATCGACTCGGTCTATCATCTGAAGGGCGGCATCCTCGCCTATCTCGAGGCGATCCCGCCGGCGCGGAGCCGCTGGCAGGGCGAGTGTTTCGTGTTCGACGAGCGGGTGACGGTGACGCATGCGCTGCAGCCGGGGCGCCATGCGCTGTGCCGCGCCTGCCGGATGCCGGTGAGCCCCGCCGACCAGGCGTCGCCGCACTATGTCGCCGGCGTGTCGTGCCCGGCCTGTCACGCGGCGCGCAGCGACGACCAGCGCCGCGGCTATGCCGAGCGCCACCGCCAGACGCAGCTCGCGGCGGCGCGCGGCGAGCTGCACGTCGGCGCGGTGCGGCGCTGACGCCGTGCCGGCGCCGCCGATCCTCTACAGCTTCCGCCGCTGCCCCTATGCGATGCGCGCGCGGCTGGCGCTGCTGGTCAGCGGCACCGACTGCGAGCTGCGCGAGGTCAAGCTTGCCGACAAGCCGGCGGCGATGATCGCGGCGTCGGCGAAGGCGACCGTCCCGGTGCTGGTGACGGCGGGCGGCGCGGTGATCGACGAGAGCCTCGACATCATGCGCTGGGCGCTCGCCCGCCACGATCCGGAAGGCTGGCGCGCCGGCGACGATGCGGCGCTGATCGCCGCCACCGACGGGCCGTTCAAGCATCACCTCGACCGCTATAAATATCCCGAGCGCCACGGCGCCGATCCGGCGATGCATCGCGCCGCGGGGCTGGCGCTGCTGGCCGAGCTCGAAGCGCGGCTGGCGGCGCAGCCCCATCTGTGCGGCGACCGGCGATCGCTGGCCGATGCGGCGATCCTGCCGTTCGTCCGCCAGTTCGCCGCCACCGATGCCGACTGGTTCGCGGCGCAGCCGCTGCCCGGCGTGCAGCGCTGGCTGGCGGCCGGGCTCGCCGCGCCGCTGTTCGCGCGCGCGATGGTCCGGCACAAGCCGTGGCGGCCGGGCGAGGCGCCGGTGTTCCTCGCCGCCCGATAGCGGCGGCGATACCGCCGATACGGTGGTTTTGCCGCCTCACCGGCCCGGCGAAAAGCTGATAGGATGACGTCATCTCGCCCCAGCCCGCCGCGCCGTCGGCCGGCCGCAGGAGACCGACGATGCGTTCGACGACGACACCGCTTCGTGCCCGCTTCCGGATCGCGCTCGCCGCGCTGGCGCTCGGGTCGCCGCTGCTCGCCACCGCCGCCCATGCCGACGCGCCGCCGCCGCCCGCCACCTATGTCGCGGCGCTGCAGCCGGTGGTCGGCGAGGTCTCGGCGCGCGAGGCGCGGGCGTTGTGGAAGGCGGGGGTCACCCCCGACTATGCGCGGGCGCTGGCGCCGCTGTTCCGGACGATCGCGCCCGACGAGCTGGTCTCGCTGCACCGGCTGCACCTGTCGGCCGACGAGGTGATCGCCTACCGGCGCGCCGGCATCGCCGACGCCGCCACGATCATCCGGCTGCGCAGCCGGCAGATCAGCCCCAAGATGGCGCGCCGCTACGGCAGCGACGACTTCATGAAGCGCCCGTTCGAGACGATGAACCCGGAGCTGGGCCCCTGGTAGGCGCCGGCTAGCCGCCGGCGCGCAGCCGCTGCGCCGCGGCGAGCGCGCGTTCGCGGCCCTCGCGGTGGCCGATGAGCTGCGGCGGGTAGCCGCCCCCCGGCCCCGGATCGTGGATGCGCGCGTCGGAGACCGTCGCCAGCTCGGGCACCCAGCGGCGGATATAGGCGCCGGCGTCGAACTTCTCGCTCTGGACGAGCGGCGCCATGATGCGGCTGAACATGTTGGCGTCGACGCCGGTGCCCGCCACCCACTGCCAGTTGACGCTGTTGTTGGCATGGTCGGCATCGACCAGCGTGTCCCAGAACCACTCCCAGCCGCGCCGCCAGTCGATGAGCAGATGCTTGACCAGGAACGAGGAGGTGATCATCCGCACGCGGTTGTGCATCCAGCCGGTCGCCCACAGCTGGCGCATGCCGGCATCGACGATCGGATAGCCGGTGCGGCCGCGCTGCCAGGCGGCGAGGTCGGCCTCGGCGGCGGCGCCGGTCCGCCACGCCAGCCGGTCGTACTTCCGGTTGCCGTTGACCGAATCATAGTCGGGCAGCGCGAGCGTCACCCCCTGCGCGAAGTCGCGCCACGCCAGCTCCTTGCGGAATTTGTCGGCGTCGGCGTGGCCGTCGACGCCGTGCCAGACGGTTGCGGGCGAGATCTCGCCGAAGTGGAGGTGCGGCGACAGCCGCGAGGTGCCTTCGGTGGCGGGCCGATTGCGGTCGTCCTCATAGGCGTCGACGCGGTCGGCGAAGGCGGCGAGCCGGCGCTCGGCCTCGGCGGCGCCGGGGGTCATGTCGAAGCCCGTCGCCCAGTCGGGGCGCGTCGGGCGCAGCGCCCAGTCGGCGAGCGTGTCGCTGGCAGGCCAGCGCGCGGGCGCCGCCAGCCGCGCCGGCGCCGGCCGCGGCACGGGCGGCGGCAGCTGCGCCTGCAGCGCGCGCCAATAGGCCGAATAGATGCGGAATGGCTGGCCGCCGCCGGTGACGACGTGGCGCAGCGGCGCGAGATTGCCGCCGTCGTGCAGGGTCAGCCGGTCGCCGAGCGCCGCCTCGGCTTCGCGCCACCAGGGCTCGGCATGGCGCAGCGCGTGGATGCGCGCGGCGCCGGTCTCGTCGGCGAGCCGGGCCAGCACCGCGTCGGCGCGGCCGCGGCGCAGGATCAGCCGCGAGCCGAGCGCCTCGAGATCGGCGGCGAGCGCCGCCAGCGACCCGTGCAGCCACCAGCGCTGCGCGCCGCCGAGGCGGTGGCGCGGGCCGGGCGTTTCGTCGTCGAGGACGTAGACGGGGATGACCGCGCCGGCGGCGGCCGCGGCGGCGAAGGCCGGCTGGTCGGCGAGGCGGAGGTCCTGGCGCAGCCAGACGAGGGCGGTGGCGGTCACGTCGGTCCTTCTCGGTCGAACCGCGGCGGATAGCCCAAAGCGCCGCCGGGCGGGAGGGGGCTATCGGCGCTCGGCGAGGCTGCGGCTGTTGAGCGCGTCCTCGGCGCCGAGCTTGCGCCAGCGCGCGAGCCGCGCCGGGTCGAGCGTGCCGGCGCGCAGCGCCGCCTGCACCGCGCAGTCGGGCTCGCCGCGATGACCGCAATTGCTGAACCTGCAGTCGCGCGCCAGCGCGACGACGTCGTCGAACAGCTCGTCGAGCCCGGCGGCGGCGTCGGACAGCTGCAGCTCGCGCATGCCGGGCGTGTCGAGCAGCCAGCCGCCGCCCTCGAGCCGGTGCATCTCGCGCGCGGTGGTGGTGTGGCGGCCCTTGCCGTCGCCGCCGCGCACCGGCTGCGTGGCGAGCCGGTCCGATCCGCGCAGCGTGTTGATCAGCGTCGACTTGCCGACCCCCGACGATCCGAGCAGCGCCACCGTCTGGCCGGGGCCGCACCAGCCGGCGAGCGCGGCGACGCCCGCCGCGTCGCGCGCGTCGACGACCGCGACCGCGAGCCCGGGCTGCAGGCCGCGGGCGGCGTCGGCGAGGCGGTGCGGGCTTTCGACGAGATCGGCCTTGGTCAATACGACGACCGGCCGCACCGCGACCTCGCGCGCCAGCACCAGGTAGCGCTCGATGCGCGCGAGGTTGAAGTCCTGGTGACACGCCGCGACGACGAACAGCGTGTCGACGTTGGCGGCGATGAGCTGCAGCCTGCGGCCGCTGCCGGGCGCGCGCCGCTTGAACAGGCTGGCGCGGCGCAGCAGGCGCCGCGGCTTGTGCGTGGCGCGATCGAGCAGCAGCCAGTCGCCGGCCGCCGGCTGGTCTTCCGCGTCGTCCGACCGCGGCAGGTCGGGCGCGACGAGCGCGTCGCCGTCGGCGCCGGCGATGGCGATCTTGCCGCGATGGATCGCCATCACCCGCACCGGCTGCGCCGCCGCGGCTTCCCCGGGCGTCAGCTGCTCGGCGAAGAACGGCCGCCAGCCGAGCGCGGCGAGGCGGGGATCGGCGGCGGTCATGCGCGTCTCATGGCGGTCGCTTTCGGCAGGGGCGGGCGTCACGGCAGACGGCTGTGGACCCCGCGCGACCGGCTGACCAGCCCCTGCGAGCGGACCAAGAAAAAATCCCGGACCTGCAACTATCGGCAACGTCGATCGGGGGCCTTGTATTCGGCGTACCTTAAGACCATATCGGTCTCGCTAACGTTGCCTGCGACGGACTGCGGCGCGTTACTGCCCTCTATCCTTTCGAAGCTACTTTGGCCCTGACGAGCCGCGCCGATGTTGGTCGCGGCGCTCGGGCGATGTTCTTGAAAGGAACATGACATGACCACCGGAACCGTAAAATTCTTCAACGCCCAGAAGGGCTTTGGCTTCATCACTCCCGAGGGCGCCGACAAGGACGTCTTCGTTCACATCTCGGCGGTCGAGCGCGCCGGCCTGCACAGCCTCAACGACGGCCAGAAGGTCAGCTTCAACCTCGAAGCCGACCGCCAGGGCCGGATGTCGGCGTGCGATCTGGTCGCCGCCTGATCGGCTTTCGTCGGCGTCGCGCCGACACCGGCGACGCGAGGGGGCGGTCCGCGAGGGCCGCCCTTTTTTGCAGGCGCGGCGCGCGGTTCCCGCCGTCATTGACTTTTCGTCGCAAAACCCCCACATGCCGCCTCGCAAGCGTCCGCATCCCTCGGGGTGCGTGATGGGACGGCGTGAACTTTCCGCGATACATGCGCGGGCCGGGTCCCACTTCAGCACGCTTCACCGTTTACGGCAGCCTCCTTCACGCGGGTCGTCAATCGAGCCCGCGTCGCGCCACCGGTCTGTCCGGTCGGGCGCCAGGCGTGCACGTTGTTTTTGAAAGACTGACACTTGACCAAATTTTCCGACTTCGGTCTCGCCGAGCCCATCCAGCAGGCGCTCGCCGCCGAGGGCTATGAGACCCCGACGCCGATCCAGGCGCAGGCGATCCCGCATCTGATGGCGGGCCGCGACATCTGCGGCATCGCGCAGACCGGCACCGGCAAGACCGCGGCGTTCGCGCTGCCGTCGCTGCACAAGCTGGCGGGCGACGCGCGGCCGACGCCGCGCCACGGCTGCCGCATGCTCGTCCTCTCGCCGACGCGCGAGCTGGCGAGCCAGATCGCCGAGAGCTTCAGCACCTACGGGCGCTTCCTCAAGCTGTCGGTGATGACGGTGTTCGGCGGCGTGCCGATCAACCGGCAGATCCGCCAGCTCGAGCGCGGCGTCGACATCCTCGTCGCGACGCCGGGCCGCCTCATCGACCTCATCGACCAGCGCGCGCTGCAGCTGCGCGACGTCGAGATCTTCGTCCTCGACGAGGCCGACCAGATGCTCGATTTGGGCTTCATCCACGCGCTGAAGCGCATCGTGCCGCTGCTGTCGCGCAAGCGCCAGAGCCTGTTCTTCTCGGCGACGATGCCCAAGACGATCGCCGAGCTCGCCGACAAGTTCCTGACCGACCCGATCAAGGTCGCGGTGGCGCCGGTGGCGACCACGGCGGAGCGCGTCGAGCAGCGCGTCACCTTCTGCAACCAGGGCGAGAAGCAGGCGCTGCTGACGCTGTCGCTGCGCGATCCGGCGTTCGGGCGGACGCTGGTGTTCACCCGCACCAAGCATGGCGCCGACCGCGTCGTGCGCCATCTGGCGGGCGCCGGCATCGAATCGGACGCGATCCACGGCAACAAGAGCCAGCCGCAGCGCGAGCGCGCGCTGGCGCGCTTCCGCGCCGGCCAGAGCCGCGTGCTCGTCGCGACCGACATCGCGGCGCGCGGCATCGACGTCGAGGGCGTGACGCACGTCATCAATTTCGAGCTGCCCAACGTCCCCGAGCAATATGTCCACCGCATCGGCCGCACCGCGCGCGCCGGCGCCGCGGGCCTCGCGATCTCGTTCTGCGCCGACGACGAGCGGCCGTACCTGCGCGACATCGAGAAGCTGACGCGCCAGAAGGTCGAGGTGGCGCCGCTGCCGGCCAACTTCCTCGCCGAGGCCGCCAAGCTCAAGAAGTCGGCGCCGCCGGTGCCGGTGCGCGAGGAGCGCAGCGACCGCCATCATGGCGACCGCCGCCCGGGCAACCACGACGGCCATCGCCAGGCGCCCGGCGGCCAGCCGCAGCGCCAGCGCCGCTTCGGCCGCAAGAAGCCGGCGGGCGTCTCGGTCCGCGCGATGGGCGGCGGCGCTCGCCCGTAGCATCGCGCTGAAATGCCGAAGATAAAGGGCCGTGCCGGCAAGTCCGGCGCGGCCTTTTTCTATCACCGGCGCCTAACCTGCATCAGCGTGTAAAGACGCCGGGCGGGAACCTCTCGGATGGCGAGGGATTAACATTCCTGGGTCAACCAACGGATCAATTCGAATGCCGCGCCGATTTCTTCTCGAATCCATCTATACGAGCGCGGAATATGATCCCCGTTTCCCGGCCGCCTTGCGCGCCGTCGGTACGATGCTTGACGCCGCGCTCGCGGGGCCGGCGCCCGATCCCGAGCTCGAACGGCTGGTCCGGCAGCTCGCGCCGCAGCCACGGCTCCACTGAGCGTCGGTACCGATTCACGGTCGCAATCCAACGGCGCGCTCCGTAGACCCGCTACCAGCTGGATCCGCCCCCGATGCGGCCGCAGCGCGCGCCTGGTTCAGTCCGCTGGGCGGGCGTCGACAGGGGCAGCGACCATTGCGGCGCGGCGATGATGTGGCCCATCTCAGGACTGCGAGCTAGCCGGACAGCGCCCTACCTCCTATGCCGGGGGGCATGAAAGGCCCCGCTGCCCGTCTCGATGCCCTGCCGCTGGCGCTGCGCGGCCCGGCCTGGATGATCGTCGCCTGTTTCGCCTTTGCCGGCGTCTGGGCGCTGATCCGCGCGGCGAGCGCCGACCTCCACCCGTTCGCGCTGGTATTCTGGCGCAACCTGTTCGGCGCGCTGGTCATCCTGCCGATCGCCGCGGCGGCGTGGAACCGCGAGACGCTCAAGCGCTGGCCGGGGCACACCCGCCGCGCCACCTCGGGGGTGATCGCCACCTATGCGACCTTCTTCGCGGTGGCCAACGCGCCGCTCGCCGACGTGCAGGCGATCAATTTCGCCGCGCCGCTGTTCGCGACGATCGCCGCGGCGCTGTTCCTCGGCGAGAAATTGCGCATCCGCCGCATCGCCGCGCTGCTGGTCGGCTTCGGCGGCGTGATGATCGTGCTCAGGCCCGGCCATGTGCCGATGACCCCGGGCATCGCCGCGGCGGTGCTCGCGGCGCTGTCGACCGCCTTCTCGCTGATCACCATCAAGCAGCTCGTCGGCACCGACGATCCGCGGCTGGTCGCCGCCTTCACCTTCTTCATCATGCTGCCGCTGTCGGCGCTGGTGCTGCCCTTCTACTGGAGCTGGCCGCAGCCGCTGACCTGGCTGCTGCTGGCGGGCGTCGGCATCTGCGCCGTCGTCGGCCAGCTGGCGACCAGCTATGCCTTCCGCGCCGCCGAGGCGACCGCGGTGCTGCCCTATGATTTCCTGCGCTTCGGCATCGTCGCCTGGCTCGGCTGGCAGCTGTTCGGCGAGCGCGTCGACGCGATGACGCTCGCCGGCGGCGCGGTCATTCTTGCCGCGAGCATCTACCTCGCCTACCGCGAGCAGGTGGCGGCGCGCGCGCTCAGGCCGGCGAGCCAGCCGCCGCTGACGTGACGGCTCACCTGACGCAAATGCCAGCCAGCCCGGCGCGGGCCGGCGCGTGTAGGGTCCGCGCCAAATCTATCGAGGGAGAGATCAGATGAAGCTTGCAGGTTGTTCGGCGGTGGTGACGGGCGGTGCCTCGGGCCTCGGCGAGGCGACGGCGCGCGCGCTCGCCGCCGAAGGCGTCAAGGTCGCGATCTTCGACATGAACGCCGAGAAGGGCGAGAAGGTCGCCGCCGACATCGGCGGGGTGTTCTGCAACGTCAACGTGACCTCGGACGAGAGCGTCGAGGCGGGCTTCGCCAAGGCGCGCGCGGCGAACGGCCAGGAGCGCATCCTGATCAACTGCGCCGGCACCGGCAATGCGGCGAAGACCGCCAGCCGCTCGCGCGAGACCGGCGAGATCAAGCATTTCCCGCTCGATGCCTTCAACATGATCATCCAGATCAACCTCGTCGGCACCTTCCGCTGCATCGCCAAGTCGGCGGCGGGGATGCTGACGCTCGACCCGATGGAGGACGGCGAGCGCGGCGCGATCGTCAACACCGCGAGCGTCGCCGCCGAGGACGGCCAGATGGGCCAGGCGGCCTACTCCGCGTCGAAGGGCGGCGTCGTCGGCATGACGCTGCCGATCGCGCGCGACCTGATGAGCGAGGGCATCCGCGTCAACACCATCCTGCCCGGTATCTTCAACACGCCGCTGATGAACAACGCGCCCGACAACGTGAAGTCGGCGCTCGCCGCCTCGGTGCCCTTCCCCAAGCGCCTCGGCCACCCGGCCGAATATGCGAGCCTCGCGGTCGAGATGTGCCGCAACAGCTACTTCAACGGCGAGGACGTCCGCCTCGACGGCGCCATCCGCATGGCGCCGCGCTGACGAGCCGCCCGCAAATACGCGCTTGTCTTCCCTGCGCGGGGTGCACTCATTTGCGAGCACCCAAGCGCTCATGCTGAGCGTGTCGAAGCAGGGTTGGCGCGCTGAGGCGCCTGGGCAAGCTCGCCCTTCGACACGCGCAGGGGAGCGGAAAAGGTCGCGCTTGGCCGAGAGCGGGGCTCCCGCCCTTTCGCGAGGACGGCGTTTTCGGGCTAGAGCACCGACACGCTGAACCGCGTGTCGAGCTCGAAGCGCTCGCCCGGCTCGAGGATCGCCAGCCCGGGCTGCGCCGGGTCGTTGATCGCGTCGGTCGGATGCGTGACGCCCTCGATGCAGGCGATCGGCTGGTCGGGCGGCGAATAGACCACCAGCCATTTGGCGGGTTCGCTGGCGGTCATCGTCAGCGCCAGGCCGCGCTCGGGCCATTCGATGCGCGCGGTGCCGTCCCAGCCGGTGAAGACATTGTCGGTCGTGGTCGGCGCGTGGAGCTTGTCGCTCCAGTCGTCGCGCGCCTCCTCGACATGCGTCGTCGGCATGACGAACGCGTCGGTCTGCCACCAGCCGTCGAGCCTGGCGCCGAGCCGCATGCGCGGCGTCCGGGGGAAATAGGGGTGGTGGCCAAGCCCGGCGGGCATGCGGTGCTCGGAACGATTCTCGACCGACAGCTGCACCGCGAAGCCGTCGTCGGCGAGCGTGAAGACCTGCTCGGCGCGGTAGCGCCACGGCCAGGCGCCGGCCTCATGGTCGAAGGACAAGGTCGCCGAGCGGTCGTCGTGCGCCTCGACGCGCCACGGCGTCTGCCAGCCGTGGCCGTGGATGGCATGCGGATGGTCGCCGAAGTTGAGCGGCAGCACCACCTCGCGGCCCTCGAAGGCGAAGCGGCCGTGCGCGATGCGGTTCGACCAGGGAACGAGCGGGAAGCTGGCGAGGCCGAGCGGGTCGCGCGCCGCGAGCGCCGCCGCGTCCGCCGGCCGCAGCATGTCGACCCCCTGCCACTCGAACGCGGCGATTCCGCCGCCCGCCTCGGGCGCGAGCCGCAGGCGGGTGTCGCCCGCGATGAGCGTGAGCAGCTTCATGCCGATTCCTCTCGTCTCGTCGGTTCGACGACGGCCGGTGCGCGACGCCTCACCCCGCGTACGCTGGCATCGCCAGGCCCGTCGCGCCGGGATCGACGATTTCGAACAGCCCGCCGGCCAGCGCATGCTCGCCCGCCCGCTCGAGATCGGCCGCCGCCGAGGTGACGAACATCCGGTCGAGCCGCGCGCCGGCGAACGCCAGGCTCGTCACCTGCATCGCCGGCACGCGGCGCTCGCCGAGCAGCGCGCCGTCGGGCGCGTAGCGGCGCACGCACCAGCCGCCCCAGAAGGCGATCCACAGGCAGCCCTCGGAATCCACGTTCATGCCGTCGGGATTGCCGACGGTCTCGTCGCCGAAGCGCCGGAAGGCGCGCTTGTTCGAGACCCGGCCGTCGGCGGCGACATCGAAGGCGTAGACGGTGCGCCGCAGCGTGTCGCTATGGTACATCGTGCGCCCGTCGGGGCTGAACGCCGGGCCGTTGGTGATGCGGTAGCCGTCGTCGACGCGCGTGACGCGGCGATCGCGGTCGAGCCGGTAGAGCGCGCCGGTGGCCTCGATCTTGGCGTCGTCCATCGTTCCCGACCAGAAACGCCCGGCCGCGTCGATCTTGCCGTCGTTCGAGCGGTTGCGCGGCCGGTCGGGCTCGGTAACGTGGATCAGCTCGTAGCGGCCCGCCGTGGGGTCGATCAGCGCGAATCCCGCCTCGCCATGCGCCACGAAGCCGCCCGCGGCGCGTGGCCAGATCGCGGTGACGCGCCACGGCGGCGCGAAGCTCGCCCGCGCGCCGTCGGCGACGCCATAGCGGTGGATCGCCGGGGCCTCGATATCGACGAACCAGACGCTGCCGTCGCGGGCGTCCCACACCGGCCCCTCGCCGAGCGTCGCGCCCAGGTCCCAGACGCACCGCACCGTCTCGCTCGTCCCGTTCGTCATCTCGCCTCGTTTCGTCCGACCTCGCGTCCTTTGCAACGCACCGCGCCGAATGGCGATCCGAACCGCGGAACGCGCCCGGCGCCGCGTCGTTAGGAATCCGCGCAAGGGAGCTTGGAGCCGCGAATGACCGATGGACCCGCCGGCGGCATGCCGCCCGATGACGGCCCCAGGAAGCCGGCCGCCCGCGGCAGCGACCTCCGTTCGGCGCATACCTATGGCAAGCTCGACAAGGACGGCTTCATCCATCGCAGCTGGATGAAGAACCAGGGCTTCCCCGACCGCGTCTTCGACGGCCGCCCGGTGATCGGCATCTGCCAGACCTTTTCCGAATTCAATCCGTGCCACAGCCATCTGCGCGACATCGCGGAAGGCGTGAAGCGCGGCGTCTGGGAGGCGGGCGGGCTGCCGCTCGAATTCCCGACGATCTCGCTCGGCGAGACCCAGATGCGCCCGACGGCGATGCTGTTCCGCAACCTGATGGCGATGGACGTCGAGGAATCGATCCGCGGCTATGCGATGGACGGCGTCATCCTGCTCGGCAATTGCGACAAGAATACCCCGGCGATGCTGATGGGCGCCGCCTCGGTCGACCTGCCCGCGATCCACATCGCCTCGGGCCCGATGCTCAACGGCAAATATCGCGGCCGCGACATCGGTTCGGGCACCGACGTCTGGCGCTTCTCCGAAGCGGTGCGCGCCGGCGAGATGACGCTCGCCGATTTCATGGCGGCCGAAGGCGGCATGAGCCGGTCGCCGGGCACCTGCATGACGATGGGCACCGCCTCGACGATGGCGTGCATCGTCGAGGCGATGGGACTGTCGTTGCCGTACAACGGCACGATCCCCGGCGTCGACGCGCGCCGCAAGGCGATGGCGCACCTGGCGGGCATACGCATCGTCGAGCTGGTCAAGGCGGGGGCGAAGCTCTCCGACTTCATGACGCGCGCCGCCTTCGAGAACGGCATCCGCGCCTGCGCGGCGATCGGCGGCTCGACCAACGCCGTCATCCATCTGCTCGCGATGGCGGGCCGCGCCGGCGTCAAGCTCGACCTCGACGACTGGCAGCGGCTCGGCCACGACCTGCCCCTGCTCGTCGACCTGATGCCCTCGGGGCGCTTCCTGATGGAGGATTTCCATTATGCCGGCGGCATGCCCGCGCTCATCAGCGAAATGGGCCCCGCGCTGTTCGACTTTGGCGTCACCGGCGTGTCGGGGCTGAGCTTCGCCGAGATCGCCGCCGCCGCGCGCAACGACAACCCCGAGGTCATCCGGCCGCTGTCGAATCCGCTGCGCGAGCGCGCGGGGATCGCGGTGCTGCGCGGCAACCTCGCGCCCGACGGCGCGATCATCAAGCCGAGCGCCGCCACCCCCGAACTGCTCACGCATCGCGGCCGCGCGGTGGTGTTCGAATCGATCGAGGACTTCAAGGCGCGCATCGACGATCCCCGCCTCGACATCGACGCGAGCTGCGTGATGGTGCTCAAGGGCTGCGGCCCCCGGGGCTATCCGGGCATGCCCGAGGTCGGCAACATGCCGCTCCCCGAAAAGCTGCTCGCGCAGGGCGTGCGCGACATGGTGCGCGTGTCCGACGCGCGCATGTCGGGAACCGCGTTCGGCACCGTGGTGCTGCACGTCTCGCCCGAATCGCACGCCGGCGGGCCGCTGGCGCTGGTGCGCGACGGCGATGTCATCCGGCTCGATGCCGACGCCGGCGTGCTCGACCTCGAAATCTCCGACGCCGAGCTGGCGGCGCGGCGCGCGGCGTGGGCGCCACCGCCGCGCGACTATGATCGCGGCTGGTATTCGCTCTATGTCGACACGGTGATGCAGGCGAACGAGGGCGCCGACCTCTCCTTCCTGCGCGGCCGGTCGGGCGGCGTCGTCACGCGGGAATCGCATTGATGGCGGCCTTTCTCGCCATCGACTGGGGCACCACCAACCGTCGCGGCTATGTCGTCGACGGCGGCGCGGTGCAGCGCGAGCATGAAGACGGTCTCGGCATTCTCGAGGTCGCCGCCTCGGGCATCGGCTTCGAAACCGCGCTCGCCGAGCTGAAGGCCACGCTCGGCTTCGACGGGCTGGTGCTGATGGCGGGCATGGTCGGGTCTAACCGCGGCTGGGTCGAGGCGCCCTATGTGCGCTGCCCCGCCGCGCTCGACGATCTGGCGGCGAACCTCGTCTGGATCGAGCCGCGACGCGTCGCGATCGTCCCGGGCCTGTCGCATCTCGATCCCCCGCTCGCCGACGTGATGCGCGGCGAGGAGGTGCAGATTCTCGGGGCCGTCGGCGACGGATCGCTGCCGCCGCGTGCGCTCGTCTGCCATCCGGGAACGCACAACAAGTGGATCGAGGTCGAGGACGGCCGCATCGCCGCGTTCCGCACCGTGATGACGGGCGAGCTGTTCAACCTGCTGCGCCGCCACAGCATCCTGTCCGACCAGCTCGACGGCGAAGCGGCGCCCGGCGCGGCGTTCCGCGCCGGAGTCGACCATGGCCTCGCGCACGCCGACCTCACCGCCGAGCTGTTCCAGGTCCGCGCGCGCAGGCTGCTCGGGCAGGCGACGTCCGACGACGACGCCTCCTACGTCAGCGGGCTGCTCATCGGCAACGACCTCAAGGTCGGGCTGGGACGGCAGCGCCACGACCATGTCCATGTCGTCGGCCGCCCCGAGCTGACGCGGCTGTTCGCCGCCGCGCTCGGGCAGGCCGGCCGCGCAACCACCGAGATCGACGGCGACGACGCCTTCGTCGCCGGCCTCAGCCGCCTCGCGGAGACATGCCGATGAGCCACCTCGACGCCTTTCGCGCGCATCTCGCGGAACTGCCGCTGGTCGCGATCATCCGCGGCGTGACCCCCGCCGACGTCGAGGCCGTCGGCGCGGCGCTGCTCGACGCCGGCTTCCGCATCATCGAGGTGCCGCTCAATTCGCCCGATGCGTTCGCCAGCATCGAGCGGCTGGCAACGCTGGCCGGCGACCGCGCGACGATCGGCGCGGGCACGGTGCTCGCCGCCGCCGACGTGCGCCGCGTCGCCGCGGCGGGCGGCCGGATCGTCGTCGCCCCCAACAGCGACGCGCAGGTGATCGCCGCCACCGTCGCCGCCGGCCTGGTGTCGGCGCCGGGCTATTTCACGCCGAGCGAGGCGTTCGCCGCGATCGCCGCGGGCGCGCACGCGCTGAAGCTGTTTCCGGCGGAAGCCGCCGGCCCGGCGGTGGTCAAGGCGCAGCTCGCGGTCCTCCCGCGCGACATCCCGCTCATCGTCGTCGGCGGCATCCGCCCCGACAACATGCGGCCCTATCTCGACGCCGGCGCGACCGGCTTCGGGCTCGGGTCGAGCCTCTATCGGCCGGGCATGACGGCCGTCGAGGTCGCCGCCGCCGCGCGCAGCTTCGCTGCCGCCGTCGCCGGCCTTCGCTGATCTCGAAACAAGGACGCCGCCCATGGCTACCATTCTTGCTCAGGCCCCGGAGAATCTGTGGCGCCAGCCGACGCGCCAGCGGGTGTCGCTCGACGGCGTCTGGGATTTCCGGCTCGACCGCGAGGAAAGCTGGCGCGCGATCCAGGTGCCCGGCGTCTGGCAGGCGCAGTTCGACGATCTGCGCGAGACCCACGGCGTCACCTGGTACCGTCGCAACTTCACCGTGCCCAAGGGCTTTCGCGAGCGCCATGTCGTGCTGGGCTTCGGCGCGGTCAATTATCTCGCCGAGGTCTATGTCAACGGCCGGCTGATCTGCCGCCACGAGGGCGGCTATCTCGCCTTCGACGTGCGGCTCGATACCGAGCTGCTGTGGGAGGACAATCTCCTCGAGGTGAAGGTCACGCTACCGTCGAACGACATGGCCGAGTTCCCCGACCATCCGTTCCAGGAGATCCCGCACGGCAAGCAGAGCTGGTACGGACCGATGGGCGGCATCTGGCAGTCGGTCTGGCTCGAGGCGCGCGACGCCGCGCATCTCCGGCGCGTCAAGCTCGACGCCGATCTGCGCACCGGCGAGGTGAGCGTCGACATCGAGGTGTCGGACGACGCCGCCGCGCTCGCGCTGAGGCTGTCGGTGTTCGGGCCCGACGCCAGGCGCGTCGCCTGCCAGGCGCATCCGGGATCGGGGAGCACGCATGGCACCGTGCGGCTGAACGTCCCCGAGCCGCTCGCCTGGTCGCCCGACCATCCGCATCTCTACCGGCTGGTGGTCGACCTCGTGAGCGGCGACGAGATCGTCGACACCAGCTCGCTGTGCCTCGGCTTTCGAACGATCGAGGCGCGCGACGGCAAGTTCTTCCTCAACGGCCAGCCGCTCTACATGCGCTGCGCGCTCGACCAGGATTATTATCCCGAAGGCCTCTATACGCTGCCCTCGCGCGACTATCTGCTCGACCAGATGCGTAAGGCCAAGCAGCTCGGCCTCAACACCGTGCGCTGCCACATCAAGGTGCCCGACCCGCTCTACTACGACGTGTGCGACGAACTCGGCATCCTCGTCTGGACCGAATTCCCCAACTTCGAGCGCTTCAGCGAGAAGGCGGCGCAGCGCGCGCGCGAGACCGCCGAGGGCATCATCGCGCGCGACGGCCATCATCCCTCGATCATCGCCTGGACCATCATCAACGAGGACTGGGGCACGCGGCTCACCGAGAATCCCGAGCACCGCCAGTGGCTCGTCGAGCAATATGACTGGCTCAAGGCCTTCGAACCGAAACGGCTCGCCGTCGACAATTCGGCCTGCTTCCCCAATTTCCACGTCAAGACCGACATCGAGGACTATCACTACTACCGCGGTATCCCCGACCGCCGCGGCGAATGGGACGAGCTGACGCGCAGCTTTGCGGCTCGCGAGGGCTGGACCTTCAGCCCCTTTGGCGATGCCCAGCCGCGCGGCGACGAGCCGCTGGTATGTTCGGAGTTCGGCATCTGGGGGCTGCCCAACCCCCGCGACTTGCGCCGCGGCGGCACGGTCGACCCCTGGTGGTTCGAGACCGGGCAGAACTGGGGCGAGGGCGTCGCGCACCCGCGCGGCATCGAAGGGCGCTACCGCGCCGCCTTTCTCGACCGCGCCTTCGGCAGCTTCGACGCCTTCATCGAGGCGACGCAATGGTACCAGTGGATGGGCCTCAAATATCAGATCGAGAGCCTGCGCCGCCACGCCGCGATCCAGGGCTATGTCATCACCGAGCTGACCGACATCTACTGGGAGTCGAACGGGCTCATGGACATGGAGCGCAACCTGCGCGCCTTCCACGAACCCTTCGCGCATCTCAACGCCGACCTCGTCGTGCTTCCCGGCTTCCGGCGCTGGGGCTATTGGACCGGCGAGCGCCTGGCGTTCGAGCCGCAGGTCGCGACCGGCGGCGCGACGCTGACGCCGGGGGCGATGCTCGAGTGGGAATTGCAGCCCTACGGGCTCAGCGGACGGGTCGCGGTGCCCGCGGCGGCGGCGGGGCAGGTCGTCGACCTCCCCGCGATCGACATCGCGCTGCCCGACGGCGGCGCGGCGGTCGAGGCGCGGCTGTGCTTCACGCTGAGGGACGACCGCGGCAACGCGCTGGCGCGCAACGACGAGAAGCTTGCCGTCTATCCGCCGCTCGCCCCGATGGCCGACGTCGCCGCGACGCTGTGGACCGACGACGCCGCGCTCGCCGAACGGCTAGCCGCGCTCGGGCTGACGCTCGCCGACGATGCCGAGGCCGCCGACCTGCTGGTGATGCGCCTGATGGACACGCACGCGGTCGAGGCGGTGCGGCGCGGCAAGCGCGCGCTCGTCGTCTACGAAGAGGGCGACAGCCGCTGGCTGCGCTCCGACACGCCGACCTCGATCCTGCCGGTGCAGTATATGATGCACGAGGCCTTCCCGGGCGTCTTCGCGCAGGACCGCGAGCACCATGTCTTCCGCAGCGACTGGATCACCGCCTTCAGCTGGCTGCGGCGCAGCGGGCTGTTCGCCGACATGCCCGGCGATCCGATGTTCGACATGTCGTTCGAGAAGGTCGTGCCGCGCCATGTGCTGTTCGGGATGAAGCCCTGGGAGTTCGAGGCGCATGTCCATGCCGGGCTCGTCGTCGGCTGGGCGCACAAGGCCTCGGCGCTGCTCTGCGAACGCTGGTTCGGGCGCGGCAAGGCGGTGCTCACCACCTTCCGCCTCTGCGCCGAGCCGGCGGGGAGCGACCCGGTGGCGACGGTGCTGCTGTCCAAGCTCGTGCGGCAGGCGCTGTTAAGCTGATCGCTTAGCGCTTTCTTTACCCGCGCCGCCGCATGCTTGCCGGCAGGATTCGGCAGAGCGGCGAGGCGATGCACGACGACAATTTCCGCGATCGGGCCACTGCCTTCGCCGCCGGCGCGGGCTCCGTGGTGCTCATCCTCGCGCTGCTCGCCACCGGCGTCGCCGAAAAGCTCGACACCTCGGGCGGGCTGGCGCGCGAGCAGGCGATCGAGGCGATCGTGCTGTCGGTGCTGTGCGCCTGCGTCACCGCGCTGGCGACGATGCGCGCCTTGGAGCCGATCGCCGGCGCGCTCGATTCGGTGCTGGTGGCGCTGCGCGACGCGGCGGGCGGCGACCTGCGCATCGGCTTCGGCAAGGCGGCCGAGGCGGTGCTGCCGCATCTCGTCGCCTCGTTGGAAGTGCTGCTGCGCCGCGTGCGGTCGAGCATCGACAACATCCAGCGGCTGGCGCTGCACGATCCGGTCACCGACCTGCCCAACCGCGTGCATTTCCGCCGCCTCGTCGAGGCGCATCTCAACGCCGGGCACCGGACCGGCGCGCTGCTGTTCATCGACCTCGACCGCTTCAAGGCGGTCAACGACAGTCTTGGCCATGCGCAGGGCGATGCGCTGCTCGGCATGTTCGCGGCGCGGATCCGCGTGCTGCTCGCGGTCGGCAGCAGCTCGACGGTGCTCGCGCGTCTCGCCGGCGACGAATTCACCGTGCTGCTTCCCGACTGCGGCGGCGCCGAGGCGGCCGCCGGGGTCGCGACGGCCATCCTCGCCGCGCTCGAGGAGCCGTTCGATCTCGCGGGCCAGTCGGTGGTGATCAACGCCTCGATCGGCGTCGCCTGCCTGCCGCGCGACGGCAGCGACTATGACACGCTGATGCGCAACGCCGACACCGCGATGTACCATGCCAAGGCGCTGGGCCGGAACCAGCACCATGAATATTCGGCCGAGCTCAGCAAGGTGGCGCGCGACCGGCTCAAGCTCGAGGTGCAGCTGCGCGAGGCGCTGCAGGCGCGCCAGTTCGAACTCTATTTCCAGCCGCAGGTGCACGCCGACAGCGGCGCGCTGGTGTCCGCCGAGGCGCTGCTGCGCTGGCGCCACCCGTCGAGCGGACTCCGGCTGCCGGGCAGCTTCATCGATGTCGCCGAGGATTCGGGGCTGATCGTCGAGATGGGCAGCTGGGTGATCGACCGGACGATCGCGACGGCGGCGGCCTGGGCGGCGGCGGGGATCGACTGCCGGCTCAGCTGCAACGTGTCGCCGCGCCAGATCGCGCGCCCCGACTTCGTCGCGCACGTCCGCGACTGCCTCGCGCGCCACGCCGTCGCGCCCGGCCGCATCGAGCTCGAGATCACCGAATCGCTCGTCATGTCGAACGACGCCGCGACGATCGACACGATCGCCGCGCTGCGCGCGCTCGGCGTGTCGATCGCCATCGACGACTTCGGCACCGGCTATTCGAACCTCGCGCGACTGAAGCGGCTGCCGATCGACCGGCTGAAGATCGATCGCTCGCTGATCCAGGACGTCGCCTACAGCGCCGACGCCCGCACCATCGTCAACGCGATCGTCTCGCTGAGCCACGGCCTCGGCTATGACTGCGTCGCCGAAGGCGTCGAGACCACGCTCCAGGCCGACATCCTGAGCGTCATCGGCTGCGAGCTGCTGCAGGGCTATTCGATCGCCGAGCCGACCGACGAGGCGAGTTTCCGCGCCTGGGCGGCGGCGCGCGCCGATCGCGCACCGGTGCAGGCGCAGGCCTTCTCGAAGATCTAGTTCCATCCTCCCCGGAACGGGGAGGGGGACCCTGCGCAGCAGGGTGGAGGGGGGCAGGCGCCGGTTCCCCCTCCACCGCCTTCGGCGGTCCCCCTCCCCTTGCAGGGGAGGATGCGCTTCACCTGGAGCCGATCCACAGGCTGAGGCCGGGCGGCAGCTCGGCCGGCGGCTCGCCGGCGACCTTCCGCACCGCGTCGCGCCGCGCGCGGTCGAGCACCGCGGCCGGCGCGGCCGCCGCGTGGAAGATCGTATCGGCCTGCGATAGCGCGCGGAGCTGGCGCAGCGTCAGGTCGTCGGGATCGTCGCTGGTCAGCCTGATCACCGTCAGCGCCGGTTCGGCGGCGGCACCGCCGGCGAGCTCGGCATCGATCGCCGCATCGACATCGGCGGCGGGGCCGAACGGATCGAGCGGGCCGCCGCTCGCCAGCAGCCGGTCCCAGAAGCGCCGGCGCTGGTCGGCGCCGGGGAGCTGCGCCGCCAACCCTCTGCGGCGCGCCGCGATGCCGCGCGCCAGCGCGCCGAGCGCGGCGGGGAGCAGCGCCTCGAACCGCTCGCGCAGCACCTTGGCCAGCGTCGCCGAGGCGCCGTTGGTGCCGATCGCCACCATCACCGGCGAGCGGTCGACGATGGCGGGGACGAGGAAGTCGCACAGGTCGGGGCGGTCGACGACGTTGACCAGCAGGCCCTGTGCCCTGAGATCGGCGGCCGCCCGCGCTGCGTCGTCGCCATCGAGCGCGACGAAGGCGATCCGCGCCGCGCCGGGTTCGGCGACGACGCGGCCGCCGGCGCCTTCGATCAGCCGGCGCTTCGCCTCGGCCATCGGTCCTTCGCCGAGCAGCAGCACGTCGCGTCCGTTGAGATCGAAGAAGAGCGGCAGGCGGTCCATCGCGACCTAGAATGCCGGATCGTCGGCGCTCTCGCTATGGATGCCGCATTCGACCTTGTCCCAGCCGCGCCAGCGCCCGGCGCGCGGGTCCTCGCCCGGCAGCACGCGGCTGGTGCAGGGGCTGCAGCCGATCGACGGATAGCCCTGCGCCTCCATCGGGTGGCGCGGCAGCTCGTGCGCCGCGAAATAGGCCTCGAGATCGGCCTTCGACCAGCCGGCGAGCGGGTTGATCTTGAGCCGACCCTCGTCGAGCTCGACACGCGGAATGCCGCCGCGCCCGGTCTGGAAGCCCTTGCGGCCCGACACCCAGGCGTCGAAGCCGGCGAGCGCGCGGCGCAGCGGCTCGACCTTGCGGATCTCGCAGCAGCCGTCGGGGTCGTAGGACCAGCGCAGCCCGGTGGCGTCGCGCTGCGCGAGCACATACGGATCGGGCCGCACCACGCGCAGGTCGGTGAAGCCCAGCCGCTCGGCAAGCTCGTCGCGATAGGCGAGCGTGTCGCCGAACATCTTCTGCGTGTTGACGAAGATCAGCGGCACGTCGCGGTCGATCTGCGCGACCAGATGCAGCAGCACCGCCGATTCGGCGCCGAACGACGAGACGATCGCGACGCGGCCGGGCACCGTCTGGCGCAGCAGCCTTTCCAGCATGGCGGGCGTGTCCAGCCCGGCGAGCTGCACGTCGACCGCCGCCACCGCGGCGGCGTCGAACGCCGGGGCGGTGTCGATGCGGTCGCGCGTGCGCGCCGGTTCAGCCATGCCGCAGCTTCCACACCGGCGGCCGGCCGTCCGCGGCGCGCTGATAGACGCTGGCATAGCGGTTGAGCGCGCGCTCGACCGCGGCGGGGTCCAGCGCCTTTTCGGGCGCGAAGCTGTCGAAGCCGGTGCGGCGCATGAACCACAGCTGGTCGACGAGCACGTCGCCGGCGGCGCGCAGCTCGCCGGTGTAGCCCGCCTCGCGCAGGATCCGCGCCGCCGAATAGCCGCGGCCGTCGCGGTAGGTCGGGAAGGCAATCTCGACGAGGCGCAGCCGGTCGAGGAAGGGCAGCAGCCGGCGCACGTCCTCGCCCGCCTCGATGCGCACCGCGGTGGCGTTCGACTGGTCGAGGAAACCGTCGAGCGTGGTGCCCGGCTCGTCGACGGCCGCGTCGTCGCGGAAACGGAGCTCAACCATAGACCGCAGCCTTGAAGGGATCGACGCCGACGCGGCGATAGGTGTCGAGGAAGCGTTCGCCGTCGGTGCGAAGCTCGCGGTAGCGGCCGAGGACCTTGTCGACCGCCTCGACGACGCCGTCCTGCGTGAAGCCGGGGCCGATGATCTTGGCGAGGCTGGCGTCCTCCGCCCCCGACCCGCCGAGGAGGAGCTGGTAATTCTCCTCGCCCTTCCGGTCGACGCCCAGGATGCCGATGTGGCCGGCGTGATGGTGGCCGCAGGCGTTGATGCAGCCCGAAATCTTGATCTTGAGCTCGCCGGGGTCGCGCTCGATCGGCGCCAGCCGCTCGGCGAGCGCCTGCGCCACCGGGATCGAACGGGCGTTGGCGAGGCTGCAATAATCGAGCCCCGGGCAGGCGATGATGTCCGACGCCAGGTCGAGGTTGGCGTTGGCGAGATCGGCGTCGCGCAAGCCCTGCCACAGCGCGTACAGATCGGCCTTGCGGACGTGCGGCAGCACGAGGTTCTGCGCGTGCGTGACGCGGATCTCGTCGAAGCTGTAGCGTTCGGCGAGGTCGGCGATCCGCTCGATCTGCGCCGACGAGGCGTCGCCGGGGATGCCGCCGACCGGCTTCAGGCTGATCGTGGCGATCGCATAGCCCGGCACCTTGTGCGCATGGACGTTCTGCTTCACCCAGACCGCGAAATCGGGATCGGACAGGTCGACATCGTCGGCGAGCCCGGTCTCGAACGGCGGCGGCGCGAAGAAGCCCTCGATGCGCTCGATCTCGGCGACCGGGGCGTCGATGCCCAGCGGCAGGATCTCCCGCCATTCCGCCTCGACCTGCCGCGCGAACTCCTCGGCGCCGAGCTCGGTGACGAGGATCTTGATGCGCGCCTTGTAGATGTTGTCGCGCCGGCCGTAGCGGTTGTAGACGCGCAGGATCGCCTCCTGGTAGCTCAGGAAGTGCCGCGCCGGCAGGAAGTCCTTGATGCAGGCGCCGATGATCGGCGTGCGTCCCATGCCGCCGCCGACGAACACCTTGAAGCCCAGTTCGCCGCCCTGCTCGACCAGCTGCAGGCCGATGTCGTGCAGCTGGATCGCGGCGCGGTCGGTGTCGCTGCCGACCACCGCGATCTTGAACTTGCGCGGCAGGTAGCTGAACTCGGGATGGAAGGTCGACCATTGCCGCAGCAGCTCGGCCCAGGGCCGCGGGTCGCCGACCTCGTCGGCGGCGGCGCCGGCGAACTGGTCGGACGAGATGTTGCGGATGCAGTTGCCGCTGGTCTGGATGGCGTGCATCTCGACCGAGGCGAGGTCGGCGAGGATGTCGCCCGCCTCCTCGAGCTTGATCCAGTTGTACTGGATGTTCTGCCGCGTGGTGAAATGGCCATAGTCGCGGTCGTATTTGCGCGCGATGTGCGCCAGCATCCGCATCTGCCGCCCGTCGAGCGTGCCATAGGGAATGGCGACGCGCAGCATATAGGCGTGCAGCTGGAGGTAGAGGCCGTTCTTCAGCCGCAGCGGCTTGAACTGGTCCTCGGTAAACTCGCCGGAAAGCCGGCGCGCCACCTGGTCGCGGAATTCGTCGACGCGCGCGTCGACGATCGCCTGGTCATATTGGTCGTAGCGGTACATGGGCTTCGCCTTCAGATCACATAGCTGCCGGCGCGCGGGTCGCGCGCCAGCGCCAGGTCGTCGCGGACGGTCGGGCCGACGCTGCGCACCCGGTCCTTGATATGCGCGGGGACGGGCCCGTCGGGGCCCGCGCTCGCCTCGATGACATAGGGGGCGTTGACGCGCCGCGCCGCTTCCTCGGCGGCGGCGATCGCCGCGCCATGCTCGTCGACGTCGACGGCGTCGGCGACGAAGCGGCTCCAGCCCTCGCCGGTCCACCAGACGACGGCGCCCGAGCCGAGATCGTTGCCGGTCAGGATCTTCATGCCACGGCTCCCGACATCTGGTCGGCCTGCGCCGCATAGCTCGCCAGCACGTCCTCGCAGTCGCCGAGCAGCGCGACCTCGCCGATCACCAGCACCGCCGGGCTGCGCACCGCCAGTCGATCGACCGCGCCGCCGAGATCGGCGAGCAGCGTGCGGAACGACCGCGAGCCGGGGAGCGTGCCGCGCTCGAGGATCGCCACCGGCGTCTCGGGCGACAGGCCGTCGGCCATCAGCTTGTCGGCGATCGAGCTCGCCGAGGCGACGCCCATGTAGACGACGAGCGTGTGGTCGGGGCCGGCGAGGCCGGTCCAGTCCTGCTCGGCGAGCCCCTTGCACTGGCCGGCGACGAAGCTGACCGTCGAGGCATGGTCGCGGTGCGTCAGCGGCACCATCGCGGCGGCGGCGCAACCGAGCGCCGCCGAGACGCCGGGGACGACCTCGACCGGAAGTCCGGCGGCGCGCACCGCCTCGACCTCCTCGCCGCCGCGGCCGAAGATGAACGGATCGCCGCCCTTCAGCCGCACGACGATCGCGCCGGTCTGGACGTGCGCCACCACCAGCGCGTTGATCGCCTCCTGCGGCAGCGTGTGCCGGGCGCGCGATTTGGCGACCGAGATAAGGATCGCGCGCTCGGGGGCGAGGTCGAGCACGCGCGCATCGACGAGTCCGTCATGGACGACGACGTCGGCCATGCCGAGCGCGCGCACCGCCTTGACGGTGAGCAGATCGGGATCACCGGGTCCGGCGCCGACGAGAATGGCGCGGCCGCGCGCCTGCGGATCGAGTTTGGTCGCCATGGAAAAGGGCCTTTGCTGAGGCCCTCCTAGATGCGCTGCCGGGGCTCCCCCGCCAACCAAGCGATTCTTGGGCGATCGCTAGGAAGACTATCGGCCTTCACCGCCGTCACCGCATCGAAGACGCGGGCATAGTCGGGATGCTCGGTGCCCATCAGCTTGTCCCAGAAGGTGAAGTAGAAGCCGAAGTTGCGATTGAAGCCGCCGCTGTGGTGCAGGTCGTGATGCGTGGTGGTGCTGATCCACCGCAGCAGCGGATGGGCGACCCAGCCGCGCGGATGGAGCTCGACCCCGGCGTGCCCCATGACGTTGCGGACGATCATGATGGCGAGGAAGGCGAAGATCGCCGGGGCCGGAGTCGGCACGAGGAGCAGCCAGAGCGGCATGAACAGGGCCATCAGCACCGCCTCGGGAACGTCGAAGGCATAGGCGGCCCATGGCGTCGGCGTGACCGAGCGATGGTGGCTGCGGTGGAAGCGCCGGAACAGCCGCGGATGATGCATCGCACGGTGCACCCAGTAGAAATAGGCGTCGTGCCCGATGACCGCCAGCGCGACGTAACCCGCCGTCGCCAGCGCCGAGGCGCCCGCCGGCTCGTGCAATAGGCCGAGCCGGAAGCCCATCATCGTGATCATGCCGACCGCCGCGTAGACGGCGACCGTGCGCAGCGACAGCAGGATCTCGCGGATCACGTCGCGGCGCGGCGCCGTACGCGGCTGGATCCGGCGGCTGCGCCAGCGGGTGCGCATCACCAGCGCGACGATCGCCGACATGAGGCCCGCGGCGATCAGGTAGCGGCCGAGATCGAAGGTCAGCGTTCCGACGACGACTTCGATGACGTCGTCGAGCAGTGGCGGCGCAGCAGGGTGGTTGGTCATGGGGTCGGCTCCTTGCGGTTCAGCAGGGCCGATGCCCGAGGCGCAGCCGCCATGCCGCGCCGACTTCGAATCCGCCTGGGCGGATTTGGAATCCGATCAGTCGCGTCCCTGCGCGCCGCCCAGCGTTGCCGCGCGATATTCGCTGGGGGTCATGCCCGCGCTGTCGCGGAACGCGCGGTTGAACGGCGCAAGGCTGCCGAAGCCGGCATCGAGCGCCATGGTGAGGATCGGTACCTCGCGCTGCGCCGGATCGGCGAGCGCCGCCTTCACCTCCGCCAGGCGATAACCGTTGAGGTAGGCCGCGAAGTTGCGGTGGCCGAGCCGCTGGTTGATCAGCCGCCGCAGCCGGTATTCGGGCACGCCGATGCGGCTCGCGACCTCGGCGATCCCGATGTCGCCGCGATACAGCCGCTCCCTGTCCATCAACTGCTCGAGCGCCCGAAGCAGGCGCGGCTCGTCGGGGTCGGGGGGCAGCGGCACGGTCGCGGCCGCCGCGGCGCGGCGCAGCAGGTCCTCGTCGCGCAGCCCGACGAGGAACCAGGCGTTGACGAGGCTGGTGAACAGGATGATCGCCGCGGTCGCGGTTACCGTCTCGCGCGGCAGCATGTCGGCATGCTGGAAGATTTCGGATACCGGCACGACGAGCGCGAGGATGCCGATCGACCAGATCAGCAGGTCGCGCAGGCGCCGCCGGCTTTCGATCAGATCGTCGGCACGGCCGCGCCAGGCGACGGCGAGCGCCGCGATGACGAAGCCGAACATGCCGAGGCGGAGCACCACGCCGCCGATCGGACGCAGCGCGTCGTCATAATAGAGATCGACGATGAACAGCGCCGCGAAGCCGACGTAACCGATGACGGCGGCGAGATGCGGCGCGCGGATGCGGTAGCCGTCGACGAACACCGCCATCGCGACCAGCCAGAACATCGGCGGTACCGAGACCGACAGCAGTTCGAACGGCACGTCGGACCAGCGGAATCCCGACGGAACGGCGAGCGCGACGTTGATCAGATGCCCGACGATCGCCAGGCAGAGCAGCCCGGTGAGCCGGGCGGCGAGCCGATTCCGGCCGTCGCGCCAGATCGAGAGCCCGAGCACCACAACGATCCCGCCCGCGGCCGCGCGAACCGCCGTGTCGGCAAGCATCATCATGCTGATCATGCGCTCGGTCGCCCCCTGCTCCGCGGCGGTGACTATGCCGCATCGCCGAGGCGGCGCAACCTGCCCGACCGGTGCCGCGCCGCCGCCGCTACAGGATGAACTTCGACAGGTCGTTGTCCTTGACGATCTCGCTCAGCTGCGTCTCGACATAGGCGCGGTCGACGACGACCTTGTCGCCCTTGCGCTCCGACGCGTCGAAGCTGACGTCCTCGAGCAATTTCTCCATCACCGTCTGCAGCCGGCGCGCGCCGATATTCTCGACGCGGTCGTTGACGTCGGCGGCCATGGAGGCGATCGAATCGATGCCGTCCTCGCTGAATTCCAGCTCGACGCCCTCGGTGCCGATCAGCGCGACATATTGCTTGATCAGCGACGCCTCGGTGTCGGTGAGGATGCGCTTGAAATCATCCTTGCCGAGCCCGGTCAGTTCGACGCGGATCGGCAGCCGGCCCTGCAGTTCGGGGAGCAGGTCGGACGGCTTCGAGGTGTGGAAGGCGCCCGAGGCGATGAACAGGATATGGTCCGATTTCACCGGGCCATATTTGGTCGCGACCGTGGTGCCCTCGATGAGCGGCAGCAGGTCGCGCTGCACGCCCTCGCGGCTCACCGAGCCGCCGCGCACGTCGGAGACGGCGATCTTGTCGATCTCGTCGAGGAAGACGATGCCGTTCTGCTCGGCGCTGCGGATCGCCTCGCGGACGACCTCGTCCTGGTCGAGCCGCTTGTCGCTTTCCTCGGCGACGAGCACGTCCCACGCCGCCTCGACGCTCATCTTGCGGCGCTTGGTGCGCGTGCCGAACGCCTTGCCGAACATGTCGGAGAGGTTGATCATCCCGACCTGGCCGGGCTGCATGCCGGGAATGTCGAAGGGCATCTGCTGTCCCGAATCCTCGACCTCGATCTCGATCTCGCGGCCCGCCAGCTGCTTGTTGACGAACTTGGCGCGGAACGAATTGCGCGTCGCCTCCGACGCGTCCTTGCCGACCAGCGCATCCATCAGCCGGCTTTCGGCGGCGGCTTCGGCGGCCTCCCTGACGCCGGCGCGCTTGCCCTCGCGCACCAGCCGGATCGCTTCCTCGACGAGGTCGCGGACGATCGAATCGACGTCGCGGCCGACGTAGCCGACCTCGGTGAACTTGGTCGCCTCGATCTTGATGAACGGCGCGTCGGCGAGCTTGGCCAGCCGGCGGCTGATCTCGGTCTTGCCGCAGCCCGTCGGCCCGATCATCAGAATGTTCTTCGGATTGACCTCGTCGCGCAGGTCGGCGTCGAGCTGCTGGCGCCGCCAGCGGTTCCTGAGCGCCACCGCAACGGCGCGCTTGGCGTCCTTCTGGCCGACGATGAAGCGGTCGAGCGCGGCGACGACGGCGGTCGGCGTCAGTGCCGCGACGGGCGTGGCGGTTTCGGTATTGATGGGGGTCGCGTCGTTCACCGGGTGGACTCCAGGCTTTCGATGATGACATTTTCGTTGGTGTAGACGCAGACCTCGGCGGCGATCTTCATCGCGCGCCGGGCGATCGCCTCGGCGTCGAGGTCGTCGATATCGATCAGCGCGCGCGCCGCGGCGAGCGCATAATTGCCGCCCGAACCGATCGCGGCGATGCCGTCGGAAGGCTCGAGCACGTCGCCATTGCCGGTGAGGATCAGCGTCACGTCCTTGTCGGCGACCGCCATCATCGCGTCGAGCCGGCGCAGGTAGCGGTCGGTGCGCCAGTCCTTGGCGAGCTCGACCGAGGCGCGCAGCAGCTGGCCGGGCCAGCGCTCGAGCTTCGATTCGAGCCGGTCGAACAGCGTGAAGGCATCGGCGGTCGATCCGGCGAAGCCGCCGATCACCACGCCGTCGGCGCCGAGCCGGCGGACCTTGCGGGCGTTGGCCTTGACCACGGTCGAGCCGAGCGAGACCTGGCCGTCGCCGGCGACGACGACCTTGTTGCCCTTGCGCACGGACAGGATGGTGGTGCCGTGCCAGGTGGGAATTTCGGACATAGCGGGGTGACGTGTCCTTCAGGGGGGGTAGGACCAGCGATATAGGAAGCATGGCCGCCGCTTCAAATGGATACCCCCGCCCGGGGGATCGAGAGGGTGCGTCGCGTATGAGGCGATGGGAGGGAGCCGCCATGCGCCGCGCCATCGCTGTCAACCGCTTCGGGCTGGGAAGCCGCCCCGACGACCGTATCGACGACCCTCGGCGCTGGCTGCTCGGCCAGTTCGATGCCTTCGAACCACGCCCCGCCCCGATCGCCGCGCTGGCCGACGCGACGACCAACATGGCGCGCTACTTCGATTTCGTCGCCGCCCGGCGGCAGGCCCGCGCGATGCAGGACGCGGTCACCGCCCCCGGCGTCGAGCCCGAGGTCGACGCCGAGACCGTCCATGATTTCGTTCGCGATCACGCGCGCCACATCTATGCCGATCAGGCGGTGGCGCGGATCACCCAGTCGCTGACCGCGCCGGCGCCGTTCGTCGAACGGCTCGTACATTTCTGGGCCAATCATTTCGCGGTGTCGATCGACCGCTTCTCGACGCTCGGCATCGCCGGCAACCTCGAGTTCGAAGCGGTGCGGCCGCATGTGCTCGGGCGCTTTTCCGACATGCTGCTCGCGGTCGAGCGCCATGCGGCGATGCTGATGTATCTCGACCAGTTCCGTTCGATCGGGCCGGCGAGCGCGGCCGCGCGGCGCCTCGCCGAGCTGCGTCCCGAGGCACGCGGGCGCGGGCTCAACGAAAACCTGGCGCGCGAGGTGCTCGAGCTGCACACGCTCGGCGTCGACGGCGGCTATACCCAGGCGGACGTGCAGGAGCTGGCGCGCGCGCTGACCGGCTGGACGATCGTCGGCCAGCGGCCGGTCGGCGATGCGCCGCGCGGCAGCGTGCTGTTCCGTCCGCTGCTGCACGAGCCTGGCGAGCGTCTGCTTCTCGGCCGGCGCTATGCGGCGACCGGCGAGGCGCAGTCGCGCGCCATGCTCGCCGACCTGGCGCTGCATCCGGCGACGGCGCGGCATCTGGCGACCAAGCTGGCCCGCCATTTCGTCGCCGACGATCCGCCCAAGCCGCTCGTCGACCGGCTGGCCGCGGCCTATTCGGGCTCGGGTGGCGATCTGCCGACGCTGTACCGCGTGCTGATCGAGGCGCCCGAAGCGTGGGCAACGCCGCTCGCCAAGTTCAAGTCGCCCTGGGACTGGTCGATCTCGGCGCTGCGCGGCGTCGGGCTGCGCAGCGCCGACCGCCGCGCGGTGCGCATGGTCGGCGAGGTCGGCCAGCCGGTCTGGCGGCCCGGATCGCCCGCCGGATGGGGCGATACCGCCGCCACCTGGGCGGGATCGGACGCGCTGATGCGCCGCGTCGAGGCGGCGCAGCAACTGGCGGCGTTGATCCCCGTCGCCGATGCGCGCGCGCTGGCGCCGCTGCTGTTCGGCGGCTCGGTGTCGCCGTCGACCGCGGCAGCGATCGCCGGCGCGGAAAGCCCGGCGCAGGCGACCGCACTGCTGCTCGTCGCGCCCGAATTCCAGCGGAGGTAGGACATGCCCACGCGTCGATCGCTGATCGTCGGTGCCGGTGCCGGCGCGCTCGCATCGCTGATGCCCACGCTGGCGCTGGCGGCGCCCGCGACCGAGCGGCGCTTCGTCTTCATCCTGCTCCGCGGCGGCATGGACGGACTCAACACCGTCATCCCCTACGCCGATCCGGCCTATGCCGCGGCGCGGCGCCAGCTGGCGATCGACGTCGGCGAGGGCGGCGGCCACAAGCTCGACGGCCAGTTCGCGCTGCATCCGTCGCTGGCGCGCACCGCCGCGCTGTACGGCCAGGGCGAGGCGATGGCGGTGCATGCGGTGGCGACGCCCTACCGCGACCGCTCGCATTTCGACGCGCAGAATCTGCTCGAAACCGGCGGCGCAAGGCCGCATCTGGTGCGCGACGGCTGGCTCAACCGCTTGCTGGCGCTGCTGCCCGATGCGGGGACGCGCGGCGTCGCGCTGTCGCCGGCGCTGCCGCTCGTCGCGCAAGGGATCGTGCCGGTCACGACGCATGCGCCCTCGGCGCTGCCCGGCGCTTCCGCCGACCTGATCGCGCGCGTGGGGCGCCTCTATGCCGACGACGCGCTGCTGCAGCCGCTGTGGGCAAAGGCGGTCGAAGCACGCGGGCTCGACGGCAGCGGGGCGGCCGCGGGCCTGCCAGTGCTGGCGAAGCTCGCGGCGGGCTTCCTCGCCAGGGCCGACGGCGCGCGAGTCGCGGTGATCGAATCGGATGGCTGGGACACGCATGCGCAGCAGCTGATCCGCCACGGCATCCATCTCTCGCACCTCGATGCCGCGCTCGGCGCGCTCAAGGACGGCCTCGGCGCGGCCTGGGCCGATACGCTCGTCATCGCCGCCACCGAGTTCGGACGCACCGTCGCGGTCAACGGCACCGGCGGCACCGACCATGGTACCGCAAGCGCGGTGCTGCTGGCCGGCGGCGCGGTACGCGGCGGACGCGTCGTCGCCGACTGGCCGGGGCTGGCGCCGGCGGCGCTCCACGAGGGGCGCGACCTCCGCCCGACGACCGATCTCTACGCGCTGCTGGCGGGCGCGCTCGCCGATCATCTCGCGCTCGACCGCGAGGCGGCGGGGCGCGCGCTCTTCCCCGGGGCGTCGATCCGCCCGATCGAAGGTTTGATCCGCAGCTGACCCCTTGCGCTTCTTTGTTGCAGCGCACAAACTCCGAGTCGGAGGGGCTGACACACGGATGCAGGCGAGTAGCGCGTTCGACGAAATGGGCATCGGCGACGCCGCGCCGCGCGACGCCTATGCGCGGATCAAGCGCTGGCTCGACGAGGCGCCGCCCGAATATCTGCAGACGCGCCGCGCGCAGGCCGAGCTGTTTTTCCGCCGCATCGGCATCACCTTCGCCGTCTATGGCGACGCGCAGGCCGACGAGCGGCTGATTCCCTTCGACATCATCCCGCGCGTCATCTCGCGCGCCGAATGGACGCGGCTCGAAAAGGGGCTGGTGCAGCGGGTGGCGGCGCTCAACGCCTTCCTCGCCGACGTCTACGGCCGGCGCGAGATCCTGCGCGCCGGGTTGCTGCCCGAGGAGCTGGTGCTCCGCAATCCGCAATTCTGCCTGCCCGTCATCGGCCACCAGCCGCCGCACGGCGTCTATACGCATATCGCCGGCATCGACATCGTCCGCACCGGCCCCGACGATTTCTACGTGCTCGAGGACAATGCGCGCACGCCGTCGGGCGTGTCCTACATGCTCGAGAACCGCGAGGTGATGCTGCGGCTGCTGCCCGAGCTGTTCGACCGCCACCGCGTCGCGCCGGTCGACGACTATCCCGAGACGCTGCTGGCGACGCTGCGCTCGGTGGCGCCGCCCAACTGCCCGGGCGAGCCGACGATCGTCGTGCTGACGCCGGGCTTCCACAATTCGGCCTATTACGAGCACAGCTTCCTCGCCGACAAATTGGGCGTCGAGCTCGTCGAGGGCAGCGATCTGTTCGTACGCGGCGACGTGCTGTTCATGCGCACCACCGAGGGCCCCAAGCGCGTCGACGTCGTCTACCGCCGCGTCGACGACGCCTTCATCGATCCGCTGGTGTTCAATCCCGCCTCGGTGCTCGGCGTCCCCGGGCTGATGAGCGCCTATGCCGCCGGCAATCTCGCCATCGCCAATGCGCCGGGCACCGGCATCGCCGACGACAAGGCGATCTACAGCTACATGCCCGAGATCGTCCGCTTCTACACCGGCGAGGAGCCGATCCTCGCCAACGTGCCGACCTGGCGCTGCCGCGAACCCGATTCGCTCGGCCATGTGCTCGCCAACCTGAAGGAGCTGGTCGTCAAGGAGGTCGACGGCTCAGGCGGCTACGGCATGCTCGTCGGCCCGCACGCCAGCCGGGCGCAGATCGACGAATTCGCCGCCAAGCTCAAGGCGACGCCCGACAAGTTCATCGCGCAGCCGACGCTGGCGCTGTCGACCTGCCCGACGCTCGTCGACGAGGGGGTCGCGCCGCGCCACGTCGATCTCCGGCCCTTCGTGCTGACCGGCGCCCGGGGCAGCCGCATCGTTCCCGGCGGCCTCACGCGCGTCGCGCTTCAGGCCGGGTCGCTGGTGGTCAATTCGAGCCAGGGCGGCGGCACCAAGGACACCTGGGTGCTCGATGACTAGCGGGGGCGCCTGACATGCTGTCCCGTACCGCCGGCAATCTGTTCTGGCTCGGCCGCTACATCGAGCGCGCCGACTTCGTCTCGCGCCTCACCGACGCGACGCTCCGGCTCGCGGCGCTGCCGTCGAGCTACGGCGGCGACGTCGGCGCGTGGAGCGGCGCGCTCACCGCCGCGGGCGTCAACGTGGCCTATGCCGAGCGCTATCCGCTGCTCGAGGAAGCGACGGCGCTGCAGTTCCTGTCGCTCGATCCCGACAACCCGTCGTCGATGCGCTGGTGCCTCGAAAAGGCGCGCAACAACGCGCGTGCGGTGCGCACCGCGCTGACCATCGAGACCTGGGAGGCGATCAACGGCGCGTGGCTCGACCTGCAGCGCTTCGGCACCCGGCTCGATTCGCGGCCGACGCTCAACCGGCTGCTGGAGGCGGTGAAGGCGGCGGCGCTCGCCTTCGACGGCGCGACGCACCGGTCGATGCTGCGCGACGACGGCTATTGGTTCATGCGGTTGGGTGCGGCGATCGAGCGCGCCGACAACACCGCGCGGCTGCTCGACGTCAAATATCATCTGCTGCTGCCGCGCGACGAGCCGGTCGGCGGCAGCCTCGACTATTTCCAGTGGACGACGATCCTGCGCACCGTGTCGGCGCTCACCGCCTATCGCCACGTCTACCGCGACGGCGTGAAGCCGTGGCTGGTCGCCGACCTGCTCATCCTCAACCGCAGCATGCCGCGCTCGCTCGCCGCCTGCGCCAGCGACATCGTGCGCTATCTCGACCGGCTCGCCGAGGCGAGCGGGCGGCGCGGCGCCGCGCACCGCCTCGCGGTCACCGCCGCCAACCGGCTGGCCGGCGCGCGCATCGAATCGATCTTCGCCGCCGGGCTGCACGAGTTCATCACCGACTTCACCGCCGAGAATAATCGTCTGGGCAGCACCATCACCGAACAATATCTGTTCTGA
Source organism: Sphingomonadaceae bacterium (assembly GCA_030147805.1). GTDB lineage: Bacteria > Pseudomonadota > Alphaproteobacteria > Sphingomonadales > Sphingomonadaceae > Sphingoaurantiacus. Next base: position 106,455 of record JASBUR010000021.1, read on the forward strand.
CATGCGCATCCGGATCGAGTATCGCACCACCTATCGCTACGAGTTCGCGGCCAGCGGGATCGTCCAGGCGCTGCGGCTGCGTCCCGGCGTCCACGACGGCCAGCACATCCATCACTGGCGCGTCGACGTCGACATCGACGGCGTGATGCGCAGCAGCCGCGACCCGTTCGGCAACCGCGTCGATATGTTCTACGCCGACGTCCCGGCGACGGCGCTCACCATCAGCGTCGCCGGCGAGGCCGACGTCACCGACACCGCCGGCGTGATCCGCGGGACCGCCGAGCCGCTGCCGCCCGCGATCTTCCTGCGCCAGACGCCGCTGACGCTTCCCGACGCCGCGATCGTCGAGCTCGCGGAGGGCGCGCGCCGCGGCGGTCCGCTCGATTCGCTGCACGCGCTGATGGGCGCGATCCACGGCGGCATCGCCTTCGAAACCGGCGCCACCGACGCCGCGACGCCGGCGGCGGCCGCGCTCGCCGCCGGGCGCGGCGTCTGCCAGGATTTCGCGCATATCTTCAGCGCCGGCGCGCGGCATCTCGGCCTGCCGGCGCGCTACGTGTCGGGGCATCTCGCGCGCGATGAGCAGCAGGGCGCCAGCCACGCCTGGGCCGAAGCCTATCTCCCCGATCTCGGCTGGATCGCCTTCGATCCGGCGAACGGCATCTGCACCACCGACGCCTATCTGCGCGTCGCGATCGGTCTCGACTATCTCGACGCGGCACCGGTGCGCGGCGCACGGCGCGGCGGCGGCAGCGAATCGCTCGACGTGTCGGTCCGGGCGGTCGACGCGATGCGGCAGAGTCAAAGCTGAAAGGGAGCTTCGGGGGCGTGACCTATTGCGTGGGAATGCTGGTTCGCGACGGCCTGGTGATGATCGCCGACACGCGCACCAATGCCGGCGTCGACAATATCTCGACCTATCGCAAGCTGCGCGTGCACGGCAACGACGGCAAGCGGCTGATCGGCATCGTCTCGGCGGGCAGCCTGTCGACGACGCAGGGCGCGATGCACCGGCTCACCGCCGGCGTGTCCAACCCCGAGACCGGCGAGCTCGACACGCTCGACACCGTCCCCAACATCTACCGGGCGGCGCTCGCCGCCGGCCGCGCGCTGCGCGAGGCGCGCGACGGCATGGTCAGCCTCGAGCAGGAGGACGTCAACTTCAACGCCAGCCTGCTCGTCGGCGGCTCGATCGGCGGCGAACCGACGCGGCTGTTCCTGGTCTATTCGGCGGGCAACGCCATCGAATGCGGCCCCGACACGCCCTACCTGCAGATCGGCGAGAATAAATATGGCAAGCCGATCATCGAACGCGCGCTGACCTACGAGACCGACCTCTACGAGGCGGTGAAGATCGGACTGATCTCGTTCGATTCGACGATGCGCGCCAATCTCGCGGTCGGGCTGCCGCTCGACCTGATGATCGCGCGGCCCGGGCAGGGGCGGGCCGAGCTGGTGCACCGCATCGACCACAACGACGCCTATTTCCACGATCTGTCGCAACGCTGGTCGGATGCGCTGGCGCATGCGCGCGCCGAAATCCCGGCGCCCCCCTATGGGCCCGGTCCGCTCGGACTCGTGCCCCAGCGCTGACGCTCAGTGGCGCGGATCGGTGGCCCGGCGGCCGCCGTAGCGCGGGCTCGCATTGCTGCGCCGCTCGTCGGCCAGCCCCGCGTCGTAGGCGAGGCGCAGCGCCTCCGACAGGTTGCCGACGCCCAGCCGGTCCATCATGTCGGCGCGATGCATCTCGATCGTGCGCGGGCTGACGCCGAGATCCTGTGCGATGATCTTGTTGGGATGCCCGGCGACGAGCCCCTGCAGCACCTGGCGCTGGCGCGGACTGAGCTGGCGAAGCCGCTCGCGCGCCGCATCGGCACGATCGTCGGTGGGCGACGACCGCTCCTCGGCACCGGCGCGCGCGTCGAGCGCGCGGTCGATCGCGGCGAGCAGCGCGTCGGGATCATAGGGCTTCTCGATGAAGTCGGCGGCGCCGGCCTGGATGGCGCGCACCGCGGTCGGCACGTCGCCATAGCCGGTCAGCATGATGATGCGCAGCGGCGATTCGCGCTCGCGGAGCCGGTGCAGCACGTCGATCCCCGACAGGCCGGGCATGTTGAGGTCGAGCACCGCACAGCCCGGCGCCGCGAGGTCGGCGTCGCGCAGGAAGGCCTCGCCCGACTCATAGTCGACCGCGTCGAACCCCGCCGCGCGCAGCGCCCAGCAGGTCGCCTGCCGGACCGCCATGTCGTCGTCGACGACGAAGATCGTGCCGCGCGCCGTCATCCCAGATATCCCAGCTGGCCGAGGCTGGCATGCCCCTGGCGCCCGACGATGATATGATCGTGAACCGCGATGCCGAACAGCCCCGCCGCGGCGACGATCTCGCGGGTGACCTCGATATCGTCACGGCTCGGCGCCGGATCGCCCGAGGTGTGGTTGTGGACGAGGATCAGCGCCGCGGCGCCGTGGTCGAGCGCGCGCTTGACGATTTCGCGCGTGAACACCGGGGCGGCCTGGAGGCTGCCCTCGCTCATCACCTCGTCGCGGATCAGCACATTCTTGTTGTTGAGGAACAGCACGCGGAAACGTTCGACCGGCGCGAACGCCATGTCGGCGTGCAGATAGTCGATCAGCGCGCGCCCCGAGGCCAGGCAGGGCCGGTCCTCGACGCTGCGCTTCAGCGAGGCGGTGACCGCCGCACGCAGCGCGGCGAGCGCGCGGCGCGCCTCCTGCGGCACGCCCAGCCGCGCCAGATCGGCGACGGTGGCGGCGAGCGCGCCGGCGAGCGAGCCGGTCTCGTCGAGCAGGCGGCGCGCCACCTGCGCGCTCGAGGCGCCGCCCCCCGCCGATTCGAACAGTTCGGCGAGGATGTCGACTTCGGGATCGCGCGCGGGCGCACGACGGCCGATGAACGCCTCGAAGCTCTGGGCGACCGACAGCACCGAGGCCATCTCTACGCTCCCTTGCCTAGCGCGAGCCGCCGCGGGCGGCCTCGCGTTGTCGGGCCCGCGAGGCGGGCGCCTCGACCAATGCGCCCGACGCGAGCGCCGCGAGCACCGGATAGGACCAGAACACCTGGCCGAGCGCATAGGCCGGCGGCACCACCGTCGGGTCGACCATCCGGGCGATGTGGATGATCGTTCCGACGATGTGGAAGCCGGCGGCCCACAGCGGCCAGAAGCGGTCGGTGGCCAGCGCCAGCGCGCCGAGCCAGCCGAGCAGCATGATGTCGACCGCGAGGATGCCGTACTCCGGCGAGGAGAACAGACTCGATTCGACGAGCGGCGAGGCCAGCGAGGCGCTGAACAGCGCCACCGCCGTCATGCGTTCGGGCCATTCGCCCTTCCAGAGTGCGACCCCGCACGCGCCGAATATCGCGACCGTGAACAGGAGCTGCAGCGGATTCATTGGAACAAGCCCCGTTTACGCAAGGACTTAACATGCGCATGTCCACCCGCTGCGGCAACCGTTCTCAGGCGGCTTCGGCTGCGACCGACAGGCCCTGGCGCGCGAAATTGGGCTTGTCGACCCAGCCGCCGAAGTTGAGCGGACCGAGGCCCATCTGCTTCTGCGTGATCGACAGCTGCTTGTGCGTCTCGACGATCTTGCGGCGGGCTTCGCCCAGCGCGCTCAGCGTCTCGATCGCGCGCTCGATGGCGCCCTGGCCGACGAGCGCCGACAGGCGGACGTCCTCGCGGACCGACGGCATCATTCCGGCGAGCGCCGCGGTACGCGCCAGCGCGGTATCGATGGCGGTTTCGGCGGCGAACAGCTGGTCGGCAACCTGGCGAGCGATCTCGATGCGGTTATCGGTCATGTGAGTCTCCCTTCCCGCCATGAGGGATGGCGGGTCAACTGGCTGGATAATTTGGCTTTTTGCCGGGCTGAGCCCGGCTAGGTGAGCCGTGCCAGCGAGGCGAGACCGGAAAGGATGGCTCCGAATGCGAGGGCCGAGCCGATGGCGATGGCCAGCATGACCCCGATACGGGCGCCGACGGTCAGGTCATTGCGTCCTCCCCATGCACGCACGGGGGAAGCCGCTTGACCCTGGCGGCCCCAGAAAGGGTCCGCGGAGCGGTCGAACGCGGCCACCGTCTCGGCGACGCGGCGGGCGCGGTGCCCATCCGTGTCGGGCAAGCGGTAGAAATCGCGTTCCACATCGGTGTTTCGTCCCGTGTCGTTGTCCGGGTCGAGCATGACCGATGCCGCCGCCGCAGCAACATGCGGCGATTGATATGCGGGTGATTGATAGGGGGCGCCGGCCTCGTGCGCGGCCAGGCGGAGCGCGGCCTCGGTCCGGGTGGCGACGCCGAGCGCGCGGATCGCCGAACGCAGCCGGGCGTCGACCGAGTGCGGCGAGATGCCGAGCTCGCGGGCGATGTCCTTCGACGACATGTGGCGATAGACGCGGCGAAGGCATTCCTTCTGCCCGTCGGTGAGCTTGGCCAAGCGGTCCGCTGCTGCTGCCGGCATCATATCCTCGAAAGCCTGCGCGTCGGGCCCCCGGGCGGCCGACAGCGAAGTCTATAGCGCGAAACCGTCGCGCACGCGAATCGGATCAGCGGGGCGCGAATCGCGCCCAGACCGGGAGATGGTCGGAGCCGATCCGCGCCATGGCGCTGTGATGGACGCCGACCTCGTCGACCTCGACGTCGTCGCTGACGATGATGCGGTCGAGCCGCGCCAGCGGCCGCTTGGCGTGAAAGGTCGGGCCGGTCGGCAGCACGCGATGCCGTTCCGAAAAGTCGCGCAGGCAGCCCTGCGCCTCGCGCCACTCGTTGAGGTCGCCCATCATCACCGTCGGCAGCCGGTCGGGCAGCGCGTCGAGCTGCGCGAGCAGGTCGCGGACCTGCTTGCGGCGCCACAGCCCCGACAGGTCGAGATGCATGCCGACGAGACGGACGGCCATGCCGCGCACCTCGACGTCGGCGATCACCGCGCCGCGCGGTTCGAGCGCCGGCAGCACCAGCGGCTGGAAGCGCAGGATCTCGACGTCCTTCTTCACCAGCACCGCGTTGCCGTGCCAGCCCATGCTGCCGTGGCGGATGTCGAAGGGCACCGCCTTATAGTCGCTGTGCTCGGCGAGCATCGTCGCCGGGATCGCGCTCGCCCGCGCGCCGAAGCGGCGGTCGCATTCCTGCAGAGCGACGACGTCGGCGTCGATCTCGGCCAGCACCTCGAGGATGCGGTCGGGACGGCGGCGGCGGTCGGCGCAGATCGCCTTGCGGATGTTATAGCTGGCTGCGAGGATCATCGGCACGGGTGGTTACGGCTGGCGAGCGCGAGGGTTCCGGCGTAGGTGCGGATCATGGTCGGGACGAGACTGGCACAGGACGACGGCGCGGGCCACTCCCCGGCGGCAGCGACCGATGCGCGCGGCGCGCTCGACGGCACCAGCCTGCCCGCCTGGACTTATCGCTCCGAAGCCTTCTTCGCTCGCGAGCGCGCGGCGGTGTTCCGGCCATCGTGGCAGGTGGTCTGCCACGTCAACGACGTGCCGGCGCCCGGCGACTATCACGCTTTCGAATTTCTCGGCGAGCCGCTGGTCACGATCCGCGGCCGCGACGGCGGCGTGAAGAGCTTCCACAACGTCTGCCGCCACCGCGCCGCGCGGCTGCTCGACGGCGACAGGGGCAATTGCGGCGGCCGCATCACCTGCCCCTATCACGCCTGGAGCTACGGCCTCGACGGCGCGCTCGTCGGCGTGCCGCACCGCGCCAGCTTCGGCGCGGTCGACTGGGCGGCGTACGGCCTCGCCCCCGTCGAGCAGGAGATCTTCCGCGGTTTCGTCTTCGTCCGGCTCGCCGACGACGGCGGCCCGTCGGTCGCCGAGATGATGGCGCCCTACGCCGTCGACCTCGCGCCGTACCGCTTCGAGGAGCTGGTGCCGCAGGGGCGGGTGACGCTCAGACCGCGCGAAGTGAACTGGAAGAACGTCGCCGACAATTATGGCGACGGACTGCACATCAGCGTCGCGCACCCCGGGCTGACGCGGCTATTCGGCAAGTCGTACGGGCTCGAGGCGGCGCCGCACATCGACAAGATGTGGGGCGACCTGCAGGACACGCCGTCGCGCAACTGGTCGGAAGCGATGTATCAGCGGCTGCTCCCCGCGGTGGCGCATTTGCCCGCCGAGCGGCAGCGGCACTGGATGTACTTCCGGCTCTGGCCCAACGTCGCCTTCGACATCTATCCCGACCAGGTCGATTTCATGCAGTTCCTGCCCGTGTCGCCGACGCAGACGATGATCCGCGAGATCGCCTATGTGCTGCCCGATGCCCCCGATGACCCTTGGCGCCGCGAGATGAAGGCGGCGCGCTACCTCAACTGGCGGATCAACCGCCAGGTCAACGCCGAGGACACCGGCCTCATCGCGCGCGTACAGGCGGGGATGGCATCGTCGAGCTACACCACGGGGCCTTTGAGCGAGGACGAGGTCTGCCTGCGCAGCTTCGCGCGGCGGATGCGCAGCGTCATTCCCGAGGCTTGCCTGGAGCGGGAGCCGAGTTGATGGCGACGCTGCGTGTATCATCCTCCCCGGTACGGGGAGGGGGACCCTGCGCAGCAGGGTGGAGGGGTGCCGGCGCCGGTTACCCCTCCACCGCCTGCGGCGGACCCCCTCCCCTTGCAGGGGAGGATCGCGAATGACCGACGTCCTGATCGTCGGCGGCGGCCACAACGGCCTCGTCTGCGCCGCCTATCTGGCCAAGGCCGGGCTGAAGGTGACGGTGCTGGAGCGCCGCGGCGTCGTCGGCGGCGCGGCGGTGACCGAGGAATTCCATCCGGGTTTCCGCAACTCGGTGGCGAGCTACACCGTCAGCCTGCTCAATCCGAAAGTCATCGCCGACCTCGAGCTGCACGCCCACGGCCTCAGGGTCGTCGAGCGCAAGCTGTCCAACTTCCTGCCGATCGACGACCGTCGCTACCTGCTCACCGGCGGCGACCGGACGCAGGCCGAGGTGGCGAAATTCTCCGCCCGCGACGCCGAGCGGCTCGACGCCTACGCCCACCGCCTCGACGTCATCGCCGACGTGGTGCGCGATCTCGTGCTGCGCACCCCGCCCAACGTCGTCGACGGCGGCTGGCGGCGCGCGCTCCCCGAGCTGCTCGGTGCGGCGTCGCTCGGCACCTCGCTGTCGAAGCTCGACATGGTGGCGCGGCGCGACCTGCTGGCGCTGTTCTCGCAATCGGCCGGGGACTATCTCGACGGCTGGTTCGAAAGCGATCCGATCAAGGCGGTGTTCGGCTTCGACGGCGTCGTCGGCAATTACGCCAGCCCCTATACGCCGGGGTCGGCCTATGTGCTGCTCCATCATCTGTTCGGCGAGGTGAACGGCACCAAGGGCGCCTGGGGCCATGCGATCGGCGGCATGGGCGCGATCACCCAGGCAATGGCGAAGAGCGCGCGCGCGTGCGGCGTCGATATCCGCACCGACGCCGGCGTCGCCGAACTGATCGTCGAGCAGGGCCGCGTGGTCGGCGCGGTCACTGCCGGCGGCGAGGCCTTCCGCGCCCGCGTCATGGTGTCGAACATCCACCCCAGGCTGCTCTATGAGCAATTGCTCGACCCGGCGCTGCTGCCGCCCGACTTCGCCGAGCGCATCGCGCGCTATCGCTCAGGTTCGGGCACCTTCCGCATGAACGTGGCGCTGAGCGAGCTGCCGCGCTTCACCTGCCTGCCCGAAAGCGGCGATCATCTCACCGCCGGCATCATCATCGCGCCGAGCCTCGCCTATATGGACCGCGCCTTCATCGACGCGCGGCTCAACGGCTGGTCGACGAACCCGATCGTCGAGATGCTGATCCCCTCGACGCTCGACGACAGCCTCGCGCCGCCGGGGCAGCATGTCGCCAGCCTGTTCTGCCAGCATGTCCAGCCACAGCTCTCGGGCGGCCGCTCGTGGGACGACCACCGCGACGAGGTCGCCGACCTGATGATCGCCACCGTCGACGCGCGCGCGCCGGGCTTCGCCGCCTCGGTGCTCGGCCGGCAGATCAACTCGCCGCTCGACCTCGAGCGGACCTTCGGCCTCGTCGGCGGCGACATCTTCCATGGCCAGCTCAGCCTCGACCAGATGTTCTCCGCCCGCCCGGTGCTCGGCCACGGCAACTACCGCGGGCCGCTCGCCGGGCTCTACATGTGCGGATCGGGCACCCATCCGGGCGGCGGCGTCACCGGCGCGCCGGGGCATAACGCGGCGCGCGAGATCATTCGCGATTTCCGCGCGCGCCGCGTCTGACCAGCGGCCAGGCCGCGAAGGTGACGCCGATCAGCGCCGCGCCGAAGACCAGCGCCTGGCGCCCCGCCTCGGCCGCGACCCACAGGCAGAAGACCAGCGCCGCGCCCGCGACGACGCGCGCCAGCCGGCGGCGGTTGGCGGGCATCGCGCCGCTCATCCGCAGCAGCGACAGGCAGCAATAGACATAGACCATCAGCGACAGCATCACCGCGAGGTTGATCATCAGCGCGAACTGCTGGCCGAGCGTCGGCGACGCCGTCGCCAGCACGACGACCGTCATCAGCCCCGCCATCGCCAGCAGCGCTCGCGCCGAGGTGCCGCGCGCCGACCGCCGCGCCAGCCAGCGCGGCAGATAGCCCGCCGCCGCCGTCCAGCGCGTCGTCTCGGCGGTGACCAGCACCCAGCCGTTGAGCGTGCCGAGCGCCTTGGCGATGGCGCAGATCGCCACCAGCGCCGCGGCGACCGGCCCGACGATGCGCACCACCGCATCGGCGAAGGGCGCGGTCGAGGTCGCCATGCGGTCGGCGGGCAGCAGCCCCATGATCGCGGCGAAGGCGGCGATATAGACCAGCGCCGCCAGCCCGACGCCGCCGACCGTCGCCAGCGGCACGTTGCGCGCCGGATTGCGCACCACCGCGGCGGCGACGCTGGCGCTTTCGAGGCCGAGGAACGCCCAGAACACCATCGCCACCGAGGCGCGGACGGCGTCGACCGGCGCCGCGCCGCCGACGTTCCACCCGGCCGCGAACAGCGCGGGATCGAACCACAGCCAGCCGAAGGCGCCGACCGCGACGATCGGCACCAGCCCGACCACCAAGGTCAGTCCGTCGAAGCGCCCGGCGAAGCGCACGCCGACGATGTTGATGAGCGTCGCGATCCAGATCATCGCCGCGGTCGCCGTGGCGCCGGCCCAGGTCTCGCGCAGCACGGGCAGGAAGAAGGCGAGATAGCCGGTGACGGCGACCGCGACCGCGATGTCGCCGATCCAGCAGGTCAGCCAGTAGAAGTGCGCCGTCTGGAAGCCGAAGACCTTGCCGAGCCGGTCGCCGACCAGCGTCGCGAGCCCGTCGGTCCCAGGCCGCAGCACCGCCAGCCAGCCGAACACCGCCGCGAGCAGCAGCGCCCCGACCGCCGCCACCGCCCAGCCGCCGAGGCTGATCCCGCCGATCAGCGCCAGCGCGGCGGGCAGCAGATAGATGCCCGACCCGATCATGTTGCCCGCGACGAGCATCGTCGCCAGCCCGAGGCCGAGCTTGTTGTCACTGTCCCCCATCCGGCGAAACTGGCGCAGTGCGGGGGCGAAGGCAAATTGGTGGGCGTCGCCCGTCCTGCCGGCATGGCCCTCGAGATCAGGTGAACGAGCAATAGTAGTATTCGGCGCGCAGGTGACGGCAGCTCACAATGTCCCCGCGAAACAGCTCGGTTACTTCCGCATCGGCGTAGAATTTTCCAGCGGCGTCCCACCCACGCGCCTGCATGACCTTGCCTGTCGGATCGAAAACGATGCCGCTCCAGTTGTCGAGGAAGCCGGGATTGCTTTCGAAAACGACGCGGATCGGTGGCCCTTGATCGACGATATAGGGGATGAAGCCATCGCGGGAGGAAGCGTATCCCTCCGCTGGCCCAGGTGCGTTTTGCGCTTCCGCCACGATGCCATCGAGCCAGCTCCGGCCGACCGTAACGATGGTCCAGATGTGCAGCTGGTTGCCGAGTTTGAGCGTAGGAATCGACAGTAATAGCGCCCCGACGAGGATCGCCGGCACGCCCAAGCCCGCCGCCAAGGATCGCCGCCAGTCGGATCGAAGCAACCAAGCGCGAGCAATCCCAGCGCTGATTAGAAATACAGACCCGCACGCATAGATGGGGAGCATGATGAGGATCGAGAAGAACTGAATAGTCGAGCCGGGCAAGCCCGGGATGAGCGATGTGACGAACAGGAGGATGAGCAGCAAGCCACCCAGGATGGAAGTGTTCCGGATCAAGTCGGCCACGACCCCCTATGCCTCGGTCGGCGAAACTGGGGAAGCGACATCTGCCTTGCGGAACAGCGCCGCCGACGTCAGCCACAGCAGGGTGAACAGCGTCGTGCCCAGCACCGCCTCGTAGAGCCAGTCGCGTCCCGGCACCGCGAAGTCGATGGCGATGGCGGCGATACCGACCGCCAGTTGCGCTGCGGCGGTGGCGAACAGCGCGCGCGCCATGCCGGCGGGGCGGAACCCTGCCCGCGCCGCGCCGAGGACGGCGATGAGGATGACCGCGGCGAACACCAGATTCTCCGGATTGTCCTCGTCGCCGAGGAAGCCGACCGCGCCGTTGACCCAGACGAGACCCACCGCCGTCAGCACCGCCACCGCGACGCCGCCGCGATAAGCGAGGCTGGGCGACAGCCGAGCGCCGAGCTCGATCACGATCCCGGCGCCGCCGAGGACCGCACCGGCGAAGATGAAGTCGGCCAGCGACCAGGGGAATCCCGCGATCAGGGGGATCAGCAGCAGGGCAACGAGGCTTCCCCAGCCGATCGGCCGCCACGGGAAACCGCGTCCGCCCCGATTTTCCGAATTTCTCGCCATTGCCTTGCCTCCACCGATGAATGAGGCTCCGATGCTGGCGCCGGCGGCGGGTAAGCGGCATGAGCAGTTTCTGAGGTTTCGCTGAAAAATGGCATCCGGCAGCTTTCGCTTCGACGCTTTCCAGCTCGATCCCGCCGACCGCCAGCTGACGCGCGACTGTGCGCCCGTCGAGCTCAACGCCCGCTACCTCGATGCGCTGATGCTGCTGGTGCGCGAGCGCGGGCAGCTGGTCACCAAGGATCGCTTCCTCGCCGAGGTGTGGCGCGGCGTTCCCGTCACCGACGAAGCGCTGACGCAGTGCATCGCGATGCTGCGCCGCCAGCTCGGCGACAGCGCCGCCAACCCGCGCTTCATCGAAACCGTGCCCAAGCATGGCTACCGCTTCATCGCCGCGGTGACTGCCGATGCCGACGGCGAGGCTGGCGCGGCAGCCCTGGCGGCCACGCCCTGGCGCGAGCTCTTCGCCATGGCCGGCGCCGGCACCGCGGGAGCCGCGGTCGCCGGCATTCTCGGTGGCCTCTTCTACGGCCTCGCAGGCGCGGCGCAGCCGGGGGTGGGCGCGATCTCGGTGATGCTGGTGCTCGCCTGCCTGACCTTGGTGATCGCCTTGCTCGGCGGCGCTGGCGTGGCCCTGGGCATCGCGGCAGCGGAGCTCATCGGGCGCCGCCGCTGCTATGCGCTTGTGCTCGGCGGCAGCGGCGGCGGGCTCGTCGTCGGCGCGGCGGTCAAGCTGCTCGGGCTCGACGCCTTCAACCTGCTGTTCGGCCGGTCGCCGGGCGATATCACCGGTGGCGTCGAAGGCGCGCTGCTCGGCGGCGCGATCGGCCTCGGCGCGTGGCTCGGCCAGCGGGGGCGGCGCACGCCATCGACCGCGCGCGCGATGCTGGCCACGGCGGTGACCGCCGGCGCCGCCGGCATGCTCATCGCCGGCCTCGGCGGACAGTTGCTCGGGGGCAGCCTCGACCTGCTGGCGCGCAGCTTTCCCGGCTCGCGGCTGCGGCTCGACCAGATTGGCGCGCTGTTCGGCGAGGCCGGTTTCGGCCCGGTCAGCCGGATGGTGACCGGCGGGCTCGAGGGCGCGCTGTTCGGCGCCTGCCTCGTCGGGGCGATGGTCGCCGTGCGGCATCGCCTCGGCCGCGCCGAACCGGCGCCCGAGCCTTCGCCCCGCGCGAAAGCTGCTATCCCCAATTAGCAGCGGTCGCGCGTTCTCGCCGAACCGCCGCCTCGCTTACCATGGCGACAGGCCGGGCCAACCGGCAGGGGAGGAGAAACGCCATGCCGATCGCCAAGCTGAAGGACGTCGACCTCTATTATGAGGTGGAGGGCGAAACCGGGCCCTGGATCGTCTTCGCGCATGGCGGCGGCGACAATCATCTCGCCTGGTGGAAGCAGGTCGGCGCGCTCAAGGACCGCTATCGCTGCGTCGCCTATGACGCGCGCTGGCACGGCCGCAGCAGCCAGGGCAGCGTGCTGCGCGAGGCCGACGAGACCGCCGCCGCCGACCTGCTCGGGCTGATGGACCATCTGAAGATCGACCGGGCGTTCCTCAACGGCCATTCGATGGGCGGCCTCGCCGCATCGGGCGTCGCGCTCGCGCACCCTGAGCGCGTGCAGGGGCTGATCATGACCTGCACGACCTTCGGCTTCCAGACCGCGGCGATGTCGCGCTGGGCGGCCGAGATGATCGAGAAGATCCCCAAGGGCTTCCACGTGCTCGACCACAGCTTCGCGCCCGATTTCGAGCACCGCGAGCCCGAGCTCGCCTATCTCCACACCGCGCTGCGCCGTCTCAACCCGCCGCGTCCGGTGCCGCGCGAATCGCGCAACTATCTCGCCGCCTACGAACGGATGCGCGACCGCCCGCCCGAGAGCTATGCCGATTTCGCCGTCCCGGCGCTGTTCATCCTCGCCGAACAGGACGGGCTGCAGCTGCCCTGGCTGGTCGAGGCGACGGCGAAGGCGGTGGCCGGCGCCGAACTGGCGCGCGTCGCCGGCTCGGGACACAATGTCCACATCGAGCGGCCGGAGGAATATCTGGCGATCCTGACGCGGTTTCTGGTGACGCATCGTGGCTGAGCGGCGCGCCGGCATCCGCCCGATCGCGCTGAGCCGCCGCGATGCGACCTTACTGTTGCTGGTCGCCAGCGCCGCGGCGGCACTGCCGCCCGGCGCCATCGCCCGACACCGCCCGCCGGACGACGCAGCGCTGCGCGCGGCCGCCGAATTCGCGATGAGCTTCTGAGCGCAGGCGGCGCCGACTCACGCCCCTGCTGCTCGCACTGCAACAATGCCTGCGGTCCGCGCGCGCACCTCGGGCGTCGCGACGGTGGTCGCCACCGCCTCGTAGCCGGGCGCGCCGGGCCAGGGCGACACCCAGAGCGGCGGGCTGTGGTTGGCCGGGCAGAGCAGAATCGCCTCGCCATCGCCGATGGCGCCGAGGTCGAGGATCGACGACGAACGCGTCATGAGAAGCAGCGCCCGCCTGGCGAGCGGCTGCCCCCCGCAGCCAAGCCATCAGCGCGACCTGCGTCGGCGGGTCGAGCCCCGCTTCGACCATGTCGACGACCAGCACATCGCCGTCGCGGCCGACGAGCGCTACCAGCAGCGCGGTGAGCGCCGGCGACCGCTGCGCGCCGCGGGTGACGAGGGCGGCGAGTGCCGTATCGACGCGCTGTTGCAGCGCGCGATCGTCGGCCAGCCGCGCCGCCGCCGCGCCTTCGGCCAGCCGGTCGAGCCCGATGAACGCCCCGCCCGGCGCCACCTCGGCGATGCGCTGCGCCAGCCGCGTCTTGCCGCTGCCGAGCGGCCCGGTGAGATAGGTGGTCGGCGCCATGCCGCGCAGCTCGAAGCGCTCGCCGCCCCACGGCCAGGGCAGGTCGAACGACACCGTCGGCGCGGCGCTTCCCGGCGTGCGGAGGCGTCGCACCGCGTCGAGCGTCCCGGCGAGCGCTCGCGCCTGCCGCTGAAGGCGCGCCTCATACCCAGCGAGGCGCGCGGCGAGGTCGCCGCCGTCGGCAGCGAGCAGGCGCGCCACCTCGGCCAGGTCGAGTCCGAGCGCACGCAACCGCACCACCTCGGCGGCGCGCGCCATGTCCGCCGGACCGTAGACGCGCCAGCCCGCCGCGGTCCGGCCGGGCGCGATGAGGCGATGCTGCTCGTAGATCCGCAGCGCCTTTGCCGAAACGCCGAGCCGGGCGGCGGCCTGCGAGGCGATGAGAAAGCGGGCAGATCGGCGCATCGGTCACCTCGAACGGTCGCGGGACCTCCGTATCGGGCCGGCCCCGGGGGACGGGTCAAGCCCGTCGCCGCGCCGGTCGCGCAGCGCCCGCTTCACCTCCCGAGCACGCGAGCGCGCGAGCGGAACGCGCTCGCCGTCGACCAGCCTCAGGACGAGGTCGCGCCCCTGCCGGTCGATCCGGTCGATCTCCGACAGCGCGACCCACCAGGAGCGATGCGGCTGGACGCCTTCGGCGTCGGGCAGGCGGCGCAGCGCATCGCCCAGCCGGCCGCGAACCAGCTGCCGGCCCTGCGATGTCCAGAGTTCGAGATAATGGTCGGCGGCGCGCAGGCGCAGGATGCGCGCGACCGGCCAGCCGTCCGGGCTGGCCGCCGGCGGCGCGGCCGGCCGCGGTTCCGGCACCGCGCGCGGCGGCGCCGGTCGTTCGGCCGCGGCACCGGCGGACCAGCGCAGCGCCAGCACGAATCCGCTGACCGGTACGACGAACGGGAAGAGGAACAGCGCGAACTCGGGCAGCGGATCGGGCGCATAGGGGAGCACCGGCGTCGATTTCAGCAGGTGGAGCTCGATCGTCATCAGCCCGAGCGTCGCGAGCACCGCCGCCGCCGCCGCGGTCGCCAATGCGGGGAGCGAGTCGCGCGCCGCGCGCCGCGCGATGTCGGCGAGAAGCGAGGCCTGGCCAACCAGCAGCACCGAGATGACACCGAACATCAGCAGCCGGCGTCCGAGGGACAGGTCGTCGCTGTCGAAGGCGCCGCTGGCGACCAGCACGAGCGCCAGTGCGGCAATCCCGAAGCCGTGGAGCGCCAGCGGCGCACGCCCCGCCAGCCACCGCGGCTTCGCCGGCAGCATCCCGCCGCGGCGCGGACCGATCGCGACAAAGTCGGACATCATACGAATTTCGCCTTCTTCGCCGTCGACGCCGGCGCCAGCCTAGCGGCGCCTTCCCCTGATCACCAGACGACAGGACCGTCGCCATGCCCAAGCCGAGGCTGCACGCCCTCATGCTTCTCTGTCTCTTTCTCGCACCGGCCGGCCTCGCGCCCCGACCGGCCGCCGCCCGGAGCGCGGCGGGCGCGACATCGCCGATGCCGTCGGCAATTGCCATCGGTGCCAGTTCGTTCGACGCGGCGCTTCCCGGGGGCGAGACGATAAAGGTCTTCACCTATCGGGCGGCGCGTCACGGCCCTGCGGATCCGATCGTCATCGTCCTGGCCGGGGGAGGGCGCAACGGCGACGATTATCGCGACGCCTGGCGGCGCGCCGCCGACCGCTTCGGGCTGCTCGTGCTGGCGCCATCGTTCGACGAGGCGCAATTCCCCGGGGCGATCTCCTACAATCTCGCCGGCATGATCGGCGACCGCGCCGACGTCGCAACGCTGCGCGACGTCTCGCTGACCGCCGTGTCGGGCTGGCTGTTCGCCGACATCGAGGCGATCTTCGACGCGGCGGTGGCGCGAACGGGGTCGGCGCAGACGCGCTATGATCTGTTCGGCCATTCGGCGGGCGGCCAGATCGTCCACCGGCTGGCGATGTTCGCGCCCGAGGCGCGCGTGCGGACGGCGGTCGCCGCCAATTCGGGCTGGTACACCACGCCCGACGCGACCGTTCGCTTCCCCTATGGCCTGGGCGGCGTCGCGCTGCCCGCCGGCCAGCTCGATCGGGCCTTCGCGCGCCGGCTGGTGTTGCTGCTCGGCGAGCTCGACAATGAACAGGAGACGCGCGGCCATCTGCGCGAGACCCCGGAAGCCGACGCGCAGGGACCGCATCGCCTGGCGCGCGGCCAGCATTTCCACGCGGTCGCCGAACGCGAACGGGCGCGCCGCGGCGTCGCATCGGTGTGGGAGGTGAAGCTGGTGCCGGCCGTCGGCCATGACTATCGCAAGATGGCAGACGCCGCCGCCGACTATCTCTATGGCCGGCGCTGATCGCGCTAGCGGAGCTTGTCCGCGAACATGAATGCCACCGCGCCGACGAGGCAGGCGAACGCCGCCGCGTGGTTCCACTTCAGCTTCTCGCCGAGCCACACCACCGCAAACACCGCGAACACCAGCAGCGTGATCACCTCCTGCATCACCTTCAGCTGCCCGACGGTGAAGCCGCTGGCGAAGCCCAGGCGGTTGGCGGGGACGGCGAGGCAATATTCGACCGCGGCGATGAGCCACGACACGAGGATGACCTTCCACAGCGGCGCGTCGGGGAATTTGAGGTGGCCGTACCAGGCGATGGTCATGAACAAATTGGAGGCGACGAGCAGGGCGATGGTCGGCATGGAAGGCTCCGGTTGACGCGCGCCATCCTGCCGATGCGGCGCGCTGGCGTCTCGCGTTTCGTGGCGAAACCGCTATAGGGCGCGGCCATGGCCACCACTTCCGCCGCCGCCCGCCCGGACCGGCGCACCTTCGCGATCATCTCGCACCCCGACGCCGGCAA
>JASBUR010000029.1 GCA_030147805.1 Sphingomonadaceae bacterium
TGCCGTTCTCGATCGAGCCGCGGCTCTGCTCCTGCTCCAGGAATTCCGCCATGTCCCAGGTCGCGCGCTTCAGGATCTGCGCCGGCGTCATGCCGATCTGCTGATAGAGTTCGAGCTCGCGGTGATAGGTGAAGGCGCCGCCCATGTCGGTGCCCGGCACGATCATCACGCCGCTGGCGTTGAGCCGCTTCATCACCTCGACGATCTTGTCGAAGGCGCCGCGATAGGCCTGGTCGTCGCCGGCCTCGGACAGGTCGACCCAGGCGCGCTTGGCGTCGCGCTGCACCGAGATCGGCATATGGTCGAGATAGTCGGTCATGCCCGGCGGCACCTGGCCGTCGCGCGACTGGGTGAACGCCTCGTGGATGACGAGCGTCGGGTCGATCGCCACCTTCTTGTCGACGATCAGCTTCATCGTCTTTTGGACCGGCGCGCTGTCGAGATCGAGCCCGGGCAGCCGGCGCAGCGCGGTGAGGCGCAGCAGGTTGCGCGTGTCCTCGCCGGGCTTCAGGATCCACTGCAGCAGGAACTGGTTGATGTGCGTCAGCTCGTCGTAGCCGGCTTCCATCATCTGGTCGGCGGTGGCGAAGGCGGGGACGTGCCCCATGACGTGCATGCCGAGCTTGTGCGCCTCGCCGACCATCGCCGGCACCCATTCGGGCTTGATGCTGTTGTAGATCTTGATCGACGGGAAGCCGCGCGCCGCATACCAGCGCACCGCGTCGACCGCCTGCGCCTCGGTCTCGGCGACGATGCCGTTGTTCGAGCTGAACGGGCTGCGGCCCTCGATGAAGCCGCTCGGCACGATGCGCGATCCCGCCGACTCGCCCTTGTCGAGCCGCTCCATCATCGCCAGCAATTCGCTGTTGTTGTTGCCCATGTCGCGGATCGTGGTGATGCCCGCGGCGAGGTTGAGCACCGCGTCGTCTTCCGAGGTGTGGCCGTGGCCCTCGGTCATGCCGGCGACGAGCGTGCCGCCGGCGCCGTCGATCGTGACCTCGCCCGGGGTGGCCGGGCTGTCGAGCGGCTCGACCGCGGCGATGCGCTCGCGGAACACCACCACCGATTTGGGCTCGGTCAGCGCCAGCGTCTTCGGGTCGAACAGCCGGACGTTCTTGATGCGGATCGGCGCGGCATAGTCGTGCGCGGTCGCCTTCTGGATCGCCGCATAGCGCGCCGACGACAGTTTCTCGGCGAGCGCGCGCAGCCGCGCGTCCTCGCCCTCATAGCCCTTGCGCACGGTGACGCCGCGCCCCTGCGTCGACGCGAAGAAGCGCCCGTCCTTGTCGAGGAACAGATAGTTGGGGTTGAGGTCGATGCCGGTCAGCGCATAGGCGGTGACCTCGACCGGCCCGCCGGCGCCGGTGGCGGTGAAGCTTTCGACCTTGGCGAGCTTGACGGTGCCGCCGGGCAGCGCCGGCATCGATGCGTCGACGTCCTTCAGCAGCGCGCGGGCGTAGAGGCCGAGCGACCAGGGGCTGGCGCCCTGGCTGATGTAGAGGCTCGGCTCGCCGACGCGCTTCGACCCCGTGCCGGCGGAGTCGCGCCAGGTCGCGGTGCCGCCCTTCATCGCGAAGCTCTCGTCGACCTTGCCGCCGAAGGTCGTCGCGCCCTTGACGCTCCAGGCGGTCGGCAGGCCGTCGGCGCCGAGCGTCAGCGTCTCGGCGATCGTCGGGCCGCGGCCGTTATTCTTGTAATCATAGTCGATGACGGTCGAGCCGCCATTGGTCTCGGCCTTCAGATGGCCGACGCTTCGGCCGCCGACGATGACGGTATAGGTTTCGGTTGCCGCGGCAGCCATCGAGGGCAGCGAAGCGGAGGCGAGGAGGCCGGCGGCCAGCAGCAGGATGCGGTTCATGGCGGTTGGTAGAGCATGGCCCCGCCGCAGCGTAAAGGGCCGGCCCGCCCGGGGTGGGCGGACCGGCCTTTTCGCGTCGCGACCGTCGGTTAGGCGACCTTCGCCTGGTTGAAGGTCGTCGTTTCGGGCAGCGGCAGCCCGCGCTTCTTGTATTCGGCGGTCAGCTCTTCCTTGCGGGCGGCCATCTGCTCGCCAAGCGCGTCCATGTCGAGGCCGCCCTTGCGCGCCTGCGAGAACATACCCTCGACGCGCTTCTCCTCTTCCTCGACATGATGCTCGATCATCTCGCCGAGCACCTTGACCTTGGCGTCGTAGAAGTCCTCGTCGGGGCCGCCGGCCTCGATCTCGGCGATCAGCACCTTGGCGCCGTCATGCTCGACATAGGCCTCGTCGATCAGGTCCTTTTCGACCACGCCCTCGCACGCCGGATAGAAGATCTTCTCCTCGATCTCGGTGTGGACGGTCAGTTCGAGGCAGATCTGGTTGGCGATCTTCTGCTTGCGCGACGCGCCGCTGGCGCCTTCGAACGCCTCGAACAGATCTTCGACGGTGCGGTGATCGGCCTTCAGCAGTGCGATCGCGTCCATTTTATCTTGAGCGGCCATGTTCTTCTCCGTGTCCAGAATCTCGGAGAACACAACCGCATTCGGTCGCGGACGTTCCGCTTGCGAATCACTCTCACCCGGCGCTGTCGGCGCTCCCGATCGGCATGCCCGGCGGGATCTTCGGCTCGCGCTTCTCGTCCTTGAGCCGCGCGTCGAGCGCCTCGCGGTCGAGCAGCAGCCGCGACAGGCTCAGCGCCCAGGCGCGCTCGTCGGGCTGCGTCCGCGTCGCCAGCTGGCGCGCGAAGTCGACGAGCCGCTGGTCGATCAGCGCGGCGACGCCCGGCGCGGTCGCCGGGTCGCGCTGCGCCCGCGCCAGTTCCATCGCGGTGGCAGTGCCGATGCGGCGGCGCACGTCGCCGAGCCGCCGGCTCGACGTCGGCAGCAGCGCCAGCCCGACCAGCCGGTCGACCACCTCGCGCGCGCCGGGCAGCGCCGCGTCGCGGCGGTTCTGATCGGCCATGCGGTTGAGCCGCGCGGGTGCCAGCAGCGCGTCGAGCGTCACCTGCGCCGCGGCGTCGGTGGCGGCGAGCGGATCGAACACCGTCGATCCGGCGGTCCTGAAGATCTCGATCTCGGTCTGGCGGTCGCCGCTCCCCGACCAGCCCGCCGACAGATGCGGCAGCAGCCGCTCGGGGACGTCGAGCGCCGCGGGATCGAGCGTCGCGAGCAGCGCGGTCAGCGCGCGCTGCTGGTCGTCGGCGGGCACCGCGCGCGCGCGGCCGTCGCCGTCGCCCGCCACCGCATAGGTCGACTCGACGCCGCCGAGATATTTGACCGCCGCCTCGACCTGGTAGCGGTGCAGCAGCCAGATCGGCACCAGCTTGCGGCGCAGGTTGGCGACCGGCTCGGCGGGATGCAGCGCCGCCATCCCGAAGCGGTCGATCGCGGCACGGCGCACCCCCATCACCCGGTCGAGCTCGACCGCGGCGTCGGCGCCGTCGTCCCACATGCCGCCCCATGGCTGCGACGAGCCGACCGAGCGCGCATTCTCGTCGCTGACGTAGCGCAGGCCCGCGCGCGTCGCCGCATCGGCCTTGGCGCGCGCCGCGGCGTCGAGGTCGCCCCCCGCCGGGTCGCCGTAGAGCCAGTCGACGGCGAAGCGGTCCCATTTGCCCATGCCGACGCCATAGGCGTCGGACAGGTCGGGGGCGCCGTTGACCAGCGTCACGCGCGGCGCCGGATAATCCATCACCGAGGCGCGGTCCTGCGTGCTGGCGGCGAAATTATGGCTGAGCCCGAGCGCATGGCCGACCTCGTGCGCCGCGAGCTGGCGGATGCGCGCCAGCGCCACCTGCGCCGGGTCGTTGGGGCCGCCGGTGCCGACCTTGTCGGCGCCGACGAGGCCTTCGTAGATCAGCATGTCCTGCCGCACGCGCAGCGAGCCGAGCAGCACAGTGCCCTTCAGTATTTCGCCGGTGCGCGGGTCGGTGACGGCATAGCCGTAGGACCAGCCGCGCGTCGCGCGGTTGACCCAGTTGACGACATTGTAGCGGATGTCGAGCGGGTCGACGCCGTCGGGCAGAATCTCGACGCGATAGGCGTCGATCAGTCCGGCCGCCTCGAAGGCGTCCTTCCACCACAGCGCGCCTTCCATCAGCGCGGTGCGGATCGGCTCGGGCGCGCCGCTGTCGATGTAGAAGATGATCGGCTTCTTGACCGTCGAGCGCGCCGCGCCAGGATCGGTCTTCTCGAGCCGGAAGCGGTTGGCGAGTTCGTAGACGATCGGCTGGCCGAGCGGCGCGGCGAAGTCGAGCACCTGCGTCGCGAAGCTGCCGCCGCGCGGGTCGAAGCGGCGGGCGCGATAGCCGGGCGCGGGCAGCCGCATCAGCGAGTGGCGGACGACCAGCCCGATCGAGCGCGGGTCGGGGGCGATGTTGGTGACCTCGTCGCCCGGCGTCTCGGTGACGAAGGTCTGGCGCGCCTCGAACTCGATATTGTCGGGGAAGACCTTCACCGCCGACGGGTCGGCGGCGCTGAGGTCGGCGACGAGCTTGTAACCTTTCTCGCCGCCCGACTTGAGCTGCTCGGCGACGCCCTTGGTGTCGCGCGCCAGGAAGGGGGCGATGTCGACCGCGAGCCGGCCGCCCGGCAGGTCGATCGCGTCGCCGAGCCACAAGGTCGAATAGGCGAAGGCGTCGCGCGCCGCCGCCAGCTCGTTGGCCGGCGCGCCGGTGGCGCGGAAGCGCGGATTCTCGAGCTCGATCGCCACCTTCTTACCGAGCCGGCGGAACACCAGCATCTGCGCCGGCCCCGGCTGCGCGCGGTCGAGCCCGATCGGCGCCGATCCGAGCCCGGTCTTGAGGCTCGCCATATAGAGGAAGCGCCCCGAGATGCCGTCGGCATCGGCGGCCGGCAGCGACAGCAGGATGCGGCCTTTGGCCGTATCGACATGCACCGGCAGCAGGCCCTGGCTGGTCACCGTGCCCTGCAATGGGTCGGCCGGCTTCTCCTTGGCGAGCGCCGGCGCCGCGAGGACGATCGACAAGGCGGTGGCGGCGACGGCGAAGCGCTTGAGCATGAAGTGAGATCCCCCGGGGAAAGGCGTGGCGGAAGCCTAGACGGCGGCTGCGGCCAAGTCCACGCGGCGCGCTTGACTTCGCACCGCTTCGATCCAGACTGCGCGGCGGGGGGGAGGTTGCGACATGTGCCGCGCGCTGATCTATCTCGGACCGCCGGTCGTCATCGACGACCTGCTGTTCCGCTCGGACAGCTCGCTGATCAACCAGACCTATATGCCCAAGATGCTGCACATGCTGAACCTTGCCGGCTTCGGGATGATGGCGTGGGACCGGCGCAGCCACCAGCCCGACACGCCCTATCGCTACACCTCGCCGACGCTGCCGATCTTCGACCGCAACCTCAAATCCTTCGCGCAGAAGACGCGCGCCGACTGCGTGCTCGCGCATGTCCGCGGCGTCGCCTATTCGACGACGGTCAACATCTCCGACCAGAATTGCCACCCCTTCCATTTTCCGGGGCTCAGCGTCGCGATGGCGCACAATGGCGACATCTACCGGATCGGCGAGATGAAGGCGTCGCTGCAGCGTCACATCAAGCCCGAGTATCTGCGCCAGATCGCCGGCTCGACCGACAGCGAATGGGTCTATGCGCTGCTCGTCTCGCGGCTGCCCGACCCGACGCGCGAGCCGTCGCCGGGCGAGCTGGTCACCGCCGTCGAGGAGGTCGTCGACATCCTGCGCGCCGCACGGCGGACGCACGGCATCGACATCTCGTCGTCGTGCAACCTGTTCATCGCCACCGGCAGCCAGGTGCTCGGGCTGCGCTATTGCTTCGACTTCGGCCGCTACCGCAGCGAGGCGCCCGCCCAGGTCCACGAGGCGAACCTCTCCTACCTCAGCATGTGGTTCACGCTCGGCCACGACTTCGGCTTCCATGACGGCGAATGGCAGATGGTCGGCGGCGAGGAAGCAGCGGACGCGCTGCTCATCGCGTCGGAGCCGCTGTCGTCGGATACCTCGCGCTGGCTGCAGGTGCCCGAGTACGGGTTGATCTACGCCGGCACCGCCGACGGCCGCCCGCATGTCGAGGTGCGGGCGTTGCCGATCTAGCGGGAGCCGAGCTAGCCGGCCAATTCTCTCGCCCGCGGGTGGTGTCTCAGTTTGAATTAGAGCGTGGTGCGCCTAGACCGGAAGGGGCTGAAAAGCGCCTTAGTCGAATAACCAAGCCCAGCGATGCCCGCGATCATTAGAAATAGCTTGGTTTCGCCGATAGCGACCATGACCACCGGATCCATTATTCCCCACAACAGGGAAACAGAGGTGGCAGCGGTCACGCCGTCAAAAACCTTGGTAAGATAGCTGCTTTCGCCATCGCGCCCGCCGGCGATGGCGCGAAACAAGTATGCCAATATCAGATAAAGAATCATGATAAGCAGAATCCACCGGAACAAGCCGGTGGAATCTGTAGGATATGCGAAAATCAGCTTCGCAGGGCGAGTAGTGCACCGATAACAGCACCGGCCACAGCCACCACACCCTGCTCCAGCGTACCCGCTGATGCTCCGATCAAGGGGGCGATGGAGCCGTACAGTGCTAGTACGGCCATGCTGACGCCGACGGCGCCCTTAGCTACGAGCCCGGTAGAAACGATATGACGCTGACCAATATGGATGCGCATGATCAATCTCTTTTCCGTGCCATTAACGCCGCGATAGTACGCTGCGTTCCGCCCCCGTACTTGATAGATATGACGGGATTAAGGTCTGGTCAACAGCGCCAGGAATAGTACGTAGCGCGCTAGGCCCGCTTCTTGTACGGCCCGCGAGGCCCCGGCTTCGGCGCATCCGCGTCGATCCGGGCGATAACGTTATCGAACGTCCAAAGCTCGCTTACAACCCCAGCGGCCATCGCAGGCGACATGCGCAGCGTCTTGTGCATGCGGATGAGGTTATAAAAAACGGTGTAGAGCGCGACCATGTGGATGTGCGCCTGAACCTTCTTTGAGAAGGCGTTGGTGAGGCGCGTGAACCGGCGCATCGACATGCGCATGGTGAGGTTCTGGCGCTCAACGTGGCTCGTCGAAACGTGCGCCATGTCGGGGTTGCCCTCAACGCGGTTCTTCTGCGCGCCAATGCACTCAGCGGGGCTGTAGCGGCCCGGAGCGCCGATGGCGGGGCCATAGATCTTGATGAGCTGCGCATAGTCCACGTCGCCGCCGAACGCGCCCTCAACGGCCTCCAAGTAGGCGCGGTGGCCGTCCGTGGTGAGCTGAACGCGGTTGCTGAGGCGGGCGCGCAGATCGTCCATGAGGATGATCGCCGACTGTCCGCTGCGGTCGCCGACGAACCACGAGACAATGAGCTTGCTGTCGCTGTCCAGCGCGGTCCACGTCCACGTATCGCCAGCGCCTTCCGGGGCGGCCTTCGCGGCGCCAACGTTCTTCTGCTTGGCGTAGGTGAACGACCAAATCTCATCGCACTGGATGCGGCTCGCCTTCACGTTGCGGATAGTCTCGTCGTGAAGCGCGATGCAGGCTTCGCCCGCCTCAGCCAGAAGCTTGGCGACCGTGTTGATCGACACATCGGCGACACGCGAGATCGACCGCATCGACGACCCCTCGCACAGCATGCTGAGAATTTGAATGCGCTTAGCGGAAGGGAGACGGTTCATACTAAAAATGATATAATCACCAGTGGAACCGACAGCAAGCATATTTGTTCATTTTGATACATATCTTTTTTTAGATGAAATTCGTACTAGACTCCTTATGTGTAGCCCGACCACGATGCCCCGATGGGGACTTGGGCGGTCATGAAGTATGTTCAGGCAACAGGGCGCTGCCCGCTGGACAAGTGGAAGGATGCCAAGGCGCTTACGGACAACGACCGGGCCGCCATGGACGCCAAGGTCGATACGATTGAGCAGATATCTGCGGTCAATCTGCCGCCGGAGCTTCTGAAGAAGTACAAAACAACTGAACTCTACGAGTTAAAAATAAGTGGAGATAAGAAAAAACTCAGGCCGCTGGCGATACAAGAAAAGGGACAGGTAATCATTTTGCTCTGTGGTGCCATCGAGAAGGGTTCAAAGATCCCCAAAGGTGATCTTGAAAGGGCACAGAACCTAGCAGATGACTATAAAAGAGGCATAGGATATGTCAAAAGCTATTACGAAGATTAGAGCTATGTGGGCGCGGCTGGCATCGAAGCCGTATCGCGACGCTTACATTAGCCAAAAGATTGCTTCGGGTTTGGCGGTCCAAATTTTTTCGCTGCGCGACCAGCGCGGATGGACGCAAGGCGATCTAGCAGAGCGGGCGGGCATGACACAGCCTCGCATTTCGAAGCTCGAACAATCGTGCGAGGGGGTTAATCTCGGCACTCTCAAACAGATTGCGAGCGCTTTTGATGTCGCAATCTCAATCAAATTTGTCCCCTACAGCCAGATAGTAGAAGATAATATTCGGGAACGAATCGACCGTTTAATTCCGCCTTATCCGCAAGATTCGGCTCCATTTAATGGGTTCGTGTACTCAGATATTATCGCTTCAGGGCGCGGGGTGCGTTTTGATAGGCAGCAAACCCGCGCTCGTGATTGGTCGCGCACGCTAATTTCTACTACGTCGCCGAATATTTATAAGGAGGGCCTCCGTGCCTAATCGTACGCCCGATTTTCGGTATATTTTCGCAAATACTATTGGGTTTGCGTTTACAGATAACGAATCGCGAATCATCTTCGCCATCAGCGAAGATATGGAAAAAACCGAAAGCGCGACAGAGCAGGTGGGTGTGATCCTCACGCATAAAACGCTTAAACTTCTTGGGATGCTCATCAACGAAACGATAGAGCACTATGAGCGTACGACTGGGACCGTGATACCGCTTGATGCCGATAAAGCCGCTAGCATCCGGGCAACCTTGAACCGCGAGGATGCTACGCCGGCTTCCACCTAGCCCGGGCTGCCAATGTTGCGATTTCGACCCGCCGTTCCCGCGTCATCTTCTCGGCCCGTGCCTTGCCGCCCCGCGCACCAAGTTCGGCAGCGGTGCTGGACGCCCTCTCGTCGGGGGTGTCCTCGACTTCGCCAGTGGCGATGCGCATGATGTGGACAGCGTTGCCGATCACGTCGGCGGGGCGCTTCTCGCCCTTAGGTCCCTTTGGCATGCTGCCGTTGCTCCCTCTCGTTTAGTGCCCAGCCTGCTAGGAAGGCGATGAACACGACCCAGCCGTCGCTAAGGCTAAACAGCTTCTGGAGGGTGAAGGCCCACATGACGCCAATGAACAGCCAGGTGCCAGGTCGTGAGAGCATCGCCGCCTCCATGCTTTGCGCTAAGCATATAGGAGCGCGGGGCGGCTGGCGACAGGCGGGTCAATCCCGGCCAATTTCAAATTGAGACACTACCCGCCCGCGCCTGCGTGGTCAGCCGCGTCAGATGGTTGCTCGCCGTGCTCGCCAGCTGGACGATGTCGGCGTTGACCGCGTTGGTCAGCCGCAGCGCCAACCGGTCGTCGCCCGCCCACAGCGCGCGGAACGCCGCGGCGTCGAAGGTCAGGATCGTCGAATGCTCGGCGGCGATCAGCGTCGCGCTGGTGTCGCCCTGCTCGAGCGCGGCGGCGATGCCGGCGAAGCGGCCGGGGCCGAGCACGTCGAGCTGGTGCAGCCGGCCGCCGTGGCGGTGGCAGGCGAGCAGCGCGCCGCGCACCACCAGCCGGCAGCGGTCGGCCGGCTTGCCTTCTTCCATCAGCACTTGGCCGCGCTCATGCGCCTCGATCGCGGCGGCCGCGAAGAGCCGGTCGAGCTCTTCCGCGCCGAACTCGCGCAGGCAGGGCAGGATCGGCAGGAAGGCGCGGACGTCGAAGCGCGTCGGCTCGGCGCCGTCGCCGGCCGGCAGCGGCCGGAACAGCGCCGGGTCGGGACGGGCGGCGACGACCTCGCGCAGGCGGGCGTGAACCGACCGCAGCCGCGCCGCGCTGATCAGGCCGAGCCGGCGCAGCAGCTTGAGCGAGGCGGGGCGCAGCAGATGCACCGAGGCATCGAAGTGGCGGCGGTCGATGAACAGCGCCTCGACCTCGGCGACGGCGCGCGCCGTCGCCGACCGCCGGCCGCCGCGCAGCAGCAGCGCCATCTCGCCGAGCAGGTCGCCCGGCCCGAGCTCGCCGACGACCGTCTCGCCGCCGCCGGGCAGCCGCGTCGTCACGCTGACGCGGCCGGCGGTGACGACATAGGCGCCGTCGCTCGCCGCCCCTTGCGCCATCAGCAGCGCGCCGTCGGCAAAGCGGCGCGTCTCGGTGCTGGCGCGCAGCTCGTCGGTCTCGCGCGCCGTCAGGTCGGCGAACAGCGGCGCTCGGCGGATCGCGTCCTTCATCGCGGCGATTGAGCCACAGAACGCGCCCGACGCAAAGCCCCGGCTAGCGATTTGGAGGGGATCGTGGCGCTTCCCTAACGAGCGCGAAAGGGGTAAGCTGAGCATCACTCAAAATGGGGAGGCCAGCATGGCAACCGCGATCAAGCTTCAGGGCGACGTGCCGCTCGACCGCATCGACGTCACCGACGCGACGCTGTGGCAGCAGGAGGCGTTCGCGCCGCTGTTCGCGCGGCTGCGCGCCGAGGATCCGGTGCATTTCTGCCCCGAAAGCCCGTTCGGCCCCTATTGGTCGGTGACGCGCTACCGCGACATCGTCGAGGTCGAGTCGCTCCCCGACATCTATTCCTCGTCGTGGGAATATGGCGGCATCACCGTGCTCGGCGACGGCCCGACGCTCGTCGAGGGCGAGGATCCGATGCCGATGTTCATCGCGATGGACCGGCCGCAGCACACCGCGCAGCGACGCACCGTCGCGCCCGCGTTCACGCCGTCGGAGATGGAGCGGCTGTCGGGCAGCATTCGCGCGCGCACCTCGGCGCTGCTCGACGAGCTGCCGCGCGATGCGGCGTTCGACTGGGTCGACCGCGTGTCGATCGAGCTGACCACCGGCATGTTGGCGATGCTGTTCGACTTCCCGTGGGAGGATCGCCGCAAGCTCACCACCTGGTCCGACTGGATGGGCGACATCGAGGCTGCGCGCGATCCCGTCCTCGGCCCCAAGCGCATGGAAGCGATCTGGGAGGCCGGCGGCTATTTCATGA
Organism: Sphingomonadaceae bacterium; assembly: GCA_030147805.1. GTDB lineage: Bacteria > Pseudomonadota > Alphaproteobacteria > Sphingomonadales > Sphingomonadaceae > Sphingoaurantiacus. The sequence continues at coordinate 11,050 of JASBUR010000029.1, forward strand.
AGCTGTGGCAGGAGCGGCAGGCCGCCGCCCCGGCGCCCGACCTCATCTCGATGATGATCCATTCGGACGCCACCAAGGACATGACCCCGCAGGAATATCTGGGGAACCTCATCCTGCTGATCGTCGGCGGCAACGACACCACGCGCAATACGATGTCGGGCCTCGCGATGACCGCCACCGACTATCGCGACGAATGGCTGAAGGTCGCCGCCGACCGGTCGCTGATCCCGACCGCGGCGCAGGAGCTGATCCGCTGGCAGACGCCGCTCGCGCACATGCGGCGGACGACCAAGGTCGACACCGTCCTTGGCGGCAAGGCGATCCCGGCGCGGTCGAAGATCGTCATGTGGTACATGTCGGGCAATCGCGACGAGGAGCTGTTCCCCGACGGCGAGCGCTTCATTGCCGACCGTCCCAACGCGCGGCGTCACCTCGCCTTCGGCTATGGCATCCACCGCTGCGTCGGCGCCCGCCTCGCCGAGCTGCAGCTCGGCATCCTCATCGAGGAGCTGCTCGACCGCCAGCTGCTGCCGACCGTCGTCGAGGCGCCGACGCGCGTCGCCTCGTCGTTCGTCCACGGCTACCGTCGGATGATGGTCGAGCTCCGCCCAATCTAGCAGGGTGACGCCGCGGCGACGGCGCGTCTAAGCTGGGCGATGACCATGAAGGGAATCGCCGGATGAAGTTCGCGTTCGCAGTCGCTCTTGCCCTGACCGTTGCGGCCCCCGCCCAGGCGGCAATGACGGCGGCCGAGAAGAAGATGGTGGCAACCGTCGATGCCGAGCAGGAACGGTCGATCGCGCTGCTCGAGCGACTGGCCAACCAGAACAGCGGCTCGCTCAATATCGCCGGCGTCACCAAAGTCGCCGAAATGGTGAAGCCCGAGTTCGAGGCGCTGGGCTTCACCACCGTCTGGAAGCCGCTGCCCGAGACCAAGCGCGCCGGCCACCTCATCGCCACGCACAAGGGCAGGGCGGGCGGCAAGCTGCTGCTGCTGATCGGCCACCTCGACACGGTGTTCGAGCCCGACTCGCCCTTCCAGACCTTCGAGCGCAAGGGCGACCAGGGCGTCGGGCCGGGCGCCGCCGACAACAAGGGCGGCGTCGTGACGATGCTCGCGGCGCTGCGCGCGATGCAGGCGGCCGGCACGCTGAAGGACGCGAATATCGAGGTGCACCTGACCGGCGACGAGGAGCGCACCGGCGATCCGATCGAGCTGGCGCGCGCCGATCTCGTCGCCGCCGGCAAGCGCGCCGATGCGGCGCTCGACTTCGAAGGCCTGTCGACCGAGGACGGCCGCGACATGGGCTCGATCGCGCGGCGCTCGTCGAACAGCTGGGAGCTGCGCACCACGGGCAAGTCGGGGCATTCGAGCGGCATCTTCCGCGCGGGTGTCGGCGACGGCGCGATCTACGAACTGGCGCGCATCGTCGCCGCCTTCCGCACCGAGCTGCCCGAACCCAATTTGACCTTCAACGTCGGGCTGATCACCGGCGGCGCCACTGCCGCGCTCGATGCCGACGGGGTGCGCGCGACCGCGACGGGCAAGACCAACATCATCCCGGCGTTCGGCATCGCGCGCGGCGACTTCCGCACGCTGTCGCAGGAACAGACCGATCGGGTGCGGGCGAAGATGCAGGCGATCGTCGCGAAGCATCTGCCCGAGACCGGCGCTACGATCAGCTTCGACGAGGGCTATCCGCCGATGGCGCCGACCGCGGGCAACCGCGCGCTGCTCGCCAAGCTCAACATCGTCAACAGGGACATGGGGCTGCCGCAGATGGCCGAGCTCGATCCGCTGAAGCGCGGCGCCGGCGACATCGCCTTCGTCGCGCAGGACGTCGACGGGCTGGTGGGCCTCGGGCCGTCGAGCGAGGGCGATCATGCGCCGGGCGAGGCGGTCGACCTGCCGAGCATCGCCAAGCAGGCGAAGCGCGCGGCGATCCTGATGACGCGGCTCAGCCGCGAGCGCCGGCCTTGAGCCGCTTCGCGGCGCACACCGGCGCGCTTCGGCAGCGCCGGGGGTTCGCCTGATCCGGCACGCCGCGGTCAGTCGAGATGCGCCGCCGGTGGCGGACCCGCCGCGACAGCCGGCCGCCGCAGGAGGAGGATGAGCGGCATCAGCGCGAGGCAGATGACCATCATCAGCCGGAAATCGTCGACATAGGCGATCATCAGCGCCTGCCGGTTCACCTCGAGGTCGAGCATCGCCAGCGCGGTGTCGCCGACCCCGCCGAGCTGGCGCGCCGTCGCCGGATCGACCATCGGTACGGTGAAGGGCGTCACCTGGCTCGCGAGGTCGGCGTGGCTCACCTGCAGGTTGCGCGACAGCAGCGCGGTCACGACCGAAATGCCGATCGAGGCGCCGAGGCCGCGCAGCAGCGTCAGCAGCCCGGCGGCGTCGGTACGCCAGCGTGGCGCGATCGTCGCGAAGGCGAGCGTGTTGAGCGGCACGAAGATGAAGCCGAGCCCCAGGCCCTGCAGCAGCCCGCTGACGACCACTGGCCGGCTGTCCATCTCGAGCGAGAAGCCCGTCATCTGGTAGAGCGACAGCGAGGTGAGGCTGAGGCCGACGAAGATCAGCAGGCGCGGATCGACACGGCCGACGAGTCGACCGACGGCCATCATCGCGATCAGCGTGCCGATCCCGCGCGGCGCGAGGACGAGGCCGGTGGTGACCGTCGGATAGCCGAACAGCAGCTGCAGCATCGGCGGCAGCAGCGCCATGCCGGCGAGCAGGATCATGCCGAGCGCCATGCTGAAGGCCAGCGCGGTGATGACGTTGCGATCACGCAGCAGCGCCATCGGGATGATGGTCTCGGCCTCGGTCGACATGTGGATGACCAGCATCCACAGCCCCGACAGCGCCAGCCCCGCCCAGATCCAGATCTCCCAGGATTCGAACCAGGCCTCGCTCTCGCCGCGGTCGAGCAGCAGCTGGAGGGCGCCGATCGCCAGCGCCAGCAGCGCGAAGCCGATCAGGTCGAAGCGTCGCGACACGCGCGCGGTCTCGCCGAGGAACAGCCCGACCCCGGTCAGCGCGAGGACGCCGATCGGCAGGTTGATGTAGAACACCCAGCGCCAGTCGAAATTCTCGGTCAGCCAGCCGCCGAGCACCGGCCCCATGATCGGGCCGATCATCACCCCCATGCCCCAGATCGCCATGGCTTGGCCGTGCCGTTCCCGGGGATAGGAGCCGAGCATCACCGTCTGTGCCAGCGGCACGAGGAAAGCGCCGAACACGCCCTGCACCGTGCGAAACCCCACCATCTGCGCCAGATTCTGCGCCGCGCCGCACATCATCGACGCGAGGACGAAGCCGATGATCGCGACGACGAGCAGCCGTTTCACGCCGACGCGGTCGGCGAGCCAGCCGGTGAGCGGCGTCGCGATCGCCGACGCGACGATATAGCTCGTCAGCACCCAGACGATCGTGTCCTGCCCGGCCGAGAGGCTGGCCTGCATATGCGGCAGCGCGACGTTGGCGATGGTACTGTCGAGCACCTGCATGATCGTCGCCGCCATCACCGAGGCGGTGATCAGCGCGCGGCGGAGCTTCCAGCCAAGCTCGGCAGGCGCCGGCGCTGACGACGCCACCATCGGCGGCTACCGGTCCGTTGTCATCGCCAGCGCCGCGCCGGGCTCGGGCGTCGCGCCCGGTGGGCGGCGGCCCGGCGCCGGCGCGCGGGTATCGACGGTGACGTCGGCGCTGAGCCCGGCGAGCAGCGGCCGCGGCGGGCGCCCTTCGATGGCGATGCGGACCGGCACGCGCTGGACGACCTTGACCCAATTGCCGGTCGCATTCTGCGCCGGAAGCACCGAGAATTCGGCGCCGGTGCCGGCACCGATGCTGGCGACGCGGCCGTGCAGCTCGACGTCGGGATAGGCGTCGAGCTCGACCGTCGCCGGCTGACCGACGCGCATGTTGGCGAGATCGGTCTCCTTGTAGTTGGCCTCGATCCAGATGCCCTGACCGCCGACGAGGCTGACCACGGGCAGTCCCGCCGCGATCACCTGACCAACCTGGAGGCGGTCGGTCTGGCTGACGATGCCGGGCCGCGGCGCGCGGATCTCGGTGCGCGCCAGGTCAAGCGCCGCCTTGTCGCGTTTGGCCAGTGCCGCCAGGACCTGCGGGTGGCGGTCGATCGGCTGGCTGGCGCTCGAGGCGGCGGCCGCCTTGGCGCGCTCGTCCTCGGCGCGTGCCGCGGCGAGCTTCGCGCGGGCTTCCTGCAGGCTGTTCTGCGCCTGCTGGTAGGCGGCACGCGTGGTGAAGCCGCGCTTCAGCAGTTCGGATTGACGCTCGAAATTCTGCTGCTCGAACGCGAGGTCGGCGCGGGCGCCCTGTACGCCGGCATCGGACGCCCGCACCCCCGAACGCAGCTCCGCCACCGACAATCGGGCGTTCGCGACCGCCGCGTCGGCCTCCATCAGCGCGATGCGATAGGGACGCGGATCGATCCGGAACAGCAGGTCCCCCGGCGCGACCGGCTGGTTCTCGCGGACGGCCACCTCGGAGATGCGGCCGGAGACGTCGGCGCTGACCGACAGCATGTCCTGCTGGATATAGGCGTTGTCGGTCGAAACGTAGCGCCCGCTGGTCAGGTAGAAATAGCCGCCGCCCGCCAGCAATGCCGCCGGCAGCGCCGCCATCAGCGCCATCCGCCCCCACCGTCGTGCTTCACCCGTGTCGCTACGCATCACCTGGTCTCTTTCTTGAGCGCGCCGTCGTCGCTCGGCCGTGTCGAGAGATTGAGGCGGATGCGCCCCAGGCTCGCCGCGAGCGCGTCGCGCGCCGGCGCGTCGAGGCCGGCCAACGCCTCATCGAGAACCCGGTCGCCGATCTCGCGCATGTTCGCGAGCAGGGGTCGCGCCTTGTCGGTCAGGAACAGCCGCCAGGCCCGCCGGTCGGTCGGATCGGCGCGCCGCTCGACGAGATCGGCATCCTGCAGCCGGTCGAGCATGCGGCAGAGCGTGATCGCTTCCACTTCGAGATGGTCGGCAAGCCCGCCCTGGTTGGTCCCCTCGAGCCGCGACAGCGCGAACAGCACCTGCCACTGCGGTCGCGTGACCCCGATGGCGCGCGCATATTGATCGAAGCGCCGGCGCAGCAGGCGCGACGTATCGCTGAGCAGAAATCCGAGCGAATCCGACATCGGCGCCGAAATAGTAAGCATACGTAATATGTGCAAGGACGAAGTCGCTACCGCCGATTTTCCCCGCGCTTCGATTATGGTACGAAACGCACTATGACGACAAAGGGGGGCGCTATGCGCGGATGTGCGATCGGTCTGTTGGCACTGTGGGCAGGCGCGGCGGTGGCGGCGACCTGCCCCGCCCCGTCCTTCGAGACTGCCGACCTCAGGCTGGACGACGGTACCGTCGAGCGCGGCTGGCCCGGCGGCATCAGCCTCGTCGACGCCGATGGCGACGGCGACGTCGATGTCTTCGCGACGCAGGGCTATGACACCTCGCTCGGCCGGCTCGCCGCCAACGTCTCGCGGCTGTACCTCAACGACGGCAGGGGGCGCTTCAGTGCGGCGCCGGTGAGCGGCATCAACATGGTGGCCCGGCCCGCGTCGGGCAGCAGCTGGGCCGACGTCGATGGCGACGGCGACCTCGACGCCTTCGTGCCGACGCAGTTGCGCCGCGCCGACCTCTATTATCGCAACCTCGGCGAGGGCCGCTTCGTCGCCGACGACCTCGGCTCCGCCACCGCTACCAAGGGCAGCAATTTCTCGTCGACCTGGGCCGATCTCGACGGCGACGGCGACATGGACCTGCTGGTGGGCGGCCCGGCGCTCGAGCCGGCCGAGCCGATGCTGGTCTTCCGCAACGACGAGGGACGCTTCGTCGAGGTCAAGGACCACCCGCTCAACAACGGCGCCAGCAACGGCGGTTCGGTCGTTGCGGCCGATTTCGACAATGATGGCGACAGCGACGTGCTGGTCGCCAACAGCGATCTCAGTCGGCGCAGCGGCCTGCCGCCCGCCGCGGTCGAGCATCCGCTGCTCTACCGCAACGACGGCGGCTGGACCTTTGTCGCGACCCAGGGGCAGGGCTTTGCGTCGGCGGCGGCGTTTCCGGCCCTGTCGACGGCGAGCGGCGACGTCGACAATGACGGTGACCTCGACCTCGTCCTGGGCATGGTCGGCGACTCGAAGACGGACCTGCGCGACCGGCTGCTGCTGAACGACGGTCGCGGCGGCTTCGTCGCGACGCCGGCCGATTTCGGCGAGCATCGCGGGATGCAGGCGGCGCTCGCGCTCGCCGATTTCAACGGCGATGGCCATCTCGACCTGCTCGCCGCGGCCTATGACGAGCCGATCGACATCCATGTCGGCGACGGACGGGGCGGCTTCCCCACCAAGCTCCGGATCGACCGTCGCCACTCGCATTCGTCTGCCGCGGTGGCGGATCTCGATGGCGACGGCCGGCTCGACATCGTCATCGGCTCCTGGGCCGAGGGGACCGGCGGACAGCCGATCAGCCTGCTGATGAACCGAACGCCGCGTTGCGGGTCGTGGATCGAGATCGAACTTCGCGGCACCAACGGCGGGCTCAACCCGCCGGGATCGCGCGTCACGCTGGTGACGCAGGGCGGCACCCGCCAGCTTCGCGAGGCGAGCGCGCAAACCGGGTTCCGCAGCCTCGGCGCCAACTTCTTTCTCTTCGCCGTGCCACCAGGCGAGCGCCTCGCGAAGGCGATCGTGCGCTGGCCCGACGGGCAGGTCCGGGAGATCGCGGCGCCGCCGGTCAACCGCCGGCTCACGGTAAGGCGATGACCGCCGGCCCGATTCAGGGCATTATCGATACGGCAGCGCAAAGGAGTGCCGATTCGGCAGACCGTGCGTTGACGGTTCGATAGGAGGCCCCATGCGCACCGCTCTACGCTTCGCCCTGTTGTTGTCGGTCCTGCCGCTGCCGGCGATGGCCCAGGACGCCGTCGATCCCGCGGTGACGGCGCGCGCGGCCGAGGCGGCCGCCGACCAGTCGACGATGACGGTGATCGAGAATTATCGCCGCGTCACGGTGACGGTCTACGGCGAGGATCCCTGCCCGGCGGCGCAGAGCCCCGACGAGATCGTCGTCTGTGCACGCCTTCCCGAAACCGAACGATTCCGCCTCGGCACGCTGGTGCCGCCGACCGGCGTGTCGGAACCGCAGGAGCGTCTCGAGCAGGGCGGCGTCGGCCGCACGCTCGGCACCGACGACGTCCGGCTCGCCGGCGGCACCGGCTCGTGCACCCCGGTCGGGCCGGGCGGCCTCACCGGCTGCAACAAGGGCATCAACATTCTCGCCATCGGCGAAGCGCTCAACGCGCTCGTGACCGAATAGGCGCTACGCCAGCGCGATGCCCGTCGACGGCGTGCTGCCGCTCAGCACCAGCAGCGCGTCGAAGCCGTGGATCGCCCGAACGAGGTCGGGATCGGCGGTCTTTGCCTGGCGCGCCGACAGGATTGGCCGCAGCGGGCGCAGGTCGATCAGCGTCGGTACCGCCGGATCGGCGAGGGCGGCGAGCGGCGCCACACCGAAGCCGATCGACGGATCCGCCGGCGCGGCGACATAGCCGAGCGTGGCGGGATCGAACACCGCCTGCTGCGCGCCAACCCCGGCGCCGACGAGCAGGTGGAAGGAGCGGCCGCCCTCGAGTTCGGCAATGGCGGGCGCGAATTCGCCGATATCATAGACCTCGGTCGCGCTCCGGCCGCGCGCGGCATGCGAGGCACCGAATTTGAACAGCGCGCGCGGCGCCCGGCCCGCCGCCTTCTCGGCGAGCCAGTGGCGCCGGAGGTTCGACCGCAGGAAGGCGGCGCGGCGCGCGTTCGAGGCCCAGCCCTGGCCGCCGACCCACAGCTTGTTGATCTCGAGCGTTTCCTCGAGCGTATCGAGAATCCAGGCCGATGCCGCGTCGGGCGTGGGCCACGCTCGGCGAACCGCCCGCACCAGATCGGGATCGCCCGAGAATGCGAAGATGTGCCGGAAGTCGCGCGTCGCCAGCAGCCGCGCGCGCGCATCGGTCGCAGCAGTCCGCAATGCCTCGACGGCAGCGCGCGCCGCCGCTGGCGCCGCCCCGCGCAGGCGCTCGACCAGAAGCGGATCGCCCATCACCTCATAGTCGAGGCCCCAGAGCCGGTAGCCGCCCGCGGCGCTGAGCTCGGCCAGCAGCCGCGCCTCCTCGCGCATCGCATAGAAGGCGACGCCGGGCGGGTTCGCGCGCATGAAGCGCTCGATTCCGGCATAGCCGCCCGCCGCCGCCGCCTCGAGCATCTCGGCGATCGGCGGCGACACCTCGATCGCCAGCCGCTCGTAGCCGGCGGGCTTGAGCGCCGCGGCGAGCTGCGAGACCAGCCGCGGCACCTCGGCGACGCCATGCTCTTCGCCGATCAGGAAGAAGTGGGCGGCGCGGCCCTCCGCAACCAGCTTCTCCCAGCCGGGACCCGAAAAGCGACCCTTGGCGAAGGGCATCGGCATCCGGTGGTCGCGCGCCGCGGCGACCAGCCGCTCGACCAGCGGGGCGGGCGCCGCCGATACCGGCGCCGGGGTAGCGGCGGGAAGCGCCGAGGCGGCGACCGACAGGCCGGCGGCGGTCAGCAGCGAGCGGCGAGTGACAGTGCCCATCAGTGACAGGTCCGGGCGGCGCAGGAGGCATGGGTCGACATGACGGTCTCCATTGTGAGCTGCGGCAAATATCGCGGCAGCCTCGAAGCAAGCGCAAGGGCCATGCCAACAAATTACTGCACTGTATTGTAGAGATAATTCGGCAACCTGCCGGGTGCGCTCGGCGCCTCGCGCCAAGCCTTGGCGGATTTTTCGCCCGTGGCGTCGAGCCGCTTCCCGATGCGCGCGCGCCGCCGCCGCCAGCATCCTGCGGATTTTACGGGGGCCGTTAGCGGCTTATTAGGCATTCGGCTTCATGGTGACGGAGATTGGGTGGCCGCGGCTGCCGCATCAACGGAGCAATGGGCAAATCGATGTCGATGGCGGAAGCGATCATGACCACGGGGGCTCCGCCGGCCGACCTCTATCGCCTCATCACCGAGAATGTCTGCGACGGCGTCCTCTACATCGGCTTCGGCGACACCTGCCAATATGCGTCGCCGTCGGTCGAGGAGATCATCGGCCGCGACGCGACGGCGATGTTCGGCCTCAGCATTCTCGATCTTGTCCATCCCGACGACAAGGCGCAGGTGCATCGCCATTATGAGGAGCTGATCGGCGGCAGCCGCGATCGCTTTACCGTCGAGTTCCGCGCCGCGCACAGCAACGGGCGCTGGATCTGGCTCGAGGCCAGCGCGCGCGCGGTAACCGGCGGCGACGGGCGCAGCGCGGTGACCTCGGTCCGCGACATCCGCTGGCGTAAGCAGCTCGAGGCGCAGCTGCTCGAAGCGCTCACCGAGGCCGAGGAGAAGGCCGAGGAGCTCGAACGGCTGGCGACCACCGACATGCTGACCGGTCTCGCCAATCGTCGCCGCTTTCTCGGCGAGCTTGACAGCGCGGCACAGGGCTCGGCCGCGTTGGCGATCTGCGACATCGACCATTTCAAGCGCATCAACGACCTCTACGGCCATGCCGCCGGCGACGAGGCGCTGCGCTGCTTCGCCGAGGTCGCGCAGCGGGCCTTCCCCAACGGGCTGGTCGGGCGCATCGGCGGCGAGGAGTTCGCGATTCTGCTGCCCGAGGCCTCGCTGGCGATGGCGGTCACGCAGTGCGAGGCCTTTCTCGCCGAACTCGGCCGCCAAAGCTGGCGCCTGTCTTCGGGCGACCATGTCACGCTCGGTGCCAGCATCGGCGTAGCCACCACGCCCTGCGCCGATGCGTCGGAACTGATGCTGCGCGCCGACCGGCTGCTCTATGTCGCCAAGCGCAGCGGGCGCGCCCGCGTCGCCGCCGAATGCAGCGGGGAGCGTCGCGCCGTCGCCTAGAAGGCCGCCGGGAATCGATGAACGCCGCTCGGATCGAGCGCAAGCGCGTCGATCGCGATGACGGCCGTCAACGGCAGCGCGCCGTAAAGGTGCGGAAACAGCGCCCCGCCGCGCGACGATTCCCATTTCAGCGCTGCGCCGAGCGCTGCCGCATCGACGGTCAGCAACACCAGCCCCGCCTGGCCGGCGAAATGCTTCGCCGCGGTCTCTGCGGCCTGCGCCGCGGTCGAGAAATGGATGAAGCCGTCGCGACGGTCGTGCGCGGAGCCCTCATAGATGCCGGCCGCCTGCGCCGCGGCCCATTCGTCCGCCGCCATGATCTTGTAGATGCGCTCGCTCATCGCTTCGCCTTAGCGGGTCGGCGGGCGGCGGCCAATGCGCGGACCGGTCGCAAAACTGGCAGGAGGCGTGCCGCGCGGCGGCTGCTATCGCTGGTCGAAACAAGGGAGCGACGGATGGCGCAGACGACGGCGAACGGCATCGATCTCGAATATGAACGTTTCGGTCCGGCGGCTGCCGAACCGGTGCTGCTCATCATGGGGCTGGGGGCGCAGCTGACGCTGTGGCCGGTCGAGCTGTGCGAGGCGCTGGTGGCGCGCGGTTTCCACGTCATCCGCTTCGACAATCGCGACGTCGGCCTGTCGACCAAGTTCGACGCCGCCGGCGTGCCCGACCTGCCCGCCGTGCTCGGCGCGATGATGGCCGGGCAGGCGCCGCAGGTGCCCTATCGGCTCGACGACATGGCGGCCGATGCGGTCGGGCTGCTCGACGCGCTCGGCATCGATGCGGCGCACATCGTCGGCGCCTCGATGGGCGGGATGATCGCGCAGCTCGTCGCCGCCGGCTTTCCCGCGCGGACGCGCTCGCTGACCTCGATCATGTCGACCACCGGCAACCCGATGCTGCCGCCCGCCACCCCGGAGGCGATCGGCGTGCTGATGTCGCGGCCGCAGGGCGGCGACGTCGACTCGCTCGTCGACTTCGGCGTGAAAGCCGCGCGGGTGATCGGCAGCCCGGGCTATCCCGCCGAGGAGGCGGCGCTGCGCGCCCGCATCCGCCGCGACGTCGAGCGATCGGTCTATCCGGCGGGCTTCGCCCGGCAGATGGCGGCGATCTACGCCAGCGGCGACCGCCGCGCGCGGCTCGCCCAGGTGACCGCGCCGACCGTCGTCATCCACGGCACCGCCGACCCGCTGGTTCCGGTCGAAGGCGGTCGCGACACCGCGGCGAGCATCGCCGGTGCCGAGCTCATCGAGATCGACGGCATGGGACATGACCTGCCGTTGCCGCTCGTCGACCGCATCGCCGACGCCATCGCCGGGGCGGCGCGGCGCGCCAAGGCGTAACTTAACGGGAGACTCTAGGCGAGGACCCGTCGCGCGATCCCGAGGAAGCGGTCGACGTCCCCGGCATCGTGATACGGGCCGAGACCGACGCGAAGCACGTCGTCGCGTACGTCGGTGACGACGTGCGCCGCGTCGAGCGCCGCCTTCCAGGCCGGCGCGTCGGGATGGCGGAAGGCGAGAAAGCGCGCGTGCGGCGCCCCGTCGATTGGGTTGAGCAGCTCGGCCGCGGCCAGCGGGCCGCTCAGCCCGGCCACCAGCTGACGCTGTAGCGCCTCGACATGCGCCGACACCGCGGCGGTCGTCAGTCCTTCGCGCCGGTAGAGGTCGAACACCGCCGCCAGCCGATAGAGGCCGCTCGGATCGAAGGTCGCGCCGAGGAAGCGCCGGCCGTCGGGGGCGTAGCCGACGGCATCGGCCGGCGCGGTCAGGTCCTCGAACTCGGCATACCAGCCCGTCGACACGGGACGCGGGCCGAAGCCGGGCGGCACGTGCAGGAAGGCGGCGCCTTCGCCCGCCATCGCATATTTATAGCCGCCCGCGGTGTAGAAGACGCGGTCGGCGACCGCCGAGAGGTCGGTCGGCATCGCCATGAAGCCATGATAGCCGTCGATCACCAGCCAGGGCCCGTCGGGCCGCGACAGATGGGCGAGATCGAGCAGGCGCTCGAACACCCGCCCGGTCTTGAAGAAGACGTGGCTGGCAAAGACCAGATCGTGATCGCCGCTGCGCGCCCGGTCGGCGAAGCGATCGGCGAAGCTCTCCCACGGGTCGGTTGCCACCGCTTCGAGCTTGATATCGCCGCTTTCGACCCAGCGCGCCGCCTGGCGGCGGAAGCTGTGGAATTCGCCGTCGGTCGCCAGGACGCGCACCGGCCGTCGCCGCACCGCCGACACCAGGCGGACGATGAATTCATGCGTGTTGGGCGCGAAGGCCAGGCTGTCGGGCGTGGGGAGGCCGAGTTCGGCGGCGATGCCCGCCTGCACCGCGGGGACCTGCTCGCCGAAGATCTTGCTCCATTTATGGTCGGCGAGCGTGACGCCGTCCTCCCAGGCGGCGAGCTGCGCCTCGCGCGTGACGTCGGGCCACAGATGATGGCTGTGCGCCGCGACATGCAGCCGCCCCGGCGCGGCGGCGAGCGCGCGGCCGAACAGATGCTTCCAGCTCACAGCGCGGTCCTCAGCGTCCACAGTTCGGGGAAGCAGCGGCGCTCGAGCGTCTTCTGCAGATAGCTGACCCCCGCGGTGCCGCCGGTGCCGCGCTTGCCGCCGATGATGCGCTGGACGGTGAGCACATGCTTGTGCCGCCAGGTCAGCAGCGCGTCGTCGAGATCGACGAGCTTTTCGGCGAGCTGGTAGAGTTCCCACCAGCGCGCGGGATTGCGATAGACCTCGAGCCAGGCCGCTTCGACCTCGGCGGACGCGACATAGGGCTGGCTGAAGTCGCGCTTCAACGTCGCTTCGGGAATCGCGAAACCGACGGCGGCGAGTTGTGCGATCGCGTCGTCGTAGAGGCTCGGCGCATGGAGCGCCCGCTCGAGCGCGGCGAGCGACTCGGGCCGTTCGCTGTGAAAGGACAGGAAGCTGCCGTCCTTCAGCCCCAGCCGATATTCGACCTCGCGAAACTGCGCCGACTGGAAGCCCGAACTGGTGCCGAGCCATTCGCGAAAGCTGGTGTAGTCCGACGGCGTCATCGTCGCGAGGATGTCCCACGACTGCGTCATCACCGCCTGGATGCGCGAGACACGCGCGAGGCTCTTGTAGGCGGGCACCACCGCACCGCTGCGCACCTGCGCCTGCGCGAAACCGAGCTCGTGGATGATCTGCTTGAGCCACAGCTCCTTGGTCTGATGGATGATGACGAACAGCATTTCGTCATGCTGGTCGGACAGCGGGTTCTGGCTCGCCAGCAGCGAGTCGAGCCCGAGATAGTGCGAATAGGTCATGCCGCCGGGGGCGGTGGGATTTGATGTGGACATTTCCCATCTTTAAGCGATCGCAGCGCGCCGTGCATCCGGAACGCAGGCGGCTGCGTTGGAAGCGCCGACGAGGACAGGGAGAGATTTCGATGGCCAAGCTGATCTTGGGCGCCGCGCTGCTGGCGGCCGGTGGACTTGCGATGGCGGCGGGCGCCGCGCCGGTCCCGCAGGGCCCGCCCAACGCGCCCGAGCAGAAGCCCGCCTTCGCCGGGCAGACGCGCGCGCCGATGGCGAGGTCGAACGTCGCCTTCGACGTCGAAACTGTCGCGACGGGGCTCAACCGGCCCTGGGGGATCGACTTCCTCGGCGACGGGCGCATGCTCGTCACCGAGAAGACCGGCGCGCTGCGCATCGTCGGCAAGGACGGCAAGGTCTCGGCGCCGGTTCCCGGGGTGCCTGCGGTCGATGCGCGCGACCAGGGCGGCCTGCTCGACGTCGGCGTCAAGGGTGGCACCGTCTGCCTGACCTATGCCGAGCCGCGCGAGGGCGGCAAGACCGGCACCGCCGCCTATTGCGCGACCCCGGCCGCGCGCGGCGCCTTCAGCATGGCGGGCGGCAAGGTGATCTTCCGCCAGCAGCCGGCCTGGGACAGCACCAAACATTATGGCTCGCGGATCGTCTTCGCGCCCGACGGCAACGTCTTCATCACGACGGGCGAGCGCTCGAACCCCGAGCCGCGCCAATATGCGCAGAACCTCGACGCGACGCTCGGGAAGGTGGTGCGCTTGACGATGGCGGGCCAGCCGGCGCCGGGCAACCCGTGGCTCAAGGCCGGCGGCGTTCGCGCGCAGATCTGGTCCTACGGTCACCGCAACCTGCAGTCGGCGGCGCTCGATGCGTCGGGCAAGCTGTGGACCGTCGAACATGGCCCGCGCGGCGGCGACGAGCTCAATGCGCCGCAAGCCGGCAAGAATTATGGCTGGCCGATCATCACCTATGGCGAGGAATATAGCGGCAAGCCGGTCGGCGACGGCCTCACCGCCAAGGCCGGCATGGAGCAGCCGGTCTATTATTGGGATCCGGTGATCGGCCCGTCGGGCATGACCTTCTACACCGGCAGCGCCTTCCCGGCGTGGAAGGGCAGCGCCTTCGTCGGCGGGCTGGTGACCAAGGGGCTCGTCCGCCTCTCGATCAAGGGCGGCAAGGTGGTCGGCGAGGAACGGATCGACCTCGGCGCGCGCATCCGCGACGTCGTGCAGGGCCCCGACGGCTTCCTCTATGCGCTCACCGACGACGTCAACGGCCGGTTGCTGCGGCTGCGCCCCAAGCGCTGATTATTTCTTCGGCGTTGCGGCGCCGTCGCCAGAGCCCTGCTCGATGCCCGCCGGCAGTTCGAAGCCGGGAACGTCGGAGGGCTCGCTCATATAGGAGGCGACGCTCGTCTTCATGCCGATCGCGCGCGACTTCATCACGTCGAAGCCGGCTTCGAGCAGCGCCTGGACATTCTGGTCGCGCGCCATCGTCGAGGGGCCGCCGAGCACCACCGCGATCAGCCGCTTGCCGTCGCGCTGCGCCGATGCGGCGAGCGTGAAGCCGGCGGCGACGGTATAGCCGGTCTTGATGCCGTCGGCGCCCGGCATGTTCTTCAGCAGCCGGTTGTGCGACTTCATCACCTGATTGGCGTAGACGAACTCGGGCTCGCTGAAATATTTGTAATATTGCGGAAAATGCTGAAGCGTCGCCATCGAGAGGATCGCGATGTCGCGCGCCGTCGTCGAATGGTTCGGGTTGGGAAGCCCGTTGGCATTGACGAAACGCGTGTTCTTCATGCCGAGATAGCGCGCCTTCTTGGTCATCATCTCGGCAAAATCGGGCTCGGTGCCGCCCAGCCGCTCGGCGACCGCGACCGCGACGTCGTTGGCCGACTTGACCGTCAGCGCCTTGATCGCGTCCTCGACGGTGATGGTGTCGCCCTTGCGCGTCGGCAGCTTGGACGGCGCCTGTCCGGCGGCGCGCGCCGAGAAGCTGATGCGGTCGCGCAGCGAGATTTCGCCGTTCTCGATCGCCTCGAACAGCAGGTAGAGCGTCATCACCTTGGTGATCGAGGCCGGATGGCGCGGGGCGTCGGGGCGCCGCGAATAGAGGACCTCGCCCGTCTTCGCGTCGACCAGGATCGCGGCATATTTGGGAAGGTCGTAGAGGCTCGTCGCTTGCGCGGGCTGCGCCGCCAGCATCCCGCCGGGCGCGCCGACCAGCGTGAGCGCCACCAGCGCGGAACATACCGCCCCTCGAACGGCCATTCGCTTCGCCATCATACGCCGACACCCCCATCCCCGTGAGGCGTCCAAGCTAACATGTTTGGCTCCACCGCGTAGAGCGGCCCGACTCACAAATGCAACGGTTCGCCGCAGCGATTGGGTGAAAGTCGGGCGCTAAACAGTTGCCGCTGCTCGTTTCGGGGCCGGATTGCCTGGGCGTGGCTGCCCCGGCAATCCGCCGCGATCAGGCAGCGACGCGCGCGGTCTGGACGACCTGCTCGGCCTGGCGCCCGCTGAGTTCGGCCATGTGGTCGAACGCGAAGGTGAAGGTGGCGAGCCCCTGGCTCAGCGCCCGCAACTCGGCGATCAGATCCTGTCGCTCGGATTGTGGCAGATAGACCTCGACGCGGTCCCAGCCCGGCCAGCCGTCGCGCGCGTCGAAGCCGAGCACCTGTCCGCGCCGGCTCGATACCGCCGAGGTGATCTTCGACGTTGCCGACTGCGGCGCGAAGATCTCCAGCCGGTCGATCGGTTCGAGCACATAGGAGTCGCACGCCTTGAGCCCGTCGGTGGCGGCGAGGCGGCCGGCGGTTCGGAAGGCCAGTTCCGAACTGTCGACGCTATGATAGGAGCCGTCGACCAGCTCGACGGCGACGTCGACGACCGGGAAGCCGAGCGGCCCGCGCTCGAGCGCGTCCTTCACGCCCATTTCGACCGCGGGGATCCACTGTTTGGGCACCGCGCCGCCGGTGATGCGCTCGGCGAAGCCGAAGCCCTGGCCGCGCGCCTCGGGACGGATGTTGATCACCACGTCGCCGAACTGGCCGTGGCCGCCCGACTGCTTCTTATGACGCCCGCGCACGTTCGCCGCCGGACGGCGGATCGACTCGCGATAGCCGACCTTGGGTCGCGCGACGTCGACGGCGACGCCGTAGCGCCGCTTGAGCCGGTCGAGCAGCACGCGCAGCTGCGTCTCTCCCTGGCCCTTGAGCAGCGTCTGGTGGCTTTCGGCGTCATGCGTCATCTCGACCGACGGGTCCTCGTCGACGAGCTTGGCCAGCGCCTCCGACAGGCGGACGTCGTCCTTGCGCTCCTGCGTGGTGATGGCGATCGCATAGACCGGCGGGCGCTGCGGCGGCACGCCCGTCGCGGCGCGCGCTTCGCCGTCGGCGGACAGCAGGTCGCCGGGCCGCGCTGCCGTCACCTTGGCAATGGCGACGATCTCGCCGGTCGCCGCGCCGGCGACCTTGGTCGTCGCGGCGCCCTGCACGGCGAACAGTCCGCCGGCGCGCGCGCGCTCGCCGCTCGGCCGCAACAGCTCGGCGCCGTCGCCGATCCGCCCCGCCATCACCCGCGCGTAGGACAGCTTGCCCGCCTGACCGGCATGGCTGACCTTGAACACATAGGCGCTGTCGCCGGCCGCGCCGATCCGCGCCGCGGCGGCCGCCGGCTCGGGCGTGTCGTGGCGCAGCGCCTTCAGCAGCCGCCGCACCCCGAAGCCGTTGATCGCCGAGCCGAAGAACACCGGCACGATCAGCCCTTCGCGCGTCTCGCGCACGAGGTCGCCGAACACCAGGTCGCGCTCGGGCACGAGGTCCGACAGCAATTGTTCGAGCAGCACGTCGTCGTGATCGGCGAGCTGTTCGAGCATGTGGAAGCGCGCCTCGGCCTCGCGGTCGGCGAGCGGGGCGGGGATGTCGATCTGCTCGGACGGCTTGCCCTGCCGGTAGACGAAGGCGCGTTCGAGACCGAGGTCGATGAAGCCGGTGACGCGCTCGCTGTCCCAGATCGGGATCTGGCGCGCCACCAGCGGCACGGCGCTCGCCGGCTGCAGCGCCGACAGCAGGTCGCGGATGCGGCCATGCGCGGTGTCGATCTTGTTGATGAAGAGGGCGCGCGGGATGCCGAGCGTCTCGAGCTGTTTCAGCACCGGCTGCATCAGCGCGGCGTGGGCGGGGTCGGGGTCGATCACGACAAGCGCGAGGTCGACCGCAGCGAGCGCCGCATCGGCCTCGCCCGCGAACTCGACGCCGCCGGGGCAGTCGATCAGCGCATAGCGGTCGCCCATGAAGTCGTAGCGCCCGACGTTGAGCTCGACCGACTGGCCGCGGGCGCGCGCCTCGGGACTCGCGTCGCCGACGCTGTTGCCCATGTCGACGAGACCGCGGCGCTCGATCGCGCCCGCGGCATGAAGCAACGCTTCCATCAACGAGGTCTTGCCCGATCCGTTCGGGCCCACCAGCGCGATCGCCCGCGCCGCACCTGATCTGCCGTTTGCCATGATACCCTCCAGCCGTTCGCTCGCCATGAAGATGGCGGTCGCGCGCGGCCTTCGGGCCGTGGCGACCGTCGGGATCGACAAGGTTCTGCCTGTCGGGCGAGTCGCGCAAGCTCGATCCGTCACGCCGGCCGCGCGTCCCGGCGAGGAATCGTCGGGTGGACCGCTAGGCGGGGATCACGTCGGCGCGCCGGCGCAGTTCGTTTGCCGCAGCGTGGGCGCGCCGGGTCGGTTCGGGGTGGCGGTAGCCGCGCGTCGCGCGCAGCACATGATCGACCGCGCTTTCGAGCGAGATGCGATGGCCGACCGAGACGTAGAGCGGCTTGCAGCGCGCCTTGGTGCGGACCGCCGTGCCGACGACGCGGCCCTTCCACTGCATCGGCACCCGGTCGCCCGCCGCCGGACCCAGCTCGCCCGCCGGCTCGCCGACGAGGATCGACTTGGCGACGCCGATCGCCGGCACGCCGAGCAGCACGCCGACCTGGCAGGCGATCCCGAAGCCGCGCGGATGGCTCAGCCCCTGGCCATCGACGAACAGCAGGTCGGGCGCGCGCGCAAGGGCGGAAAAGGCCTCGACGAGGCTCGGCGACTCGCGAAAGCCGAGGTAACCCGAGACGTAGGGAAAGCGCGGCAGCATCGACGACTCGCCCGTGGGGCCCGCCACGAGCCCGGGCCAGGACATGGTGACGACCACGCCGTGGATCGGCGCCTTCGAATTGCGCCAGCCGCAGCTGATGTCGGTGCCGCCGACGACCGCCACGTCGCCGAAATCATCTTCGGCGATCACCCGCGCGGCCAGCTCGCGCTGGATCCCCGTCGCCTGCTTGAGCGTGTCGGGGAACAGCCACTCGGGGGGGATGCGCTTCACGCCGCGCCTTCTACCGCACGCGCCGCGGCGCGGCTATTTCGACGCGAGCATCTGCGGACTCGCTCCAAGCGCCCGCGCCACGCGTGCGTCGCGCCCATAGGGGTCGGGGAGCAGCGTCACCGTTCCGCCCGCATCGGCATCGACGGTCAGATAGGTGATATGCACCGGGACCGGCCGGTCGAGGTGCAGCTCGCGCGTCGTCGTGCGCTGCGCGAGCACCGCGTCGATTTCGCCGCCATCGACGCCGTCGTCGGTGAGCAGCCGTTCGGCGAACTCGACCGGCCGCTCGGTACGGACGCAGCCGGCGCTGAGCGCGCGCGCGTTCTTCGCGAAGAGCGACTTCTGCGGCGTGTCGTGCAGGTACACCATATAGGGGTTGGGCATGATGAGCCGCACCTGGCCGAGCGCATTGGCGGGTCCCGGCTTCTGGAAGATCGCCGGACCGTTCGGACCGTTCTTTACATAATAGCCCTGGCGCCGCGCCGCCGCGGGGTTGCGCTTGTACATCGCCAGCTTCTCCGCCTTGAGGCCCGGCGGCACCGCCCAGCCCGGGTTGAAGCGCACCGCTCTCACCTCGGTCGAGAACATCGGCGTCGGCGACGAGGGCTTGCCGACGATCGCCGAATGCTCCGCGACGACCGCGCCCGACTCGACGAGCTCGACGCGGTAGGCGGGGATGTTGACGAAGATATGCCTGTCGCCGAGCTCGCGCGGCATCCAGCGCCAGCGTTCCAGATTGACGCGCAAGGCGGTCCGTCGCGCCGTGTCGGACGCCGGGGTCTCGGCGAGCGCCCGCCTGAGCGCGGCATAGTCCTCGCTCTGCGGCAGCAGCCGCTCGAACGTCGCCGCGATGCGATTCTCGCGCACCGCCTGCGCGACGATGCTGGCGAGCAGCAGCGGGTTGGCGGCTTCGCTCGCCCAGTCGACGCGCTCGCTGCGCGCGACGCGACCGTAGCGATAGTCGCCGGCGAGGCGCATCGCGCTCTCATTGAACAGCACAGGGTCGATGAGACCGCTGTCGACGGCATCGCGCAGCCGCGCAATATCATAGTCCCTCGGGTCGAGCCCCTCGTCCGCCGCCGCCTCGATCACGTCGATCAGCGCCTCGGCGTTGCGGCGGCTCCAGCTTACCGGGGCGATATGCGTCGCCGTCTCGAGGACGGGCGCCACGCTCGGCGTCGCCGCGATGGCGGGCGCCAGTTCGGACGCGACGCGGCCGGTTTCCGCAAAGCCGGACGCCGGAACGACCGCTGCCATCGAAAGCAGGACCACGGTCGCCCGGCGCCGGAACGCGTGCACAATGGGAGATACAGGACTCATGTTGTTTTCACACCTACGCAACGGGGTACGCAACGAACTCGGGACGCGAGATACGCAACAGTTACGAGTCGACAACGTGCAGAATGCGCTTGCGTTTCGTAAATTTGTCGATTATTGGGGATTTATCCCCAAAACGACGAAAAGTGACGGCGTGTAGGCGCAGCGCTGGCTGGCGGCATAGGCAGTTGCGATAGGTTGCGCGCGCCCGAGCGCAGCGCTAGCCAATCGGCCTGCCACTTGGGGAGAACGCACCGATGGACCTTCAGTTCAGCCCGGAAGACATCGCCTTCCGCGACGAGGTTCGCGCCTTCATCGCCGACAATTATCCCGCCGGCCTGCGCGGCAAGGGCGGGCGCGAGGATCTCTCGAAGGAGGACATCCTCAGCTGGCACCGCATCCTCGCCAGAAAGGGCTGGGTCGCGCCCGCCTGGCCGAAGGAATATGGCGGCACCGGCTGGAACGCGGTGCAGCGCTACATTTTCTCCGAGGAACTGGCGCGCGCCGAGACCACGCCGATCCTGCCGTTCGGCATCGCGATGGTCGGCCCGGTGATCTACACCTTCGGCACGCCCGAGCAGAAGGCGAAGTTCCTGCCCGGCATCCTGTCGGGCGACGACTGGTGGTGCCAGGGCTATTCCGAGCCCGGCGCCGGCTCCGACCTCGCAAGCCTGCGCACCCGCGCCGAACGTGACGGCGACCATTATATCGTCAACGGCCAGAAGACCTGGACCACGCTCGCGCAGCACGCCGACTGGGGCTTCTTCCTCGTTCGTACCGACCCGGCGGCGAAGCCGCAGGAGGGCATCAGCTTCCTGCTCATCGACATGAAGTCGCCCGGCGTCACCGTGCGGCCGATCATCACCTTGGGCGGCGAGCACGAGGTCAACGAGGTGTGGCTCGAGAACGTCCGCGTGCCGGTCGAGAACCGCATCTACGAGGAGAACAAGGGCTGGACTTGCGCCAAGTTCCTGCTGGCGCACGAGCGTACCGGCATCGCCGGCGTGGCGCGCTCGAAGCGCGGCGTCGAGCGGCTGCGCGACATCGCGGCGAGCGAGGTCGACCAGGGCCAGCCGCTGATCCAGAACCCGTTCTTCAAGCGCAAGATCGCCGAGCTCGAGATCGACCTCACCTCGCTCGAATATACCGAGCTGCGCTCGCTCGCCTCGACCGCGGCGGGGAAGGGGCCGGGGCCTGAATCGTCGCTCTTGAAGATCAAGGGATCGGAGATCCAGCAGCGCATCACCGAGCTCGCGCTCGAGGCGGTCGGCCATTATGGCGCGCCCTATTTCCGCGGCTTCGGCGGCGACAACGAACACGGCATCGGGCCCGACTACGCCCAGCGCGCCGCGCCGACCTATTTCAACATGCGCAAGACGACGATCTACGGTGGGTCGAACGAGATCCAGCGCAACATCATCGCGAAGATGGTGCTGGGGCTTTAACCAACAAATTTCGTCATTCCCGCGAAGGCGGGGACCATTCTCCGAGGCCGCGGGAATGGATTCCCGCCTTCGCGGGGATGACGATAGAGAGAGCTAAGGGGCTCACGATGGACTTCAGCTACACCGAAACGCAGACGATGCTGCGCGACACGCTCGCGCGCTATCTGTCGGACCGCTACGACCATGAGACGCGGATGAAGGTCTCGCGCTCCGACGCCGGCTGGTCGGCCGCGACCTGGAAGGCCTTCGCCGACGAACTCGGCATCCTCGGCGCCCCCTTTACCGAAGCGCAGGGCGGGCTGGGCGGCGGCGCGCTCGAGAATATGATCGTGATGGAAGAGCTCGGGAGCCGCCTCGTCGTCGAGCCCTATCTGTCGACCGTGGTGATCGGCGGCGGCGTCCTGCGCGCCACCGGCGGCGCGGCGGCCGACGATCTGATCGGCCGCATCATCGGCGGCGAGGTCGTCACCGCCTTCGCCTATGCCGAGCCGCACGGCCGCTACGACTGGGCCGACCTCAAGACGACCGCGAAGAAGGACGGTGCCGGCTGGGTCCTCAACGGCCACAAGGCGGTGGTGCGCGACGCGCCGCACGCCACGCATCTGATCGTCAGCGCGCGCACCGGCGGCGGCCAGCGCGACCGCGACGGCGTCTCGCTGTTCCTCGTCGAGAAGGGCGCCAGGGGCGTGTCGACGCGCGACTATCCGACCGTCGACGGCGGCCGCGCCTCCGAAGTCTATTTCGAGAACGCCAGCCTTCCCGCCGACGCGCTGCTCGGCGCCGAGGGCGCCGCGCTGCCGGTGATCGAGCGCGTGATCGACGAAGCGACGGTGGCGATCTGCGCCGAGGCGACGGGGGTGATGCGCCAGCTGCACCTGCAGACGATGGACTATGCCAAACAGCGCAAGCAGTTCGGCCGCGCCATCTCCGACTTCCAGGTGCTCCAGCACCGCATGGTCGACATGTTCATGGAGGTCGAGCAGTCGGTCAGCCTGACCTTGATGGCGACGCTCAAGCTCGAGGAGTCGGATGCCGAGCGCATGAAGGCGGTCTCGGCTGCCAAGTCGCGCGTCGGCAAGGCCTGCAGGTTCGTCGGGCAGAGCGCCATCCAGATCCACGGCGGCATGGGCATGACCGACGAGCTGGCGGTCGGCCATTATTTCAAGCGGGCGACGATGATCGAGAATCAGTTCGGCTCGATCGACCATCATCTGGCGCGCTACGAGCGGCTGTCGTTCGACGCGGCGGCCTAGCCGGCGGCGCGGCCGGTCGCCGCGGGCGGCCGATTTGACACCGGCGAACCCGTCGACCACCTTTCGGCTGCCATCACAGCGAAAGGAGCGAGGGCCTGCAGTCGTGCGGGCATGACATCATGCGCCAGTCCACGATCGAAGGCCTTCCGGCCGCCGCCGCCATTCCCTTCCTCACCGGACTACCGCCCTGGGCCGAGACGCTGATCGGCCTCGCCATTCTGCTCGGCGTCGCCTGGACCGCCAATTTCATCGTCAAGCATGGGGTGTTGCGCTTCGTGATGCGCTCGTTGCCGCACGACGATCTGGCGCCGATGCCCGCCGTGGCGCGGCTCGCCAACATCGTGCCGGCGCTCATCATCTCCTACGGGATCGCGGCGGTGCCGCACCTCTCGCCGACGATCATCATTCTCGTCGGCAACGTCGTCGCCGCCTCGGTGATCCTGTTCGTCGCGATGGCGATCAGCAAGGGGCTGACGCTCGTGAACCAGATCTACGCGCGTCGCGCCGATGCGGCGAGCCGGCCGATCAAAAGCTATGTCCAGCTGCTGAAGATCATCGTCTACGGCGCCGCTGTCATCCTGGTGATCGCCGCGCTGATGGACCGGTCGCCGCTGCTTCTGCTGTCGGGGATCGGCGCGATGGCCGCGGTGCTGCTGCTGGTGTTCAAGGACACCATCCTGTCGCTCGTCGCCTCGGTGCAGCTCACCTCGAACGACATGCTGCGCGTCGGCGACTGGATCGAAATGCCGGCGCTCAACGCCGATGGCGACGTCATCGATATCGCGCTGCACACGATCAAGGTGCAGAACTGGGACAAGACGATCACCACGATCCCGACGCACCGGTTGATTTCGGAAAGCTTCAAGAACTGGCGCGGCATGTCCGAAGCCGGCGGGCGGCGGATCAAGCGCTCGCTGTTCATCGACCAGAACGGCGTGCGCTTCCTCACCGCGGCCGAACAGCAGGACCTCCGCCGTTTCGCGCTGCTCGACGACTATCTCGGCCGCAAGCAGCAGGAGCTCGCCGAGTGGAACGCCGCGGTCGAAAAGGCCGGGCGCGACCGCGTCAACCAGCGACAGGTGACCAACATCGGCACCTTGCGCGCCTATATCGCGGCGTATCTTCGCGCCAATCCGCAGGTCGCCAAGGGCATGACGCTGCTCGTCCGGCAGCTGGCGCCGACGCCGCACGGCCTGCCCATCGAAATCTACTGCTTCACGACGACGACCGCGTGGAACGCCTATGAGGACATCAAGTCGGACATCTTCGACCATCTGCTGGCGATCCTGCCCGAATTCGGCCTGCGCGCCTTCCAGGCGCCGAGCGGCATCGACCTGCAGCGCGGCCTCGCCGCGTAGCGTCGAGACCGCGCTTGCCACTCGTGCGCGCCTGCGCCAGCATCGCCGCATGCGGGTGGAGAACAAGATGATCGCGCGACGTGATTTTCTGATGGGCGTAGGGGCGGTCGCCGCGACGGCGGCGACGCGCGTCTGGGCGGCCGAGCCGTCGGCGCGCGCGATGTACGACCGCGCCTTGGTCATCGATGCGCTCGGCGGTCCCGGCGGCTACGATGCCGCGCGCGCGCCCGGCGCGCCGATGACGGGAAAGCTGCTCGCCGACGCAAAGGCCTCGGGCGTCACCGCGGTCAACATCACGATCAGCAACGTCGGCAACATCCCGACCGCGTTCGAGGACAGCGTCGCGCAGCTCGCCGAGATGAACCGCGAGATCGACCTCAATCCCGGGCTGTTCATGGCGGTCCGCAAGGGCGCCGACCTGCGCGCCGCCAAGGACAGCGGGCGGATGGGCTTCATCTACGGCATGCAGGATTCGATGCCGTTCGGCGCCGACTTCCGCGACAGGCTCGGCGTCTTCCACAGCCTCGGCGTCCGAATCGTCCAGCCGACCTACAACAACCGCAACCTGTTCGGCGACGGCTGCCTCGAGCCCGCCAACGGCGGGCTGTCCCGCCTGGGCCGCGAGCTCGTTGCCGAGCTCAACAAGCGCCGCATCCTCGTCGACGTCAGCCATGCCGGCTCGCGCGTCCACGAGGAGGCGATCGCCATGTCGACCGCGCCCGTGGCGATCACCCACAGCGGCTGCCGCGCGCTGCGCGACCATCCGCGCAACACGCACGACGCGGTGATGAGGAAGCTTGCCGACAAGGGCGGCGTCATCGGCATGTACTTCATGCCCTATCTGCGTCCCGAGGGCGGCCAGCCGCGCGCGCAGGACCTGATCGCGCATATCGAGCATGCCTGGAAGGTGGCCGGCGAGGACCATGTCGGCCTCGGCACCGACGGCTCGATCACCGGCACCGACGACACGCCCGACTTCCGCAAGCGCTTCAAGGAAATGACCGAGCGACGCGTCGCGGCGGGCTATGCGGCGCCGGGCGACGAGGATCCGACCGGCTTCCTGTTCATCAAGGAATATAACGATCCGCGCCGCTTCGAGACCTTGGCGGGCGACCTGCTCAGGCGCGGCCATTCGACGGGGAAGGTCGAGAAGCTGCTCGGCGCCAATTTCGCGCGGCTGTTCACCGACGTCTGGGGCTGAGGACCGAACGCTAGCGATAGCTTGCGGCGGTCGCGGCGCGGTCGCATCCTCCCGCCCATGACCACCTGCATAATCGGCGCCGGCTGCTCGGGCTTCACCACCGCCAAGCGGCTGAAGGAGCGCGGACTGCCCTTCGACATCTATGAGAAGTCGGACCGCGTCGGCGGCAACTGGGCATACCAGAACCCCAACGGCATGAGCGCCTGCTATCAGTCGCTGCACATCGACACCTCGAAATGGCGGCTCGCCTTCGAGGATTATCCGGTGCCCGCCGACTGGCCGGATTTCCCGCACCACAGCCTGATGGACGGCTATTTCAACGCCTATGTCGACCACTTCGGCCTGCGCGAGCTGATCCGCTTCAACACCGGCGTCGACAAGTGCGAACAGCGATCGGACGGCCGCTGGGACGTCACGCTGTCGACGGGGGAGACCAAGATCTACGACACCGTCGTGGTGGCAAACGGCCATCACTGGAGCCCCAACACGCCAGAATTTCCCGGCAGGTTCGACGGCGAGCAGATCCACGCGCACGCCTACCGCACGCCGTTCGATCCGATCGACATGCGCGGCAAGACCGTCGTCGTCGTGGGGCTGGGCAACAGCGCCGTCGACATCGCGTCGGAGCTGAGCCAGCGGCCGATCGCGAAGAAGCTGTTCGTGTCGGCGCGGCGCGGCGTCTGGGTGATGCCCAAATATTTCAACGGCGCGCCGAGCGACAAGTCGCTGCTGCCGCCGTGGCTGCCCGGCTGGGCGAAGCGCAAGCTTGCCGCCTGGGCGATCAAGCGCTCGATAGGCGCGATGGAGGATTACGGGCTGCCGGCGCCCGACCACAAGCCGCTCGAGGCGCATCCGACCGTATCGGGCGAGTTCCTCGTCCGCTGCGGCTCGGGCGACATCACCGCCAGGCCGATCATCACCGAGCTGATGGGCCGGCAGGTCAAGTTTGCCGACGGGTCGGTCGAGGACGTCGACGTCATCGTCTACGCCACCGGCTACAAGATGCGCTTCCCCTTCCTCGCCGATGCCGATGCACCGGTGCGCGACAATCACCTGCCGCTGTTCAAGCGCCTGGTGCAGCCCGATCCGCGGCTTCATTCGCTGTGGTTCATGGGGCTGGCGCAGTCGCTGCCGACGCTGGTCAACCTTGCCGAGCAGCAGTCGAAGCTGCTCGCCGCCTGGCTGGACGGCCGCTATGCGCTGCCGAGCCCCGATGAGATGCGCGCCGCGATCGCCGCCGACGAGAAGCTGCACCGCGGCCATTATTACGCCTCGTCGCGGCACACCATGCAGGTCGATTTCGACGTCTATGTGCGCGACCTGCTGCGCGAGCTGCGGGCGGGCGCGGGACGCGTCGAGAAGCGGGCGGCCTAGCCGTCGCCGGTCCGGTCGTCGGCCACACCGCCTTTACATCGCGGCGAGCAGCGCCTCGCGCTGGTACTCGATGGCGGCGCGCTTCACGGGATCGCGGACCCGCTCGGCGATCGTCGCCAGCGTGCGCACGGCATGCGCCCCCGCGTTCGGGTCGTTCGCCGCATAGCTGCGCAGCTGCCCGAACGCCGTCGTCGCATAGCTGGCGAAGTCGAGCGGTTCGGCCCCCACGCGCACGACCCCGTCCTCGCCGGCGCACAGGCCGTCGGGAAGGTGGCGCTCCGCCAGCAGCGTGATCGCGGCGCCCAGCCAGTCGATGCAGGCGATGGCGGTGAACGGGTCGTTGACCCCGGGCGACAGCGCCCGCGCCGCGATCTCGACCAGCTCGTCGATGCCGAAGCGCAGGTCCTGGAGCGGCGTGCGCTTGCGCCCGAAGGCGAAGGCCGAGCGGCAATCGTCGGCCACCTCCGGCTCCACCGACGCGGCCGGCGACGCTTCGAGCAGCACCTGCCCGGCCGTCACGAAGTCGCCGGGCCGGCTGAGCAGGCGGATCTGAAGGTCGAAGCGCGCGGCGACGGCCAGCAGCGCCTTGCTGTCCGCCGCCTCGACATAGCCGGTGCGCGTGGACCGGATTCCGACCGGGTCGGTGAGCGCCGGCGCCGGTCGCGCCGGCGGCGGCTCCGACGGCAGGCATTCGATGTCTTCGATCAGCTGGCGTCCGATGCGCGCCACCACATTGTTGATGTGGATGCTGTCGGTCACATGGTGGACGAAGTAGACGAGCACCGCGATCGAGGCGATCGCCAAGCCGATCGCGCCATAGACGGCGAGATGCGGCACGAACGCCTCGCGCAGCGTGCCGCCGCTATCGGCGCTGGCCTCCTCGGCGGAGCGGATGGTGCGCAGGACGACCAGGCAGAAGAGGAAGGTGGCGATGAAGGTGCCGAGCGTCAGCTGGTTGCCGCGATCGCGCTGGAAGTTGGTCAGCAAGCGCGGCCCATATTGCCCCGACGCATAGGTCACCGCCGCGAGCGTGATCGAGAACACCACGCCGGCGACGGTGATCGTCGAGCTGGCGACCGTCGACAGCACGGCGCGCGCGCCTTCGGGGCGGCTGCCGTAGAACCATTCGAAGCGGCCAAGCCATTCCTCGCCGAGCCGGGCGTCGAGCAGAACGAGGCCGAGTCCGCCGGCAAGTCCCGCCAGCGCCATGAGCCCCGGCACGAACCAGTAGCTGTCGCGGATGTCCTCGACGATCGCGATCACGCGGACGCGCAGCGCCATCAGCCGCGGCCTGCCGCTTCGCCGCGCCGGTCGGCGTCGCGGGTGTCGTCAACGAGCATGGCAGCACAACGTCCGCGACCGGTGCCAAGGTCCCGGCGCGCGCTCGCCGCCGCGGCCGACGGGCGATCGCCGGTCATGCCGCCCGTCGCGCTCATGCATCGTCGTGGGGCACATCCTCGCGGCCCTCCATGCGATCGCGATACAGCGCGGCGCGGGCCAGCAGCATGAAGGTCACCGGCGTCGTCAGGGTGAGGAAGAAAGCGATCAGCAGCTCGTGCACCGAGGGGCGGGAGCGCAGGACCGAGAAGCACAGGATCGACGCGGCGACGACGAGCACCATGCCGAGGCTGCTGCCGAGCGTCGGCGGATGCACGCGGTCGTAGAAGCTCTTCATGCGAAGCAGCCCGAGCGAGCCGGTGAGCGTCACCGCTGCGCCGGCGAGCAGCAGCACCGCCACCAGCAGCGACGCCCAGAGCGGGAGGTCGGGAGCCTGGATCATTCGATCACCTCGCCGCGCATGAGGAACTTCGCCAGCGTCACCGTCCCGACGAAGCCGAGCAGCGCGATGATCAGCGCCGCCTCGAAGTAGAGCGTCCGCCCGGTCTGGATGCCGAAGGTCACCAGCATCAGCATGGCGTTGACGTACAGCGTGTCGAGGCCGAGCACGCGATCCTGCACGCGCGGCCCGACGAGCATGCGATAGGCCGCGCACAGCATGGCGAGGCCGATGAGCACCTGCGCGGTGGTGATGGCCCAGGCGAGCATCAGGTTCGTCATGAGTCGAAGGCCTCGATGAGCAGCGCCTCGTAGCGGCGCTTGATCAGGCGGATCCAGTCCTCTTCGTCGACGAGATCGAGGACATGGACGATCAGTTCGCGGCGGACGCGATCGAACTGCAGCCACATCGTACCCGGCGTCGCGGTCAGAATGAGCGCGAGCAGCGTCAACCCGTGCGGGCTCTGCAGCGCGATCGGCAGGCGAACGAACGACGAGACGCGGTCGCGGCGCGGGAACAGCACGATCTTGGCGACCGCGAGATTGGACCGCATGATGTCGGCCACGACGATCGGCGCCAGCCGCAGCAGCGGCCGGTAGGCGCGGACCCCGGGGCGGTCGGCGCGCAGCAGCCGCATGCCGTGCGAGGCGATGATCGCCACGACGCCCCCGAGCAGCGTTTGCGCGACCGATACCGACTGCGTCAGCAGCAGCCACATGCCGAACAGCCCGATCGCCAGCAGCGGATAGGGGACGAGGCGTCGCATCATGGCGCCGCCTCGCCGACGCGTTGCGCGGAGAACACCGCGCGGACGTAGCTGGCGCGATCCTGCAGCGAGGCGCCGGTCCGCTCCATGTAGCGCATTGCCGGGCCGGCAAAGACCATCAGGCCGAGGCAGACGAGCAGCAGCAGCCCGACGGGCACGGCCTCGGCGAGGCGCAGCATCGGCAGCGGCTTTGCCGATGGCGTCCACAGCAGATCGATGCCGGCGCGGCTGGTCGCGATGAGCGTTGCGAGTCCGGAGGCGATGAGCAGCGCGATGAGCAGCCAGATCGCCGGCGTGACGACGGTGTCGAGGCCGAGCAGCCCCTGGATGATCGCGAATTTCGCGATGAAGCCCGACAGCGGCGGCATGCCGGCCAGCAGCAGCGAGCAGAACATCAGCCCGCCGCCGAGCAGCGCGATCGTCGCCGGGATCACGACGCCGACCTCGTTTTCTTCCTGCGCTTCGGCGCTCGGCAAGCCGGTATATTCGTCGTCGAACACCGGTTCGACGACCGCGGTCAGACTGGCCTCGACCTCCTGCCGCTCGACCAGCTCGAGCAGCAGATAGAAGGCGCTCAGCGCCAGCGTCGAGCTGACCAGATAGAACAGCACCCCGCCCAGCACCTCGCCTTCGCCGGCGCCGATCGCGGCGAGCAGCGTGCCCGACGAGATCACCACGCTATAGCCCGCCAGCCGCGACAGCGACCGCACCGCGAGCACGCCGACCGTGCCGAAGGCGATCGTCGCGATCCCGCCGTAGAGCAGCCATTCCTCGCCGAAATTGCCGGTCCAGCCGAGGTCGCCGCCGAACAGCAGCAGGTAGACGCGCAGGATGGCGTAGATGCCGACCTTGCTCAGCACCGCGAACAGCGCCGCGACGGGGGGTACCGCCGCGGCGTAGGTGCCGGGCAGCCAGAAGCCGAGCGGCCACATGCCTGCCTTCACGAGAAAGGCGACCCCGAGCACCGCGATCCCGCTCTGCAGCAGCGCCAGCTCGTCGCCCGCGACCGAGGGGATCCGCGTCGCCAGATCGGCCATGTTGAGTGTGCCGGTCACGCCGTAGATCAGCGCCGCACCGATCAGGAAGAGCAGCGAGGTGGCGACGTTGATCGAGACATAGTGGAGGCCGGCCTTCACGCGGACCACGCCCGATCCGTGCAGTAGCAGGCCGTAGGAGGCCGCGAGCAGCACCTCGAAGAACACGAACAGGTTGAACAGGTCGCCGGTGAGGAAGGCGCCGTTCAGCCCCATCAGCTGCAGCAGGAACAGCGCATGGAAGCGCGGCCCGGCCCGGTCCCAGCGCGCCAGCGAATAGGCGAGCGAGGTCAGGCCGAGGACGCTCGTCAGCACCAGCATCAGCGCCGACAGCCAGTCGACGACGAGCACGATGCCGAACGGCGCCGGCCAGTTGCCGAGCAGATAGGCGCGGGCGCCCGGCTCGCCGGCGAAGCCCTGCGAAACCACGCGCTCGAGCAGCAGCAGCGATACCAGCAGCAGCGCGACGACCGTCGCGATGCTGATCGCCGCCTTCGCCTTGCGCCGCCGTTCCTTGAGCAGCAGCATCGTCGCGCTCGCCGCCAGCGGCAGCACCACGGGGACGACGATCAGATGGTCCATCCAGTCGAGGCTCATTCGTCTTCGACCCCGTCGACATGATCGGTGCCGGTCAGGCCGCGCGACGCCAGCAGCACGACGAGCAGCAGCGCGGTCATCGCGAACGAGATGACGATCGCGGTGAGCACCAGCGCCTGCGGCAGCGGATCCGAATAGGCGTCGGGATTGGCGACGGTGCCGCTGCCGACCAGCGCGGGGGCGTCGACCTTCAGCCGCCCCATCGCATAGATGAACAGGTTGACCGCATAGGAGATCAGCGACAGGCCGATGATCACCTGGAAGGTGCGCGGCCGCAGGATCAGCCAGACGCCCGAGGCGGTGAGCACGCCGATACCGAGGGCGAGGACCGCTTCCATTACGACGGCTCCGCCGGCCGGGCGCGCTTCATCGGTGTCCGGATCGACTGGTGGGCGAGCGCGATCAGCATCAGCGCGGTGGCGCCGACGACCAGGATGAACACCCCGAGATCGAAGACCAGCGCGCTGGCGAGCGGCACCCGCCCGATCAACGGCAGTTCGGCATAGTCGAACCAGGAGGTCAGGAAGGGATAGCCGAACAGCCAGGCGCCGGCGCCGGTTGCCGTCGCGACGAGCAGCCCGACCCCGATCCAGCTCAACGGGCGCACGCGCAGTCGCGCTTCGACGCTCCGCGTGCCCGACGCCACATATTGCAGGATCAGCGCGATCGACATCGTGACCCCCGCCGCAAAGCCGCCACCGGGGAGGTCATGGCCGCGGACCAGCAGGTAGAGCGCGAAGACGATGATGAACGGGAACAGCCATTCCATGATGATGCGCGGCACCAGCAGATAGTCGGTCAGCGTATCGCCCACCCGCCGGCCCTCGCGCGCCTCGTCGGCGGCGTTCTGCAAGAGCTGCTGCTCGGGCGCTCGCACGCTCTCCTCGGCGGGGCGGAAGCGGCGCAGCAGCGAGAAGACGGTGACGCCGACGATGGCGAGCACCGCGATCTCGCCGAGCGTGTCGAGCGCCCGGAAGTCGACCAGGATGACGTTGACGACGTTGCGGCCGCCGCCTTCGGCATAGGCGCGTTCGAGGAAGAAGGTCGACAGGCTCTCGCCGAGTGGCCGGGTCATGACGGCATAGGAGATCAGCGCCATGCCGCAACCGGCGGCGATCGCGATCAGCAGGTCGCTGCCGCGGCGCAGTCGGACCGCCAGCGGCGGACGACCCGCCGGCCAGACGTCGGGCCGCTGCTTGGGCAGCCACCTCAACCCGAGCAGCAGCAGCACGGTGGTCACCGTCTCGACGAGCAGCTGCGTGAGCGCGAGATCGGGGGCGGAGAGCCAGACGAAGCTGATGCAGCTGACGAGTCCTGCGCCGGCCATGAGGATGAGTGCGGCGAGGCGGCGGTATTTGGCCTGCCAGGCGGCGCCGATCGCACAGGCACCGCCGACCAGCCAGATCACCACGAAGCCGGGATCGGCGATGGTGCCGGTGGCATCGCCGAGCGAATAGCCATAGCGTCCGAAGGGCAGGAACGCCGCAAGGCAGGCGATCGCGGCGAGCAGCTTGAGCTGCGGCTGCAGGCGCACCGTGCCGAGCCGGCGTTCGAGGGCGCGCGCCGTGTTGACGATCGATGCGAGCACGGCGTCGAAGCCCTTGCGGCCCTTGAAGCGGCCGATCAGCGGCGCGCCGCTCATCGCGTTGAGCCGCTCGCGGAAGATCAGATAGCCGGCGCCCCCGCCGGCGAGCGCGACCAGGCTGAGCAGCAACGGCCGGTTGAAGCCATGCCAGATGGCGAGACTGTAGGCGGGCGTGGCGCTCCCCAGCACCGAGCGCACGGCGGTGTCGAGGAACGGACCCACGGTGATCGCGGGAAGGGTTCCGACGACGAGGCAGGCGAGAACGAGAACCTCGATCGGCACGCGCATCCAGAACGGTGCTTCGTGCGGCTGCTTGGGCAGCCCCACCGGCGGCGGCCCGAAGAACGCCTGGTGGATGAACCGCACCGAATAGAGCACGCTCAGTGCCAGCGCCGCGGTCGCGAGATAGGGGAGGGCGGCGTCGATCGGCGTGCCGCTGTGCGTGTCGAGCGCCTCGGCGAGGAACATCTCCTTCGACAGGAAGCCGTTGAGCAGCGGCACGCCCGCCATCGCCGCGGCGGCGACCATCGCCAGCGTCGCGGTGTAGGGCATGAAGCGGTAGAGCCCGCTCAGGCGCCGCAGGTCGCGCGTGCCGGCCTCATGGTCGATGATGCCGGCGGCCATGAACAGCGAGGCCTTGAAAGTGGCGTGGTTGAGCGTGTGAAAGATCGCGGCGACGGCGGCCAGCGGGCTGTCGAGGCCGAGCAGCAGCGTGATCAGCCCGAGGTGGCTGATCGTCGAATAGGCGAGCAGGCCCTTCAAGTCCTGCTGGAAGATTGCCGCCCAGGCGCCGATCCCCATCGTCGCGAGGCCGACCGTCGTCACGATCAGATACCAGGCGTCGGTGCCGGCGAGCACCGGCCACAGCCGGATCATCAGGAAGATGCCGGCCTTCACCATCGTGGCCGAGTGAAGATAGGCGGAGACGGGGGTCGGCGCCGCCATCGCATGCGGCAGCCAGAAGTGGAACGGGAACTGCGCGCTCTTGGTGAAGGCGCCGAGCAGGATCAGCACCAGCGCCGGTAGGTAGAGTTCGCTCGATCGCACGAGGTCGCCCGCGGCGAGGACCTCGTCGAGATCGTAGCTGCCGACGATCTTGCCCACCAGCAGCACGCCGACGAGCAGGCAGACTCCGCCCGCCGCGGTGACGATCAGCGCCATGCGCGCGCCCTTCCGGGCAGTCTCGTTATGGTGCCAATAGCCGATCAGCAGGAAGGAAAAGAGGCTGGTCAGCTCCCAGAAGAAGACCAGCTGGACGAGGTTGCCCGACAGGACGAGGCCGAGCATCGATCCCATGAACGCGAGGAAGAAGGCGAAGAAGCGCGGGACCGGATCCTCGGGCGACATATAATAGCGCGCATAGACGACGACCAGGAAGCCGATCGCGAGCACCAGGAAGGCGAAGATCCACGCCAGCCCGTCGAGCCGGAGCACCAGATCGAGCCCGAGCGACGGCAGCCACGCGATCTCCGCGCGCAGCGCCCCGTCGGCGAGCGACGAATAGAGCAGCGCGGTGAGAAGGGCGCCGACGAGCGCGGTGCCGCCGGCGACAAGCCCGGCGGCGTTGCGCGCGCGCGCCGGCAGCAGGGCGGCGAGCAGACTCCCCGCGAACGGCAACGCGAGCAGCACCCACAGTAGATCGGCGGTCGCGGCGGAAATCTCGGTATCTCCTGGTGGGGCGGTGTTGCGTTTGACGGGCGGCGGGGCGGCATCGGTACATTCCCGGCCCCAGCCATTTGGGCAAGCGATTGGCACCCCGGTTCGTTCCAGCGCCCGCACAAGATCGACATCGCAAGGCTGGCGCTGGCAGCGAGGCGTCGCCTTGGGGGCGTTTCTCACGGCGCAGCACGTACAGCGCGCGCTGCGTCGGCCCGATCGGCGCGGGGAGCGGGCCCTGGCCGCGGTCGGTCGCGCCGGGGGCGGTTGCCGCCGCCGTCAGACCGGCGGCAGGCCGTCGAGCAGCTCGTCGAGCGTCAGCGGGAAATCGCGCACGCGCACCCCGGTCGCGTTGTAGATCGCGTTGGCGACCGCGGCGCCCGCGCCCGAGATGCCGAGCTCGCCGATGCCCTTCGACTGCAGCGGATTGGCATAGGCGTCGCGCTCGGGGAGGAACACCACCTCGATCGGCGGGACGTCGGCGTGCACCGGCACATGATATTCGGCGAGGTCGCGGTTGACGATCTTGCCGGTCCGGACGTCGTGGAACAGCTCCTCGGTGAGTGCGGCGCCGAGGCCGAAGACGATGCCGCCGAGGCATTGCGAGCGCGCGGTCTTCTCGTTGAGGATGCGCCCCGCCGCGAACACGCTCGTCCAGCGCCTGACGCGCGACTCGCCCGTCACCATGTTGACGTGCACTTCGCAGAAATGCGCGCCGTAGGACGCCTGCCGCAGCGCGTCGTCGAGCTTGCCCGCCTCGATGCGGCCCGTGGTGGCGAGGCCGTCGCCGGCGAGCTCGGCGAGCGCCACCTGGCGGTTGGCGCAGATCGCCGCGCCGTCCTTGAGCGTCAGCTCGTCGACCGCGCAGCCGAGGCGGTCGGCGAGCCGCTCGCGCAGCCCTTCGCAGGCGAGATAGACCGACGAGCCGCTGCTGCCGGCGCCCCACGAGCCGCCCGATCCCGCGCCCGGCGGGAAGCAGTTGTCGCCGAGGCGGACCTCGACGCGGTCGAGCGGCAGGCCGAGCATCTCGCCCGCGATCTGCGCGAGGATCGTGTAGGTGCCGGTGCCGATGTCGGTCATGTCGGTCTCGACGACCGCGCGGCCATCGGCGGTCACCGCGACGCGCGCCTCGGAGCTCTTGAGCTTGTTCGAGCGCGCCGAGGCCGCCATGCCGTGGCCGACCAGCCATTCGCCGCGGCGCAGCGCGCCGGGCGTGGCGTTGCGCTCGGCCCAGCCGAAGCGCCGCGCCCCCTCGTCGAGGCAGTCGACGAGCCGTCGGCTCGAGAAGGCGACGTCCTTCTGCGGATCGCGCTCGGGCTCGTTGCGCTTGCGCAGCTCGACCGGGTCGAGGCCGAGCTTCTCGGCCAGCTCGTCGATCGCGCATTCGAGCGCCAGCATGCCGACCGCCTCGCCGGGCGCGCGCATCGATCCCGACAGCACGCGGTTCACGCGGACCATGTCGTGGCGGATGGTACGGTTGGGCGCCGCGTAGAGGAAATGCGTCGCGGTGCCGGCGGGCTCGAAGAAATCCTCGCCAGGCAGGTTGCTGCAGATCGTGTCGTGCCCGATCCCGGTCAGCTGGCCGTCGGCGGTCGCGGCGAGGCGCACGCGCTGGTGCGTGTCCGATCGGCGGACGGTGGCGTCGAACACCTGCTGGCGCGTCATCACCGCCTTCACCGGCCGGCCGAGCTTCTTCGCCGCGACCGCCGCGGCGACCGATTCGGGGGCGATGCCGAGCTTCGAGCCGAAGCCGCCGCCGACATAGGCCGAGACGATCCGCACCTGGTCCACCTCGAGCCCGATCGCATCGGCGAGCTGCTCGCGGTCCGAGGCGGGCATCTGGTACGAGCCGTAGAGCGTCAGCCCGTCGTCGCCCCAGCAGGCGGTCGAGGCGTGCGGCTCCATCGCGGCGCTGTTCTGGCTCGGCGTCGTATAGGTGACGTCGACCGTCACCGGCGCTGCGGCCATCGCGGCGTCGAGGTCGCCGTTGGCGAAGTGCGGCTCGACCGCGCCGCCCGACGGCGCCTTGTCCGCCTCGCCGAGGCGGTCGGCGACGCTGTACAGGCCGGGCTTGCGGTCGCCCTCGACCGCGAGCCGCTCGCCGGCGGCGCGCGCCTGCTCGTAGGTCTCGGCGACGACGATCGCCACCGGCTCGCGGAAATAGGCGACCTCGCGGACGCCCTGCTCAGGCGCCTCGGTCTCGCCGCCCTGCTGCGCGTTGCGGAGGAAGGTCTCGTAGTCGATGACGACGTCGATGACGCCGGGCATCGCCTTCGCCGCCTCGACATCGAGGCCGAGTACCGTGCCGCGGCCGAAGGGCGCCGCCACCAGATAGCCGTAGGCGAGGTCGTCGAGCGCATATTCGGCGGCGTAGGTGGCGCGGCCCGAGACCTTGAGCGGGCCGTCGACGCGGTCGATCGGCCGGCCGATGACCCCCTGGGCGCCGTCGAGCAGGCTGTGCTCGACGGGGTCGTCCATGACGAGGGTGCGCTTGGCGTCGCTCATCGCCCGGTCTCCCGCGTCAGTTCGGCAAGGCAGGCGACGAGCGTGCGCCGCGCCAGCGGCAGCTTGAAGTCGTTGCTGCCATGGCCGCGCGCGTCGCGGAGCAGCGCGTCGGCCGCCGCCTCGAACGCCGGCCGGCCCGGCGCCTGGCCGATCAGCGCCGCCTCGACCGCCGGGTCGCGCCACGGCATCGTGCCGATCCCGCCGAAGGCGAGCCGCGCCGCGCGGATCTCGCCGGCCTCGACCGCCACCGCGCCCGCGACCGAGACCAGCGCGAAGGCATAGGAGGCGCGGTCGCGCACCTTGCGGTAGAGCTGCCGGCCCGGCGGCGGCGGCGGCAGCTCGACATGGGTGATCAGCTCGCCGGGCTCGAGCACCGTCTCGATGTGCGGCGTGTCGCCGGGCAGGCGGTAGAGCTCGCCGATTGCGAGGCGCCGCGTCGCGCCCGCCGGGGTCAGCGTCACGATCGTCGCCTCGAGCGCGCGCATTGCCACCGCCATGTCCGACGGGTGCGAGGCGATGCACTGGTCCGAGGTGCCGAGCACCGCGAGGATGCGGTTGACGCCCTCGCGCGCCGAGCAGCCGCTGCCGGGGTCGCGCTTGTTGCAGCGAGTCGCGGTGTCGTAGAAATAATAGCAGCGCGTGCGCTGCAGGAGGTTGCCGCCGGTGGTCGCCTTGTTGCGCAGCTGCCCCGAGGCGCCGGCGAGCAGCGCCGACGACAGCAGCGGGTAGCGCTCGCGCACCGCCGGATGCGCGGCGAGATCCGAATTGGGCACGAGCGCGCCGATCCGCAGCCCGCCGTCGGCGACGTCCTCGACGTCGTGCAGGTCGAGCCGGTTGATGTCGACGAGCCGCTCGGGGGTCTCGATCTGCAGCTTCATCAGGTCGAGGAGGTTGGTGCCGCCGGCGATGTAGCGCGTCCGCGCCGCAGCGGCGGCGCCGACGGCGGCCGCGGGGCTGTCGGCGCGCCGATAGTCGAACGTCTTCATGCGCCGGCGCCCGCGACGTCGCGGATCGCGTCGACGATGTTGGGATAGGCCGAGCAGCGGCAGAGATTGCCGCTCATCCGCTCGCGGATCTCCTCGTCGGTCAGCGCGACGGCGTCGGTCCCCGGCTCGCTGACCAGGCTCGGCCAGCCCTTCGCCACCTCGTCGAGCATGCCGACCGCCGAGCAGATCTGCCCCGGCGTGCAATAGCCGCACTGAAAGCCGTCGTGGCGGACGAAGGCGGCCTGCAGCGGATGCAGCGCCGCGGGCGACCCGAGGCCCTCGATCGTCACGATCTCGTCGTCGTCGTGCATGACCGCGAGCGTCAGGCAGGAATTGATCCGCCGGCCGTTGATCAGCACCGTGCAGGCGCCGCACTGGCCATGGTCGCAGCCCTTCTTGCTGCCGGTCAGCCCGAGATGCTCGCGCAACAGGTCGAGCAGCGAGGTGCGGACGTCGACGTCGACCTCGTGCGTGTCGCCGTTGATCCTGATCCGCATCGATGCACCCCTTCTGGCCGAGCCAGATGAACGCATGATCGCGAGAGGGTTTCCGGCCGGACTGTCGTTTGCTCGCTGGAAGGCGCCGCGACGCCGTTCGACCCGGCCCGCCGGCTTCGACGATCGGCCCGAGCTGACGTCCGTCCGGCCGGAATCATCCTATAAGAATTCTATGCTCATCGCGGGGCGCGAGCGGATCTGCACGTCTGAACGAGGAATCTATGGTCACGAGCTTCAACAACTGGCGACTGTCGCGCAAGATGCTGTCGGTCTTCTCGCTGATTGGCCTCGTGCTGATTGCGGTCGCCCTTACCGGCGAAATTGCCGCCTCCCGCCTCAGCGCGAGCGCGTCCGATCGCTTGCGTACCGCGCTGCACGGCACCGCGACGCTCGCGCAGGTTCTCGCGCAGATCCGCGAGCAGCGCATCATCGTCTATTCGCACATGACCGCAAAGTCGCCGGAGGAGGCAGCCAAGCTCGAAGACCGGATGTCCAAGGCGCAGGCCGATGTCGCGGCAACGGTCGATGAATATGCCGCCGTGGCTGCCCCCGTCCTCGCGGAGGAAGTGGCAAAGCTTCGCGCCGCCACGGACGCGCTGGCCGAGACGAATGATCGCATCCTCAAATCGAAATATGCGGCGCCCGGGCAGACGCTCGACCTGGTGAAGGGGGAAGGCAAGGAAGCGTCGCATGCGGCGATTGGCCAGGCCGATCTTCTCGTCAGGATGACCGGTGAGCGCGCCAAGCAGGCCGAGGTCGCGGATGACGCGAACCGACGCAAGGTCACGCTTTTCACCGCATTCCTCTCGGTGGCGTCGCTTGCCGCGCTCGTCGGGCTGTGGTGGCTCATTGCCAAGACGCTCTCGCGGCCCATGGCCGACCTCGCCAGCGTGACGACGCTGCTCGCCGACGGCGGGACCGCCACCGTGCCGCACCGCGATCGGGGCGATGAACTCGGCGACGTCGCCAGGTCGGTGGAGACCTTCCGCATCGCCGCGGTGGCGCGCGCCGAGGCCGATGCGCGTGCAGCGGCCGAACAGGCGACGGTCAGCAACTCGCTCGGCGAAGGGCTCCAGGCGCTCAGTGCCGGCGACCTCACCGCCGAGGTGACCGCCGACTACCCGGCGGGCTATGCCGCGCTCAAGACCAACTTCAACGATGCGCTGGCGAGCCTTCGCACGCTGATCGGGGCGGTCGGCAGCGGCGCGGAGGCGATCCGCACCGGCTCGACCGAGATCGCGTCGGCGTCGGAGGATCTGGCGCGGCGCACCGAGAGCAATGCCGCGAGCCTCGAGCAGACCTCGGCGGCGCTCGTGCAGATCGA
>JASBUR010000008.1 GCA_030147805.1 Sphingomonadaceae bacterium
CGGCAGGTTCTTGTGCGTGTCGATGGCGCGCGCGATGAAGCGGCCGCCGGCGCCGATCGCGAAGGCGCACGGGTTGGCCGGCCGGTCGACCGAGCCGAACGGCGTCGACGGCGAGCGCGTGCCGACGCGGCTGGTCGGCGAATATTGCCCCTTGGTGAGGCCGTAGATCTCGTTGTTGAACAGCAGCACCTGGCAGTCGAGATTGCGGCGCAGCAGGTGGAGCATGTGGTTGCCGCCGATCGACAGCCCGTCGCCGTCGCCGGTGATCAGCCAGACGTCGAGCTCGGGATTGGCGAGCTTGACCCCCGTCGCCACCGCCGGCGCGCGGCCGTGGATCGTATGGAAGCCGTAGGTCTCCATATAATAGGGAAAGCGCGACGAGCAGCCGATACCGCTCACGAACACGGTGTTCTCGGGCGTGGCGCCAATCTCGGGCATGGTGCGCTGCACCGCCTTCAGAATCGCATAGTCGCCGCAGCCCGGGCACCAGCGCACTTCCTGGTCGGTCGCCCAGTCGTCGGGCTTGGTAATGCGGGTCATTTCATTCACGACAGCGCCTCCTCGATGGCGGCTTCGATCTCGGCGATCTTGAAGGGGTGGCCCGACACCTTGTTGAGCGGCCGGGCGTCGACCAGATACTGGTCGCGCAGCACGGTCTTCAGCTGGCCGGTGTTCATCTCGGGCACGATGATCCGCTCGTAGCTCTTCAGCAGTTCACCGAGGTTCTGCGGCAGCGGCCAGAGATAGCGGATGTGGATGTGGCTGACGTCGTGGCCCTTGGCGCGTGCGCGCCGCACCGCCTGGTGGATCGGCCCGAAGGTCGACCCCCAGCCGACGATCGCCAGCTTGCCGCCCGCCTGTCCCAGCTCGACCGCCTGGTCGGGGATGTAACGCGCGATGCCGTCGATCTTGCCCTTGCGGGTATCGGTCATCTTCTGGTGGTTGGCCGGCTCGTAGTTGATGTGGCCGGTGGCGTGGTTTTTCTCGATGCCGCCGATGCGGTGCATCAGCCCCGGTGTGCCCGGCTTGATCCAGACGCGCTTCAGCGTCTCGGGATCGCGCTCATAGGGGCTCTGCTTGCCCTCGGCCGGCACCTCGGTGGTGAAGCGCGCCGGGAAGGGCTCGAAGCCGTTCATGTCGGGCATACGCCACGGCTCGGCGGCGTTGGCGATATAGCCGTCGGTGAGCAGCATGACCGGCGTCATGAACTGCGTGGCGATCCGGCACGCCTCGATCGCCACGTCGAAGGCGTCGGCGGGTGAGCGCGCCGAGATGACCGGCAGCGGCGCGTCGCCGTTGCGGCCATAGACCGCCTGGTAGAGATCCGACTGCTCGGTCTTGGTCGGAAGGCCGGTCGACGGACCGCCGCGCTGGCTGTTGACGATGACCAGCGGCAGTTCGGTCATGATCGCCAGGCCGATCGCCTCGCCCTTCAGCGCGATGCCCGGGCCCGACGACGAGGTCACCCCCAGCTGGCCGGCATAGGAGGCGCCGATCGCCGAGGCGATCGCCGCGATCTCGTCCTCGGCCTGGAAGGTGGTGACGCCATATTCCTTCAGCCGCGACAGCGTGTGCAGCAGCGACGACGCCGGGGTGATCGGATAGGAGCCGAAGAACATCGGCAGCCCGGCGAGCTTGGCGCCCGCCACCAGCCCCATCGACAGCGCCTCGCCGCCGGTCACGGTGCGGTAATGGCCCGGCGCCACCTCGGCGGGAGCGATGGTGAACTGCTTGAGCGGCCCGCCGATCTCGGCGGTCTCGCCATAGGCATGGCCGGCGTTGAGCGCGGCGATGTTGGCCTCGGCGAGCACCTCGGCCTTGGCGAACTTGGCGCGCAGCCAGTCGATGAGCGGCTGGCGGTCGCGGTCGAACATCCAGAGCGCGAGCCCCAGCGTCCACATGTTCTTGCAGCGCAGCGCTTCCTTGTTGCCGAGCCCGAACGGCTTCACCGCCTCGAGCGTCAGCTGCGAGATGTTGAAGGCGAGCAGCTGGTAGGGCGCGAGGCTGCCGTCGTCGAGCGGGCTGACCTCATAGCCGGCCTTGGCAAGGTTGCGCGCGGTGAACTCGCCGCTGTCGGCGATGACCAGGCCGCCGGTGCGCAATGCGCCGACATTGGTCTTGAGCGCCGCGGGGTTCATCGCCACCAGCACATCGGGTTCGTCGCCCGCGGTCTCGATGTCGGTCGAGCCGAAATTGATCTGGAAGGCCGATACGCCGAAGGTCGTGCCCTGCGGCGCGCGGATTTCGGCGGGAAAATCGGGGAAGGTCGCCAGGTCGTTGCCGGCGAGCGCGGTCGACAGCGTGAACTGGCCGCCGGTCAGCTGCATGCCGTCGCCGCTATCGCCGGCGAAACGGACGACCACCGCTTCGCGGGTCTCCGCATGCACCTTGTCGTTTCCGAAGATCGCGTTCTTGAGTGCGGTTGCCATTTGCTCGCTTTTTCCGCCGCTATGAGTTGCTTGTCGCGTTCCTACGCCCCCCGGCGGGGGGCAACAAAGAAGAAAATGTGCGGCGGAAGCTACCCAGGCTTCGCCGCGTCCGCCAGCGCCAGGATCGAGCGCGCGTGCCGCCGCGCGACTTCGAGCCGGTCGCCGTCGCGACTGTAGCCGCCGCCGAGCACGCTCGCGAGCGGCACGCCGCGCCGGCCGCATTCGCGCATCACGTAGCGGTCGCGCGCCGCCAGACCCTCGTCGCTCAGCGCCAGTCGGCCCAGCCTGTCGTCGACATGGGGATCAATGCCCGCCTGGTAAAGGACCAGGTCGGGGCGAAAACGGTCGAGGCAGGCCGGCAGCTCGCGCGCCAGCACGTCGAGATAGCCAGCATCGTCAACGCCATCGGGCAGATCCACGTCGTGCGACGATCGTGCCTTTCGCGCCGGAAAATTCTTCGCGGCATGAATCGAGAAGGTGAAGGCGTCGGGCCGTCCGGCGAGCATCACCGCGGTGCCGTCGCCCTGGTGGACGTCGAGGTCGACGATCATCACCCGCTGCGCCGCGCCCTCGGCGAGCAGCCGGTTGGCGGCGATCGCGAGATCGTTGAGCACGCAGTAGCCGGCGCCGCCATCGGGCATCGCATGGTGGCTGCCCCCGGCGCTGTTCGCCGCAAACCCGTGCGTCAAGGCCAGCTCCGCGGCGAGGAAGGTGCCACCCGCCGCCAGCACCGAGCGCAGCCGCATCCGCTCGGTCACCGGAAAGCCGATGCGCCGTTCGCGCATCCGGTCGACGCTCGCCGTCATCACCGCCTCGACATAGTCGGCGCTGTGGACGGCCTCGATCCATTCGCGCGGCATCGGTTCGGGGCGGTGCTCGTCCCATTCGGCGCCGGCTTCGCGCAGCGCCACCATCACCAGCCCATATTTGTCCATCGGAAAGCTGTGGCCCGGCGGCAGCGGCGCGACATATGCTGGGTGGTGAACCAAGGGAAACACCCTCCCCTTCTAGCGGGTCCCGAGACGGAATTGAACGAGATGCCGCCCGCTTCGCTTCAGCGCACCATCTGGGCGATCGCCCTGCCGGCGATGCTCACCAACGTCGCCACCGCGCTGTTCGGGCTGGCCGACATCTGGGTCATCGGCCGGCTCGGCGACGCGCCGGCGCAGGGCGCGGTCGAGCTCGGCGCCAAGTTCATGCTCGGACTGCTCGTCGTGTTCAACTTCCTGCGCACCGGCACGGTGGCGCTGACCGCGCAGGCGGCGGGGCGCGGCGACGCGGCCGGGCAGGCGGCGACGCTGGCGCGGGCGATCGCCATCGCCTTGCTGATCGGCACCGCCGTGCTCGCGGCCAAGCCGTTGACGGTGGCGCTCGGGCTCGACTGGTTCGGCGCGCGCGACGGCGTCGCCGCACCGGCGCGCGCCTATGTCGAGATCCGCTACTGGGGCGGGCCGCTCTGGCTGCTCAACGCGGCGCTTGCCGGCTGGTTGATCGGACGGCGGCGCCTGCGCGCGCTGCTGGCGGTCGAGATCGGGGCCAATGTCGCGCATATTGCGCTCGACCTGACGCTGGTGCTCGGGCTCGGCTTCGGCGTCGAGGGCGTCGCCTGGTCGACGCTCGCCTCGGAAGCCGCCAAGCTGCTGGCGCTCGCCGCGATCGTGGCGCGCGAGCCGCCAGCGCGCGGCGTGCTGCGGATGATCGGGTCGGCGGGCCTCTGGACGCGCGCGGCGCTCGGCCAGCTGCTGCGCGTCAATCGCGACCTGTTCCTGCGCACGCTCATCCTGACCTTCGCGCTGCTGGTCTTCTCGCGGCTCGGCGCCGAACAGGGCGCGACCGTCCTCGCCGCCAACGCGATCCTCTACCAGCTGTTCATGCTGTCGGCGCTGATGCTCGACGGCTTCGAGAGCGCGGCGCAGGTGCTGTGCGGCGAGGCCGTCGGCGCGCGCGACCGGGCGCGCTTCGCAGCTCTCGTCCGCGGCAATCTCCTGTCGGGGGTCGCTCTCAGCCTGGTCATCGCGCTCGCCTTCGCCACCGTCGGCCAGCCGTTCGCGGCCAGCTTCAGCACCGACCCTGCGGTCGTTACGCTGCTGTTCGACTACCTCCCCTGGGCGGTGCTGATGCCGCTCGTCGGCGTGGTGTCCTTCGTACTCGACGGCGTGTTCATCGGCGCCACCTGGACGCGCGCGCTGCTGGCGACGATGGCGGCAGCGTTTGTCGCCTATGCCGCGGCGCTGGCGCTCGCCGCGCCGCTCGGCAATCACGGGCTGTGGCTGGCGTTCACGCTGTTCTTCGTGGCGCGCGCCGGCTTCCAGACCCTCGCACTTCCGCGGCTTGTCCGGTCGACCTTCGCGCCTATGATTGCCGCCAATCGATAATGGGGAGCCCCGCCATGCCGTTCGTCCGTCCCGACGTGAAAGCCTTTCTCGACTTCCTCAACAGCCAGCCCGGCCCGCAGATGCACGAGGTCGACGCGCCGATGGCGCGCGAGATGTTCAAGATGATGGGATCGATGGTCGAACTGCCGCGCGGCGAGCTCGCGCATGTCGAGGAGCTGTCGATCCCGGGCGACCACGGCCACTCGGTACCGGGCCGCCTCTACTGCCCGACGCAGCGCAACGGCCCGCCGGCGCCGGTGCTGGTCTTCTACCATGGCGGCGGCTGGGTGATCGGCGATCTCGACACGCACGACAGCGCCTGTGCCGAGATCGCCCGCGGGCTCGGCATGACGGTGGTGTCGGTCGACTATCGGCTCGCCCCCGAGCACCCCTTCCCCGCCGCCGCCGACGACTGCCTCGCCGCGACGCGTTGGATCGCCGCTTCGCCGGCGGTGATCGGCCATGCGGTG
The DNA here is from genome assembly GCA_030147805.1 of Sphingomonadaceae bacterium. Classification (GTDB taxonomy): domain Bacteria; phylum Pseudomonadota; class Alphaproteobacteria; order Sphingomonadales; family Sphingomonadaceae; genus Sphingoaurantiacus. The sequence goes on from JASBUR010000008.1 coordinate 5,275, forward strand.
AGCGGCCTGATCGTGGCGGGCGACAGCGCCGGCGGCAATCTCGCCGCCGTCTGCGCACAGCAGCTGCACGACCAGCTGCCGGTGCCGATCCTCGCGCAGTGGCTGATCTACCCCGGCGTCGACATGAGCGCCGAGATCGGATCGATGGTCGACTTCGCCGAGGGCTATCTGCTGACGCACGCCGGCATGAGCTGGTTCATGGCGAGCTATCTCGGCGACGGTGCCGAGCGGCTGCACCCGCATGCCTCGCCCTATCATACCGACCGCTTCGCCGGGCTGCCGCCGGCGCTGGTGTTCACCTGCGGTCTCGATCCGCTGCGCGACCAGGGCCGCGCCTATGCGGCGAAGCTCATCGAACATGGCGTGCCGACGGTGTTCCGCGAAGCGAAGGGCCAGATCCACGGCAGCCTGACCTTGCGGCAGGCGATCCCGAGCGCGCAGGGCGACCTCGCCGGCTGCCTGGCGGCGCTGCGCGAGATCGTCACCGAGTCGCAGGGCGACGCGACGATGGCGCAGGCGGCACAAGCCGCCTAAGGAGGCGCGATGCCCGACGCTCCCTCGACACCTTCGAATCACCCCTCCGGCCTGCCCTACCGCGCCGGCGTGGGGGTGATGCTGCTCAACGCCCGCGACGAGGTGTTCGTCGGCCAGCGGCTCGATTCGACGCTCGAGGCCTGGCAGATGCCGCAGGGCGGCATCGACCTGGGCGAGGACCCGCGCGAGGCGGCGTTCCGCGAGCTCGAGGAGGAGACCGGCGTCGCGCGGCACCTCGCCGAGCTGATCGCCGAAAGCGACGGCTGGCTGTGCTACGACTTGCCCGACGATCTGATCGGCAAGATCTGGAAGGGCAAATACTGCGGCCAGCGCCAGAAATGGTACGCGATGCGCTTCCTCGGGACCGATGCCGACGTCGACCTGCAGACTGCGCACCCCGAGTTCCGCGCCTGGCAATGGGCGCCGGTCGGCAAGATCATCGACCTGATCGTCCCGTTCAAGCGCGAGCTGTATGCCGATGTGCTCGCCGCCTTCTCGGATGTCGTCCCGCGCTAGGCGCGGCCTGCCGCCCGGGCGGCAACGCATCGCCGGCGCAGCCGTTGTGGGTGGCGAACCCCTCGCAACGGAGATTGCCATGTCCGCTTCGCAGACCGCCCGTATCCTGATCGTCGCCACCGACGGCTTCGAACAGTCCGAACTGATCGGCCCGCGCGATGCCTTCCTCGCCGCCGGCCTGACGGTCGAGATCGCCTCGATCGATCCCGGCGACATCCAGGGCATGGTCCACGACAAGAAGGGCGAGACGGTCGAGGCAACGCTTGCCGTCGCCGACGTCGAGGCCGGCGCCTATGACGCACTCGTCCTGCCGGGCGGCGTCGCCAATCCCGACACGCTGCGGATGAACGAGGATGCCGTGCAGCTGGTCGGCGAGTTCATGGCTGCCGGCAAGCCGGTCGCCGCGATCTGTCACGGCCCTTGGCTGCTCGCCGAGGCCGACGTCCTCCGCAACCGTCGCGTCACCTCCTGGCCGTCGATCCGCACCGACCTGCGCAACGCCGGCGCCGAGGTGGTCGACGAGGAAGTCACCATCGACGGCAATCTCATCACCAGCCGCAAGCCCGACGACGTGCCGGCGTTCAGCCGCGCGGTAATCGACGCGGTCGCCAGCGCCGCGCAGAAGCGGTCGGCCGCCTAGCGTTGACGCATTTGCCGTTCGCCGGGCCGATATCCGCGAGCTGTTCGGGACGACCCCGTCGACTGCGCTCTCGCTCTCGCTAGCGAAGCAATTCGATCGATACGGGCGCATCCGTGCGCCGGCTCAACTGGCGGTCAAAAGTCACAAAGGCATCGACGTCGATAGCGCTCGCCAGATGGACCAGGTCCGCGAAATCGCCTCCCGCTGCGTAGCTGGTCACAGCCCACAGTGTGGGGGCCTGCGAAGCGACATGGACCGTGTCGCTATCCAGAATGCGCATCAGTACGTCAGCGATGATGGCACGGCCAAGCTCGTAGCGGGACTCGAGTACCCAAACCGTCTCTAGAAGTACGCTGTGCGAAATGAAGCAATCTGACTGAAGCACTTCTTCTGCGAGCGCCGTTTGAGCCTCATGATCGGCGACGATTGCCCGCACGAGGACGTTCGTGTCGACCGCCTTCATGGTTCAGCGCGAAACCGCTCATCCAGCGCCTGATCCCAATCCGCTTCGCTGTAATAGGGGCCCTGATAGTTAACGATCGCCCGAACTTCCCTGAGAACCTCGCGGATCGGTCTTGCACCCTTGCGACTGACAGGACGCAAAAGGACTCCGTCGGGTCTGTCGATGACTTCGAGCGCGGTGCCGGGATGCCACCGCTTGGCATCGCGGACTTCTTTTGGAATCACGATCTGCCCTTTGGCAGAAACACGGGTCTCAGCGTTCATCGCGGTAAGATACATCTTACCGCCCTGCTGAACAAGGCAGATTGACTAGATCAGCCCGCCGAGCGGGCTCGAGGGATCGGCATACTTGCGCTTCGCCATCCGCCCCGAGCGGTAGGCGAGGCGCCCCGCCTCGACCGCCAGCTTCATCGCCTGCGCCATCCGCACCGGGTCCTTGGCCTCGGCGATCGCGGTGTTCATCAGCACGCCGTCGCAGCCGAGCTCCATCGCCACCGCCGCATCCGACGCAGTGCCGACGCCGGCGTCGACGAGCACGGGCACCTTGGCGCCCTCGACGATCAACCGGATCGTCACCTGATTCTGGATTCCGAGCCCCGAACCGATCGGCGCGCCCAACGGCATGATCGCCACCGCGCCGGCGTCCTCGAGCCGCTTGGCGCCGATCGGATCGTCGACGCAATAGACCATGACGTCGAAGCCGTCCCTGGCGAGGATTTCGGTGGCGCGGATCGTTTCCATCATGTCGGGATAGAGCGTCTTGGCCTCGCCGAGCACCTCGAGCTTGACGAGGTTCCAGCCGCCCGCCTCGCGCGCCAGCCGCAAGGTGCGGATCGCATCCTCGGCGGTGAAGCAGCCGGCGGTGTTGGGGAGATAAGTGAATTTCTTCGGATCGATGAAATCGGTGAGCATCGGCGCGTTGCGATCGGAAACGTTGACCCGCCGCACCGCGACGGTGACAATCTCGGCGCCGCTCGCCTCGAGCGCCGCGGCGTTCTGCGCGAAATCCTTGTACTTGCCGGTGCCGACGATGAGGCGCGATTTGAACGTGCGGCCGGCGACCGTCCAGCCGTCGTCGTCATCCTGCCCGCCGCCGACGAAGTGAACGACCTCGAGCGCGTCGCCCTCGCTCAGCGACACGGCAGCATAGGTCGATTTGGGCACGATTTCGAGGTTGCGCTCGACCGCGACCTTCGCCGGATCGATGCCGAGCGACGAGACGAGCGAGGCGACGGTGGCCGGCGCGGGCACGCGGCGCGGTTCGCCGTTGACGGTGACGGAAATCTGGCTGGTCATTCGCTCGGCACCCAAAACAGGATCGTCATAACGGGGAGCGGCTGAACGGTCAGGACTGTTCACGCCACGCTGCGCTCCATATAAGTCGCCGACGCGCGCCGCCACAACCGCGAGAGGACGAATGGCCCCCGACGACCGCCCGCTCGTGCTCGTGCTCAACGGGCCGAACCTCAACCTGCTCGGCACGCGCGAGCCCGAGGTCTATGGCGCCGACACGCTCGACGACATCGCCGAGGCGATGGAGGATCATGCCCGCACGCTGGGGCTGCGCATCGATCTGCGCCAGTCGAACCATGAAGGCCACCTGATCGACTGGCTGCACGAGGCGCAGGCGCGCGGCTGCAAGGCCGTCATCCTCAATCCCGGCGGCCTGACGCACACCTCGGTGGCGCTGCACGACGCGATCAAGGGCATCGAGACGCCGGTGATCGAGGTGCATCTGTCGAACCCGCACGCCCGCGAGACGTTCAGGCACAAGAGCTTCGTCAGCCCGGTGGCGCGCGGGACGATCGCCGGCTTCGGCGCCCGCTCCTATATGCTGGCGCTGGACGCCGCCGCCGCCATCTGACAGTTAGCGGCCATCAACGAAATCAAACGAGGACGCGCATGGCCGACAAAACTCCGGCATCGAACGGACAGGCAATGCAGGTCGATACCGATCTGGTCCGTCAGCTCGCCACCGTGCTCGACGAGACGAAGCTCACCGAAATCGAGGTCCAGGACGGCGAGCGGCGCATCCGGCTCGTCCGCCAGGTGACGATGTCCGCGGCGCCGGCGATGTATGCCGCCCCCGCGGCCGCTCCGGCCGCCGTCGCGCTGCCGCCGCAGCCCACCGCTGCGGGCACGACCCCCTCCGCCCCGAGCGAGCTCAAGAATCACCCGGGTGCGGTCAAGTCGCCGATGGTCGGCACCGTCTATCTGACCCCGGAGCCGGGCGCCGCCGCCTTCATCACCGAGGGGGCGCAGGTCAACGCCGGTGACACGCTGGTGATCATCGAGGCGATGAAGGTGATGAACCCGATCACCGCGCCGAAGGCGGGCAAGGTCGTCAAGATCTGCGTCCAGAACGAGCAGCCGGTCGAGTACGACACTTCGCTCGTCATCATCGAGTAGGACGCGCCCGTGTTCGAGAAGATCCTGATCGCCAACCGCGGCGAGATCGCGTTGCGCGTCCACCGCGCCTGCCGCGAACTCGGCATCAAGACGGTCGCCGTCCATTCGACCGCCGATGCCGACGCGATGCACGTCCGCCTCGCCGACGAGGCGGTTTGCATCGGCCCGCCGGCGGCGACCGACTCCTATCTCAACATCGCCAACATCATCTCGGCCGCCGAGATCACCCACGCCGACGCCATCCACCCCGGCTATGGCTTCCTGTCGGAGAACGCCAAGTTCGCCGAGATCGTGCGCGAGCACCGCATCGGCTGGATCGGCCCGTCGCCCGAGCATATCCGGATGATGGGCGACAAGGTGCAGGCCAAGAAGACCGCCGCCGAGATCGGCCTGCCGCTGGTCCCCGGTTCGCCCGGCGCGGTGGCGACCGTCGAGGAGGGCCTGAGGGTTGCCGAGGAGATCGGCTATCCGGTGCTCGTCAAGGCCGCCTCGGGCGGCGGCGGCCGCGGCATGAAGGTGATCGAGAACGCCGAGAGCCTGCCGTCGCTGATGAGTCAGGCCAAGTCGGAGGCGAAGGCGGCCTTCGGCGACGACACCGTCTATATCGAGAAATATCTGTCGAACCCGCGCCACATCGAGTTCCAGGTGTTCGGCGACGATTTCGGCAGCGCCATCCACCTCGGCGAGCGCGACTGCTCGCTGCAACGCCGCCACCAGAAGGTGCTCGAGGAAGCCCCCTCGCCGGCGCTCAACGCCGCGCAGCGCGAGGAGATGGGCGAGATCGTTCGCCAGGCGATCGCCAAGCTCGGCTACCAGGGCGCCGGCACGATCGAATTCCTCTACGAGGACGGCAAATTCTACTTCATCGAGATGAACACCCGTCTGCAGGTCGAGCATCCTGTGACCGAGCAGATCACCGGCATCGACCTCGTCCGCGAGCAGATCCGCGTCGCCTCGGGGCTGCCGCTGTCGGTGACGCAGGCCGACATCCGCTTCCAGGGCCATGCCATCGAATGCAGGATCAACGCCGAGGATACCAAGACCTTCGCGCCGTCGCCCGGCCAGGTCACCGATTATCATGCGCCGGGCGGGCTGCATGTCCGCGTCGACAGCGCGCTCTACGACAACTACCGGATCCCGCCCTATTACGACAGCCTGATCGCCAAGCTGATCGTCTATGGCGCGACGCGCAACGAGTGCCTGGCGCGCCTGCATCGCGCGCTCGAGGAATATGTCATCCACGGCCCCAAGACGACGATTCCGCTGCATCAGGCGTTGATCGAGGACCCCGAGTTCATCGACGGCGACTATTCGATCAAGTGGCTTGAGAAGTGGCTGGCGGACAAGGCGGCGGCGGGCGCCTGAGCGGCGCGCGATGCGCTGACTTTCGTCAGGATGGACGCCGCATCGCAACCGCGTAGGCTGATCCCAACAAGATCCTGGGGAGCACCGCATGACCGTCTTTTCACGCCGCCGATTCCTCGAAGCGACCGCCCTTCTCGCCGCGACCGCGCCGCTCGGCGGCTGCATGCGGGCCAGGGGCAGCGCGCCGAGCGACGCGGTCGCGATGGCCGATGCGGTGCGCAGCGGCCGGACGACCGCCGCGGCGCTGGTCGAGGCGGCGATCGCGCGGCTCGACCGCGCCAATCCGCAGATCAACGCGGTGGCCTATCCCAATTACGACCGCGCGCGCGCCGCGGCGGGGTCCGCCCGCGGGCCGCTCGGCGGCGTGCCGACGCTGATCAAGGACATCAGCCCGCAGGCAGGGCTGCCCTATACCTCGGGGTCGCGCGCCTATGCCGAGCGCCGGCCTCCCGAGACCTCCCCCTATCTGCAGGCGGTCGAACGCGCGGGGCTGGTTTCGATCGGCCGGTCGACGACTCCCGAATTCGGGCTGACCGCGACCACCGAGCCGCTGCTGACCGGCGCGACGCGCAATCCGTGGAACCTCGCCCATAGTTCGGGCGGGTCGTCGGGTGGCAGCGGCGCGGCGGTCGCGGCCGGCGTGGTGCCGGTGGCGCATGCGACCGACGGCGGCGGCTCGATCCGCATCCCCGCGTCGGTCAACGGGCTGGTCGGGCTGAAGCCGTCGCGCGGCCGCATGGCGGGGCCGGCGCCGGCGGCGAACGATGTCACGTCGGTCAGTGTGGCAAACTGCGTCTCGCGGACGGTGCGCGACACCGCTGCCTGGTTCGCGGCCACCGAGGCGACGGGGCCCGAAGCGCGCTTCGCGCCGGTCGGTGTCGTCACCGGACCGTCGTCGCGGCGGCTCAGAGTCGGGGTGCATCTGGCGCGCGGCGACGGCACGCTGCCGCACGGCGACGTCCAGAACGTCTTTTCCAACGCGGCGCTGCTGCTCGAGCGGCTCGGGCACAAGGTCACCGACCAGCCGCTGGCGTTCGACGGCAACCGCAGCGCCTCGGCCTTCACGACATTGTGGGGCGCCGGCGCGGCGCGCGACATCCAGGCGGTGGCGAAGCGTCTCGGCCGCACGCCGGGGCCCGACGACCTCGAGCCGCTCACCTTCGGCATGGCGGCGGTGGCGCAGCAGGCCGGCGAGGCCGGGGTTCGCACGGCGATCGCGACGCTCGGCGAGGTCGCGACACGCTACAATGCGCAGTTCGAGACGATCGACATCTACATGACGCCGGTGCTGGCGCTGCCGCCGGTGCCGATCGGCTATCTGGCGACGACGCAGCCGTTCGAGCTGCAGCAGCAGCGACTCAACGACTATGTCGCCTACACACCGATCGAGAATGTCGCCGGCGCGCCGTCGATCGCGCTGCCGATGGGGATGAGCCGCGACGGGCTGCCGGTCGGCATTCAGTTCGCGACCCGGCCGGGCGGCGAGCGCCTGCTCCTCGAGCTCGCCTTCGAGCTCGAACGCGAATTGGAGTGGTATCGCCAAAAGCCGCCGCTATGGGTGGGCGAATGAGCACGACCATCTACCACAACCCCGCCTGCGGCACCTCGCGCAACACGCTGCAGGCGCTGCGCGACGCCGGCCACGCGCCGACCGTCGTCGAATATCTGAAGACACCGCTCGATGCCGCCGGCATCAAGGCGCTGCTGAAGCAGCTCGACGCCTCGGCGCGTGATGTGCTGCGCCGCCGCGGCACCCCTTATGATGATCTCGGCCTCGACGATCCCAAGTGGAGCGAGGACGAGCTGATCGGCTTCATGGCGGCGCATCCCATCCTGATCGAGCGGCCGATCGTCGTCACGCCGAAGGGCGCGCGGCTGTGCCGGCCGATGGAGAAGGTGCAGGAAATCATCTAGGTTCGCTCGGGTGCACCCGCTCGATCCCGACCTGCTGCTCCGCGCCTACGCCGCCGGCATCTTTCCGATGGCCGACGGGCGCGATGCCGCCGACCTGTTCTGGGTCGAGCCCAAGCGGCGCGGCGTGCTGCCGCTCGACGCGTTCCACCTGCCGCGATCGCTCGCCAAGCTGTTGCGGCAGGAGCGGTTCGAACTCAGCGCCGACCGCGCCTTCGACGCGGTGATGCAGGCCTGCGCCGCGCCCGGCCCTGGCCGCGGCCGCCAGGAGAGCTGGATCAACGGTCCGATCCTCGACGGCTATTCGCAGCTGCATCGGCTCGGCTTCGCGCATTCGATCGAATGCTGGCAGGACGGCGCGCTGGCGGGCGGGCTTTACGGCGTCAAGCTGGGCGCCGCCTTCTTCGGCGAGAGCATGTTCACGCGGGTGCGCGATGCGTCAAAGGTGGCGCTGGCGCATCTCATCGCGCGGCTGCGCGCCGGCGGGTTCCGCTTGCTCGATACGCAGTTCCTCACCGACCATCTCGCGCGCTTCGGCGCGGTCGAAGTGCCGCGCGCCGCCTATCGGGCGTCGTTGGACTCGGCGCTGTCGGTCGACGGCAACTTCTTCGCGCTCGACGCGCTAGCTGCGGAGGCGGGCCGACCGGCGACGATGGTGTCGGGGCCGATCTCGGGGAAGCTCATCGCGCAGCTCTTGACCCAGACATCGTAGACCGGGTGGTCGAAGCTGTTGATCGACGGACTCTCGGCGAACAGCCAGCCGGAGAAGACTCGCTTGGCGGCGCCGCGCTGCGGCTGGTCGTCGATCTGCAGGAAGGCGCCGCTCCACGGCCGCTCCCACGGCGGCGTCGCCTCGCAGGCGCGCACGCGCACCGTCAGCCGCTCGAATCGGATCGCGCCGCCCGGCCGGAGCTTGAAGTCGCGCGACTGGCTGTTGTTCTTGTTGAGGATCGCGAAGGTGACGACCCGCTGCGCCATGGGCGTCGGCTGGGCGAGCGGCTTGGGCGCGGGACGCGCAGCCGGCTCGGCGCCGGGCGTCGCAGCCGGGGCGGGCGCCGGACTTGGCGTCACGACCGGCGTGGGAGCCGCGGCGGGCTCGGGCGCCGTTGCCTGGCCCATCAGCATCAGCGCCGCGGCGCCGAGCAGCAGCGGCTTCACTGCGCCGGCCCGGCTTCTTCGGCGGGCGCGTCGGCGTCTTCGGAGGCGCCGCCGCTCTGGTTGATGACCGACCCGATCAACCCCATCATGTCGACCGCGCCCTGCGTGTCGGTGATCTCGTCGCCTTCGCGCAGCATCTCGGGGTCGCCGCCAGGCGCCAGCGAGATATAGTTGCCGCCGAGGATGCCTTCCGAGGTGATCGCGGCGCTGGTGTCGAGCGGCAGCTTGACCGCGCTGTCGATCGTCAGCTTGAGCACCGCCTGATAGGTGGTGGTGTCGAGCATCTCGTCGGCGACGGTGCCGACCTTGAGCCCCGAGACGCGCACGTCGGTGCCGACCGACACGCCGCTGGTGTTGGGGAAGCGGGCGCTGATCGTATAGCCGTCGCTCACGCCGCCGCGCTGCGTCCGGTCATAGGCGAAGGTAACGAACCAGATCGCCAGCAACAGCACGCCGGCGCCGATCAGCGCCTCGATGATGTTCTCCTTGAACAGCGCGCGCATTATTCAGGCACCCAGGCTTCATAGTCCCCGGTCGCCCGGGCCCGCACGCCGCTGGCGTGGAGGCTGCCCGACGGCGCATGCGCGTCGAGCGAGCCGGTGAGATTGGGTTGCCAGGATTTCTCCCAGGTCTTGGCGGGAAGCGGAGTCTCGCTCGGCGGGGTCGCCGACTGGCGATGCAGCCACATATGCCATTCGGGCGGCGTGCGGCTCGCCTCGACGTCGCCCAGATAGACCACCCAGCGGCGGTCGCCCTTCTTCGAGCGATAATAGACATTGCCCTGATCGTCGCGGCCGACCTCGACGCCCGACAGGCGCGTGTTCAGCCACGTGCCGAAGGTCGGCCCGTTCCACCAGGTGAAGATCGTCTTGAGCCAGCTCATGCAAGTCCTCGAACGCAGTCGCCGCCTTAGAGCCGCAAATCGCCCCCGCTTGCAAGGGGGAGCGATGCCGCGGCGGCGGCGGCGGCCCGCTAGCCGCGCAGCTTCTTGGCGATGGCGTCGAGCAGCCCGTTGACGAACTTCGCCTCGCGCGGCTCGTAGAAGGCGTGCGCCACGTCGACATATTCGTTGATGACGGCGCCGGTTGGAATATCGGGCCGCGCCGCCAGCTCATAAGCGCCGGCGCGTACGATCTGCCGCATCGGCCGATCGAGACGGTCGAGCGTCCAGCCCTCGGCCAGATGCTCGCCGAGCAGGACGTCGATCTCGGCCTGCCGCGCCCCGACGCCCTTCACAAGGTCGTCGAAGAAATCGACGTCGGCTTCGCGGAACTGGTCGCCCTCGATCTCGGCGCCCAGCCGATGACGGTGAAATTCGGTCAGCAACTGCGGGATCGTCGCTCCCGACATCTCGCGCTGGTAGAGCGCCTGCACCGCGGCGAGACGCGCAGCGGAGCGGGCATTGCCGGTCCGGGGTTTCTTGGAAGGTCGCGAAGCCATGGCGGTGCATGTAGCGAGGCGCGCCGCGCTGCGTAACCCCCCGCGCGCCGACGCCGCCATCAGAGTCGGAATTCTTTACGTTTCCGTTATGGATTTAGGGACCGCCTTGGGGGCTACCGTAGATTTACCATGACGCGACAGTCGGTTGCGGCCGCAGCGCGATGGCTGGCACGCCGATTGCTAGGGTGAGGCGAATCTTCGAGGGGATGGCGCAATGTTGAAAACGAAGCTGGCCGGCGCGGCACTGGCGCTGACGCTGATCAGCGGCCCGGCGCAGGCGATCAGCATCGTGTTCAGCAGCGAGGCGCTGCCGAGCCCGGGTCCGGCGATCGGCGAGACGATCGTCGAGGATTTCGACAGCCCGCTCGCCGCCGGCTATTCCTGGGCCGGCTTCAACCGCACGCTCTGGTCGAACCCCGGCAATCCGCTCGGCAACCTCTTCGACACCGGCGTGCCGAACTACGCGGGCAACATTCCCGGCAACACGACGCGCTTCGCGTCGGTGTTCGGCGGCCAGTCGGCCTCGTTGCAGTCGCTCAAGATGCTGCAGTCGCTCAGCGTCGATATCGGCTCGCTCGACGACTATAATTTCATCGACTTCTACAACGACGATACGCTGATCGGCACGATCACCGGCAGCGAGCTGACCTCCTCGCCCAACGGCGCGTGGACCGGGCCCGACACCAACCGCCGCTTCTTCTTCGTCGGCGGCCTGTTCAACAAGGTGACCTTCCGCGCGGGCGGCAACTCGTTCGAGTTCGACAACATCGCCACCGCGGAAGTGCCCGAGCCGGCGATGCTCGGACTGTTCGGCCTCGGCTTCATCGGTCTGGCGAGCCTTCGCCGCCGCCGCGAACGGGTCGGCTAAGCCGCTCGCCCGATGGGCGGGGCTGGAGGCTAAGCGGCGAACTTGTCGCGCAGCGCCATCATTGCCAGCGCCGCTCGCGCCGCATCGCCGCCCTTGTCCTTCTCCGACACGCGCGCGCGCGCCCAGGCCTGATCGTCGTTCTCGCAGGTCAGGATGCCGTTGCCGATGGCGAGGCCGTCGAGCGTCAGCGCCATGATGCCGCGCGCGCTCTCGTTCGAGACCACCTCGAAATGATAGGTCTCGCCGCGGATGATGGTGCCCAGCGCGACGAAGCCGTCGTAGCGGCCGGTGTCGACGGCGAGCGACATCGCGCCGGGAATTTCGAGCGCGCCCGGAACGGTGACGACGTCCCAGCTGCAGCCGGCCGCCTTCAGGGCGGCGGTTGCGCCCTTGAGCAGTTCGTCGGCGAAGTCGTCGTAGAAGCGCGCCTCGACGATCAGCAGGTGCGGCATCTTATCAATCCTCCACGACGATTGGCTGTTCGCCCACGACTTCGAGGCCATAGCCGTCGAGCCCGACGAAGGTGCGGTGCGAATTGGTCAGCAGCACCATCTCGTGGACGCCGAGGTCGACGAGGATCTGCGCGCCGATGCCATAGTCGCGCTGCTCCATGTCCGATGGCATCCCCTGGGCGCGGCTGGCGATCATCTTGGTCAGGCGGTCGGGCCGGTTGTCGCGGATGATCACGACGATTCCCGCCCCCGCCTCGCCAATGATCTCCATCGCCTTCTGCAGCTGGCCCGCGCGCGCGCCCTCGCCCAGCATGTCGGCGAAAATCGACAGGCCGTGCATGCGGACCAGCGTCGGCTTGCCAGGCTCGACGCGCCCCTTCTGAAGCACGAGATGCTCGGCATATTCGGCGGTGTTGATGTAGGTCTTGACGGTCCAGTCACCGCCGAACTCCGAAACGATCTGCGTTTCGCCGACCTGCTGGACCAGGTGGTCGTAGCGGCGTCGGTAGGCGATGAGGTCGCGGATGGTGCCGATCTTGAGGCCGTGAAGTTGCGCGAACGACATCAGGTCGTCCATGCGCGCCATGGTGCCGTCGTCCTTCATGATCTCGCAGATCACGCCCGACGGGTTGAGGCCGGCGAGCCGGGCGACGTCGACCGCCGCCTCGGTATGGCCGGCGCGCACCAGCACGCCGCCGTCGCGCGCGACCAGCGGGAAGACGTGACCCGGCGTCACGATATGCTCGGGGCCCTTCGCGGCGTCGATCGCCACCGCGATCGTCCGCGCCCGGTCGGCCGCCGAGATGCCGGTGGTGACCCCGTCCCGCGCCTCGATCGACACGGTGAACGCCGTCTCGTGCCGCGTGCCGTTCATCCGGCTCATCATCGGCAGCCCGAGCTGGTCGACGCGCGACTTCGTCATCGACAGGCAGATCAGCCCGCGGCCGTGCTTCGCCATGAAGTTGATCGCATCGGGAGTCGCCATCTGCGCCGGAATGACCAGATCGCCCTCGTTCTCGCGATCCTCGTCGTCGACCAGAATGAACATCCGGCCGTTCTTCGCCTCGTCGATGATCTCCTCGACCGACGACAGGAAATGCCGCTTCACGCCTTGTCCTCCATCACCTGCCGCATGCGGCCGAGGTAACGCGCGAGAACGTCGATCTCGAGATTGATCTCGCGGCCGATCGCCAGCGCGCCGAACGTCGTCGCCTGCGCGGTATGCGGTATGACATTGACGCCAAAGCGCACGCCACCCTCCGAAGTGTCAGTGACCTCGTTGACCGTCAGCGACACGCCGTCGAGGCAGATCGAGCCCTTGGGGGCGATGTAGGGCGCGACCGAGGCCGGCGCCTCGAAGCTCACCCGCCACGAATCGCCCTCGGCGCGCGTGTCGACGACGGTGGCAACCGCATCGACATGGCCGGTAACGATGTGCCCGCCGAGTTCGTCGCCGACCTTCAGGGCGCGCTCGAGGTTGAGCTGCGTCCCCGCGGCCCACAGGCCCTTCGCGGTTTTGGTCTGCGTTTCGCCCGAGATGTCGACCGCGAACCAGCCCGGTCCCTTGTCGACGACGGTGAGGCAGGCGCCCGAGCAGGCGATCGATGCGCCGATCGCGACCCCGGCGGTATCATAGGCGGTGGCGATCCGCGCGCGCAGGTCGCCGCGCGGTTCGACGGACTCGATGGTCCCGACGTCGGTGATAATTCCGGTGAACATGCTTTCAGCCCCGCTATCGCGTGCGGTCGTAGACTTCGAGCCGGTCGTTGCCAAGCCGCCGACTGTCCGACGCCCGCCAGCGGCCGTGCGCATCGGCGAGATCGGCCAGGCCGATATCGCCGACTCCCGCCAGCCCGCCGCCGATGACGATCGGCGCACGGTAGACGGCGATCCGGTCGACCCGATCGGCGGCGAGGCAGGCCGCAGCCACGGCGGCGCCGCCCTCGACCAGCACGTCGTTCACCCCATCGATGCCGTCGATCGCCGCCGGTCCGTCGATGACGAGCGTATCGGACCTTGCGGCCTTGCGACCGGCCGGCACCGCCATCAGGCTGCGGCTCATGACCGCGATGCGCGGCGCGCGGTCTTCGAGCCCGGCAAGCCTGACGTCGAGCGACGGATCGTCGGCCTCGAGCGTACCGCGCCCGACGACGATAAGGTCGCTGCGCGCGCGCAGCAGATGCGCGTGCGCGCGCGCCATCTCGCCAGTGATCCAGCGGCTTCGACCGTCGGCCATCGCGATCCGGCCGTCGATCGACATCGCGAGCTTCAGCGTGACGAAGGGCCGGCCGTGCGCCTCGCGCATCAGGAATCCGGCGATCGCCCGTCGGGCGGCAGCTTCGCGAACGCCGATCGCCACGTCGATCCCCGCAGCGCGCAGTCGGTCCACCCCCTGCCCGGCCGTACGGGCGTCGGGATCGACCATCGCGGCAACGACACGCGCCACGCCGGCGGCGATCAGGCCGTCGGTGCAGGACGGGCCGCGTGCGCTGACATGCGCGCAGGGCTCGAGCGTGACGTAGGCGGTGGCGCCGCGCGCGGCGCTTCCGGCCTGCGCCAGCGCCTCGGCCTCGGCATGCGGGCGTCCGCCGGGCTGCGTCCAGCCGCGGCCGACGACGCGGCCGCCGTTGACGAGAAGGCAACCGACGCTGGGGTTGGGGGCGGTGCGACCGAGACCGCGGCCGGCGAGCGCGAGCGCCGCGTCGATCCAGCGCTCGTCGTCGCTCATCGCTCCTGCGCCGCCTTTGCGTTCGCCGCGGCTTTGGCATCAGCCTCGGCCTTCGCGAATTCCGCCTGCTGCGCATAATAGGCGCGCGTACGCTCGGCGACGTCGGCCGCCTGCGCCGCCTTGGCCTCCTCGCGCGTGCGGCCCTCCTTCCAGCTGCTCACGTAGATCAGCTGGGGATCGGGCTTCATGTAGCCCCAGCGATTCTCGACGAGAAAGCCGACGACGACGATCGTCGTCACCGCGACCGAGAAGACGGCGAAGAGCAGTTTGTGCCGTTCGATGCCCGCGAGCCGGGCACGCAGCGAAGCCATGGAGAACTCCGTGGAAAACAGACGGCCTACATAGGCCCTCCCCACGCGCGCCGCCACTGCCCCCGGTTGCGACCTAACGCGCCAGCCGCGCCAGCGCCCGCTCGCGCCCGATCAGCGGCAGCAGCGCCGCCATCTCGGGCCCGTGATCGCGCCCGGTGAGCGCGCGGCGGAGCGGCTGGAACAGCGCCTTGCCCTTGCGGCCGGTGCGCGCCTTGAGCGCCTCGACGAGCGCGTGCCAGACATCGCCGTGCCACGGCAGCTCGGCGAGCCCGGCGTGCGCCTCGGCGAGATAGGATTCATCCTCCGGCGCGATCTCGGCGGCGATCGGCCCCTCGACGACGCTCCACCAGTCCGCGGCTTCGGCAACGGTCGTCAGATTGGGGCGAATGACCTCCCAGGCGGTCCCGTCCATGCCGGCGGGCAGCCGGTCGCGCACCGCCTCGAACGGCAGCTGGTGGACGATGCGCGCGTTGAGATGCCGAAGCTCGGCGGGATCGAAGCGCGGGTGCGTGTTGCCCAGCCGCCCGAGGTCGTGGCGTTCGGCGAGCGTCGCGAGATCGGCGACGGGCTCGATGGCATCGGCGGTGCCGAGCCGCGCCAGCATCGCGACGACGGCGATCGGCTCGATACCCAGCTCCTTGAGGGCCTCGGTGCCCGCCGAGCCGACGCGCTTCGACAGCTCGCCATCGACCGAGGTCAGCAGCCCGAAATGCGCCAGCCGCGGCGGCGCGCAGCCCAGTGCCTCGAACATCTGCAGCTGGATCGCGGAATTGGCGACATGGTCCTCGCCGCGCACGACATGAGTGATGCCGAGGTCGATGTCGTCGACGACCGAGGGCAGCATGTAGAGATAGCCGCCGTCGGCGCGACGCACCACGGGATCGGAGAGCGACGCCGGGTCGATGTGGCTGGGGCCGCGGATGAGATCGTCCCATTCGACATGGCCGTCATGGTCGAGCCTGAAGCGCCAGTGCGGGCGGATGCCCTCGCCTTCCAGGCGGGCATGGTCGGCATCGCTCAGCTTCAGCGCGGCGCGGTCGTACGCCGGCGGCAGGCCGCGCGAGAGCTGCACCTTGCGCTTGATGTCGAGCTCTTCGGGGCTCTCGTAGCAGCGATAGGCGCGACCCATCGCGTGCAGCCGCTCGAGCGCGGCATCATAGGCCGCGACGCGATCCGACTGCCTGACCTCGGCATCGGGAACGAGGCCGAGCCAGGCGAGGTCGTCGCGGATGCCCTGCGCGAACGCCTCGGTCGAGCGCGCCCGATCGGTGTCGTCGAGGCGCAGGATGAATCGGCCGCCGGCCTTCTTCGCCAGCAGATAGTTGTGAACCGCGGTGAAGATATTACCGACGTGGAGCCGTCCGGTCGGCGACGGCGCGAAGCGCGTAGTAACGGTCATGTCGCCGTCCGGAAGGCGTGGGTGATCGGATAGCGGCGGTCGCGGCCGAAGCTGCGGCGACCGATCTTGACGCCCGGCGGCGCCTGGCGGCGCTTGTACTCCGCGACGTTGAGCAGCCGCTCGACCTTCATGACGATGTCGCGGTCGAAGCCCTTGCCGACGACATCGTCGACCGAACGCTCCGCCTCGACGAGGTCGTGCAGGATCGCATCGAGCACCTCATAGGGCGGCAGCGAATCCTGGTCCTTCTGGTCGTCGCGCAGCTCGGCGCTCGGCGGCTTGTCGATGACGCGCTCGGGCATGACCGGCCCCTCGCCGCCGAGGCCGAGGCGCGGGCGGTTGGCGTTGCGCCAGCGCGACAGCTCGAAAACCGTCGTCTTGTAGACGTCCTTCAGCACCGAATAGCCGCCCGCCATGTCGCCGTAGATCGTCGCATAGCCGACCGACATCTCGCTCTTGTTGCCGGTGGTGAGCAGCATGTGGCCGAACTTGTTGCTGAGCGCCATCAGGCTGAGCCCGCGGATCCGCGACTGGATATTCTCCTCGGCGATGTCGCGGCCGCGGCCGTCGAACAGCGGTGCCAGCATGGTGTCGAACGCGTCCATGGCCGGGCCGATCGGCAGCGTGTCGAGCCGCACGCCGAGCATGCGCGCGCCTGCGGCGGCGTCGTCGAGGCTGTCCCGGCTGGTGAAGCGCGACGGCATCATCACGCACCAGACCTTGTCGGCGCCGAGCGCATCGACGGCGACTGCGGCCGACAGCGCCGAATCGATGCCGCCCGACAGGCCGAGTACGACGCCGGGGAAGCGGTTGCGGGTGACATAGTCGCGCAGACCGACGACCATCGCATGATAGATCGACGTCATATCGTCCTCGCGCGGCGCGATCTCGACGGGCGAGCAGCGCCAGCCCTCGGCGGTGCGCCGCCATTCGGTCTCGACGATCTGCTCGTCCCACTCGCGGAAGCTGACCGCCAGGCTGCGATCCGGGTTCATGACGTAGGACGCGCCCTCGAAGACCACCTCGTCCTGCCCGCCGACGCGGTTGAGCATGGCGATCGGCAGCCCGGTTTCGGTGACGCGCGCGACGCCGGCCGACAGCCGGCGATCGTCCTTGCCGAGCTCGTAGGGCGAGGCGTTGGGCGAGATCAGCAGCTCGGCGCCGGTCTCGGCGAGGCATTCGCACACCGGGGCGAGCCACATGTCCTCGCAGATCGGCACGCCGAGGCGGACGCCGCGGAAATTGACCGGGCCGGGCAGCGGGCCCGAGGCGAACACGCGCTTCTCGTCGAAGACGCCGTAGTTGGGCAGCTCGTGCTTGAGGATCGTCGCGGTGACCGCGCCGCCGTCGAGGATGGCGACGGCGTTGTAGAGCTTGCCGTCGCGGACGTGCGTCGTGCCGACGAGCATGCCGGGCCCGCCGTCGGCGGTTACCTTGGCGAGCCGCTGCAGCTCGACCTCGGCCGCGGCATGCAGCGCGGGCTTCAGCACCAGATCCTCGGTGGGGTAGCCGATCAGCTGGAGCTCGGGAAAGGCGATAAGGTCGACGCCGCCATGCTTGGCACGGGCGACGAGCATGGCGTCGGCGTTGCCGCGCAGGTCGCCGACATTCTGCGAAAACTGCGCGAGCGCGATGGTGAGCCGGTCGGTCATGGCGGGGCTTCTAGGGCAACGCCCCCCCGCGCTCAACCGAGGCGCTCGCCAGCGGCGCGGGACGACGCGATCGATGCGGCAGCGCCGGTTGCGTTCGCAGCGCCGTTCGTTACGCTCGCGCGCATGGAAGGCTCGCTGCTGCAAAGCGTCTGGCTATGGATCGCCGCCGGCTATCTGCTCGGCTCGATTCCCTTCGGCCTGTTGCTGACCGCCGCGGGCGGGGCCGGCGACATCCGCAAGATCGGCTCGGGCAACATCGGCACGACCAACGTGCTGCGGACCGGCCGCAAGGGGCTGGCCGCCGCAACCTTGATCCTCGACGCCGGCAAGGGCGCCGCCGCGGTCCTGCTCGCGCGCCATTTCGCCCCCGACACCAACATGGACGTGGTGACCGGGATCGCCGCCTTCCTCGGCCATCTCTATCCGCTCTGGCTCGGCTTCAAGGGCGGCAAGGGTGTCGCGACGATGCTCGGCGTGACGCTGGCGGTCTATTGGCCGGCCGGGCTGGTGTTCGCCGCGGTATGGATCGCGGCGATGCTGCTCACCCGCTATTCGTCGGTCGGCGGCATGGCGGCGGCGGTCGCCGCCCCGGTCCTGCCGCTGGTCGAGCAGAACTACAGCTACGCGGCGATGTTCTGGGGCATGGCCCTGTTCGTGCTCGTCAAGCATGCCGACAACATCACCCGGCTGCGCGCGGGCACCGAATCGAAGATCGGCGCGAAGGCGGATGGCTGAGGTCCGGACGGCGACACAGGCCGAGCAGATCGCGCGGCTGCGCCTGATCCGCTCCGAAAATGTCGGTCCGGTCACCTTCCGCCAGCTGATCGGCCGCTTCGGCAGCGGCCGCGCCGCGCTCGACGCGCTGCCCGATCTCGCGCGCCGCGGTGGCCGCCCCACGCTGCGCATCGCCACCGCCGCGCAGGCCGAAGCCGAACTGGCAGCGGTCGAACGCTTCGGCGGGCGGATGCTGTTCTGGGGCCTCGCCCCCTACCCGCGGCTGCTCGCCGAGATCGACGATGCCCCGCCGGTGGTGGCGACACGCGGCGACGTCCGCCTGCTCGACCGTCCCACCGTCGCGATGGTCGGTGCGCGCAACGCCTCGGCCGCGGCAGTCCGTTTCGCGCGCGGCATGGCTGCCGATCTGGCGGCCGAAGGCGTCGCCGTCGTCTCGGGCCTGGCGCGCGGCATCGACGCCGCGGCGCACGGCGGCGCGCTCGACAGCACCGTCGCGGTGATCGCCGGCGGGCTCGACGTCGTCTATCCGGCAGAGAACGCCGATCTCTACGACCGGATCTTCGCGCAGGGTCTCGTGATCGCCGAACAGCCGCTCGGCATCGAGCCGCAGGCACGGCACTTCCCGCGCCGCAACCGCATCATCTCCGGCCTGTCGCTCGGCGTGGTCATCGTCGAGGCGGCGCCGAAGTCGGGATCGCTGATCACCGCGCGCTTCGCCGGCGAGCAGGGCCGCGAGGTCATGGCGGTACCGGGCAGCCCGCTCGACCCGCGCGCGCAAGGCTGCAACCAGTTGATCCGCGACGGCGCCACGCTGGTGCAATCGGCTGCCGACGTGCTCGAGTCGCTGCGGCCGATCGCCCCGCATGCCGCCGCCCCGGTGGAGCGCTTGTTCAACGAACCGGTAGCGATCGACGCCGACGACGCCGACCGGCGCACGGTGACCGAGCTGCTGAGTCCGGTCCCGGTGCCCGTCGACGAGCTGATCCGCCTGTCGGGGCTGGCCGCCGCCGCGGTGCAGACGGTGCTGCTCGAGCTGGAGATCGCGGGGCGGCTCGCCCGCCATGCCGGCGGCCGCGTCGCCTTGTCCGACTGACGCCGGTGGCAACGCCGACCGGGGGGCGCCCTTGCAGGACGCCCCATATAGAGAGTAGAGGCTCGCCCCCGTCGCGGCGGGCCGTCGAGGGGAAAGCAGCATGCAGCTCGTGATCGTGGAATCGCCCGCGAAGGCGAAGACGATCAACAAGTACCTGGGCTCGGACTACAAGGTCCTGGCCTCGTACGGCCATGTCCGCGACCTGCCGCCCAAGGACGGCTCGGTCGAGCCCGACGACGACTTCCGCATGCACTGGGAGGTCTCCGCCGACCGCTCGAAGCAGCTGCGCGCCATCTCCGACGAGGCGAAGAGCGCCGACACGCTGATCCTCGCCACCGACCCCGACCGCGAGGGCGAGGCGATCTCGTGGCATCTCTACGAATGGCTCAAGGGCAAGCGCGCGCTCCCCAAGGACGTGCAGCGCGTCACCTTCAACGAGATCACCAAGGGCGCGATCCTCACCGCGATGAAGGCGCCGCGCCAGCTCGACCAGGAGCTGGTCGATGCCTATCTGGCGCGCCGCGCGCTCGACTATCTCGTCGGCTTCACGCTGTCGCCGGTGCTGTGGCGCAAGCTCCCCGGCGCCAAGTCGGCGGGGCGCGTCCAGTCGGTGGCGCTGCGGCTGATCGTCGACCGCGAGCGCGAGATCGAGACCTTCGACACGCGCGAGTTCTGGACGGTCGACGCCGACATGGCGTCGCCCACCGGCCAGGCCTTCGCCGCCAAGCTGATCACCTGGCAAGGCAAGAAGCTCGACAAGTTCGACCTCGGCAACGCGGCGGTCGCCAACGAGGCGAAGGCCGACGTGCTCGCCGGACGCTACAAGGTCGCGGCGGTCGAGACCAAGCCGGTGATGCGCAACCCCTACCCGCCCTTCACCACCTCCACGCTGCAGCAGGAAGCCGCGCGCAAGCTCGGCATGACCGCGACGCAGACGATGCGAGTCGCGCAGCAGCTCTACGAAGAGGGCGTCATCACCTATATGCGCACCGACGGCGTGACGATCGCCGGCGAGGCGATCGCCGCCGCGCGCGAGGTGATCGGCAAGCGCTTCGGCGCCGCCTCGGTGCCCGACAAGCCGCGCGTCTACACGTCGAAGCAAAAGAATGCGCAGGAAGCACATGAGGCGATCCGGCCGACCGAGATGAGGCGCGCGCCCGAAAGCGCCGGGCTGTCGGGCGAGCACAAGCGGCTGTACGACCTGATCTGGAAGCGCACGATGGCGAGCCAGATGGCCTCGGCGCGGCTCGAGCGCACCAGCGTCGACATGATCGACGAGCATGGCCGCGCCACCTTGCGCGCCACCGGCCAGGTCGTGCTGTTCCCCGGCTTCCTCGCGCTCTACCAGGAGGACCGCGACGAGCCGGCGGACGAGGAGGACGGCCAGCGGCTGCCCAAGCTCGCGCAGGGCGATGCGGTCAAGCTCGAAGGCGCGCGCGCCGAGCAGCATTTCACCCAGCCGCCGCCGCGCTATTCGGAGGCGAGCCTCGTCAAGAAGCTCGAGGAATTGGGCATCGGCCGCCCCTCGACCTATGCGTCGATCCTGCAGACGCTGCGCGACCGCGCCTATGTCCGCGCCGAGAAGAACCGCTTCCACCCCGAGGAGAAGGGCCGGCTCGTCACCGCCTTCCTCGAGCGCTTCTTCGAGAAATACGTCAGCTACGACTTCACCGCCGGGCTCGAGGAGCAGCTCGACGAGATCGCCGGCGGCGACATCGACTGGAAGACGGTGCTTCGCGACTTCTGGAAGGACTTCCAGCCGAAGACGCAGGAGATCATCGGGCTCAAGCCGTCCGAGGTGACGCTGGCGCTCGACGAGTTCCTCGCGCCCTATCTGTTCCCCGAGAAGGAAGGCGGCGATCCGCGCCGCTGCCCGGCGTGCGGCGACGGCCGCCTGAGCCTGCGCGGCGGCAAGTTCGGCTCGTTCATCGCCTGCTCGAACTACCCCAATTGCCGCTACACCCGGCCGTTCGGCGAGGGCGAGGCGGCGGGCGCCAACGGCGATACCGGCCCCAAGGAACTCGGCCTCGATCCCGAGAGCCAGGAGCCGATCACGCTGCGTTCGGGCCGCTTCGGGCTGTTCGTGCAGCGCGGCGAGAGCGAGAAGCCGCCGCGCGCCAGCCTGCCGCGCGACGTCAAGCCCGAGGACCTCGACCTCGAGTTCGCGCTCCGGCTGCTGTCGCTGCCACGCACCGTCGGCACGCATCCCGAGACCGGGCTGCCGATCACCGCGAGCATCGGCCGCTACGGCCCCTACCTCGCGCACGACGGCAAATATGCCAAGCTCGGCTCGACCGCCGAGGTGTTTGAGACCGGCATGAACGCCGCCGTCGTCAAGCTTGCCGAGCCGCGCGGCAAGTTCGAGCGCAAGGCGCCGGCGGCGCTGCGCGAGATCGGCGCGCATCCGGTGAGCGGCGCCGCGATCCGGCTGATGGAAGGCCGCTTCGGCCCCTATGTCACCGACGGGACGACCAACGCGACGGTGCCCAAGAGCCAGGACATCCAGGCGCTGAGCGTCGACGATGCCGCGGCGCTGATCGACGCGCGGGCGTCGGCGGGTCCGTCGAAGAAGGGCGGGCGCGGGCGCAAGGCGCCAGCGAAGGCGGCGGCGAAGCCGGCGGCCAAGAAGAAGCCGGCGGCGAAGACGAAAGCTAAGCCTGCAGTTAAGAAGCCTGCATCCAGCTAAGTGTCTCGCCCGCTGACGCCGTTCGCTTCCGCGACAGGTTGTGATAACTTCCATGCGCTATGCAGAGCCGTGGAAGTATAAGAATCGTCGAAGTGGGCGATGAATTGGGCGTCGCTTTGCCGCCTGACATTCTTGCTCGCCTCGATCCAAAGAATACTGGCGAAGTTTCGCTGACTGTCACCGATAGCGCGATCGTGCTGAGCCCATCTTCTTCTTCCATAGGCGACTGAAGCGTCGACCTTCTGATGCAACGTCGCGCGATGACGCGGGTTGTGTCGACATCGCCAATCGCCGAAACGAGATCATGGCCCGTCGCCCCATCCCCGGTCTGCCGACCCGCGAGCAGATCCTCAAGTTCATCGAGGAAAGCCCGACGCCCGTCGGCAAGCGCGAGATCGCGCGTGCCTTCGGGCTGCATGCGCAGGACAAGATCGCGCTGAAGGCGCTGCTCCAGCAGATGGCGGGCGACGGCGAGCTCGAGGCCGGCGCGGGCAAGAATTTCCACAAGGGCGGCGGGCTGCCCAAGGTCACCGTGCTGCGCATCGTCGAGGTCGACGAGGGACCGGTCGCGGTGCCCGACGCCTGGGACAAGGGCAGCATCCCGCCGCGCGTGCGCATCGTCGAGCGCGGCAAACGCGGCGCGCTCGGCATCGGCGATCGGGTGCTGGCGCGCATCGAGGAAGCGGGCGGCGGCTACCGCGCGCATCCGATGAAGAAGCTTTCGCGCAGCTCCGAGTTCGTGCTCGGCATCCTGCGCGAGGACCGGCGCGAGGAGCGCAAGGGCGGCGAGTCGCGGATGTGGCGGCTGGTGCCGGTCGACAAGCGCGCGCGGCTCGAGATCAACGTCTCCGATCCGGGCGACGCCGCGGCGGGCGACCTCGTGCTCGTCGAGCCGACGGGGCGGCCGCCGCGGCAGACGGCGCGCGTCGTCGAGGTGCTGGGCGACCCGTTCGCGCCGCGCAGCTTCTCGCTGATCGCCATCCACGCCAAGGGTATTCCGCACCGCTTTCCCGACGAGGCGATCGCCGAGGCCGAGCGCGCGGCGCATCTGGCGCTCGGCGAGCGCGAGGACCTGCGCCACCTGCAGATCCTGACGATCGACCCCGCCGACGCGCGCGACCATGACGATGCGGTGTGGGCGGCGGCCGACGACGATCCGGCGAACGGCGGCGGCTGGAAGGCGGTCGTCGCGATCGCCGACGTGTCGTGGTTCGTGCGGCCGGGCAGCGCGCTCGACCGCGAGGCGTTCAAGCGCGGCAATTCGGTCTATTTCCCCGATCGCGTCGTGCCGATGCTGCCCGAGGCGCTTTCCGCCGACGCCTGCTCGCTCGTCGCGAACCAGGACCGCGGCGTGCTCGCCTGCCATCTGCAGATCGCCCCCGACGGCAAGCTGCTCAAGTGGCGCTTCAGCCGCGCGGTGATCCGCTGCGTCGACAACATCGCCTATGAGGAGGCGCAGGCGGCGATCGACGGCACGCTCGACAGTCCGCACACCGAGACGATCCTCAGGCCGCTGTGGGGGGCGTGGCAGGCGCTCGCCAAGGCGCGCGCCAAGCGCGAGCCGCTCGAGCTCGACCTGCCCGAACGCCGCGTCGAGCTCGACGAGCAGGGGCGCATCCGCAGCGTCGCGGTGCGCGAGCGGCTCGATGCGCACCGGCTGATCGAGGAATATATGATCTCGGCCAACGTCGCGGCGGCAAAGGCGCTCGAGGCGAAGCGCGCGCCGTGCATGTACCGCGCGCACGAGCCGCCGAGCCGCGAGAAGCTGACCGCGCTCAAGGAGTATCTCGACACCTTCGAGATCAGCTTCGCGCTCGGCCAGGTGATCAAGCCGGCGACCTTCAACCGGCTGCTCGAGCAGGTCGGCGACCGGCCCGAGAAGGAGCAGATTTCCGAGCAGGTGCTGCGATCGCAGACCCAGGCCTATTACACCCCCGAGCATCTGGGCCACTTCGGCCTGTCGCTCGGCAGCTATGCGCATTTCACCTCGCCGATCCGCCGCTATTCGGACCTCGTCGTCCACCGCGCGCTGGTGCGCGCCTACAAGCTCGGCGAGGGCGGCCTCAGCGAGGACGAGGCGGCGAGGATGGCCGACACCGGCGAGCATATCTCGCTGACCGAGCGCCGCGCGATGGAGGCCGAGCGCGACACCATCGACCGCTATGTCGCCGCCTTCCTGTCGGAGCGCGTCGGCGAGGTGATGAAGACGCGCATCACCGGCGTCGCGGGCTTCGGCTTCTTCGCGACGGTGCTCGGCATCGGCGGCGACGGGCTGGTGCCGGTCTCGACGCTCGGCAGCGAATATTTCGTCTACGACAAGGCGCTGCAGATGCTCGAGGGCAGCGAGACCGGCACCGCGTTCACGCCGGGCATGCGGCTCGACCTGCGGCTCGTCGAGGCCAATCCGATCACCGGCGGGCTGCGCTTTGAACTTCCCGACGCCGAACCTTCCGAGCCGCGCGGTGCGCGACCGCGTCGCGACCGGCAGCGGCCGATGCGCTCAGGCCAGCGCCATCCGGGTGCCAAGCGTCGCCAGCGCTAGTTCGATGAATCGCGGCTGATCGTCGGCGACCACCTCGACCGCGTCCTGCATGCGGTCGAGATAGGCCTGGATCGGCGCTTCGTCGCCGCGCGCCAGCAGCTCGCTTTCAAGCGCATGCGCGAGGCCCGCGACGGCGCGCAGCTCGGCGACCTGCGACAGGCCGCGGATCGTCCGTAGCTCGCGCATCAGGTGGCGCGGCGCCACCTGCCGACGTTCGCGACTGAGCCAGTCGATTCGCGCCGCGATATCGCACGCGGCGGCGTTGCGCTCCTGATAAGCCATGCCACTCCCCTCGCCTCGTTCGAGACCAGCCTAGCGCATGCACATTGCCGTCAGGTTAAGCGCTTCGGTCTTGACTTCGAAGGGCGCGTGCGCCAGATAGCGCGCCGAACTGCGGCGGGCTTCGCCGCTTTTATTTTTTGCAGAACCAAAGGGCGCCGAGATGGCCAAGCCGACAACCGTCAAGATCAAGCTCGTCAGCAGCGCCGACACCGGCTTCTTCTACGTGACCAAGAAGAACCCGCGCACGCAGACCGAGAAGATGTCGTTCCGCAAATACGACCCGGTCGTGCGCAAGCACGTCGAGTTCAAGGAAGCGAAGATCAAGTAGCTTCGAGATCTCGTCGAGGTTCGTGACGGCCGCCTTCGGGCGGCCGTTCGCGTTTCAGCCTGGAGCGATCAGGCGAACTGGCGCACGGTCTCGATGAAGCGCACGACCGAAATCGGCTTGGCGATATAGGCGTCGCAGCCGCCCTGGCGGATCCGCTCCTCGTCGCCCTTCAGCGCGAAGGCGGTGACGGCGATCACCGGTATGCGGCTCAGATCGGGATCGTTCTTGAGCTGCCGGGTGATGTCGAGCCCCGATACCTCGGGAAGCTGGATGTCCATCAGCACGAGGTCGGGACGCCGTTCGCGGGCCAGCTCGATGACGCCGCGTCCGTCGCGCGTCGGGATCGTCGCATAGCCATGCGCCTCGAGCAGGTCGCAAAACAGCTTCATGTTGAGGTCGTTGTCTTCGACGACGAGCACCGTCTTCGTCATGATCGCGCAACATCCTCTGCTCTACTCAACAAGAGGACGGCCACCGGCGCGGGGCTGGCGGCGATCCTCGGGGCACAGTAGACCGCTATTCGGCATGACAGGCTACGGAAAAAAATGAAAAGTGCACGGCTCGATGCCGAGACGCTGGCGCTGCGCGCGCTCGCCTATGTCGTCGGCGACCCGGCGCTCGGTCCGCGGCTGCTCGACCTCACCGGGCTGGACGTCGCCACGCTTCGCACGCGCGCCGCCGACCCGGTGCTGCTCGGCGCGACGCTCGCCTTTCTCGAGGGACATGAGGCCAGCCTACTTGCGGCGGCCGAAGCGCTCGACGTGGCGCCACGGGCGCTGGTCGCAGCGCGCGAAGCGCTCGGCGCCTAGGGCATGCCCCGCCCGCTGGTCATCTGCGATTGCGACGAGGTGCTGCTGCATTTCGCCGAGCCGTTCCGCGACTATCTGGGCAGCGTCCACGACATGGAGCTCAACTTCGGGAGCTTTTCGCTCGCCGGCTCGATCCGTCGTCGCGCCTGCGGCAGCGGCATCACCCAGGCCGATGTCGAGCCGCTGCTCGACGGCTTCTTCGAGGACTGGATCGACCGGCAATTTCCGGCGACGGGCGCGGTCGAAGCGCTCGCCGAACTGAGCCGCGGCGCCGACATCGTCATCCTCACCAACGTCAAGGACATGGTGCGCACGCGGCGCGGCGCCGAGCTGACACGGCACGGCATGCCCTATGAGGTGATGTGCAACCGCGGCCCCAAGGGTCCGCCGGTAGCGGCGCTGGTCGCGGAGCGGCAACCGTCGGCCGCAATCTTCATCGACGACCTGCCGCCGCACCACGGGTCGGTGGCCACGCACGCGCCCGACGTCCATCGGCTGCACATGGTGGCAGATCCGGAACTTCGCGCGCTGATTCCGCCGGCGCCCGACGCGAATACCCGTATCGACGACTGGGCGAGCGCGTTACCGTATATCCGCGGGGTGCTGGGGCTGGTCTAAGCTCGCCACTGCCGCCGGGTGCGACTTGCACTTTGAGCCCGCAGATGCTTTGACAGGCGATGAATTCGGAGCGAACCATGACCATCGAAGAGCGTCTGCGCAGTGCCGGCATCGACCTGCCCCAGGCGGCGGCACCCGCAGCGAACTATGTGCCGTTCGTGCTCGAAAACGGCCTGCTCCACATTGCCGGACAGATCCCGTTCCAGCGCGATGGTAGCCTGCTGAAGGGCCGGCTCGGCGAGGATTATTCGCTCGAGCAGGGACAGGCGGCAGCGCGGCTGTGCGCCATCAACCTGCTGGCGCAGATGAAGGCCGCGCTCGGCACGCTCGACCGGGTGACGCGCATCGTCAAGCTCGGTGTGTTCGTCTCCTCGACCCCGGCCTTCACCGATCAGCCGAAGGTGGCAAACGGCGCCTCCGATCTCATGGTCGAGGTGTTCGGCGACCTCGGCCGGCACGCCCGCTCCGCGGTGGGCGTGACGGTATTGCCGCTCGGTGTTCCGGTCGAGGTCGACGCGATCGTGGCCTACGCGTCGGGCTCCTGACCCGATGTTCTGGCCGAAGCTCGACATAGAGAAATCGGCGCTGAGTTTTCTGGCGCGGCAGCCCTATGCGCACCGGGGGCTGCACGATGCCGCGCGCGGCATCCCGGAGAATACGCTCGCCGCCTTCGACCGGGCCATCGAGCGCGGCTACGGCATCGAGCTCGACGTCCGTATGACGCGCGACGGCGACGTGATCGTCTTCCACGATCCCAACCTCGACCGCACGACCGATTCGCAGGGGCAGATCGCGCTGATGAGCTGGCAGCAGCTCAAGGGGGTGAAGCTCAAGGGGTGCGACGAGACGCTCAAGACGCTGCACGACGTGTTCATGCACGTCCGCGGACGCGTGCCGATCCTGATCGAAGTCAAGGCGACCGAGAACAAGTACCTGCCCGCCTGCTTCGCCGTGCGCCGGGCGCTCGAAGGCTATCGCGGCGCGACGGCGGTGATGTCCTTTCACCCGGGCGTCGCCGCCTGGTTCGCCGAGCATGCGCCCAAGGTGGTGCGCGGGCTGGTCATGACCGAGAAGGACGGACGCGCCTTTTCCAGGTGGAATATCCGCAAGCGCCTGCGGCGCCAGCTGCTGGTGATGAAGGCCAAGCCGCACTTCATCGCCTATGACGTCCGCCGCCTGCCCTCGACGTTCATCGCGGCAGCGCGCGAGCGCGGCTACACGATCCTGACCTGGACGGTGCGTGGCGACGCGGCGCATGCCGTCGCGGCGAAATGCGCCGACCAGGTGATCTTCGAAGGCGACCTTCCCGCCGGTCTGCCGGCCTGAGCGCGGCATCGATGGCCAACGCGCGCCTCATCGCGAGCGCGAACGACATCGCCGCCGCCGACTGGGACGCCTGCGCCGGCACCGCCAATCCGTTCGTCAGCCACGCGTTCATCAGCGCGCTCGAAGAATCGGGCAGCGCCGGCGCGGCGGCGGGCTGGGGACCGGCGCACCTGGTCGTCGACGGTGCCGGCGGCCGCCCCGCCGCGATCCTGCCCGCATGGCTCAAATCGCACAGCCAGGGCGAATATGTCTTCGACCACGGCTGGGCCGACGCCTTCGAGCGCGCCGGCGGACGCTATTATCCCAAGCTGCAGGTCGCCGTGCCCTTCACGCCCGTCCCCGGGCCGCGGCTGCTGACGCGCGATCCGGCGCTGCGGCCGGCACTGATCGGCGCGGCCGAGGCTGCGGTCGAACGCTTCGGGCTGTCGTCGGCGCACGCCACCTTCATTGCCGAAGACGAAGTGGCGGCGTTCGAGGCGGCGGGCTGGCTGATCCGCGTCGGGCAGCAATTTCACTGGACCAACCGGGGCTATGCCGATTTCGACGCCTTCCTCGCCGAACTGGCGTCGCGCAAGCGCAAGGCGATCCGCCGCGAACGCGCCGCGGCGGTGGAGGGTCTCGAGATCGAGCATGTCGGCGGCGGCGACCTTACGGAAGCGCATTGGGACGCCTTCTGGAGCTTCTATCAGGACACCGGCGCGCGCAAATGGGGCCGGCCCTATCTGACGCGCGGCTTCTTCTCGCTGCTGTCGGAGCGGATGGCCGACAAGGTGCTGCTGATCCTCGCGCGCCGCGACGGGCGCTACATCGCCGGGGCGCTCAACCTGGTCGGCACCGACGCGCTCTATGGCCGCTACTGGGGCTGCAGCGAGGACCGGCCGTTCCTGCACTTCGAGCTCTGCTATTATCAGGCGATCGACGCGGCGATCGCGCGCGGGCTGCAGCGCGTCGAGGCGGGGGCGCAGGGCGAGCATAAGCTGGCGCGCGGCTATCTTCCGACCCCGACCTGGTCGGCGCACCATATCGCGCACCCGGGGCTGCGGCAGGCGGTCGCCAATTTCCTCGATGCCGAACGGCGTGCCGTCGCGCACGAGATCGAGATCTTGTCGGATTATGCGCCGTTCCGGCGCGAAGGTTAGCGCAGATCCGAAACGATCGGCGGATTTCGCCAATGATTGGCGATAATCGCGACGACCAATTTTCGGTGAATCCGTTACAACCTATTGATATCACATATTTTATAGCTCTCTTGGGCATTTGGCACGCTGGTTGCTCTAGGAGCGGCATCGGTGGAATTTCCTACCGACTGCCAAGGAGAGCCCCATGTTCGCTTCGAGTCTCAACCGCCTGATGGTCAGCAGCTTCGGCGCCATGATCGTCACCGTCATCCTGACCGCCGCCGCCGCCGGCCCGGCCGTCATCTGACCGTTCGAAGTAGCTTCGCGTATCGATTGAAGTCCGAGGGGGTGCCGGTGCTGGAGCTCGAAGGCGTCACGAGACGCTATGGCCGCAAGGTCGTACTCGACGGCATCTCCGCAATATTCCCGGTAGGGCTGACCTTGCTGGTCGGCCCGAGTGGTGCGGGAAAATCGACGTTGCTCCGGCTGCTCGCCACGGCTGAAAGGCCGAGCCGCGGCCGGATGAGCTGGGCGGGCGAACCCCTCCCCGCCGCGCGCAAGGCGCTGCGCCGGGAGCTTGGCTATGCGCCGCAGGCGGTCGACCTGCCCGAAGATCTGACGGCGCGCGAGTTCGCGCTGCACATCGCCGCGCTGAAGGGCCTCGAGCTTTCGGCCGCGGATCGCCAGTTTCTGTCAATCACCCAGGCGATCGGCCTTCACGCCGACGTCAACAATCGCATCGCCACCTTTTCGGGCGGCATGCGCCGCCGGCTGATCTTCGCGCAGGCGCTGCTCGGCGCGCCGCGGCTGCTCGCCCTCGACGAGCCGACTGCCGAACTCGACGGCGAGACCGCGCGCCGCGTCGGCGCCCTGATCGTCGACCGCGCGAGGAGCGCCGTCGTGGTCATGACGACCCATCTGTCGGACGAGCTGGCGCCCGAAGCGGCCGCGGTGCTGCGCGTCGAGGCCGGCCGGGTAGCGGCCGCATGAGCTCGCTGGTCATCGCCCGCTCATCGCTCGCCACGTCGCTTGTCCGCTATTCGCGCAGCTGGGGGCTGTGGCTGCTGCTGCTGGTCGCGCTGATCGGTACGCGCTTCTGGGTACCGCGCGACGACGGCACCACGATCATCATCGCCGTTGGCAACCAGATCCCGGTGATGACCTCGGCGATGCTGGGCGTATCGCTGGGTATCGTCGTGTCGACGCTGTTGCTGCCGGTCGGCTACATCTATCTGCGCTCCAACACGACGCGGCGTCAGCCGTGGCAGGTGGAAGAAGTCACGCCCGGCTCACGCGTTGCTATCGCGCTCGGCCGTTTCGGCGCCGACGTGGCGATGCTGTTCACCGTGCTGGGGGCGTTGACGCTCGCCGGCTGGTTTCTCGCCTGGCGAATGGTCCCCGCCGAGCAGCTCGACTTCGGCGAGGTCGCTCTGGCGCTCTGGCTCGTCGCGGCGCCGGCGGTGATGGGGCTCGCCGCGATCCGCATCCTGTTCGACGCGCTGCCACCGACGCGGCGCGCGCTGGGCGACCTTCTCTACTTCTTCATCTGGATCGGCTCGATTGCCGCGCCGGCGAGCATGGCCGACCGGCCGCCGAGCTTCGTCGCCAACATGGTCGACTTCGGCGGGTTCGTGCGGCCGATGGTCTTCGGCGCCCCCGACGGCGACCAGGGATTCCAGATCGGCGGCGGGCCGGTGGACCCCGGCCGCATTCCGCTCGACGTCATGGCCGGCCTGATGTCGCCGGGCTATGTCGAGTCGCGACTGGCCTGGGCGGCGATCGCCGTCGCGATCGCCGCCTTTGCCGGGCTGATCTACCGCCCGCACCGCTTGCCCAAACGCGCGAAGCCTGCGTCGCGGCTGGCGCGCTGGCTCGCGCCAGGCGCGCCGCCCACTGCCGACCCGGTGGCCCCGGCGGCGCCGCGCGGCCGCCATCCGGCGCTGGGGCTCGTCGCCGCGGAGTTTCGCCTCATCGGCAAGGGACGGCTGTTCGGGCTGCTGGCGGCGGGTGTCGCCGTGCTCGGCGGCTTTGCCGACTTCCGGCACGCGGCGAGCCCCGCCATCCTGCTGCTGCTGACGTTTGCGCTGACCGCGCAGGCAGGGCGGGCCGAGGCACGCGGCATGGCGCCGCTGGGCTCCACGGCCGCGATGGGCCCGATGGCCCGGCGGATCGCCTTCGTCGTCGCCGGGACGACATGGTCGCTGCTGCTGGCAGTGCCGGCCATGCTCGCGGGGTCGCCGCTGGAGCGGCTCGGCCTCGCGCTGGCCACCGGGGCGGCCGCATCGATCGCGGCGGCAGCGCTCGCCGCGGTCAGCGGGTCGGCCTTCGCGCCGCGCGTCGCGCTGCTGATCGCCTGGTACGCCTATATGTCCACTTAGGCCGCGGCGAGCCAGGCCCGCGCCTGACGCTGCGCTTCGGCGATCTCCCACGCCGACATCTCGGCGGCCACCTCGGCCCGGTCGACCTGCGCGCGACGATCGCCCGACAGCGCCGCCAGATTGAACCATTTATGTGCCTCGACGAGGTCGATCTCGACGCCATGCTGGCCGACCGAATAATCGACGCCCAGCTCGTAATAGGTGCCGGCGGTACCGCCGAGCTCCCGGCGCAGCCGCTCCGCCACCAGGCGGCGCTGCATCGCTTCGCTGTGACCCATCCTCAAACTCCCTCTTCGATACCTTCCACGGGGTGAACGGCACGACGGGTCGTTTATTTAGGTTAACGACATAAGGTTTGGTTAACGGCGATATTGTCGATCAGCCGGGTGCTACCGATGCGCGCGGCGGCCAACAGGCGCGCGGGGCGGTCGAGGCGGCGGATCGGCGCCAGCGTGTCGGCGTCGCGCAGCTCGACATAGTCGACCGCGCTGAAGCCGGCGCCGAGGAGCCGCTGCGTGGCGGCCAGCAGCGCGCTGTCGACCTCCTGCCCGCCGCGGATCGCATCGGCGGCCGCTCGCATCGCACGCGGCAGCTCGACGGCGCGGGCGCGCTCGTCGGCGGACAAATAGGCGTTGCGCGACGACAGCGCGAGGCCGTCCGCCTCGCGCACCGTCGGGTGGCCGACGATCTCGGTCGGGATGTCGAGGTCGCGCGCCAGCCGCCGGATGGTGAGCAGCTGCTGATAGTCCTTCTCGCCGAAGATCGCGACGTCGGCCTGCGCCTGGTTGAGCAGCTTTGCGACGACGGTCGCCACGCCGTCGAAATGGCCCGGCCGCGCCGCGCCGTCGAGATCCTCGGTCACGCCCGCGACGCTGACCTGCGTCGCGAAGCCCGCCGGATACATTTCGTCGGCGGGCGGAGCGAACAGCAGGTCGCAGCCGACCCCCGCCAGCGCCGCCGCGTCCGCCGCCTCCTGGCGCGGGTAGCGATCGAGATCCTCGTGAGCGCCGAATTGCAGCGGGTTGACGAAAATCGTCGCGATCGCCCGGTCGCCGCGGCGCCGCGCCTCCTCGACGAGCGCCAGGTGACCGGCGTGGAGCGCCCCCATCGTCGTCACCAGCGCGACGCGGTCGCCGGCGCGGCGCCAGCCGGCGACGACGGCGCGCAGGTCGCGGACGGTACGGACGATCGGCATCGGCATGGCGGCTTCCATGAGGCTCCGGCTCTTCGATTGACAGGATGACTCCCCTGTCCGAAACACGGGCGCGCAAATCAAGCGTTGAGTGGGGGCAGATGGCAGCGCAGGTGATCGTTCTCGGCAACGAGAAGGGCGGCACGGGCAAGTCGACGACGGCGGTGCATGTCGCGGTGGCGCTGGCGCACGCCGGCTTCCGCGTCGGCGCGATCGACCTCGACGGCCGGCAGCGCACCTTCGCGCGCTATATCGAGAACCGCATCGCCTATGCGGGCAAGCGCGGGGTCGAGCTGCCGACGCCGGAGACGGTGGTGATCGCCGACGAGACCCCCGACCTCGACCGCGAGCGGCTGATCCAGCAGGTCGGCAGCTTCGCCAGGGCCAAGGATGCGATCGTCATCGACACGCCGGGGCGCGACAGCGTGCTCGGGCGAACCGCGATGGGCATCGCCGACACGCTGATCACGCCGCTCAACGACAGTTTCGTCGACTTCGACCTGATCGGCCAGGTCGATCCCGACACCTTCAAGGTCAAGCGCCCGAGCTTCTATGCCGAACTGGTGTGGGATGCGCGCAAGGCGCGCGCCAAGATCGATGGCGGCTCGGTCGACTGGGTGGTGCTCAGGAACCGCCTGTCGACGCTCGAGGCGCGCAACCGCAAGCGCGTCGGCGGCGCGCTCGACGAGCTGTCGAAGCGCATCGGCTTCCGCGTGATCCCCGGCATGTCGGAGCGCGTCATCTACCGCGAGCTGTTTCCGAAGGGGCTGACGCTGCTCGACACCGGGGTGATCGGCGAGGTGAGCATGAGCCATGTCGCCGCGCGCGCCGAGCTGCGCGAACTGATCGGCAGCCTCAACCTGCCGATGTGGGACGCCAAGCAGGCGGCGGCATGATCAAGTTCGTCATTCTCGTCGGGCTCGCCGTTCTCGCCTATCTCTATTTCACCGGCCAGCTGACGAAGAAGCGCAGCGGTCTCAGCCTCGACGAGGCGCGCGCCGTACTTGGCGTGTCCGGCAGCGCCGACGTCGAAGAAGTGCGCGCCGCCCACCGCCGCCTCGTCGCGCAGGTCCATCCCGACAAGGGCGGCACCGCCGAACTCACCGCACGGGTCAACGCCGCGCGCGACGTGCTGCTGAAGGCGCTGGGGCCGAAGGCCGACGACGTTCCCTAGCAGCGCTTTCGCGCGCGCCGCGTTACGGCTAGATGCGCCGCAGCGCGTTCCGCCCGCCACAGGAGCCATCGATGTCCCACGATTTCCACCCGACCACCCTGCGCGAATATGACATCCGCGGCATCGTCGGCTCGACGCTCGGCGAGGACGATGCGCGGGCGATCGGGCGTGGCTTCGGTACGCGCGTCCGCCGCAACGGCGGCCGCAAGGTATCGGTCGGCTATGACGGACGGCTGTCGTCGCCGGTGCTCGAGGCGGCGCTGGTCGAGGGGCTGCGCGCGTCGGGTTGCGACGTCGCGCGCATCGGCATGGGGCCGACGCCGATGCTCTATTATTCAGTCTATGCGCTCGACTGCGACGGCGGCATCATGATCACCGGCAGCCACAACCCGCCCGACTACAATGGCTTCAAGATGATGCTCGGATCGGCGCCCTTCTTCGGCGACGACATCCGCAACATCGGCGAGCTTGCAGCGGCGGGCGACTGGGAGAGCGGCGCCGGCGGCGTCGAGAGCGTCGACATCAAGGCGCAGTATGTCGACCGCCTGCTCCAGAATTTCGACGGCCTGCCGCTGAACATCGCCTGGGACAATGGCAACGGCGCCGCCGGCGAGATCCTCGAGATGCTCGCGGCCAGGCTGCCAGGCCGCCACCAGCTTCTCTACACCAAGATCGACGGCACCTTCCCCAATCACCACCCCGATCCGACGGTCGAGGCCAATCTCGCCGATCTCAAGAAGGCGGTCGCCGACGGCAAGCTCGATTTCGGCATCGCCTTCGACGGCGATGGCGATCGCATCGGCGCGGTTGACGGCAAGGGCCGCGTGGTCTGGGGCGACCAGCTGCTGATGATCCTCGCCGAAGCGGTGCTCGCCGAAGTGCCCGGCGGCACGATCATCGCCGACGTCAAGGCGAGCCAGTCGCTGTTCGACCATGTCGCGGCGCGCGGCGGCGTGCCGCTGATGTGGAAGACCGGCCATTCGCTCATCAAGGCGAAGATGAAGGAGGTCGACTCGCCGCTCGCGGGCGAGATGAGCGGTCACATCTTCTTCGCGCACGATTATTACGGCTTCGACGACGCGCTCTATGCCGCCGTCCGGCTGATTCGCGCGGTGTCGAAGCTGGGCGGATCGCTGACGCGGCTGCGCGACGCGATGCCCGAGATGGTCAACACCCCCGAAATGCGCTTCCAATGTTCCGAGGAGCGCAAGTTCGAGGTCGTTCGCGAGGTGCTCGAGCGCCTTCGCGCGTCGGGCGCACAGGTCAACGAAACCGACGGCGCCCGCGTCAACACCGCCGACGGCTGGTGGCTGCTGCGCGCTTCCAATACGCAGGACGTGCTGGTGGCGCGCGCCGAGGCCAGAAGCGCGGCCGCGCTCGAGCGGCTGATGGGCGAGATTAACGCGCAGCTCGCCGCGTCGGGCGTGGAGCCCGTCGAGGTGGGACATTAATCTCCAACGATATCAATAACTAGAGAACCATTGACCGACGACGGGCGCAATTTATTGTGCAGTGCACAAAAAG
Source organism: Sphingomonadaceae bacterium (assembly GCA_030147805.1). Lineage (GTDB taxonomy): Bacteria > Pseudomonadota > Alphaproteobacteria > Sphingomonadales > Sphingomonadaceae > Sphingoaurantiacus. Next base: position 40,925 of record JASBUR010000008.1, read on the forward strand.
TCCTTGAAACCGTAACAAACAGGCTTTATGTTGCACTGCAGCATAGCCGGGCGAACGTGCGGCTACGACAATTCTGAGCAAGGGAATTATCCATGGCCACCGCCGCGAAGACCGAAAAGACCGCCGAAACCGTCAAGGCGACCGCGCAGACCGCCATCGACCAGGGCAAGGCTGCTTTCGAGCAGGCCGGTGTCCGCGCCCGTGAGGCGATGGACCGCAGCGTCAAGTCGATCGAGGAGCTGAACGAGTTCAGCCGCGGCAACGTCGAAGCTTTCGTGCAGGCCGGCAAGGCTGCGGCGCAGGGCTTCGAGAAGCTGGCGCAGGGCGCCGTGGAATTCTCGAAGAAGAACCTCGAGGAGGGCACCGCCGCCGTCAAGACGCTGACCGCCGCGAAGACCCCGAACGAGTTCTTCGCCGCCTCGAACGAATATGCGAAGGCCTATTTCGACGCGGTCGTGGCCGAGATGTCGCGCGTCACCGAGACCTCGATGAAGGTCATGGGCGAAGTGTTCGAGCCGCTGTCGAACCGCGCCGCGCTGGCCGCCGACAAGATCAAGACGGCCGCCGTCGTTCGCTAACGTCATCCGGCGTTACGCAGAGTTCACGGGCGGGCGCGCAAGCGCCCGCCCGTTTTCCTGTTGAGGCGCGCACTTGCCGCAGCCCCTTGTCGCCGACCGCCCCGCTGCCATATCATAGGCGGTCCCAGGCAAGTGCGAGTTTACCCATCGATGATCGATCCGGTGCATCCGATTTCGATGGCGCGTCCCGACGACGACGCCGATCTCGGCGACGGTCAGACCGGCGTCGCGACCAAGACCGCGCCCAAGACCAAGCGTCCGTCGCTGTATAAGGTGCTGATGCTCAACGACGACTATACGCCGATGGAGTTCGTCGTCCTGTGCCTGCAGCGCTTCTTCCGCATGGACATGGAGGATGCGACGCGCGTGATGCTGCACGTCCACCAGAAGGGCGTCGGCGTCTGTGGCCTGTTCACCTACGAGGTCGCCGAGACCAAGGTGAACCAGGTCATCGACTTCGCCCGCCAGCACCAGCACCCGCTGCAGTGCACGCTGGAGAAGGCCTGACCCTCGCCGCCCATCGGGTCAGATCGCGACTTCGTTGAAATCCTCGAACAGCCGGTCGACGATCATCTCGGCGGCCTCGACCGGCGTCAGCCTCGTCGTGTCGATGTGGATTTCGGGCGCCTCGGGCGGCTCGTAGGGCGAATCGATGCCGGTGAAGTTGGCCAGCTCGCCGGCGCGCGCCTTCCGGTACAGCCCCTTGACGTCGCGGCGTTCGGCCTCGGCGAGCGGGGTGTCGACGAACACCTCGATGAACTCGCCCGCCGCCAGCATGTCGCGCGCGAGCGCGCGCTCGGCGCGGAACGGCGAGATGAAGCTGGTGATGACGACCAGCCCGGCGTCGACCATCAGCTTGGCCACCTCGGCGACGCGACGGATATTCTCGACCCGGTCGGCGTCGGTGAAACCGAGATCGCGGTTGAGCCCATGGCGGACGTTGTCGCCGTCGAGCGTGTAGGTGCGCCGCCCAAGCGCGTGCAGCCGCTTCTCGACCAGATTGGCGATCGTCGACTTGCCGGCGCCCGACAGGCCGGTGAACCACAGCACCGCGGGGCGCTGCCCGTTCATCGCGGCGCGCGCCGCCTTGTTCACGTCGAGCGCCTGCCAATGGATGTTGTGCGCGCGGCGCAGCGCGAAGCGGATCATCCCCGCGCCGACGGTGGCGTTGGTCATGCGGTCGACGAGAATGAAACCGCCGGTGTCGCGGTTCGCCTCATAGGGGTCGAAGGCGATCGGCTGGTCGGTCTGCACGTTGCAGGTGCCGATCGCATTGAGGCCAAGCGTCTTGGCCGGCTGCGTCTCCAGCGTGTTGACGTTAACCTGATGCTTTATTTCAGTGATAGAAGCTGAAACCGATTTGGTTCCAATCTTGAGCCAATAGGGACGGCCGGCGAGCAGCGGCTCGTCGGCCATCCAGACGATCACCGTTTCGAACTGGTCGGCGACCTCGGCCGGCGCGTCGGCGGCGGCGATCATGTCGCCGCGCGATACGTCGACCTCGCGATCGAGCGTCAGCGTCACCGACTGGCCCGCCACCGCGCAGGGCAAATCACCGTCGAAGCTGACGACGCGCGCGATCGCCGCCTCGCGCCCCGACGGCAGCAGGCGCACACGGTCGCCGGGCGCCACGCGGCCCGCGGCGATCAGGCCCGCATAGCCGCGAAAGTCGAGATTGGGCCGGTTGACCCACTGCACCGGAAAACGCAGCGGCGCGGCGTCGAGCGCGTCGCCGACCTCGACGCTTTCGAGATGCTCGAGGAGCGTCGGGCCGCGATACCAGTCCATCGCCGTCGACGCCGTGGCGATGTTGTCGCCCTTGAGTCCCGAAATCGGGATCGCCGTTACTGCGGCGAGGCCCACCCGGGCGGCGAAATCGCGATAGTCGGCGACGATGGCGTCGAAAGCCGACCGATCATAGCCGACCAGGTCCATCTTGTTGACGGCCAGCACGACGTGGCGGATGCCGAGCAGCCCGACCAGATAGGAATGGCGCCGCGTCTGCGTCAGCACGCCCTGCCGGGCGTCGACGAGGATCACCGCCAGGTCGGCGGTCGAGGCGCCGGTGACCATGTTGCGCGTGTATTGTTCATGCCCCGGCGTGTCGGCGACGATGAACTTCCGACGGTCGGTCGAGAAGAAGCGATAGGCGACGTCGATGGTGATGCCCTGCTCGCGTTCGGCGGCGAGCCCATCGACGAGCAGCGCAAAGTCGATGTCGCCGCCCTGTGTGCCGTGGCGCTTCGAGTCCGCCGCCAGTGCCGCGAGCTGGTCCTCGAAGATCATCTTCGAATCGTAGAGCAGCCGCCCGATCAGCGTCGACTTCCCGTCGTCGACCGAGCCGCAGGTGATGAAGCGCAGCAGCGACTTGGATTCATGCGCCGCGAGATAGGCGTCGATGTCGCTCGCAATGAGGTCGGAGACGTGCGCCATCAGAAATAGCCCTCCGCCTTCTTCTTCTCCATCGACGCCGACACATCGTGGTCGATCGCCCGCCCCTGCCGTTCCGAGGTGGTGGTCAGCAGCATCTCCTGGATGATCGCCGACAGCGTCGTCGCCTCGCTCTCGACGGCACCGGTCAACGGGTAGCAGCCGAGCGTGCGGAAACGGACGGTGCGGATCTGCGGCGTCTCGCCGGGGTTGAGCGGCAGCCGGTCGTCGTCGGCCATGATCAGCAGCCCGCCGCGCTCGACCACCGGCCGCGGCGCTGCGAAATAGAGCGGAACGATCGCGATGTTCTCGCGCCGGATATATTGCCAGACGTCGAGTTCGGTCCAGTTGGACAGCGGAAACACCCGCATGCTCTCACCAGGCCGCTTCCGCGCATTGTACAGGCGCCACAGCTCGGGCCGCTGGCTCTTGGGATCCCAGCGATGGTTCGCCGAGCGGAAGGAGAAGATGCGCTCCTTGGCGCGGCTCTTCTCCTCGTCGCGGCGGGCGCCGCCGAACGCGGCGTCGAAGCCGAACTTGTCGAGCGCCTGGCGAAGCCCCTCGGTCTTCCACATGTCGGTGTGCAGCGCGCCATGGTCGAAGGGGTTGATGCCGCGCGCCTCGGCTTCGGGATTTCTGTGGACGAGCAGTTCCATGCCTGCGGCGGCGGCGCTGGTCTCGCGCATCGCGTACATGTCGCGGAATTTCCACGTCGTATCGACGTGCAGCAGCGGGAACGGCGGCGGCGCCGGATGGAAGGCCTTGCGCGCGAGGTGCAGCATCACCGCCGAATCCTTGCCGATCGAATAGAGCATGACCGGCCTGGCGGCCTCGGCAACGACCTCGCGCATGACGTGGATCGCCTCGGCCTCGAGGCGCTGCAGATGGGTAAGCGTGTCGCCGGCGGAGGCGGTCATGGCGATCTTCATAGCCCGCTCCGTGTCGGGGCGCGACGCCCTGCCCTCAACCCAGAAATTCTTGCGCGCGGCAAAGCCTAGGGTTGCTGCGGCTCGCGCGCCGCCTCTTCGGCCTGCTGCGCGGCCGCGTCGATCTGCGCACGGATCGCCTCGCCCGCCGCCGCGGCACGGTCGATGACGTCGGCCGCCTCGCCGGGGTTGAGACCCGCAGCCTGGCCGATGAGCTCCTCGAGCGCCGCGGCCGAGGCCGCGTTGAGCGCGGCGGTGGCGTCGGCCGCATCGCCGTCGTCGTCCGCCTCATCGTCGCTGCTGGCGACCGTCGCGACGGCGCGCGGCCGCAGCTGCGGCAATGCCTGCATCATGAACTTGCGCCAGGTCTCGGCGGGCAGGCCGCGCCCGGTGACGCCGTTCATCGGCGAATTGTCGTCGTTGCCAAACCAGACGCCGACGATCAGGTCGCCGGCGAAGCCGACGAACAGCGCGTCGCGGAAGTTCTGCGTCGTGCCGGTCTTGCCATAGGCGGTGACGCCGGGCAGCCGCGCGCTGTTGCCCGTGCCGTTGCGAACCGCGACCTCGAGCAGCTTCTTCATGTCCGCGGCCTCGGGGAAGCCGCGGGTCGCCCGGACGACGCCGGTGACGCGCTCGCGCCAGCCCGGCTGGCGTTCGGCGAGGCCGATCGGCGTCACCGGATAGCGCTCGGCCGCGACGGCGGCATAGGCAGCGGTCAGTTCGAGCAACGTCATCCGCGAGGTACCGAGCGACAACGCCGGCCAGGGGTTGAGATAGGATTCGACGCCGAGATCGCGGGCGACGCGGATCACCTCGCGCGTGCCGACATCCTGCGTGATCCGCGCCGCCGCGACGTTGCTCGACGCCGCCACCGCCCGATAGAGGCTGATATTGGGGCCGCGATACTTGCCCTCGTCGTTCTTCGGCTTCCAGCCGTCGATCTCGACGGGCAGGTCGTCGACGGTCGAATTGGGTTCATAGCCGTTGCGCAGCGCCGCGAGGTACACGAACAGCTTGAACGACGAGCCCGGCTGCCGCTTGGCCTGCGCGGCACGGTTATACTGATTGTCCTTGTAACTGCGTCCGCCGACCATCGCGACGACGCGACCGTCGGGGCGCATCGCGATGAGCGCCCCCTGGGTGGCATGCAGCCAGGTGCCGGGGCCGTCGACCGCCTCGCGAACCACGCGCTCGGCGAGCTTCTGCAGGTCGGGATCGAGCGTCGTGCGCACGCGCACCTCGCCGAAATGCCGGCCCTCCATCGCCTCGCGCGCCTGCGGCATCACCCAGTCGGCGAAATAGGTGCCGTTCGGCAGTTGCGGGCGGCCGCGGACGAATTTCGCCGGTCGCGTCCGCTCGGCCTCGCGCTGCGTCAGCTTGCCCGCCTCCACCATCGTCTGGAGCACGACCTCGGAACGTTCCTGCGCGCGTTTCAGGTGGCGGCTCGGTGCCAGCGCCGACGGTGCCTTGATGATGCCCGCGAGCATCGCCCCCTGCGCCAGCGTGAGTTTTTCGGGCTCGCGGTCGAAATAGGTGCGCGCCGCGGCGCGCAGGCCATAGGCCCCCTCGCCGAAATAGACGCTCGACAGGTAGCGCGACAGGATCTCGTCCTTGCTCAGCCAGCTCTCGAGCCACAGCGCGATGATCACTTCCTGCGCCTTGCGGCGATAACTGCGTTCGTGCGTCAGGAACGACGTCTTGGCGAGCTGCTGGGTGATCGTCGATCCGCCCTGCACGACCTCGCCCGCCGCCATGTTGGCCAGGAAGGCGCGCGTCAGGCCGCGGATGTCGACGCCGATATGGTCGTAGAAGCGTCGGTCCTCGGTCGACAGCACCGCGTCGACGACGTGCGGCGGCAGGCTGGCGATGTCGACCGGCTGCTCCTTGAGGTCGCCGCGGCGCGCGAAGGGCGTCCCTTCATCGTCGAGCAGCACCAGCGCTGGCTGGTCGAGCGGCTCGAGCGCGCGACCCAGCGGCGCGGTCCACGCCAGCCAGGCGACGAGCAGCAGGAAAAGCAGGACGACGCCAAGCAGGATGCGCTTCCACGGCCAGCGACGCTTCGTGGGCGGCTCGCCGAGCGGCGGCGGGCCGTCGGGATAGACATCCTCGTCGGCGACAGGGGTTCCAAGCGACATGCGCGTCCTCAATACAGCGCCGGCCGACGGGCGGCCAGCCGTCGCGTCAGTGCGCCGCCTTCGGCGTTTCCATCAGCTCGACGAGCACCCCGCCCATGTTCTTGGGATGGACGAAGATGACGGGCGTGCCGTGCGCGCCGATGCGCGGCTCGCCAAGAACGGTGGCGCCCTTGGCCTTCATGTCGGCGGCGGCGACGTGGATGTCGGGCACCTCGAAGCAGACGTGATGCTGTCCGCCCGCCGGATTTTTCTCGAGGAATTTGTGGATCGGCGATGCGGCGCCGAGCGGCTCGATCAGCTCGATCTGGCTGTTGGGAAGGTCGACGAAGCAGACGCGAACGCCCTGCGGCGGCAGATCGAAGGCGTCGTGGATCTTCGTCGCGCCGAGCAGGTCGCGATAAAGCTTCACCGATTCCTCGATCGACGGCGTCGCGATGCCCACATGGTTCAGGCGGCCGATCATCGTGCGATTCCCCGCGTTGCTGGCTGGTTGGACAGCGCTATGCCGAGGCACGCCCACGCTGGCAACGGGCGTTTTGGCGCGCTTTGGGCGGCTTTGAGCATGAAAATCGTACAACGGCGGCGCTCGCTCCCGGTAGGGGGATTGCTAAGTCGCCATCTTCGCGCCTACCAAATGCAAGCCCGCTGCGCCTCCGGTCTCCGGAGGGCTGCAGAACAAGGCTTGAACTTCGGAGTGGGAGGACTGAATGGCCGAAAAGAAACCCAACGCGCTTCAGACCAAGCTGACGCCGTCGCCTGAGCTCGCCGCCGTCGTCGGTAGCGGCCAGATCGCCCGCGGCGAATGCGTGAGCAAGATGTGGGAATATATCAAGAAGAACAACCTCCAGAACCCGGCGAACAAGCGCGAGATTCTGGCCGACGCCAAGCTCAAGCCGGTCTTCGGCGGCAAGGACAAGGTGTCGATGTTCGAAATGAACAAGCACCTGGCCGGCCACCTCAAGGCCTAGCGTCAGCGGCGCCGAAAGGCGACCGGACGGAAGAAGCCCGGCCTCTGCGCCGGGCTTTTTTCGTGCCCGAAGCGTCTCAGTTATAGTTGAAGGTCACGTTGAGCGTGCCGCTGTAGTCACCGGTGGTCGTGGTGGTGCCGACGGTAAGGGCGCCGCCGATGTTGAGTGTGCCGACGCCGCCGGTCAGCGTGATCGTCCCCGTCGGGCTGCGCGACAGCGTCACATTCAGCGTCTGCGCACCGCCGGAGCGCGTGAGAACGAGCGTGGTGGCCGGACTGAGCACGACCGACACGACGCGCCCCGCCTCGCCGGTGAGCGAAAAGGTCGAGCGCGTCGCCGCGCCCACCTGCACGGCATTTCCCGTCCCCGTCCGCGTCAGTGCGCCCGTCCCGGCGTTGATCGTATAGGTATTGGTGCTCGATGTCGGCTTGACGATCTTGCCGAAGCCGAGATCGCTCGTCTTGGTGACCGACAGCGATCGATAGACGGTAGCGGTGGCATTCGACGTGGTGCCCGGCGTCGCGGGCGTCGCCGGCGCGATCGCCACCCGAACGTTGATCGGGATCGTCGCGGCGCCCGTCGTGCCGCCGCCGTCGTCGCCGGTGATGGTAATGTCGCCGCCCACGTAGAAGGTGCGGTTGCTGTTGCGCGGGATGGGGCTGATCTGAAAGGTGATGGGGTCGCCGGGCGTCGGCGCCGCCACCAGCGTCGCGGTCCCCGAGGCCGCGGTCAGGTTGGTGACCGTCAACGCGCGACCGGTGCCGGCGCCGCCGTTGCCCACGCGCACGTTGATCGTCCCGGCGTTGCAGACCGCGGTACTCCCGGTGCAGCGGATCGTCACCGTCGCGCGCACCGGCACCGTCGTGGTGATGCGCGCGCCGTTGCCGGTCTTGGTGACGGCGCCGGTACTCGGCGTGACCGTGAAGATGGTGTTGCCGCTCGCGGCCGAACTCACGTTGCCGAGCGCCAGCGCCGTGATCGACTGGATCGCGACCTGCGCATGCGCGGGCACCGCGCCCTGCAGCAGCAGGATCACGGCCAGTCCGAACAGGTATCGCAATGCCCCCATCGCGCGCCCCTCGTTACGCTGCGGCATGCACCGCCCCGTAGTTATACGGCATCTTGCGGCTCAAGGTTGCGTCCTTTCTGCATCGACGGGGGCCGCCGGTGCCGGCTGTCCGCGGAAGACGACCGTCGCCACGACATCGGGAACGAAACCGCCGTCGGGCGGCACTTCGAAGGCGACGGGCTCGGCGAAACGCATGTCGAGCCGTTCGGCCTGCGCCGGGTCGAGTTCGAAGCGGTAGCGGCCGGCCGGAAGCCGCTCGAAGACGACGCTGCCGTCGAACTCGGTGACGGCTTCGACCGCCGGCGCGCCATCGCGCAGCGCCCGCACCTTGACCGACGACAGGCCGGTCATTCGACCCCCGGCATCGCGGAAGCGGACGCGAGCGAGCACCTCGCCGACCGGCTTGAGCGGGTAGAAGATTTCCGCCACCCCGCCGGCGCGCGGCGCGAACTCGACGAATTGCGGCGGCGACGAGACATAGGGATTGTCGATCCCGTCGATATTGACCTGAAGCCGCGTGGTCGGCGCGGTACCGAGCCCGGTGACCAGGGCCCGCCCCTCGGCGTCGGTGGTGATCTCGCCGCCGCCGCCGGTGATCACGACGTTCGACACAGGCTCGTCGACCGCGGGCGTGAACCGGTCGTCGCCGTCGCGGTCGATGAAGGTACGGAGCGCGGCATTGCCGCCCGTGCCCGGGCCGGGGCGCGTCACGCGGTAGCGTCCACTGAACGGGTCGAGCACCAGCCCGAACGCCAGCTGGACACCGATGCGCCAGTCGTTGCTCGGCGACGTGAAGTCGCCGGCCAGCGACACGTCGGCGAACGGCAGCCGCAGGATGGCCCCGGCCTGGAAGGTCGAATCGCCGCCGCCGACGAACGAACGGCCCGCGCCGAAGCGCAGCGCAAGCCGGTCTGATATGTTACGATCGGCGGTCAGCGCGATTGCGCGCAGGTCGGCCTCGGGCACCACCTCATAGTCGAGCGTGCCGCGCAGCTGCCACTCCGACCCCGCGTAGGTCGATGCCGCGAAATTGCCGACCAGACGCTCGATGCTCGGCTGGCCCGGCAGGCGGGTCCGGTCGTAGTCGAACCCGGTCGACAGGAGGAAATGCGGCGTCGTCGTCGAAAGCCGCACGCCGCCGATGGTGGCGACGCGCCCGTCGGCATATTCGTCGCGTTGCGCGCGGATCGAGAAGGGGAAGGTGAGGCCGAGCGTCGGCCCCACGCTGAAGTCGAGCGTCGCTTCGCTGTGGCGCACGAGTTCGCGCCCGTCGCCCCCCGACGGCAGCGCTTCGTCGATGAAGCCGCCGCCATATTCGGCATGCCGGACGATGGTGGAAATGCCGAACGGCGTGCCGGCGGCGCCGAGACCGACGCCGTGCCCGCCCTCGTCGTCGTAGGCCCCGTCGAGCTGGATCGCGTAACCGACCAGCGAGGTGCGCACGCCGAGCGTCCCCAGCTTGCGCCGGCCCTCGGCGCCCGGCGTGTAGAGCGAGGCGCCGCCGAACACCGTCAGCTGCTCGGTCAGGCCGTGCGCGAAGCCGGCGGTCAGGCGCAGGTCGCCCGCGCCCGATCCCAGGACGAATCCGCCGCCGCGGCGCAGGTCGACGAGCGGGGTTTCCTGCTGAACGACGCCGAACTCGAACGTCGTCTCGCCCTTGGGCAATGCGCCGCCAGCGACGTTGATGACCCGGGTTTCCTCGAAGCGTTCGCCGCGCGGTCCGTAGCTGACGATGCGAATGACGTTGACGCCGCGCACCAGCGGCACGTCGAGAAATTCGTAGCGCCCCTGGACGGGCGTCTGCTGGCCGCCGCGCAATACGTCGTTGATGTAGAGTTCGACGTCATAACCGATCGGCAGCTCGCCGCGCAGATCGACGCGGTCGAAGACGCTCGCCTGCTCGAGCGGCGCGCTGCTCACCGCTGCGCCGCGGCCGCCGGTGCTGCGCGATCCCATGGCGAGCGAGGGCGTATAGACGTCACCCACGGCAAAGCGCGTCGCGCCGAGCGGCCCCAGCATGTCGCCCTCGAGATCTCGCCGCTCGAAGGTGAAGCGCGTCGCGGTCGGCCGGCCACGCTCGTCCGAACCCACATAACCTTCGAAGCCGGTGTACAGGACGTCGGCACCGACGCGCACGTCGTAGCGGTGGCGGAAGGTCGGCGATTCCGCCTCGGCGCTCCCCTCGAGCGCAACATCGAAGGCCGGGGCCGACCACAGGCCGGGACGCGTGCCCGCCCACAGGACGTCTTCGCGTGATTCGACCTCGGGACTGAGCTCGCGGAGCCGGCCGAGACGCTCGAGCTTCGACTGGATCGGCAGTTGCTCGGTGGCGGTGAGCGCGACGATCAGCCCTTCGCCGTCGACGGCGATGGCGACAGGCAGCAGCTGCTCGATGATCCGGGTGTCGAGGAAGATGTCGGTGACGCCGGCCATCACCTGCCCGACCGGCAGGTCGACCGCCCGCCGATCGACGCGCGCCGTTCCGCTCGCCAGGTCGATGAGCAGCGGCCGCTGCGTGGTGCCGATGCGGCCGACGACGCGGCGCTCGCGCGGGCGAACGTCGACGTTGAGGTCGAGCAGCCGCGCCAGCTCGCCGATCGGCAGCAGCACGCCGTCGCCGCGGCTGTAGCCCTGCAGCGAATCGGTCAGCGAGCCGCGATCGAGCGTCACCTCGAACAGCAACACCTCGTCTTCGGCCGCAACCTCGGGTCCGGCAGCAGCCGCCGGCGGCGCGATCGGAATTCCCTGCTCGATCTCGCGCGCGTGCGCGGAGACCGTCGTCGCCAGCACAAGGGCGAGCGCGGCGGCGCGGCTCACGGGGCCTTGAGGGTTGTCCTCGCTAGCTGTTTGCCGGGCGCCACGTCATCGTCGCGGAACACGACCTCCAGCTCTTCGCCGGGGGCGGGCGCACGAGACAATTGTACCTGCAGGGACCGGCGGGCAATTTCCGGGTAGACACCGACCCCGCGCACGAAGCCGAGCGGATTGCCCGATCCTCGTTCGGCGGCGCCGCGGATCTCGACGTTGCCGAACAGCGAGTTCGGCCCAAGACGCGTCAACTCAAGCGACAGCACCGGGGTGCGGCGGGGGGCGCCGCCGCTGTCCGACGCGATCTGTTCATAGGTCAGGCGGACGTTCTCGATCCCGGCGCGGACGTCGACCGGCCCGACGCGGATGATGATCGGGATGCTGACGCCGAGCACCGAATTGACGCGGAAGCGAAGCTCGCCGTCCTGCGCCGCCGCCGCTTCCTCGGCTGTGACGCCGGCGTCCGCCGGGGGGACGGCGGTTACGGTGAGATGGCTGCGATATTCGCCCGGAGCGACCTCGCCCGGCGAGCCCGCGCGAATGCGGATCGTCTGGCCCTTGTTCGGCATCAGCCGGGCGCGTCGCGGCGTCGTCAGCAGCATTGACTGCGCCGACTTGAGCTGGTCGGCGATCGGCTTGTAGTCGGGATTCTGCTCAAGATCCGAGAGCGGCACGATCTGACCGCTGGGAAGCATGATGCGGTCGACCAGCTGAATGTCGAAGGTGCCCGCGGCGGTGCCCTGGTTGTAGATGTAGACCGACGAGGTCCGTCCGAGCCCGGTGAACACGATGCGCTTGGGCGAGATGTTGATGTTGGCGTTGACCGCGATATTCGAGACCGACGGGGGCGCGGGCGTCTGTGCCGACACACTCGTGGTCATCAGCGCGGCGGAGGCCCCGAGCACTCCCCCCGCGACGGCGCGCATGGCATGGCGCGTCGCAAAACTCCGGACGCTAATCTTTGCGCGACTCATGCCACCCCCCGGCGGTGCTCCCTCCCCTGACGAGGTCAGGGCGCGCGTAACGTATAGCAGACCCATCAGGCCTGCAAGGCGCGCGAAAGCATCGCGGTTTCAGTTAGTTATATTGTGCGACGACCGCCAAAAGTCCGTTGTATGTTCCCGACGAGACGCTCGTGCTGCTCGCCAGCGTGATCTGGCCGCCCACCGCGAAGCTGAGCGTGCCGCCACCGGCGAAATTGCCGCCGAGAAACTGCGGCCCCTCCGCCAGATTGTTCGTGGTGGTGAGCAACGCCGTCTCGACACCGCCGTCGCGCGCGAGATCGACCGTCGGCGGGACGGTGACCGATATCGCCTGTCCGCCGTCGCCGGCGACGGTGAAGGTCGCCTGCGCCGCGGTCGGTACCGCCGCACTGACCGTCGCGGCGGCCCCGCGGACCAGCTCGGACGTGGTGGGCGCGGCAGCGGGCGCCGCCGCCGGTGGCGAGGGTGCGGTCGGAGCTGACGCGCCTCGGGCAGCGGCCGCCGTCGCACTGCTGGCCCCCGATGTCGTTACCCGGGCCGTCGAAGTGGTCGCCTGCCCCAGGCCGAGCGCCGCCGCGACGGGCGTCTGCACGACGAAGGCGAGATCCTGCGAATTCGTGAGCGTCGCCGGCTGGTCGATGCGCGTCGTGGCGACGGTACGTGCGATCCCCGTCGCGGGCGACGGCGCAATCTGCGCAAGCGCCGGCACGGCCGCCAGGACGGCGGTGAAGATCAGGATCGGGCGCGCCTTGCTGGCAGGCATGGTCCCTCGCATCGTCGGGTGCCGGCGCAGCTTACACTGCGCCGGCAGCTACGGCTAGTTGTAGGCGACGACCACGTTGAACGTGCCGGTATAGTTGCCGGTGACCGTGGTGTTGGTAACCGGAAACGAACCGCCGACGCCGATGGCGACGCTGCCGGCCGAACCGATCGAGCCGCTCAGCGTGCCGGTCGCCGACGACGCCGTCGGCGTCACGGTGATCGTTTCGGAACCGCCGACGCGCGTCATGTTGAAGGTCGCGTCGGGGGTGATCGAGAAGGTCTGGCCGCCCTCGCCGTCGACCGTGTAGGTCGCGCGGCCCGAGGTCGAGGTGGCGAGCACGCCACCGCCCGCGCCGGTGATCGACCGCGCGCCGGTCGACGCGTCGATCGTCACGGTGTTGGTGCCGGCCGCGGCCGAACGCACCACCGAGCCGAACGCGAGATCGGCGGTCTTGGTGATGGTGATCGCCTGCACGATACGCGACGTACCGGTCGTCGAAGCCGTCGCCGATGCCTGCGCGAACGCGGTACCCGACGTCGCGGCCATGATCATGGCCGCGCCAAAAGCGAACTTACGGATCATTGTGCCCCCAGTGTCTCCAAAGCGTCGAAAGGTCAGCCCGACCCGCCCTACGCCATTGAACCGATGTCAGCCGGCAGATTACGCCTTGCCCCCGGAGCGCTAACGCTCGCTCCGACTACCGGGAAACTACGGTGCCACTAGCTGAAAAAGATGCAAAAATACAGCAGATTTCCTTCGGCGGACCCCGCGCGCACCGCGACGTTACGCTAACGTATTGATTTGACATCGCCGCTGCCGAAATATTTTTCGAGCGGCGCTCGGGAATCGCTGCCGCTGACGCGAAAAAAAGCGGGCCGGCGGATCGGCCGGCCCAAGGTCAGGGTCAGAAACGGTGGCGGAAATTACTCGTAGCGCAGCGCGTGGATCGGGTTGGCGCGGGCGACCTTGAACGCGTGCCCCATGATCGTCCCGGCGGCGATGATCATCGCCAGCAGCCCGGCGCCGACGAACAGCAGCGGATTGAGGCCGATGCGCGTGTCGAAACCGTTGAGCCAGTCGCGCATCAGCCACCACGCCACCGGCCAGGCGACGAGATTGGCGACAATCACCGGTTGCGAGAACTGCCAGACCAGCAGCCTGACGATATCGCGCGTCCGTGCGCCGAGCACCTTGCGGATGCCGATTTCCTTGGTGCGTCGCTCGGCGGTGAAGGTGGCAAGTCCGAACAGCCCGAGGCAGCCGACCGCCACCGACAGCAGCGCGAAGGCGGCAAAGGTCTTCGCGCGCGCATCCTCGGCCTCGTACAGCTCCTGGATGATGTCGTCGCTGAACTCGGCCTCGAAGGGCACCTCGTTGGTGATGCCCTTCCAGGCCGCCTCGAGGTCGGCACGGACCTCGGCCGGGTTGCCGTCGTAGCGCGCCATCAGGAATTGGTGGCCGGTTTCGCTGTTCATGAACATGATCGGGTCGAGCTGATCGCGCACCGATCGGAAACGCGAGTCCTGGACGACGCCGATGATGGTGACGGGCACGAGGCCATATTCATTGTCGACGATCGCGGCGCGCAGCGTCTTGCCGATCGCCTCCTGCGGCGTCCTGAAGCCGAGCCGCCGGATGGCAAGCTCGTTCATGACGACGTTGGTGCCGCGCGCGGCGAGCGCCTGCTGCGATTCAGGCGTCGCCGGAAAGGGGATGGTCGAATCGTCGGCCGGACGCGTCGGGTCGTACTGGCGCCCGGCAACGAGCTTGACCCCCATCGCGTCGAAGAAGCCCTCGTCGATCGGGTAGATGCCGATCGTGATCGGCTCGGGATTGCCCGGCACCATGATGCCGGTGTTGTTGTTGCCGTTGTTGCCGATGCCGATCGCGGTGCGGCCGACCGCGGTGATGCCGTCGACGCGCTTCATGCGCTCGGCGATCATCTCGCCCTTGTCGAGCAGCTGGTAGCGCGAGAGGCCGTCGATCTGGATCATCCCCTCGCGCCGGAAGCCCGGGTCGGCGGTGCGCGCGTAGACGGTCTGCGCATAGACGACCGCGGTGCAGATGATCAGGCCGATCGACACGGCGAACTGCGCGACGACCAGCAGGTTGCGCAGCCGCCCCGATCCCGGGGTCTCGGCCGACGACTTGTTGGCCTTGAGCACCTGCGCCGGCTGGAACCTCGACAGGAAGAAGGCCGGATAAAGCCCGCCGGCGATGCCGACCGCGAGCACGAGCGCGACGACCGGCAGCAGGATGCCGTCGCCGCTGAAGTAGTTGGCCTCGATGTCGGCGTCGAGGAAGGCGGCGAAGCTCGGCATCAGGATCTCGACCAGCGCCAGCGCCACGATCATCGCGGCCGCGGCAACGATCAGCGATTCACCGACGAACTGGACGATCAGCTGCTTGCGGTCGGCGCCCAGCACCTTGCGCAGCGCCACCTCGCGCGCCCGCTGGCTGGCGCGGGCGGTGGCGAGATTGGTGAAGTTCACCACCGCCATGCCGAGGATCAGGATCGCGATCACCGCGAAGGTGACGATCGAGCGACGGTCGTTGCCGGGCTTCATCGCGCCGAGCTGCGCCTTGCCGAGATGGACGTCGCGAACGTTGACCAGATGCCAGTCCTGGTCGTCGCCGGCGTTGAAGCGGGCCTCGCCGGCGTTCTCGTCGGGGATGTTGCGCTTCTCCCAGGCCGGGAACTGCGCCTCGAGCGCCGTGGCGTCGGTGCCCGGCTTCAGCTTCACGTAGACATGACCGTTCTGGCAGCCCCAGCAGGTCATGAAGTTGGGCTCGCGCGACATGTAGCTGTTCATGTCGACGCGAACGATCGCCGCCATCGCCATGTGCGAGTTGCGCGGCAGGTCGGCGTAGACCGCGCCGACGCGGTGGTCGGTGGTGATGCCCTTGCTGATCAGCGTGACCGTCTGGCCGACCACGTCGGTGGTGGCGAAGCGCTTCTCCGCCTCGGTCTGGCTGAGCGCGATGGTGCCGGGGTGCTCGAGCGCCTCGGGATCGCCGGCGACGACTTCGAACTCGAGCAGGTCGAGGAGGTCGCCGTCGGTGTAGATATAATCCTCGGTCGTCGCGGCGAGGCCGTCCTTGATCGCGACCGGGACCGAGGGAAGCGCGTAGACCTCCTGCTCGATCTGCGCGAAGTCCTTCTTGAGCAGCTTGCCCGAGACATAGGGCGCCATCTGGACGAAGGCGGGGTCGCCGTTGTCGGGGTTCGGATACCAGCTCTGGACCTGGTAGACGTTCTCCGCATTGGGCAGCCAGCGATCGTAGCTGAGCTCGTAGCGCACGAACATCAGGATCATCAGGCAGGCCGCCATGCCGATCGCCAGGCCGCCGATGATGATCGCGCTATAGGTCTTGTTCTTCCCGAGCGAACGGACACCGACCGTCAGATAGTTGCGCCACATTTCGAGGATCCCTACTCGTAACGTCGTTCCTGCAGGCGATCGGCGGAGCGGGCGGCAGCGGGGCGAGGCGACCTCGCCCTTGCTGCCCGCACCGCTCCATCGAGGTCCATCGGCCGCCCCCGCGCTACTCGTAGCGGAGCGCGTGGATCGGGTTGGCGCGCGCCACCTTCACCGCGTGGCCGATGATGGTGCCGGCGGCGATGATCATCGCCAGCAGCCCGGCCCCGACGAACAGCCCCGGATTGAGGTCGACGCGGGTATCGAAGCCGTTGAGCCAGTCGCGCATCAGCCACCACGCCACCGGCCAGGCGATCAGGTTGGCGATGATCACCGGCTGGCTGAACTGCCACACCAGCAGCTTGACGATGTCCTTGGTGCGCGCGCCGAGCACCTTGCGGATGCCGATCTCCTTGGTCCGGCGTTCGGCGGTGAAGGCGGCGAGGCCGAACAGCCCGAGGCAGCCGACGATCACCGACAGGCCGGCGAAGGCCGCGAAGATCGTCGCCCGCGCTTCCTCGGCCTCGTAGAGTTCGCGGACGATGTCGTCGCTGAACTCGGCCTCGAACGGAACCTCGGGGGCGACCTTCTTCCACACCTGCTCGATGCGCGAGCGCACCTCGCTCGGATTGCCCTCGTAGCGAACGAGCATCTGACCGTGGCCGCTCTGGTTGAGCAGGAACATGATCGAGTCGACCGGTTCGCGAACCGAGCGGAAGCGCGAGTCCTGGACGACGCCGACGATGGTGACGGGAACGACACCGCCGAACTCCTCGTCGACCAGCGCCGCCTTGAAGGTCTTGCCGATCGCCTCCTGCGGCGAGCCGATGCCGAGGCGCTTGGTGGCGAGCTCGTTCATCACGACGTTGACGCCGCGCGCCGCGAAGGCGCGCTCCGCCGCGGGGTCTTCGGGGAACGGCGTCGTGGCGTCGTCCATCGCCCGGCTGTCGTCGAAGGGGCGGCCGGCGAGCAGCTTGATGCCCATCGTCTCGAAGAAGCCGGTGTCGATGCTGTAGTTGCCGATGCTGACCGGCTCGCTGCGGCCGGGAATCAGCAGACCGGTGTTCGAGTTGTTCTGCGTCGCAACGCCGATCCCGGTGCGCCCGACCGACTTCACGCCTTCGACCGAGCGGATCTCGTTGAGCAGCGTGTCCATCATCGGCAGCAGCTGGCGGCGGCCGATGCCATCGATCTGCAGCAGACCGTCGCGCTGGTAGCCCGGATCGACCGTGCGGGCGTAGACGGTCTGCGCATAGACCACCGCGGTGCAGATGATCAGCCCGATCGACACCGCGAACTGCGCGACGACCAGGACGTTGCGCAGGCGCCCCGATCCCGACGCATCGGCGCTCGACTTGTTGGCCTTGAGCACCTTCGCCGGCTGGAAGCGCGACAGGTAGAAGGCCGGGTAGAGGCCGCCGGCGGCCCCGACGAGCAGCACCAGGCCGAGGATCATCGGCAGCAGTCCGCCTTCGCCGACATAGGTCATCGACAGGTCGGCATCGAGGAAGGCCGAGAAGGCCGGCAACGACAGCTCGACGAAGGTCAGCGCCAGCATCATCGCGAAGGCGGCGACCAGGATCGATTCGCCGACGAACTGGACGATCAGCTGCTGACGGTTGGCGCCGAGGACCTTGCGCAGCGCCACTTCGCGGGCCCGCTGCGACGCGCGGGCGGTCGCCAGGTTGGTGAAGTTGACGCAGGCCATGCCGAGGATGAGCGCGGCGACGACCGCGAAGGTGATGATCGTCGTGCGGTCGTTGCCCGGAGTCATCGCCGCGTCCTGCGCCCGGCCGAGATGGACGTCGCGGATGTTGACGAGCGCGAAGTCGGCGATGTCGCCCTGGTTGAAGCGCTGGCCGCCGAAGACCTGATCGGGGATGTTGCGCTTCTCCCAGGCCTGCATCTGCGCGTTGAGCGCGGCCACGTCGGTGCCCGGCTTGAGCTGGACATAGAGATATCCCGACTGCCAGCCATAGGAGTCGAGGAAGTCGGGCTGCTCCGCCCAGAAACTGGCCGGGTCGTAGCGCGCGATCATCTCGGCGGCGAGATGGGTGTTCTTGGGCAGGTCCTTGAAGATGCCGGTAACGCGGTAGTCGACCGACTTGCCGACGCTGACCAGGGTCAGGGTCTGCCCGATCGGGTTCTCGGCACCGAAGCGTTTGGCCGCCTCGGTCTCCGACAGCACGACCGACCCCGGCTCGGCCAGCGCGCTGTTGGGATCGCCCTGCACGAATGGAAACTGCAGGATGTCGAAGATCGGACCGTCGACATACAGCATCGCCTCGGGGGCTGCCGTCGCTTCGCCGTTGCGGATGACCACCGGTCCCGCCGACTGCGCGTAGACGGCCTTCTCGATCTGCGGGAAATCCTTCAGCAGCGCGCCCTTGGTGACATAGGCGGCCATCTGGAGATTGCCCTCTTCGCCGGTGTCCGGATCCTTGTAGTAGGTCTGGAACTGGTAGGCGTCCTCGGCGCGCTCGAGATGCTGGTCATAGGTCAGCTCGTAGCGGACGAAGAGCAGGATCATCAGGCAGGCGGCCATGCCGATGGCGAGGCCGAAGATGTTGATGAACGTATAGGTCTTGTTCTTCGCCAGCGCCCGCATCGCGACGGTCAGGTAATTGCGCCACATCTTCGATCTCCCCGAGTCCTGCTTGTCCGCTGCCGTCAGGCGGCGCGGCGCTGTTCGACGAGCACGCGGCCGTCGAGCATGTTGACGACGCGGCCGGCATAGTCGGCGTGCGCCGGCGAGTGCGTGACCATGACGATGGTCGAGCCTTCCTGGTTGAGGCGGCGCAGCATTTGCATCACCTCCTCGCCGTGCGCAGTGTCGAGGTTGCCGGTCGGCTCGTCGGCGAGGATCATCGCGGGCGCACCGACGACGGCGCGCGCCACCGCGACGCGCTGCTGCTGGCCGCCCGACAGCTGGCTCGGCCGGTGCTTGGCGCGATGCGCGATGCCGACCTTGTCCATCACCGCGTCGACGCGGCTGCGGCGCTCGGCGGCGGGCATGTCGTGGTAGAGCAGCGCCAGTTCGACATTCTCGCGAACCGTCAGCTCGTCGATCAGGTTGAAGCTCTGGAAGATGAAGCCGATGCCCGACTTGCGGACCTTGGCCAGCTCGGCCTCGGGAAGGCCGGCGACGTTCTTGCCCTGGAAGACATAGTCGCCGCTGGTCGGGCTATCGAGCATGCCGATGATGTTGAGCAGCGTCGACTTCCCGCAGCCCGACGGGCCCATGATCGCGACGAACTCGC
Organism: Sphingomonadaceae bacterium; assembly: GCA_030147805.1. Lineage (GTDB taxonomy): Bacteria > Pseudomonadota > Alphaproteobacteria > Sphingomonadales > Sphingomonadaceae > Sphingoaurantiacus. The sequence continues at coordinate 60,264 of JASBUR010000008.1, forward strand.
CGTCGGCGATGTCGAGGTCGATCGAATCGAGCGCTGTCGTCTCGACCTCGTCGGTCCGGTAGGCCTTGCTGAGATTCCGCATCTGAAACATGTCGTTCTCCCTTGAAATTCAGTCTTTTGACGTGATGTCGAGCTGGTCCTTGTCGGTCAGGCCGGTGTAGGGCGAGGTGACGACCTTCTCGCCGGGCTGGAGCCCGTCGAGGACCTCGATGAACTGCGAATTGCGGCGACCGAGGCGCACGGTGCGCTTCTCGGCGCTGTCGCCGTCGGGCGAGACAACGAACACCCAGTTGCCGCCAGTGTCGTTGTAGAAGCTGCCGGCGGGGATCAGCGTCGCCGGCACCGGATCGCCAAGCGTCAGCTTGGTCTGGATCGTCTGGCCGCGCTGGATGCCGGTCGGCTCGTCGCCGGTGAAGGCGAGGTCGATCTCGAACTCGCCGTTGCGCACCGTCGGGTAGATCTTGACGACCTTCAGGTCGTAGCTCTTGCCGCCGACGTCGACGGTCGCCTTCTGGCCGACCTGCACGCGGCCGAGATAGAATTCATCGACGCCGGTGAGCAGCTTGTTGCGGCCCGGCGAGTCGATCTGGCCCAGCCGCTCGCCGCGGCCCATCGACTGGCCGACCTGAAGCGTGAAGCCCGAAAGCTGGCCGGTGACCGGCGCGCGCAGGTTGAGGCTGTCGAGGTTGGCGCGGGCGACGTCGAGGTTCTTCTGGAGCGTCGTCGCCGCGGCGCGCAACTGCGCCAGCTGCGTCGCCTGCAGCCGCTCGTCGGTGCGCTGGCTTTCGAGGAGCACGTCCTTGCGGCTCACCTGATACTGATATTCGTCCTTGGTGTCGTTGAAGGTCTTGCGCGGGACCCAGCCCTTTTCGACCAGCGCGCCGTCGCGATCGAGCTGCCGCTTCAGCCGCGACAGCTGATAGTCGGCTTCGACGAGGTTGCGCCGGCTTTCGAGGCGGTTGCGCTCGAGCGCCAGCTCCTGGCCGCGCATGATGTTGAGCTGCTCGGTGACCTGCGCCTCGCGCGACAGCACGTCGAGCTGCAGCTGCGCGTTCGACATGACGGCGAGCAGCTGGCCCTTCTGGACGTTGGCGCCGTCCTCGACGAGAATCTGTTCGACGCGCCCCCCCTCGACCGCATCGAGGAAGATGGTGAGCGACGGCGTGACGCGGCCGCGCAGCGGCAGGAAGTCCTCGAAGACGCCTTTCGAGACGGTCGAGACGGTGATGCGCGAGGCCTCGACCGTCTGGCTGTCGCCGGTCGGCGCGAAGGTCAGGAACGCCGCGAGCGCGACGACCGCGACGCCGCCGCCGATCATCATCTTCACGCGCTGCGAGAGGCCCTTCTTTTCGACCACGCGGTCCATGCCGCTGCCCGAAACGGCGCGCTCTTCCTTCTTCAACGTCACGACGCTCATCTCCCGGACTACCTTCAGACGGCGGCGGACAGCGAGGCGGAAAGCAGCATCACGCTGGTGAGCAGCGTGGCGACGGTGCACATCAGCGTGCGGACGGGGTAGGTCATCAGGGTCTCCATTGGCTGGCGGGCAGGCCGCCGCTCCTGTCCCCACCATCAGCAGGGAGCGTGCCAAACCGCTAACCCCCTGTTTTCGCTCGAACGCCCCATTACGGCGGCGTGACGGCTACGCCCCATCTGTTCAATTTCGGACAGGCCGTGTACGCAGCCGGACATGGCAGACGGAACCGTACTCATCGTCGACGACGATCCCGACATCCTGCTCGCCGGGCGCATGCTGCTGCGCGCGACCTTCGGGCAGATCCTCAGCAGCGGCGATCCGTCGGCGGTCCCCGCGATGGTGCGCGAGCACCGGCCCGACGTCATCCTGCTCGACATGAACTTCTCGCGCGGCGCGACGAGCGGCGACGAGGGATTCCGGCTGCTCGGCGAAATCGTCGAGATCGATCCCGACGCGGTGGTGATCGTCATCACCGCGCACGGCGGCATCAACATCGCGGTCGAAGCGATGAAGCGCGGCGCCACCGACTTCGTGTCGAAGCCCTGGGCCAACGAGCGGATGCTGGCGACGGTCAAGACCGCGGCGGCGCTGCGCTCGACACGCCGCAGCGCCGATGTCGAGCGGCAGCGCGCCACCGTGGTGGCCGCACCCGTCTCCGGCAGCGAAACGCCGCTGCTCGGATCGTCGGCGGCGATGCAGCGCGTCATGTCGCTGATCGAGCGCGCGGCGCCGACCGACGCCAACGTGCTGATTCTCGGCGAGAACGGCACCGGCAAGGAGCTGGTGGCGCGCGAGATTCATCGCCGGTCGCGACGCGCCGACAAGGTCATGGTGTCGGTCGACCTCGGTGCCGTTTCCGAGAGCCTGTTCGACTCCGAGCTCTTCGGCCACCTCAAGGGCTCGTTCACCGACGCCAAGGCCGACCGCATCGGCCGGCTGCAGGCCGCCGACGGCGGCACGCTGTTCCTCGACGAGATCGGCAACCTGCCGCTGCACCTCCAGCCCAAGCTGCTCACCGCGCTCGAGCAGCGCAAGGTGATGCCGGTCGGCAGCAATCGGCAGGTGCCGATCGACGTGCGCGTCGTCTCGGCGACGAACCTGTCGGCCGATCAGCTGGGCAACGAGGGCGTGTTCCGTCAGGACCTGCTGTTCCGGCTCAACACCGTCGAGATCGTGCTGCCGCCGCTGCGCGAGCGACGCGACGACATCGCGACGCTGCTGGAGCATTATCTCGCCCTGTATACGCGCAAATACGCCAAGGAGGTGCGCGAGGTCCCCGCCGAGGTGATGCGCCAGCTGCGCGACTATGACTGGCCGGGCAACGTGCGCGCGCTGCGCCACGCCGCCGAACGCGCGGTGATCCTGTCGTCGGGAAGCGCCTTCGCGATCGACGATTTCCCGCTCCCCCACGCCCAGCGCGAGGCGCGCGTCGAACTGACGTCGACCGACGACCTCAACCTCGACCGGCTCGAACGCCAGACCGTCGAACGCGCGCTGAAGAAGCACGGCTGGAACATCTCGCTCGCCGCGACCGAGCTGGGGCTGACGCGCGCCTCGTTGTACCGGCGCATGGAGAAGTACGGGATATGACGCGGACGGTCGGCATCGGCTTCGTCCTCCCCTGCAAGGGGAGGGGGACCGCCGATGGGGGTGGAGGGTTAACCAGCGCTGATACCCCTCCACCCTGCTGCGCAGGGTCCCCCTCCCCGTGCCGGGGAGGATCTGGCATTTCACCAGGCCGATGATCTTCGACCGCATCTTCCTGCTGGGGCTCTCCTGGCGGTTGATCGCGCTGGTGCTGGCGCTCGCGGCGTTGATCTATCTTGCGGTCGAACCCGGGTTGCATGCGGCAACGCTGGTGGCCTGGGCGACCTGCGTCGGGCTGATCTCGTCGCTCTGGGGTTATGTCCAGCGCACCAACCAGGAACTGGCGCGATTCGTCGAGGCGCTGACCTACGCCGATTTCTCGGCGAGCTTCGGGCACAAGCGCGAAGGCTTCGGCTTCGAACAGCTCGGATCGGCAATGAACGCCGCGGTCGCCAAGCTGCGCGAAGAGCGCGGGCGGGCGCAGGATACCAACCGCACGCTCGCCGCGCTGGTCGACGAGGTGCCGATCCCGCTGCTGACGGTCGATTCCGAAGGCCGGATCGAACTGCTCAACAAGTCGGCGCGGCGGATGTTCAGCCAGCATAAGGCGACGCAGCTCGGCGACATGGCGGCCTATGGCGAAGGCTTCGCCGACGACCTCGCGCGCGCGCCCGTCGGCGAACGACGCACCTCGCAGATCGTCATCGACGAAACGCCGCAGGCCGCCACGCTGTCGGTGTCCGACGTTCGCCAGCCGCGCGGCCTGCCGCTGCGGCTGATCGCAGTGCAGACGATCCAGGGCGAACTCGACCAGGTCGAGATGAACGCCTGGCGCGACCTCGTGCGCGTGCTCACGCACGAGATCATGAACTCGGTGACGCCGATCACCTCGCTCGCCAAGACCGCCGCCGAGGTGATCGCCGAGGCCGACGACGGCAGCGACGCGCGCATCGGCGATGCGCGCGCCGCAATCGAGACGGTGGCGCGCCGCGCCGACGGCGTCATGCATTTCGTGCAGACCTACCGCCAGATCAGCCGCGCGCCGCCGCTGCGACGCCAGACCATCGCCGCCGCCGAGCTGCTCGCCGAACTGGTGCGGCTGTTCCAGGCCGAATTCACGGCGGTCGGCGTCGACGCCGACGTGTCGCCCGACCATCTCGAACTCTATGCCGACCCCGACCTCATCGCGCAGGTCGTCATCAACCTGCTGAGGAACGCCGCGGAGGCGAGCATCGGCCATGCCGAGACGCCGCGCGTGGCGCTGCGCGGCCATCGCAACCGGCACGGCCGTACGGTGATCGAGGTCGAGGACAACGGCCCCGGCGTACCGCCCGACAAGACCGCCGAGATGTTCCTGCCCTTCTTCACCACCAAGCCGACCGGTACCGGCGTCGGGCTGAGCCTCGCCCGCCAGATCGTGCTCGCGCACGGCGGCTCGCTGACCTACCAGGCGGCGCCGAGCGGCGGCGCGCTGTTCCGGATCGTGCTCTAGTCGACGAGCAGCACGCCGGCGGCGCCGGCGAGCAGCAGCAGCAGCAGCGAGCAGGCGGCGATCACCAGCAGCGGCTTCGCGCCCTGGCGGAGCAGGTCCTGCATCGGCGAGCGGATCCCCGTCGCCGCCACCGCCGCGGCGAGCAGCGCGGTCGCCGCCTCGCCGCCCCAGGTCGACACGACGGCTGGGACCGGCAGCAACGAATTGATCGCCGCGACGACGAAGAAGCCGATGACGAACCACGGCAGCACCGCGCCCATCCCGCCGCCGCCCTTCTCGCGCGGGAGGTAGAGCGCGACGATCGCCAAGGCCGGAGCGAGCAGCGCGACGCGCGTCAGCTTGACGATCGCGGCGGTGCCGCCGGCCTCGGGGCTGACGGCATAGCCGGCACCGAGCGCCTGTGCGACATCGTGGATCGACGCGCCGAGCATGAACCCCGCCTGCCGGTCGCTCAGGTCCAGCAGGTGCGACAGGATCGGATAGGCGAACATCGCGAAGGCGCTCGCCGAGGCGACGCCGACGAGCACCAGCGCCAGCTGCGCGCGGTCGATGCGCTTCTCGCCAAGCAGCGTTGCGAAGGCGAGCGCCGCCGACGCGCCGCAGATCGCCACCGATCCGCCGGCGAGCGTGCCGAACGCCGCACCGAACCCCATCGCGCGGCCGAGCAACGCGCCGGCCGCCACGGTGACCGCAACGATCGCCGCCAGCGCGACGAAGGCGAGCGGGCCGAGATCGACCATCTGCCCGACGGTGACGCGCAGGCCGACGAGGACGATGCCGACGCGCAGCAGCGTGCGCGACGCGAAGGCGAGCCCCGGCCCGAGCCGGGCGTCGCTGCCGAGGAAATTGAGCGCCAGCCCGACGAGCAGCGCCATCAGCGTGACCGGCGCGCCATAATGCTCGGCGAGATAGGCGGCGGCGAGCGTCGCCAGCGCGGTGACGACGAGGCCGGGCACCAGCGTCCGCCATCCCGAGGGCGGCGGCTCGTCGATCAGGTCGCCGTAGAGATCGGCCGCCGCGGGTATCGACCTGTTCGTTTCGAAAGCCATCCGGCGCGCCCCTTCTCGACCTCCGCAGGAATAGCTTGCGGCGGTGCCTGCAAGCGATAGATTTGATCGGCAGACGGCGAAAGCCGCAAAGGGGGGGCGATGTTCGAAACGCAGGCCGAGCATTTCGCGCGCGAAGGCTATGCCGTCTTCGAACGCGTACTCGTCGGCGACGCGCTCGCGCTGCTGCGCGCCGAGTGCGACGCGTTCGTCGATCGCGAGAACCAGCGGATGGACGAACTCGGCGTCGACACCATCGGCATCAGCCACCGCGGCAAGCGCTATTTCGCCAACGAGTGCCAGCGCGAACGGCCGTCGCTTCGATCGATGCTGTTCAGCCAGGTGATGGCGGACATCTGCCGGGCGACGCTCGGTCCCGACGCCTATTTCTTCTTCGATCAATATGTCGTGAAGGGCCCCGAAGGCGGACTCCCCTTCTCGTGGCATCAGGACTCGGGCTACGTCGTCGGCAACGGCGGCCCCGCCGACCACGCCCCCTACCTGACCTGCTGGTGCCCGCTCGACGATGCGACCGTCGAGAACGGCACCGTGCGCGTGCTGCCATTCAGCCGCGCGCCACAGTCGCGCGACGCGATCCTGCCGCATGATCGCCAGCCGGGGACCAACGATCTCGTCGGCTGGCCCGGCGAGGAAGCCGGCGTGACCGTCGAGGCACCGGCGGGCAGCATCGTCGCCTTCTCGAGCCGCTTGCTGCACGCGACGGGCGCCAACCGCACCGATCGCCCGCGCCGCGTCTATCTCGCGCAATATACCCCCGAGGCGATGCTCGACCCGGGCACGCGCCAGCTTCGACGCAACGCCATCGCGCTGCTGCGCCACGGAGAGCAGGTCACCTTTGCCTAGTCACAATGGCGGCGTCATGTCGCCGCGCCGCCGCTGGGTGCTGTTCGCGCTCGTGCTCACCGCCGGGGTGCTCAACCTCGTCGACCGGCAGATCATCGCGGTGCTCAAGCCGCAGATTTCGGCCGACCTCGGCTGGGATGACAATGATTACGGCACGCTCGCCGCCTATTTCCAGGGCGCGGCGGCGGTCGCCTTCCTGTTCACCGGCTGGATCGTCGACCGGCTCGGCGTCAAATGGGCAAACCCGATCGGCGTCGTCGCCTGGAGCATCGCCGCGATGGCGCATGGCTGGGCACGGACGATGGCGCAATTCATCGTCTGCCGCATCGCGCTGGGCGCCACCGAGGCGATGGGCACGCCGGCGGCGATCAAGACGATCGCCGCGATCTTCCCGCCCGCGACGCGATCGACCGGCTACGGCATCTCGAACGCCACCGGCAGCGTCGGCGCGATCCTGACGCCGCTGCTCATTCCGTTGGTCGGGGCGCTGTGGGGCTGGCGCGCCGCGTTCATCATCGCCGGGTTCCTCGGCGTGGTCTGGGCGCTCGCCTGGTTCGCGACGACGCGCGGTGTCGATTTCGGCGACCAGGCGAAGCCGACGCCGCTCGCCGCGGCGGCTCCGACGGGCACCATCCTCAAGGAGCGCCGCACCTGGGCAGTCGCCATCGCCAAGGTCCTGTCCGATGCGACCTGGTGGTTCCTGCTGTTCTGGATGCCCGATTTCTTCAACCGCAACTTCGGCCTGTCGGGGCTCGATCTGGGTCCGCCGCTCGCCGTCGCCTATGCGGGCGGCGCGATCGGCTCGCTGTTCTCGGGCCTGGTGGCCTCGCGGCTGCTCGCGCAGGGCCATTCGGTCAACAAGGTGCGCAAGGCTATCCTGCTCGTCGCCGCGCTGCTGGTGCTCCCGCTGCCGCTGGCGCTCTACGTCGACAATTACTGGGCGGCGGTCGCGATGCTCGCGCTGGTGATCGGCGCGCATCAGGCCTTTTCGACCAACCTGTTCGCGCTCATCGCCGACGTGACGCCGCAGGCGAAGGTGGGACGCGTCACCAGCTTCGGCGCCTTCTGCGGAAACCTCGGCGGCATGGCGATCGTCAAGATCACCGGCCTACTGCTCGTGGCGGGCTATGGCTATCAGCCGATGTTCCTGTTCGCCGCGGTCTCCTACCTGCTCGCCGTCGGCTGGATTCAGCTCCTCCTGCCCAACATCGAGCGCTACGAACCGAGCGCCCCGATCCCCTAGGACTCGTTTCTTCGCCGTTGCGCGCAATGTTCTTGCGGACGCGATATGTTACTTCCGCGCTACACTATCGCGCCGCCCGTAGGTCGGGCGTGTTCGGCGCGTTGACAGATGTCGGGGGCGGCGGACTATGGGCCGCGAAAGGTCCGGACCAACGGACCGACAACTTGGGGGCGAGCATGACGCGCATCGGGAAATTCACGTTGAGGAACGGATCTTCGCTGGCCAGCGTGGCCGGCCTTCTCGCGCTGGCGCTGCCGGGCGCCGCCGCGGCCCAGGAGGCAGCGGGCGCCGACGACGGCTATGAAGAGATCATCGTCACCGCGCAGAAGCGCGAACAGAATCTGCAGGACGTGCCGGCCGCCGTATCGGTGGTGACCGCCGAAGCCTTCGAATCGCGCGGCGGCGTCAACATCCAGTCGCTGCAGCAGCTGGTGCCGAGCCTCAACTTCAAGGACAGCCCGACGATGCTCGATTCGTCGCTGTTCCTGCGTGGCGTCGGCACGATCAACTTCTCGATCGCCGCGGAGCCGAGCGTCGGCTTCGTCGTCGACGGCGTCATCCAGGCGCGCGCCGCCGAGGCGTTCGGCGACCTCTACGACATCGAGCGCATCGAGGTGCTGCGCGGGCCGCAGGGCACGCTGTTCGGCAAGAACGCCTCGGCGGGCGTCGTCAACGTCGTCACCAAGCGGCCGGGCGACGAGCTCGGCGGCTATGTCGAGGCGACCGCGACCGACGACGAGGAATATCGCGCCCGCGGCGCGATCGACCTGCCGCTTTCGGAGATGATCAAGGGCCGGCTCACTGCCTCCTACGCGCGCTTCGACGGCACCATCCGCAACGTGACGCTCAATCGCACGGTCAACGGCTACGAGCGCTATGGCGTGCGCGGCCTGCTCGAGGCGCAGGCGACCGACGCGCTGACGCTCACGTTCATCGCCGACTGGCGCAAGCAGGACAGCGACTGCTGCGCCGAAGTCGTCGGAACGACGCCAGCCGGCGCGCTCGCCGGCTCGCTGTCGGGCATCAGGCTCGCCGGCGACGAAACGCGAGAGATCCGCCAGAATACGCTCACCGAAACACGCGAGCGCTCATGGGGCGTGTCGCTGCAGGCCGATCTCGACGTCGGTACCGCCGGCACGCTGACCTCGATCACCGCCTATCGCGATTATCGCAACTTCGGCATCCGCGACGGCGACTTCATCGATCGCGTCTATGCCATCGGCGGCGGTCATCAGCTCGACGACTTCGGGCCGCAGCCGTCCGACACGCTAACGCAGGAGCTCCGCCTCACCTCGCCGTCGGGCGAGCTTTTCGAATATGTGATCGGCGGCTTCTATTATAACGCCGAGCAGGAGCGCACCTTCCAGCGCGACGACATCGTCTGCTCGGCGACGACGCTCGCACCGGTGTCGGCCGGACTGTCGCCGTGCGCCGTCGGCGCCTCGACGCTGACCTTCCCGACCTCGCGTGCGGTGTTCGGATCGGACATCGAAAGCCTCGCCGCGTTCGGCAATCTGACGGTCAACCTCACCGAGCGGCTGCGGCTGCTGGGCGGCGCCCGCTTCACCAACGACAAGGTCAGCGCCTACCATGACCGCGTGCCGTCGCCGATCGCCGGACCCGGCGTGCTGACGATCGGCTCGGGCTATCGGATGGAGACCGAGAACGACGACTTCTCGTGGCGCGGCGGCGCCCAGTTCGACCTGTCGGACAATCTGATGACCTATGCGACCTATTCGCAGGGCTACAAGGGGCCGGCGTTCAACGTCTTCTTCAACCAGAACGCCAACCAGACCGGGGTGATCGAGGCCGAGACCGCCGACGCCTATGAGGGCGGCCTCAAATACAGTTCGCCCGACCGCGACCTGATCGTCAACACCGCCGTCTACTATGCCAAGTACGACAATTTTCAGGCCAACAGCTTCGTCAACCTCAACAACAGCGTCATCACCCAGCTGACCAATGCTGGCACCGTGTCGACGCGCGGCTTCGAGGTCGACGCGCTGGCGCGGCCGACGCGCAACTTCAGCGTGACCGGCGGCATCGCCTATACCGACGCGCATATCGACGAGTTCAACGTGCCGCCGGGCGCGCCGGCCGGCTCGAGCACGCGCAAGGGCGAACCGCTGCCGCTGGCGCCGAAGTGGAAGGGCAATGTCGGCGCCAACTGGAAGATCGAGACCGGCGGCATGTTCGACGTCGAGCTCGGCACGCAGGTGTCGTTGACCAGCGACCAGGTCTCCTCGCTCGAGGCAAACCCGGTCACGCGCCGCCAGATCACCATCGACGGCTATTCGATCGTCGACGCCAACGTCGCGCTCGTCGACCCCGACGCCGGCTGGCGGCTCAACTTCTTCGTGCGCAACCTGTTCGACGAGAGCTATGCGACGCTGCTCACCCCGGGCGGGCCGGGCGGATCGATCCGCTACCTGCTGCCGCGCGACGTCGACCGCTATTTCGGCGTCAACCTGCGGGTCGCGTTCGGCGCACGCTGAGCCCGGACGGCCCGCGAAGAGGGCGCGGCCATGCGGCCGCGCCCTTTGTCGTTACAGGCCGAGTTCGCTCATCTCGACGACGCGCTTTTCGCGCGCGCTCAGCTCGGCCGCGGCGCCGATCGCGACGGCGCGAAGGCCGTCCTCGGCGGTGACCTCGACGCTTCCCTCGCCGCGGACCGCGCGGATGAAGGCCTGATGCTGATAGTAGGTCGCACCATGGTGGCTGCCGGCATCGAGCGCCGCCTGGTCGACCTCGACATGCGTGCGCTCGACCTTCTTGGGATTCATGAAACCGACGCGCGGGCTGTAGACGATCGCGCCTTCGGGGATCAGCACGTCGAGCCGCGCCGCGTCGCCGACCGCCGTGATCTCTTCCTGGTTCTCGGCGCCGTCGGCGAACATGCTGAGATCGAGCATCGCACGGACACCGTTGGCGAAGTCGACCGTCGTGTAGCTGTTGTCGATGATATCGGGACGGCGCCCGTCGTAGCTCTCGTCGAGATGGTTCACGTCCATCGCCCCCGAGCAATAGACGCGCACCGGTTCCGACTGCACGATCAGCCGCATCAGGTCGAAGAAATGACAGCATTTCTCGACCATCGTGCCGCCGCTGTTGCGGCTGAAGCGGTTCCAGTTGCCAACCTTGACGAGGAACGGGAAGCGGTGCTCGCGCAGGCTCAGCATGCGCAGTCGGCCGACGCGCCCGGCATGCACCTGGCGGATGAACTCGGCCGCGGGCGGCATGTAGCGATACTCCATCGCCGTCCAGAAGGGCGCCGGATGTCCCGCCGCCTTGCAGGCGATCCAGTGCGCGTCCTCGATGGTCGTCGCCAGCGGCTTTTCGCACAGCATGGCGATGCCTTTGTCGAACAGCGGCTCGACGGTGTCGCGATGCGTGAAATTGGGCGACGCGACGACCACCGCATCGACCTGCGCCTCGCGCGCCAGCGCCGCCGCGCTGTCGTAGGCGGCGACTCCGCTCGCCTTCTCGCCGAGCGCACTGCGCGCCCAGTCGAGCGAGGCCGGCGTCGGATCGGCGATCGCGACGATCTCGGCGCCGGGGGTGATGAGCAGGTTCTGGATATGCTCGACACCCATCATGCCGGTGCCGACAATGCCGTAACGAATAGCCTCTCCCATCGCGCGGGTCCCTGTGCCAAGGTGTTGCCTATGTCCGTACTTTCCTTCTCAACCGATGCACGACCGCTCGGCAAGAGCGGTCGTGATGTTTCACCGCTGGCCTGGGGAATGTGGCGCTTCGCCGGCGACGATCTGCGCGCCGCGCGCGCCAAGATCGACGCCGCGCTCGACATCGGCATCACGCTGTTCGACACCGCCGACATCTACGGTCCCGACAATGGCGAACCCTTCGGCGCCGCCGAGGCGCTGCTCGGGCGCGTCTTCGCCGAGGAACCTGCGCTCCGCCGTCGCATGGTGCTCGCGAGCAAGGGCGGCATCTCGATGGGCGTGCCCTATGATTCCTCGGCGGCCTATATCGCACAGGCGATCGATGCGTCGCTGATGCGGCTCGGCGTCGAGCGTATCGATCTGTGGCAGATCCACCGGCCCGACATCCTCACGCATCCGCAAGAGGCCGCCCGCGCGCTCGAAACCGCACTCGCGGCAGGCAAGATCGGTGCGATCGGCGTCTCCAACTACACGGTGCCGCAGACGCAGGCGCTGTCGGCCTTCCTCGACGTGCCGCTCGCCTCGATCCAGCCCGAGCTGTCGCCGCTGGCGCTCGGTCCCGTCGAGGACGGCACGCTCGACATGGCGATGCAGCAGGAGCTGACCGTGCTCGCCTGGTCGCCGCTTGGCCAGGGACGGCTCGGCAATCCGACCGACGATCGTTCGCGCGCAGTCGCCGCGGCGCTCGATGCGCATGCCGCGAAATATGGCGTGTCGCGCAGCGCCGCCGCCTACAGCTGGATCATGGCGCATCCGGCGCGGCCGATCCCGATCGTCGGCACGCAGACCCCGGCGCGGATCCGCGAGGCGGCCGATGCCTTCAAGGTCGAGTGGACGCGACAGGACTGGTACGCGGTACTGATCGCCGCGCGGGGGGAGCCCTTGCCATGAGCCGATGCGAGGTCAGCTGGTTTTCGGCACTGTGCGACGACGACTATGAGTTCCTCGGCGTCTCCGACCCCGGCCTCAAGTCGAGCTGGGAGCATTGCCGCAACATCGTTCTTGCCGCCGAGAAGGGCGGCTTCGACAACATCCTGCTGCCGAGCGGCTATGCGATCGGCATCGACACGCAGATGTTCGCCGGGGCGATCGCACCGCTGCTCCGTCGCATCCGGCTGCTGATGGCGGTGCGCGTCGGCGAGACCTGGCCGCCGCAGCTGGCACGCGCCATCGCCACGCTCGACCAGATCCTCGGCGGCCGGCTGACCGTCAACATCATCTCCTCCGACATGCCCGGCGAGCAGCTGGCCAGCGGGCCGCGCTACCGCCGCACGATCGAGGCGATGCACATCCTCAAGACGTTGCTCAACGGCCAGAGCCTTGATCTCGACGGCGAGTTCTGGAAGCTCAAGCTCGATCCGCCGCGGGTGACGACGGTGTCGGGCACATGCCCGCCGCTCTATTTCGGTGGGTTGAGCGAAGATGCGCGCGAGGCCGCCGCGGAGGGTTGCGACGTCTATCTGATGTGGCCCGACACCATGCCCGCGGTGAAGGAGATCATCGCCGACATGACGGCGCGCGCCGCCAAGCGCGGCCGCACGCTCAGGTTCGGCTACCGCGCGCATGTCGTCGTCCGCGAGACCGAGGCCGAGGCGCGCACCTACGCTTCGCGGCTGCTGTCACGGCTCGACGCCCAAACCGGTGAGGCGATCCGCGCCAAGTCGCTCGACGCCACCTCCGCCGGCGTGCGCCGCCAGGCCGAGCTTCGCGAGGCGGCGGGCGAGGAAGGCTATGTCGAGGACAATCTGTGGACCGGCATCGGCCGCGCGCGCTCGGGCTGCGGCGCGGCGATCGTCGGCGATCCCGATCAGGTGCTCGCCAAGCTCCAAGCCTATCAGGCGCTCGGGATCGAGGCGTTCATCCTGTCGGGGTACCCGCATGCCGCCGAGGCCGACCTGTTCGCGCGGCACGTGCTGCCCCGGCTCGATCACGGGCCGCTGATCCTCTAGGCGTCAGGCCCGGCCGGATCGACATGCCGCCGTCGGGGCGTCGCCTCGCCATGCGACCGATTGACAGACCGCCGCGCCCGCCGTCTAATCCGCTCATGGGGATCGCGATCACCCCATGAGGCGACAAGCCGAAGTATCGCGTCCTGCCATTCGAAGGGACGCGCCATGCCTGCACCCAACAGCATTCCCGTCGACAAGCTCGCCCGTCTGATCGGTACGCCGAACGGGCCGCTGGTCGTCGATGTCCGCACCGACGAGGATTTCGCCAGCGATCCTCGACTTCTACCGGGGGCGGTGCGCCGCTCGCACGAGACTCTGTCCGAATGGGCCCCGGCGCTCGCAGGCCGTGCGGTGGTGGTGGTCTGCCAGCGCGGATCGAAGCTCAGCCACGGCGTCGCCGCCTGGTTGCGCCACGAAGGGATCGCCGCGGAGCTGCTCGAGGGCGGCTCGGTCGCCTGGGCGGCGGCCGGGCTGGCGATGGTCGGTGCCGACAAGCTGCCGCCGCGCAACGCGCGCGGCCAGACGGTGTGGGTGACGCGCGCCCGGCCCAAGGTCGACCGCATCGCCTGCCCATGGCTGATACGTCGCTTCGTCGACCCCGACGCCGCCTTCCTGTTCGTCGCGCCGCCCGAGGTCGAGGGCGTGGCCGATCGCTTCGGTGCGGCGCCGTTCGACGTCGAGGGCGCGTTCTGGAGCCACCGCGGCGACCGTTGCACCTTCGACGTCATGCTCGACGAGTTCGGCCTGGCGGGCCTTCCCGCGCTCGACCGCCTCGCCGCCGTCGTCCGCGGCGCCGACACCGCCCGGCCCGATATCGCCCCGCAGGCCGCGGGCCTGCTCGCGATATCGCTCGGCCTGTCGCGACTCTATGCCGACGACCTCCAGCAGCTCGAGGCGGGGATGCTGGTCTACGATGCGCTCTATCGCTGGTGTCGCGATGCGGTCGATGAGACGCACGACTGGGTGTCGCATACCGCCCGCCCGAAGGTGCGCGCGTGAGCGCCGTGGCGGGGCCGCCACCGACGCTGATCATCACGCGTGCGGAAGTCGCTGCGCTGATGCAGCCCGACGACTGGCTGGGCGCGGTCGAGCGCGGATTTGCGGCGCTGGCCGAGGGCAAGGCGACCTCGCCCGCCCCGATGGCCATCAGCGCACAGGGCGGAGTCTTCCACGCCAAGGGCGCGAGCCTCGCGCTAGACCGCCCCTATGTCGCGCTCAAGCTCAACGGCAATTTCCCCGAAAATCCGGCGACGCGCGGCTGGCCGACGATCCAGGGCGCGCTGCTGCTGTGCGATGGTGCAACCGGCGCGCTGCTGGCGGTGATCGATTCGATCGAGGTCACGCTTCGCCGGACCGCCGCCGCGACTGCACTCGCCGCGCGCTTCCTGGCGCGCCTCGCGTCGCGAAGCGTGCTGGTCTGCGGATGCGGCGACCAGGCCGGACCGCAGCTGGCCGCATTGCGCGCCGTCCTGACGATCGATCACGTTCGGGCATGGGACGTCGACCCCGACCGGTCTCGCCGCTTCGCCGAGACGCAGCGCGGTGAAGGCCGCCTCGTCGAGGTCGTGACCGATCTTGCCGCCGCCTGCGGCGACAGCGACGTGATCGTGACCTGCACCACGGCGCGGTCGCCGTTTCTCGAGGCCTCGTTCGTCCGTCCGGGCAGCTTCGTGGCGGCGATCGGCGCCGACAGCCCCGAGAAGTCCGAAGTGCATCCCGAGCTGATGCGCCGGTCGATGGTCATCGCCGACGTGCTCGATCAATGCGCGATGATGGGCGACCTCCACCACGCGATCGCGGCCGGCGTGATGACACGGGCTGGCGTACACGCCGAGCTGGCCGAACTGGTCAGCGGCGCCAAGCGCGGACGGGTCGATGAAGCGTCGATCACGTTGTTCGATTCGACCGGCACCGCGCTGCAGGATGTGGCGGCGGCGGCCGCGATCTACCGCAAGGCCATCGATGCCGGGCGGTCGCGCGCGGTGGCGTTCGGGGCGGCTGCATGACTGCGCATCCGGCGCACGGCATCCACTTTCGCGAGGCGGTGCGCGCGTGGGCGCGGATCGCGGCGCTGTCGTTTGGCGGGCCCGCCGGCCAGATCGCGGTGATGCACCGCATCCTGGTCGAGGAGAAGCGCTGGATCGGCGAGGCGCGCTTCCTGCACGCGCTCAACTATTGCATGCTGCTGCCCGGTCCCGAGGCGCAGCAGCTGGCGGTCTACATCGGCTGGCTGCTGCACGGAACGCGCGGCGGCCTTGTCGCCGGGGCGCTGTTCGTGCTGCCGGGCTTCGTCGCGATCCTCGCGCTCAGCTACGTCTATGCGCTGCTCGGCAAGGTGCCGATCGTCGAAGGGCTGTTCTTCGGGCTGAAGGCAGCGGTGCTCGCCGTTGTCGTCCAGGCGGTGGTGCGCATCGGATCGCGGTCGCTGAAGAACGGCGCCATGCGCGGCATCGCCGCCATCGCCTTCGTGGCGATCTTCCTGCTCGATGCGCCGTTCCCGGCGATCGTGCTGACGGCGGCCGTGATCGGCTATCTCGGCGGTCGCGCCGGGCTCGCCGCCTTCCAGGGCGGCGGCGGCCACGCCAGCCCCGGCCCCGTCGTCCCCGATGCCGAGACGGCGCTCGGCGAAAGCCTGCCGGACCATGCGCGCCCCGGCCTCGGCTGGTCGTTGCGCGTGTCGATCGTCCTGCTGGTGCTGTGGCTCGGCCCGGTCGCCGGGCTGCTGCTGTGGCTCGGCCCCGACGACGTGTTCAGCCGGATCGCCGTCTTCTTCAGCCAGATGGCGGTGGTGACCTTCGGCGGCGCCTATGCGGTGCTTGCGTATGTGGCGCAGGAAGCGGTCGACACCTACGGCTGGCTGGCGCCGGGCGAGATGCTCGACGGGCTCGGCATGGCCGAGACGACGCCGGGGCCGCTGATCATGGTCACGCAGTTCGTCGGCTTCATGGGCGCCTATCGCGATGCGGGGCCGCTGGCGCCGCTGGTCGCCGCGACTCTCGGCGCGGTGCTGACCACCTGGGTGACCTTCGTGCCCTGCTTTCTGTGGATTTTCCTCGGCGCGCCGTTCGTCGAACGGCTGCGGCAGAACCGCGCACTGTCGGCGGCGCTGGCGGCCATTACCGCCGCGGTGGTCGGGGTCATCCTCAACCTGGCGATCTGGTTCGCAATCCACACGCTGTTCGCCGAGGTCCGCGACGTCAGCTTTGCGGGCGGAACGCTCGACGTGCCGGTGGTCACCACGCTCGCTCCGGCGGCCGCGTCCCTCGCGGCGGCGGCGGCCGTCGCGATGTTCCGCTTCAAGGTCGGGGCCATCCCGGTGCTGCTCGCGTGCGCGGCAGCGGGGATCACCATCCGCCTGAGCGGCCTTGTCTAGAGCGTCAGCCCCGCTCGAGCCAACAGGTAGGTCATCGCCGCATAGAGCAGAACGGTGAGCAGGCAGCCGACCAGCAGCGTCGGCCAGAAATCGAAGCCGCGACGCAGCAGGGCGGGCATCACGAGGAACATCGGCAGGCTCGGCAGCACGTACCAGAAGGTCGCCTCGCTATGCGCCGCGATGCGTTGAGCATCCCCTGTGTCACGCCACAGCCAGATCATGCCGAGCACCGACACCAGCGGCAATGAGGCGACCAACGCCGCGAAGCCCGGCGAACGGCGCGCGATCTCCGACACCGCAGCGACGATGACACCCGAAAGGAGCGACTTCACGACCAGATACAGCATGTTTGCGATCTCCCTCGGGACGCCCGGATAGCCGCCGTGCGCTCGCCCTGTCGATGGGCATCGTCGACGGTTTCGCCGACGATCGGTTGACATCACTGCCCCGGGCCCTAGAACCGGCGGCGGGCCACGCCGTCCCAACGCGGCGCGAGCTCTCTGTGAGGAGAGTCTACAGTGACGAATACCCCGCCAGCCGTGCGTCCCGCACGGCCGTATTTTTCTTCCGGCCCCTGCGCAAAGCGCCCCGGCTGGTCCCCCGACAAGCTCAACGTCGAAGTGCTCGGCCGCTCGCACCGGTCGAAGCTCGGCAAGGCGCGCCTCAAGCACGCCATCGACCTGACGCGCAAGATCCTCGGCGTCCCCGAGGGCTATCGCATCGGCATCGTCCCCGCGTCGGACACCGGCGCGGTCGAGATGGCCTTGTGGTCGATGCTCGGCGCGCGACCGGTGACGCTGCTCACGTGGGAGAGCTTCGGCGAAGGCTGGGTCACCGATGTGGTCAAGCAGCTCAAGCTCGATGCCAACGTCATGAAGGCGCCCTATGGCGAGCTGCCCGACCTGACGCGCGTGCCGCAGGACCATGATGTCGTCTTCACCTGGAACGGCACCACCTCGGGCGTTCGCGTGCCGAGCGGCGAGTGGATCCGCGACGACCGCGAAGGCTTGATGATCGCCGATGCGACCTCGGCAGTGTTCGCGATGCCGATGCCGTGGGACAAGCTCGATGTCGTCACCTACTCCTGGCAGAAGGTGCTGGGCGGCGAAGGCGGCCATGGCGTGCTGATCCTGTCGCCGCGCGCCGTCGAGCGGCTCGAAAGCTACAAGCCGGCGTGGCCGTTGCCCAAGATTTTCCGCATGACGAAAGGCGGCGAGCTCATCGAGGGCATCTTCGAGGGCGAGACGATCAACACGCCGTCGATGCTCGCGGTCGAGGATTATATCGACGCGCTCGAATGGGCGGACTCGATCGGCGGATTGGACGAGCTGATCGCCCGTTCGACCGCGAACGCGCAGGCGCTCGACCGCTGGGTGCGGAGCGCGCCTTGGATCGACAATCTCGCCACCGTGCCGGCGACGCGGTCGAACACCAGCGTCTGCCTCAAGGTCGTCGATCCCGCGCACGCCGACAATCCCGACGTGCCCAAGAAGATCGCCGCGCTGCTCGACAAGCAGGGCGTCGCCTTCGACATCGGCGGCTACCGCGACGCCCCGCCGGGCCTGCGCATCTGGTGCGGCGCCACCGTCGACACCGCGGACATCGAGGCGCTCGGCCCGTGGCTCGACTGGGCCTTCGCCGAGGTCACCAGCGCCAACTGATCAATTGATCGTCATCCCCGCACAGGCGGGGACCCACCCCTTAACGATCGAGATGCTCGAAAGTGGGTCCCCGCCTGCGCGGGGATGACGAAAAAAGGAAGGGATTACCCATGCCTAAGGTCCTGATTTCCGACAAAATGTCCCCCAAGGCCGCCGAGATCTTCCGCGCACGCGGCGTCGAGGTCGACGAGAAGCCCGGCCTGACCAAGGACGAGCTCATCGCCATCATCGGCGACTATGACGGCCTCGCGATCCGCTCGGCGACCAAGGTCACCAAGGAGGTGCTCGCCGCCGCCACCAAGCTCAAGGTCGTGGGCCGCGCCGGCATCGGCGTCGACAATGTCGACGTGCCCGCCGCCTCGGCGCGCGGCGTCGTCGTCATGAACACGCCGTTCGGCAACTCGATCACCACCGCCGAGCATGCGATCGCGCTGATGTTCGCGCTGGCACGCCAGCTGCCCGAGGCCGACGCCTCGACGCAGGCGGGCAAGTGGGAGAAGAACCGCTTCATGGGCGGCGAGGTCACCGGCAAGACGCTCGGGCTGATCGGCGCCGGCACCATCGGCTCGATCGTCGCCGACCGCGCGCTCGGCCTCAAGATGCGCGTCATCGCCTATGATCCGTTCCTGACGCCCGAACGCGCGCAGGATCTCGGCATCGAGAAGGTCGGCCTCGACGACCTGCTGGCGCGCGCCGACTTCATCACGCTGCACACGCCGCTGACCGACAGCACGCGCAACATCCTCAGCCGCGAGAATCTGCTCAAGACGAAGAAGGGCGTGCGCATCATCAACTGCGCGCGCGGCGGGCTGATCGACGAAGCGGCGCTCAAGGAGCTGCTCGACAGCGGCCATATCGGCGGCGCCGCACTCGACGTGTTCGTCGAGGAGCCGGCGGAGAGCTCGCCGCTGTTCGGCACGCCCAACTTCATCTCGACGCCGCACCTTGGCGCCTCGACCGCCGAGGCGCAGGTCAACGTCGCCATCCAGGTCGCAGAGCAGATGGCCGACTATCTGGTCAGCGGTGGCGTCACCAACGCGCTCAACGTCCCGAGCCTGTCGGCCGAGGAAGCGCCGCGGCTGAAGCCCTATATGGCGCTCGCCGAACAGCTCGGCACGCTCGTCGGCCAGCTGGTGTCCGAGGAAGTGCGCGGCGTGACCGTCGAGGTCGAGGGCGCCGCCGCGGCGCTCAACATCAAGCCGATCACCGCCGCGGTACTCGCCGGGCTGATGCGCCAGCATTCGGACACGGTGAACATGGTCAACGCGCCGCATCTGGCGCGCGAGCGCAACATCGATGTCGCCGAGGTGCGCCACGAGCGCGAGACCGACTATCACACGCTGGTCCGCGTCACGATCCGTACCCCCGACGGCGAGCGGTCGGTCGCCGGCACGCTGTTCGGCAACGCCACGCCGCGCCTCGTCGAAATGTTCGGAATCAAGGTCGAGGCCGACATGGCGGGGCCGATGCTCTACGTCGTCAACGAGGAC
The DNA here is from genome assembly GCA_030147805.1 of Sphingomonadaceae bacterium. Lineage (GTDB taxonomy): Bacteria > Pseudomonadota > Alphaproteobacteria > Sphingomonadales > Sphingomonadaceae > Sphingoaurantiacus. Next base: position 80,129 of record JASBUR010000008.1, read on the forward strand.
AAGCCGGGCTTCATCGGCCGGCTCGGCACCACGCTCGGCGAGGCGGGCGTCAACATCGGCACCTTCCACCTCGGCCGCCGCGCCGCCGGCGGCGAGGCGATCGTGCTGTTGTCGGTCGACCAGCCGGTCAGCGAGCCGCTGATGTGGACGATCTGCCGCCTGCCCGGCGTGCGGACCGTGAAGGCGCTGAACTTCTGAGGATCACCGCCCCTCACATGCGTCATCCCGACCGAAGTCAGGATCTCCCGCCGGGCAGCGCCGGCTCTCGCGGAGATCCCGACTTTCGTCGGGATGACGGACTAGGCTAAGACGCCCGCAACATGACCAACGCCATCACCCAGGGCCTGCTGCCCGAAGGCCTGCGCGACCGGCTGCCGCCGCAGGCGGAGGCCGCCGCCAATCTGCTGCGCGGGCTGCTCGATAGCGTCGCGGCGCATGGCTATGAGCGCGTCCAGCCGCCGCTCGTCGAGTTCGAGGACAGCCTCGTCGGGCGCCTCGGCTCGGCGCGGCGGCAGGATTTGCTGCGCTTCATCGATCCGGTGTCGGGCGCCAACCTCGCGCTGCGCCATGACATGACCGGCCAGGTCGGCCGCATCGCCGCCACCCGCCTCGCCCATTATGCGCGCCCGCTGCGGCTCGCCTATGGCGGCCCGGTGCTGCGCGTGCGCGGCGATCAGCTTCGCCCCGAGCGTGAATCGATCCAGGCGGGCGCCGAGCTGATCGGCCGCGATTCGGTCGCCGCGGTCGCCGAGGTGCTGCAGCTCGCCGTCGAGGCGCTGACGCAGACCGGGCTCAGCGGGCTGACCGTCGACATCACGCTCCCGCAGTTCGTCGGCGAACTCGCCGCCGGCCCGTGGCCGCTCGCCGGCGCGCGGCTGGCCGACGTGCAGGCGGCGCTCGATGCCAAGGACATCGCCGCGCTGCGGTCGGTCGGCGCCGACCGCTACGACGCGCTGATCTCCGCCGCCGGGCGCGCCGATGCCGCGCTGGCCAAGCTCGCGGCTCTCGGGCTGACCGGCCGTCTCGCGACGATGCTCGATGATGCCGCCGCGGTCATCGCCGCGCTCGGCGACACGCCGGCAACGCTCGACCCCACCGAGCGCCACGGCTTCGAATTCCAGAGCTGGATCGGCTTCGCGATCTTCGCAGCCGGCGTCCGCGGCGAGGTCGGCCGCGGCGGCGCCTATACCATCGTGCATCCCGACGGCCGCGAAGAGCCGGCGGTTGGCTTCTCGCTCTACGTCGACGGGCTGGTCGATGCCGGCCTCGGCGAGGTGAAGCATCGCCGCATCCTGCTGCCGCTGGGGACCGCCACCGAGGCGGGCACCAGGCTGCGCGCCGAGGGTTGGGCGACCGTCGCCGCGCTCGACGACGCCGGCGACGCGCGCGCTTTCAGATGCACCCATGTCTGGAACGGTGTAGAGGCCGTCCCGCTCTAAATCCCGCTCCCGCAACGCGAGCAGGGCAGAAGGAAATACTATGGCCAACGTCGTGGTGATCGGCGCCCAGTGGGGTGACGAGGGCAAGGGCAAGATCGTCGACTGGCTGTCGAGCCGCGCCGATGTCGTGGTGCGGTTTCAGGGCGGCCACAATGCCGGCCATACGCTCGTCGTCGGCAACCAGACCTACAAGCTGTCGCTGCTGCCCTCGGGCATCGTACGCGGGACGCTGTCGGTGATCGGCAATGGCGTGGTGCTCGACCCCTGGCATCTGAAGGACGAGATCGAGAAATTGCGCGCGCAGGGCGTCGAGATCACCCCGCTCAACCTGCGCATCGCCGATACCTGCCCGCTGATCCTGCCCTTCCACCGCGATCTCGATGCCCTGCGCGAGGACGCCTCGGGCGCCGGCAAGATCGGTACGACGCGGCGCGGCATCGGCCCGGCCTATGAGGACAAGGTCGGCCGGCGCGCGCTGCGCGTCTGCGACCTCGCGCATCTCGACATGGCGGGGCCGCAGGTCGACCGGCTGCTCGCGCACCACAATGCACTGCGCGCCGGCTTCGGCGTCGAGCCGATCGACCGCGGCGAGCTGATGGCCGAGCTCGAGGCGATCGCGCCGTTCGTGCTCCCTTATTCGCATCCGGCGTGGCTGGCGCTCAACGAGGCGCGCCGCGCCGGCAAGCGCATCCTGTTCGAGGGCGCGCAGGGCGTGCTGCTCGACGTCGACCATGGCACCTATCCGTTCGTCACCTCATCGAACGTCGTCGCCGGCCAGGCGGCCGCCGGCTCGGGGCTCGGGCCGTCGGCGATCGGCTATGTGCTGGGGCTGGTGAAGGCCTACACGACGCGCGTCGGCTCGGGCCCCTTCCCCACCGAGCAGGACAATGCGATCGGCCAGCGGCTCGGCGAGCGCGGCCATGAATTCGGTACCGTCACCGGGCGCAAGCGGCGCTGCGGCTGGTTCGATGCCGTTCTCGTCCGCCAGTCGGTCGCGGTGTCGGGCGTCACCGGCATCGCGTTGTCGAAGATCGATATCCTCGACGGCTTCGACGAGGTGATGATCTGCACCGGCTACCGGCTCGGCGACCGCACGCTCGACTATTTCCCGGCGCATCCGAGCGAGCAGGCGGCGGTCGAGCCGATCTACGAGCGCTTCGAGGGCTGGCAGGATTCGACCGCCGGCGCGCGGTCGTGGGCGCAGCTGCCGGCGCAGGCGATCAAGTATATCCGCCGCATCGAGGAGCTGGTCAACTGCCCGGTCGCGCTGGTCTCGACCAGCCCCGAGCGCGAGGACACGATCCTGGTGAAGGACCCGTTCGAGGATTGAGGGCGGCGAACGCGCTCCGCACCCTTTACTCGTCATCCCCGCGAAGGCGGGGACCCAGTCCGCAACAAGCACATGCCCGCTTTCGCGGGCGCCATTTCCCTTGTGCTGGATCCCCGCCTTCGCGGGGATGACGATTGTTGGGTTGGCCTTAAACCGTCGGCTTCTGCAGGAAGCCCTCGCCGACGATGCCCTGCGCGGGCTGCACGTCGACCTTCTCCACCTCGGCGCTCCCCGGGCCGCTGTGGCAGCGGCGAACGAAGTCGTCGACACCGATCTCCTCGCCGACCACCAGTGCCTCGACCGAGCCGTCGACGCGGTTGCGCACCCAGCCGGTCAGGTCGAGCATCTCGGCAATCTCTACCGCCCAGTCGCGGAAGCCGACGCCCTGGACGCGGCCGGTGATACGCAGGCGACGCGCGACATGACCGTCGGGAAGCATATCCTCAGCCACCGCACTGCGCCCGGTGCAGCAGCTTCTGGTCGGCGAGCACCAGCGCCATCATCGCCTCGGCAACGGGCGCGGCACGGATGCCGACGCAGGGGTCGTGGCGCCCCTTGGTGACGATCTCGGCGGCTTCGCCGGCGCGGTCGATCGTCGGCACGGGCGTCAGGATCGAGGAGGTGGGCTTGAGCGCGATCCGCACGACGATGTCCTGTCCGGTCGAAATGCCGCCGGCGATGCCGCCGGCATGGTTCGAGGTGAAACGCGGACCGCGCTCGCCGGGTCGCATCGCATCGGCATTTTCCTCGCCGCGCAGCCGCGCCGCGCCGAAACCGTCGCCGATCTCGACGCCCTTGACCGCGTTGATGCTCATCATCGCCGCCGCCAGTTCGCTGTCGAGCTTGGCATAGAGCGGTGCGCCCCAGCCGGCGGGGACGCCGCTGGCGCTGCATTCGACGACGGCGCCGAGCGACGAGCCCGACTTGCGCGCGGCGTCGAGCGCCTGCTCCCACGCCTTCGCCGTCTCGGCATCGGGGCAGAAGAACGGATTGCGGTCGATCTCGGCGTCGTCGAAGCGGCTACGGTCGATGGCGATGCCGCCGAGCTCGACGAGGTAGGCGCGCACCCGCACCTCGGGGATCACCAGCCGCGCGACGCCGCCGGCGGCGACGCGCGAGGCGGTTTCTCGCGCGGAACTGCGCCCGCCGCCGCGCGGATCGCGAAAGCCATATTTGGCGTCATAGGCATAGTCGGCGTGGCCCGGGCGATACTTCGCCGCGACCTCCGAATAGTCCTTCGATCGCTGGTCGACATTCTCGATCTGCAGCGCGATCGGCGTGCCGGTCGTGCGACCGTCATAGACCCCCGACAGGATGCGCACCTGGTCGGGCTCCTGCCGCTGCGTGGTGAAACGCGACTGGCCGGGGCGGCGCTTGTCGAGCCACGGCTGCAGGTCGGTTTCGCTGAGGCTCAGCCCCGGCGGGCAGCCATCGACGACCGCACCGATCGCCGGCCCGTGGCTTTCGCCCCAGGTCGAGAAACGGAAAACCCGCCCGAAGCTGTTGAAGCTCACTGCAGCGCGATGTCCGGCGCGTCCTCGGCCTTCATGCCGATGACGTTGTAGCCGGCGTCGACATGGTGGATCTCGCCGGTGACGCCGCTCGCCAGGTCGGAGAGCAGGTAGAGCCCCGCCCCGCCGACCTCGTCGATGGTCACGTTGCGGCGCAGCGGCGAATTGAGCTCGTTCCACTTGAGGATGTAGCGGAAGTCGCCGATGCCGCTCGCCGCCAGCGTCTTGATCGGACCGGCCGAGATGGCGTTGACGCGGACGTTCTGCGGCCCGAGGTCGACCGCGAGGTACTTGACGCTGGTCTCGAGCGCCGCCTTGGCGACGCCCATGACGTTGTAGTGCGGGATGACCTTTTCGGCACCGTAATAGCTCAGGGTCAGCAGTGCGCCGCCGTTGGGCATCAGCGGCAGCGCGCGCTGCGCGCAGGCGACGAAGCTGTAGGCCGAGATGTTCATCGTCATCAGGAAATTGTCGAGCGTGGTGTCGACATACTTCCCGCGCAGCTCGTTCTTGTCGGAAAAGCCGATGGCATGGACGAGGAAGTCGATCGTCGGCCAGCGCTCGGCGAGCCGCGCGAAGGCGCTGTCGAGGCCTTCCTTGCTGCTGACGTCGCATTCGAGCAGGAAGTCGCTGTCGACCTCCTCGGCGAGCGGCCGCACGCGCTTCTCGAGCGCTTCGCCCTGGTAGCTGAACGCCAGTTCGGCGCCGTGCGCGTTCAAGGCCTTGGCGATGCCCCAGGCGAGCGAGCGATCGTTCGCCACGCCCATGATCAGCCCGCGTTTCCCCGCCATCAATCCGGCCATCATTCGCATCCCGTCGTTTCGCCTGGCGCTTCCTCTAGTCGGTTTTGCGGTGTCTGCGCCAGCGCGGCGTTGAGTTCGGCGCCGAGCACGAAGCCGAGCCCGACCACCCAGAAGAAGATCAGCGCGATCATCACGCCCGCCAGCGAGCCGTAGGTGAGATCGTAGGGCCTGAGGCTGCCGAGGACGACGGGCAGCAGCATCGTGGTCAGGATCCACACGGTCGTCGTCAGCACGGCGCCCGGCCATTTGGCGCAGCCGCGACGATATTTCATCGGCGTGAGCGAGGCGAACAGGATGTAGAGCGCGACGAACAGCGCGACGACCGGGGCGATGCGCCCCCAGGCGATCAGCGACAGCGCCTCGTCGGCCCAGGGGATGATCCGCTCGACGAACTGCTCGATGCCGGTCAGGATCACCTGCGCGGCGAAGGCGATCAGCATCAGCAGCACCGAGCCGATGATCAGCGCGAAGCTGCCGAGACGGGTGCGCCAGATCGGCAGACCTCCGCCGCGCATGTCGTAGGCGCGGCGCAGGATGTCGCGCATCGTCTCGATGAAGCTGCCGACCGACCAGAGGCCGACGAGGATACCGAAGGTGAGCAGCTGGCCCGACCGCGCGGTCAGCACGTCGCTGATCGGCTTGGCGATCAGGTCGGCGACGTCGGGCGGCAGGGTCAGCAGGAAATTGTTGATCGCGATCAGCGCGTCGTCGCTCTGCCCGAAGGTGCCGGCGATCGCTGCGACGATGATGAAGAAGGGAAAGAGCGTCAGCAGCGACAGATAGGCGAGATTGCCGGCGTGGATGAAGCCGTCATCCCAAGTGTGCGCCGCCACGCGCGTCAGCACCGCGATCGTGCGCGTGAACTTGGCACGGCAGAAGCCGACGGCACGCGCCAACCGGCCGACCTCGGCCTGGACCTCGTCGGTCACGCTGTCACTCGCTGTCGCCATCCGTCCCCGTGACGCGCCTCAGTCGACGCCGAGCCCGGCGCGCGGATTGCGCGCCCTGTCGGCGGTCCAACGCTCGGCAAATGCCCGAAGCTCCGCATCGTCGCCCGGTAGGTCGACCACCAGCGTGACGAACTGGTCGCCGCGGCTCTTGTCAGCCTTGGTGAAGCCCTTGCCGCGCAGCCGCAGCACCTTGCCGCTGGTCGACCCCGCGGGCACGCCGAACATCACCGGGCCGTCGACCGTCGGCACCTTGATCTTGGCGCCGAGCACCGCCTCGTCGAGCCGGACGGGCAGGTCGAGCCGTACGTCGTCGCCGTCGCGCACGAAGAAGCGGTGCGGCGCGATGTCGAGCGTCACCAGCGCGTCGCCGGCGCCGCCCGGGCCGACGTCGCCCTGGCCGGCCAGCCGCAGCTGCCGGCCGCTGGCGAAACCGGCGGGGAGCTTGAGGTCGAGCGTCTTGCCGTTGCGCAGCGAGATGCGCTGCGTCGCGAGCTTGGCGGCATCCTCGAACGGCACCGACAGCCGGTAGGCGACGTCGGCCCCCTTGGGCGCCGGGCGCCGCGCGCGCAGCTCGTCGAAATCGAAGCCGAAGCCACCGGCGCCGCCCGCGCCGCCGCGCGCGCGCCCGCGGCCGAACAGCTCGGAGAACAGGTCGCTCGGATCGCCGCCGAACTCGAAGCCCGCCCCGCCGCCGCCACCGCCGCCGCCGAAACCGCCGCCCGGCGCGCCGCTGCGCGTATACCCCCCGCCGCCGCCGCCGAACCCGAACGGCGCCTTCTGGTTGCCGTTCTCGTCGATCTCGCCGCGGTCGTATTGCGCGCGCTTGTCCTTGTCGCTGAGGATCGCATAGGCCGACGAGACTTCCTTGAAGCGCTCCGACGCCTTGGGATTGTCCTTGTTGCGGTCGGGGTGCAGCTCCTTGGCGAGCTTGCGATACGCCTTCTTGACCTCAGCGTCGCTCGCCCCGCGCGCGACTCCCAGCATGGAATAGAGATCTTTCATCGCTCGCCAGTCACCACAGGAATAGGTCGAAATCTACTGTTGCCGGGCGGCAACAGCCAGCAGATAGGGGCCACAGACCCCGGCGAAAAGCCCCTTGGCGCCCGCGGCGACGCGGCTGCGCGAGGATCGGGACCGGTGACGCCGCTACCCGTGCCGTTGCCCCCATCGGCGCCGGCGACTACAGCAGCCGCATGACGCTGGCCATCCCCACCGATCCGTTCGAGCTGTTCACTGCCTGGTTCGCCGAGGCCGCCGCCTCCGAGCCGAGCGACCCCAATGCAATGTCGCTGGCGACGGCGACCGCCGAGGGGCAGCCGTCGGTGCGGATCGTGCTCTGCAAGGGCTTCGACGCGCAGGGGTTCGTCTTCTATTCGAACCGCGAGAGCCGAAAGGGCGACGAGCTCGCCGCCAATGCCCGCGTCCATCTCAACTTCCACTGGAAGACGCTGAAGCGCCAGGTGCGGATCGACGGCTCCGCGGCGCCGGTCGAACCCGCCGAGGCCGACGCCTATTTTGCCAGCCGCCCGCGCGATTCGCAGCTCGGCGCCTGGGCGTCCGAGCAATCGCGACCGATGCGCAACCGCGAGATCTTCGAGCGGCGGATGGCGGCCTTCGCCGCCAAATATGAAGGACGCCCGGTACCGCGCCCGCCGCATTGGTCGGGCTGGCGCGTGACGCCGGCGCAGATCGAGTTCTGGCAGGACCGGCCCAACCGGTTGCACGACCGGCTGGTCTATCGCCGCAATGGCGCGCGCTGGTCCACGGGGCTGCTCTACCCGTGAGCCTGCACCTTCGGGCGCACGGGCGGCTGACGCGCCGCGCCGCGCTGGCGTCGGTGGCGATGGCGCTGTCGCTGCTCGGTCTGAAGGTCTGGGCCGCGATCGAAACCGGCTCGGTGGCGATGCTCGGCTCGCTTGCCGACACCGGTCTCGACGTCATCGCCTCGCTGGTGACGTTGCTCGGCGTCGGACTGGCGGCGCAGCCCGCCGATGCCGACCACCGCTTCGGCCACGGCAAGGCGGAAGCGATCGCCGCGCTGGTGCAGACGCTGTTGATCGGCCTGTCGGCCGTGGGAATCGCCTGGCGCGCCGGCATGGGCTTCGCCGCGCCGGCGACGCCCGCCGCGCCCGAGCTCGGTATCGGCATCTCGGTCGTGGCGATCGCGGCGACGCTGGCGCTCGTCGCCTATCAGCGGCGCGTCGGACGCGCGACCGGCTCGATCGCCATCCAGACCGACCAGCTCCATTATCAATCCGACCTGCTGCTCAACCTGTCGGTGATCGCGGCGCTGATGCTCGACTCGCTCGTCGGGCTGACCGGCGCCGATCCGCTGTTCGGGCTGGTGATCGCGCTCTACCTGATGGCGGGCGCCGCGCGCAGCGCGCGCACCGCGCTCGACATGCTGATGGACCGCGAATGGCCGGCCGAAAAGCGCGCGCGGCTCGACGGGCTGCTCGCCGCCAGCCGCCACGCGAGCGGCATCCACGCGCTGCGCACGCGCAGCAGTGGCACCCAGGACTTCATCCAGTTCCACGTCTGGGTCGACCCGCGGATGAGCGTGCTCGACGCCCACCGCATCGTCGACGAGCTCGAGGACGCGGTCGAGGCGGGCTTTCCGCATGCCGACATCATCGTCCACGTCGACCCGGAAGGAAACGCCGACCGCGACGACGACCCCCCTCATGACGAACAGGCAAAAGATGGCCACTGACTTGCCCTTCTTCCAGATCGACGCCTTCGCCGACCGGCCGTTCACCGGCAATTCGGCGGCGGTGATGCCGCTCGACGCCTGGCTCGACGACGCGACGCTCCAGGGCATCGCGCTCGAGAACAATCTCTCAGAGACGGCGTTCATCGTGCCGAACGCGACCGGCGAGGCCGACTATGACCTGCGCTGGTTCACGCCGACCACCGAGGTCGAGATGTGCGGCCACGCGACGCTGGCCAGCGGTCACCATGTGCTGTCGCGCGATGCCGGGCTTGCGCAGGTGCGCTTCCTGACGCGCCATGCCGGGGTGCTCGTCGTCGGACGCCGGGGCGACAAGCTGCGGCTCGACCTGCCGGCCTGGCGCTCGGCGCCGGTCGACGGCACGGCGCTGGCCGCCGCGCTCGGCGCCGAGCCCGAAGCGGTCTACCGCACCCGCGATGCCGTCGAGCCCAGCCTGATGGCGGTCTATGGCGACGCGGCGACCGTGCGCGGCCTCGCGCCCGATTTCCGCGCGCTTGCGGCGCTCGGCGGGGTGCTGGCGATGACGACCGCGCCCGGCGACCAGGGTTTCGACATGGTCAGCCGGGTGTTCGCGCCCGCCGCCGGCATCGACGAGGACCCAGTGACCGGATCGGCGCATGCGATGATGGTGCCCTATTGGGCCGAGCGGCTCGGCCGCGACCGCTTCACGGCCTTCCAGGCGTCGAAGCGCGGCGGCGCGCTCGACTGCACGCTTGCCGGCGACCGCGTGTGGCTCGACGGCCATTGCGTCACGGTGATCGAGGGCGTGTTCCGGATCTAGCCGCTAGGCGGCGTCGGCGAGCGCGCTCACCGTGCGCTTGATCCAGCCGCCGCCGAGCACGCGCTCGCCGTCATAGGCGACGCAGGCCTGCCCCGGTGCGACGCCATATTCGGGCCGATCGAAGCGCACCTCGCCGCCGAACCAGCGCGCCGGTACGGGCGCCGCCGCCGAGCGGACCTTCACCTGCACCGCGAGCCCCGCGGGCGGCAGCGCGCCGCCGAGCCAGTTCATCTCCGACAATTCGGTCGCGGCAATACCGAGCGCCTCGCGCGGGCCGACGACCAGCCGCCGCGCCGCGGGGTCGAGCCGGACGACGTAGAGCGGGTCGGCCTGGCCGCCGATGTCGATGCCGCGGCGCTGGCCGACGGTATAGTGGATCAGCCCCTTGTGGCGGCCGAGCACGCGCCCGGCGAGATCGACGATCTCGCCCGCCTCGCCCGCCTCGGGCCGGAGCTTGCGGACGATATCGGCATAGTTGCCGTTCGGCACGAAGCAGATGTCCTGGCTGTCGGGCTTGGCGGCGACGGCGAGGCCGAGGCGATCGGCGTGGGCGCGGACCTCGGTCTTGGGCAGGCCGCCCAGCGGAAAGCGCAGATAGTCGAGCTGCGCCGCCGTCGTCGCGAACAGGAAATAGCTCTGGTCGCGGCTCGTGTCGGCAGCGCGGTGCAGCTCGGCACCGGTCGGTCCCATCACGCGGCGCACATAATGTCCCGTCGCCAGGCAGTCGGCGCCGAGGTCGCGCGCGACGTCGAGCAGGTCGCGGAACTTGACCGTCTGGTTGCAGCGCACGCAGGGAATCGGCGTCTCGCCGCGTGCATAGGCGTCGGCGAAATCGTCGATGACGCTTGTCCGGAAGCGGCTTTCGTAATCGAGCACATAGTGCGGGATGCCGATCGCCTCGGCCACGCGGCGCGCATCGTGGATGTCGCTGCCGGCGCAGCAGGCGCCCTTCTTCGCCAGCGCCGCGCCATGGTCGTAGAGCTGCAGCGTGATGCCGATCGTCTCATAGCCCGCCTCGGCGCACAGCGCGGCCACGACCGACGAATCGACGCCGCCCGACATGGCGACGACGACGCGGCTGGCCGCGGGCGGCTTTCCGGTTCCGAGATCGATCATCGCGGGCGACGTAGCGGCTGAATGCGCCTTCCTCAAGGCGGCGTGTCGCCTCGGCCCGCCGCATCCGGCCCGCCGGCTTTAGGTTTCCGTAAGAGTTGCGGGCCTAAAAGCGCTGCATTGGCGTTGAGATGCGGACGTGTAGAGGTTCGAATGCTCGAAAATCAGAAGTTCAGGCCCGCTTCGGTGATCGGCCCGCTCGGCGAGGTGCTGACGCTCGAGACGCTGCCGCCGGCGGACACCAGCCGCTGGGTGGTGCGCCGCAAGGCCGAGGTCGTCGCCGCCGTCGCCGGCGGTCTGCTGACCGTCGACGAAGCGTGCGAGCGCTATAGCCTGAGCTTCGAGGAGTTTACCTCCTGGCAGCGCGCGGTCGACCGCGTCGGCATGCCGGGGCTGCGCGTCACCCGCGTCCAGCACTATCGCTCGATCTTCGACAACTAGTCGCGCTCCTCGCTGCTTTGACAGCGCGCGTCGGCGCCCGCCGCGGCTAAGGTGCGTCGATGACAGAGATTCCCGACGGCTTTGCCGCGCTTCCGCTCAGGTTCGGCTTCATCGGTGTAATCGGCCCGCTTTACGGTCGGCAGGCAACCGACGGCACGCTCAACCTCGGCTTCCGCGTCGAGGAGCGTCACTGCAACCCGATGGGCATGGCGCACGGCGGCATGCTCGTCACCTTCGCCGACATGCAGCTGCCGTTCGGCATTCGCTTTCAGGGCCATGGGCTCGAGGATAATTTCCTGCCGACGGTCAATCTGTCGGTCGACTTCCTCGGCCCGGCGAAGCTCGGGACCTGGGTGCAGGGCGAAACGCAGGTGCTGCGCCGCACGCGCAACCTCGCCTTCGCGCAGTGCATGGTCACCGCCGACGGCGAGACCGCGCTGCGCGCCAGCGGCATCTTCAAGATCGGCCAGGAAATGAAGTTCGGCCAGACGAGCTTCGCCGATCTTTTCAAGCAGCCGGGCTAGTCCCGCTATCGGGGCCGCGATAGCTTGGGCCCGCCTTGAAGGGGATCGTCATGCTTCGCAGCCTCGCCGCCGCCCTCGTTCTGTCAGCCTCCGCTGCCGCTGTGGCGCAGGTACCGCCGGCGCAGCTGGGGGCGCGCTACGTGCCGGCGCCGTGGTGGATGCAGGAGCCGGTGATCGCGTCGATCGGCGAGGTGCGCACCGAGCTCGTTGCCAACCGCGCGCAGCTCACCGCGCAGTTCCAGTCGGTCGAACGAACCGCCGCCGAGGCGACGGCGGCGGCGGCACGCAAGGTGCGCGACATCGACGCCGCCATCCGCGCGCTCGGCGCCGACAAGGCGCGGCTCGAAACGACCTTCGCGACGCGTCCGCTCTACGAGCAATATCGAGACAAGGACGGCCGCATCCTCGAGAACCAGCGATCGGACCAGGTTGAACGCTATGAAGTGTCGGCCACTTTGCGCATCGAGGTCCGCGATCTCGCCGTCCTCGAGCGCGTCTATACGGCGGTTCAGGATGCGCGTCCGACCTCGACGAGCGCGGTGAGCTTCCGGCTCGAGCCCGACAATGAGGCGAAGAGCTGGCTGTTCACCGAGGCGGTCAAGGATGCGGCACGACGCGCGCGGCTTGCCGCGGCGGCGGCGGGCGCGCAGCTCGGCGGCGTCAAGCTGATCGACCCGACCGGCCGCGCCTGCGAAACCGACGTCCTCGCCGGCTGGCCGAGCTATGGCGGCGGCACCCTGCCGACCGACGTCGACTACGCGGCGCGACCGGCGATGGCGCCGCCCCCGCCCCCGCCGCCGCCCGCGATCGTCGCGACGGCGCGGGCGCGCGGCGGGTCCGCGGAGGACTCGATCCAGACCACGCTGCAGCCGCCGCGCCAGTGGCTGGGCGCGGATGCCTGCGTCGTCTATGGCCTGCGGAACTAGTCCTTCTTCTTGATCGTCACCGGCGGCCCGCCGCACTTGGAGAAATCGCCCGCCGCGCAGGCCGCGACCGCCGCCTGATAATCGGCCTGGGCCTTCTCGTTGCGCGCGCGAATCTCGGCGACCTGTCGCGCATGCTCCTCGAGCTGTCGCTGGTAGGCGGCCTGCACCTGGGCGGCGGCGTCGAGCCGCGCGGCCTCGCGGGCGACGACGCCGGCATTGAGGTTGGCGACCGCGCCCTGCTGCGTGTCGGGAGCCGGCTGGGGCGGCGGCGCGGGCTGCGACGGCGGGGCGGCGGCGACCGCGGGGGCGGCGGCGGCGGGCTGGCCGATGGCGCGGTCGATCTCGGCGGCGACGCTGCTCGCCGGGACGTCGGCCGACACCGGCGGCAACGGCGCGGCCGGCTGGGTTGCGGCATCGGCCACCGGCGTCGCGGTGATGGTGGCGCCCGGCGCGTTGACGACCGGCGGCGGTGCCATCACCGGCGCATTGCTGACCCGCGTCGGCGTCCATGCGCTTTCGAGAACGGTATAGCCGCGCGCGCGTTCGCGACTCATGCCGTCCTGGCGGCGGCTTTCGGCGATCTGCTCATTGGGGTAGCGCCAGCAGTGGATCTGCCGGCCGCGCACCTGCGGCGACGTGCCGGTCAGCGCCGAGCCGACCTCGCCGAGGTCGATCACCCCGGTGCCGACGAAGCGCACCTGCGTGAACACGAATTCGCCGGTGCGATAGGTGGGCGGGTCGGCATAGCAGAACGCATAGGTGTCGTTCGACGTCTGCGCGACGGCAGGCGCGGCCGCGATCGCGGCGAGGCTGGTCAGAAAAGCGAAAGCAAAGGCGCGCACGATGATCCCCCGACGCTCATGGATGCCCCGACAGCCCGCCACGACCGGGCCCCGACTGTCAAGACGCATCGGCCGTGGTGAGCGGAATCGACGCGGGGCGGGGCGGCCAGGCCGCCCCGCCCCGGGCCGTCGCTCGCCGGACCGCTTCAGCGCGCGAACTGGCGCGCCTTGGCGAAGGCATCGACGAAATCGCTGATCACTTCGCGCGACAGCTGGTCGTAGGCGGCGCGCTGCTGGTCCTCGGGACGTTCCGAGGCGCTGATCGCGACCGATTCGCCCGCGGCGGTCACCGTTCCGCCGGGCCCCTGCGCGCGCGTCGGCTGGAAGGCGCGGCACGAGCCGAGGAAGCCGTAGGCGATGTCGCACGACAGGCGCAGGTCATAGTCGAAGGCGACTCCGCCGGGGCTCGCGGCGCGAGTCCAGCGATAGTACCAGATCGACTGCCCGGTCGCGACCCAGACCGCGGCGGCATCGAGCGTCACCGCATAGGACCGCATATTCATGTTCTGCTCGATCGGCGCGAGATAGGTACGGCCGATATAGGCGCGCTGCGCCTCGGTGAGCGGCAGCGGCGAGGTGCTGTTGCCGTTATAGTCGGTGCGGAAATAGGTCCGCTCCCAGCGCGCATCCGAGCCGAGCGTCTTCTGCGACTTCTCGAGCGAATTGACTTGGAAGAGCACCTGCGCGCCGAGCGCGCTCGCCACCTGCGTCGCCGAGGCGTCGCGCGCCATCTCGCGCTGGAGGACGTTCCACGAAATGACGTTGTAGCCGGCGCGGGTCAGCGCCCGCTCGATCTCGCCCATCTCGACGCCGCAGTTGGTCTGCAGGATCGTCCCGCCGGCCGCGGCGCCGCCGGTCGCCTGGTTGGCGGTATTGTTGACGCAGCTGTCGGGCGCGCGCACGGCGACCGTGACCGCCTGGCCGGCGAGCTGGTTGTACGACGGCGTGGCGATCACCTCGGGCGCCGACTGGCCCTGGGCGCTGGCGACGAAGCGCGAGCTGACCTTGTAATATTCGTAGGAGGGCCCGGAATCGCAGGCATAGAGCATGAGCGCGCCGGCCGTGGCCGTGGCGAGCGCAATCGCCCGCGTGACATTCTTGTGCATGTTCATTTCCCCCGAAGCGATCAGGACAGCGTCCACGTGAACGGAAATTCGCGCTTCACCCCGGTCTGGCTGCCGACGAGGCGGCCGTCCGAATTGAAGGCGTTCATGTTCACGCACGGCGCCGGCAGCTGAACTCTCACGCTGCCGCCCGGCGCGATCTCGCCGACCGCGAGTTGCTGCCAACCGCTGGTGTCGTCGCAGCTCTGATAGTCGATGCGCGAGATGGTCTTGCCCATCTGGTTGGTGATCGTCGCCTCGACGGGCAGCGGCGCGACATAGTCGGTCGTCGTCGTGCAGGCCGCCACGAGCGACAGGGCGACGAGCGCCGCCAGTCTTGCAATCGATGAACGCACGGGGTCCCCTTCCCTGATTCGCCTCGACAAAACTCTCGCGCGTGCGAACTTGTTTGTCGACCGGAATGACTTTCGCTTCAGCCTTTCCGCGTCCGGACCAGGATGACGGCGTCGACGAGCGCTCGCATCACCCGAATGGGTTGCAGACAGCAAAAAGGCGGCCGCACCGCGCGACCGCCCTTGCCGTTCGTGCCGGAAGCTAGGTCAGGCGGCGACCGCCGCCGCAGGGATCTTGACCGGCTGGATGACGTCGTCTGGATCGCGCAGGACATAGCCGCGGCCCCAGACCGTCTCGATATAGGAATCGCCGCCGCAGGCCTGGCTGAGCTTCTTCCTGAGCTTGCAGATGAAGACGTCGATGATCTTCAGCTCGGGCTCGTCCATGCCGCCGTAGAGATGATTGAGGAACATCTCCTTGGTCAGCGTCGTGCCCTTGCGGAGCGAGAGCAGCTCGAGCATCGCATATTCCTTGCCGGTCAGATGCACGCGCGCGCCGTCGACCTCGACCGTCTTGGTGTCGAGATTGACGCCGAGCTTGCCGGTGCGGATGATCGACTGCGAATGGCCCTTCGAGCGGCGCACCACGGCATGAATGCGTGCGACGAGCTCCTCGCGGTGGAATGGCTTGGTGACGTAATCGTCGGCGCCGAAGCCGAGGCCACGCACCTTCGATTCCATCTCGCTCGTCCCCGACAGGATCAGGATCGGCGTCCCGACCTTGGCGACGCGCAGCTTCTTGAGCACGTCGTAGCCATGCATGTCGGGCAGGTTGAGGTCGAGCAGGATGATGTCGTAGTCGTAGAGCTTGCCGAGATCGACGCCCTCCTCACCGAGGTCGGTGGTGTAGACGTTGAAGCCCTCGTTCGACAGCATCAGGTCGATGCTGCGTGCCGTGCTCGCATCGTCTTCGATCAGAAGAACGCGCATAGGAAATCGCCCCCTTGGTCCGCGCCCAGGCCCCCCGGAGCAGGCGCACGGCGGATTGTTAACCCTGTTTATTTACGTACACAAAGGTTAACGCACGGTAAAAAGGTTAACGGCGACGCTCTGTTGCGCGCCCGCAACGGCCGCGCCGGCAGGCACATCGCACGCAGCGGCACCTGCGCCCCCCGCTTTTGACAGCGCTTCAGTGGCGCGTCGAAGTCGCTATGGTGCCCACGATCACAGCGATGGGAAGCGACGCATGGCCTACGAACATATCCTGCTCGACGAAGACGGCGGCGTCGCGACGCTCACCATCAACCGGCCGCAAATGCTCAATGCGCTGCACATCGGCGTGATCTCCGAGATGATCGATGCGGTCGATCGCCTCCGCGACGAGGGCACGGCGCGCGTGCTGCTGCTGACCGGCGCGGGCCGGGGCTTTTCGAGCGGCGCCGACCTCGCGGGCGGCGGTGCCGGCGGCGGGGCGCCCGGATCGGGCCCGATCGACGCGGGCAAGGTGCTCGAGACTCATTTCAACCCGCTGATGGAGCGGCTGTTCGCGCTGCCGATCCCGGTGATCACCGCGGTCAATGGCGTCGCGGCGGGGGCCGGCTGCTCCTATGCGCTGAGCGGCGACATCGTCATCGCCGCGCGCTCGGCCTATTTCCTCCAGGCCTTCGTCAACATCGGCCTCGTCCCCGACGTCGGCTCGACCTGGCTGCTGCCGCGCCTCGTCGGCAAGGCGCGGGCGCAGGCGATGATGATGCTCGGCGAGCGCATTCCCGCCGAGACTGCCGAGGCCTGGGGGATGATCTGGAAATGCGTCGACGACGACCAGCTGATGCCGACGGCGCGCGAGATCGCGGCCAAGCTCGCCAAGGGGCCGACGCGGTCCTACGCGCTGATCCGCCAGGGCATCCGCGGCTGCATGGACGGCAGCCTTACCGAGGGGATGATGATCGAGCGGCGGCACCAGCTGCAGGCCGGCCGGACCGAGGATTTCATGGAAGGCGTCAGCGCGTTCCTGCAGAAGCGCCCGGCGGCGTTTAAGGGAAAGTAGGGCCTCGCCGCTTTCACCCGCCCAGTGATGGGGAGTGACGAGGCTGGACTCAGCCCGTCTGCGCCTGCCCGCGGGCCCGCACCGCCTCGCGCCGGCGCTCGATCGCCTCGGCAGTGACCGCCGCATTGGCGCGGGCCCGATCGGCCTCGATCGCCAAGCCGTCGCCAAAGCTCGCGGCGAAGCCGTCGTCGATCAGCTTCTTGTAGCCGACGAGCATCTCGGGGACGACCGACAGCATGTCCTCGGCGAGCTGGCGCGCCGCCGGCAACAGTTCGGCCGCGGGCAGCACGCGGTTGACGAGCCCCCAGTCGGCCGCCTGCGATGCGCCGAGGAAATTGCCGGTCAGCGACAGCTCCTTGGCGCGGTAGACGCCGATGGCGCGCGACAACCGCTGGCTGAGCCCCCAGCCGGGCATGATGCCGACGCGGGCATGCGTGTCGGCGAAGCGCGCGCTGTCGGCGGCAAGGATGACGTCGCAGGCGAGCGCCAGCTCGAAGCCACCGGTGATCGCAACGCCGTTGATCGCGCCGATGACGGGGCCGGAGAATTGCTCGATCGACTTGACCGGATCCTCGACGTCGACCGCGTCGGCGATGCTGGCGCCGGCGCCCAGTTCCTTGAGATCGAGCCCGGCGGTGAAGGCGCGGTCGCCCGCGCCGGTGAGGATCAGCACGCGGATCGCGGGATCGGCCTCGAGTTCGCGGACGACCTGCGCCAGCCGGGTGCGAAGTTCGGCCGACAGCGCGTTCATCGCCTCGGGCCGGTTGAGCGTGAGCACGGCATAGCCGTCGCAACGTTCGACCTCGACAACCGCCATCGTCAGCCTCCCCGGTAGCGGCCGAGGAAGGCCGCGGCGTGCGACGTCAGCCGCCCCTCCCCGATCGCCGAGCGGAGGCCCGCCATCAACTGCTGATAGAACCAGATATTGTGCTCGGTCATCAGCATCGCGCCGAGGATCTCCTGCGACTTGATGAGATGGTGGAGATAGGCGCGGCTCCACTGACCGCAGACCGGGCAGGCGCAGTCGGGGTCGAGCGGCCCGCTGTCGTCCTTGTATTTGGCGTTGCGCAGGTTGAGGGGCCCGGCATGCGTGAACGCCTGGCCGTTGCGCCCCGAGCGCGTCGGCAGCACGCAGTCGAACATGTCGATGCCGCGTCCCACCGCGCCGACGATGTCGTCGGGCTTGCCGACCCCCATCAGGTAGCGTGGCCGATCGGCGGGAAGCATGGCGGGCGCATAGTCGAGCACGCCGAACATCGCCTCCTGCCCCTCGCCAACCGCGAGCCCGCCGACGGCATAGCCGTCGAAGCCGATCTCGATCAGCTTATCGGCCGACACGCGGCGCAGATCCTCGTACATCGAGCCCTGCTGGATGCCGAACAGCGCCGCGACCGCGGCATGGTCCTCGCCGCCGTCGAAGCCGTCGCGCGACCGCTTCGCCCAGCGCATCGACCGCTCCATCGAGGCGGCGGCCTCTTCATGCGTCGCCGGGTGCGGCGTGCATTCGTCGAACGCCATGACGATGTCGGTGCCAAGCAGCCGCTGGATCTCCATCGAGCGTTCGGGCGACAGCATGTGGCGCGAGCCGTCGAGGTGCGAGGCGAACTGCACCCCCTGCTCGCTCATCTTCCGGAGCTCGGACAGCGACATCACCTGATAGCCGCCCGAGTCGGTCAGGATCGGCCGGTCCCAGCCCATGAACTTGTGCAGCCCGCCCAGGCTCGCGATGCGCTCGGCCGTGGGGCGGAGCATCAGGTGATAGGTGTTGCCGAGGATGATGTCGGCGCCCGCCGCGCGAACCTCGGCGGGGCGCATCGCCTTGACGGTGGCGGCGGTGCCGACCGGCATGAACGCCGGGGTTCGGATGTCGCCGCGCGTCATGCGGATGACGCCGGTGCGCGCCGCGCCGTCGGTAGCGTGGATGTCGAACTGGAAACGGGGCTGCATGCGCGGGCGTTTAGCCGAGGCGCGCGCGCTTGTCGCCCTATTGGCGCTGCGGCGGATCGGGCAGGCGCTGGCGCCGTGGCTCGCGCTGGTCGCGCAGCGGCTGCGCCTGCAGCAGTTCGCCGCGAACCACGATGCCGTCCTTGTCGACGTCGTAGCGCGTGAAGCGCCGGTCGAGCTCGGCGGCGAATTCGGCGGGCGACACCGCGTCGTCGAAATCGCGGTCGAAATCGAAGCGTCCGGGCAGCGCGCTGTCGTCGCCCAGCCATACCGCCGCCCAGCTCGACAGCTCGAACAGCCCGAGCTTGCCATCCTTGTTAGCATCGGCGTGCGCGAAGCCGCGCGTGGTCCCGGCGCGCAATTCGTCGCGCGTCGTGCGCGCGTCGCCATCGGTATCAAAACCGGCGATCAGCACGCCGACGGGGGCGACGCTGCGACCGTTGATCGTGCTTCCCGGCGGCGGCGCGGCCGGCTGCGCCGCGGCAGCGCTCGCCACCCAAGTCAGCGCCAGCAGCGTCGTCGTTGCGATACGCATGTTCGTTACCCCTTCGATACCGTACGGCGCGAACCGCCCGCGTCCCTTACGGCAGCAGCAGGCTGGCGTCGCCGTAGGAATAGAATCGATAGCCGTCGGCGATGGCGTGCGCGTAGGCGGCGCGCATCGTGTCGAGCCCCATCAGCGCGCTGACCAGCATGAACAGCGTCGAGCGCGGCAGGTGAAAGTTGGTCATCAACCCGTCGACGGCGCGAAACGCATAGCCCGGCGTGATGAAGATCGCGGTGTCGCCGGCGAACGGGCGGAGCATGCCGTCCGCCGCCGCCGCGCTTTCGAGCAGGCGCAGCGAGGTCGTCCCGACCGCGATGATGCGACCGCCGGCGCCACGCACCGCGTTGAGCCGATCGGCGGTCGCGGCATCGATGCGCCCCCATTCGGCGTGCATGCGGTGATCGTCGGTATCATCGGCCTTCACCGGGAGGAAGGTCCCGGCACCGACGTGCAGCGTCAGCGTCTCGCGGCCGATCCCGGCGGCGTCGAGCGCGGCGAACAGTCCGGGAGTGAAATGCAGGCCCGCGGTCGGCGCGGCGACCGCCCCGGGCTTGTCGGCATAGGTCGTCTGATAATCCTCGGCGTCGCGCGCGTCGGTGGCGCGCTTGCCGGCAATATAGGGCGGCAGCGGCATCGTGCCCGCTTCGGCGAGCGCCTGCTCGAGCGGCACGTCGGCTTCGAACCGCCACAGAATCGAGCCGTCGTCGCCTCGATCCTCGACGATGCCGGAAAGCCCGGCACCGAAATCGACCCGGTCGGCAGTCTTCAGCCGCTTGGCGTTCTTGACGAACGCCCACCAGCGCCAGGAATCCTCGCGCTTGTGCAGCGTCACGCCGATCTTCGCCTCGCCGCGGCGACCGTGCAGTTGCGCCGGGATCACGCGCGTGTCGTTGAACACCAGCACGTCGCCGGCGCGCAGCAGGCCTGGCAGGTCGGCGACGCCGCGATCGTCGAGCCCGTCGGGCCGGACGACGAGCAGCCGCGCCGAATCGCGCGGGCTCGCCGGGCGCAGCGCGATATTCTCGGGCGGCAGCTCGAAGTCGAAATCGTCGACGCGCACCTAGTTCTTGGCAGGCGTCGCCTGGGGCGCCGCGGCCGTCGTGGTCGGAGCGGGCACGGCAGGCGCAGCTGCGATCGGCGCGAGTGCCGGCGGCGGCACGCGATCGGCGCCGATCGACGCCTTGAGGATCTTCGACGGATTGGCGGGCGGCTCGCCCCGCTCGATCGCGTCGACATATTGCATGCCCTCGAACACCCGTCCCCAGGCGGTGTAGGCGCCATCGAGGATGAAGCTCGGCGCCAGCACGATGAAGAACTGGCTGTTGGCGCTGTCGGGCGAGTCGGTCCGCGCCATCGAGGCGACGCCGCGCATGTGCGGAATGTCGTTGAACTCGGCCTTGAGGTCGGGGAGATCCGATCCCCCCGAGCCGATCCCCTTGGGATCGCCGCCCTGCGCCATGAAGCCTTCGATGACGCGGTGGAAGATCAGCCCGTCGTAGAAGCCGCGGCGGGCCAGCGTCTTGATCCGCTCGACATGCTTGGGCGCCTTGTCGGGGCGCATGAGGATGCCGACGCGGCCGCCGGTCGAGAGGTCGAGGTAGAGGACATTCTCGAGATCGAGCGCCGGCGCGGCCGGCGGCGCCGGCGTCTGCGCGACCGCCGCCGAGGCGAACAGGAAACCGAAAAGCAGCGCGACGAGCTTGCGCATGGGCCCTCCCCAAAAAACGCGAAACACCGCGGCGCCTCTAGCAGCGCCGCCGCCCCAAGTCACCGCGTCGCGGCGACGCGCTCCGCCACTTCGACGGCGATCTTCGCCGGCACGAACGGTGCGATGTTGCCACCATACATCGCGATCTCCTTAACCAGACGTGACGCGATCGGCTGCAGCGCGACGTCGGCCATCAGGAAGACCGTTTCGATGTCGGCATTGAGCTGCTGGTTCATGCCGGCCATCTGAAACTCATATTCGAAGTCGGCGACCGCGCGCAGGCCGCGCACGATGACCTGCGCCTTCTGCGCCTCGGCGAACTTCATCAGCAGCGCGTCGAACGCCACCACCTCGACCGTGCCGCCCAGGTCGGCGGTCTCGCGCTTGACCTGCGCGACGCGCTCCTCGAGCGTGAACATCGGCGACTTCGACGGGTTGGTGGCGACGCCGATCACCAGCTTGTCGACGAGCTTGGCGCCGCGCCGGATAATGTCCATGTGCCCCAGCGTGACCGGATCGAACGTTCCCGGATAGACTCCGACGCGCATCTTCAGCCCCCGTATCCTGGTTTCAGCGGTCGCGCTCGATCGCGAAGCGCGCGATCGCCCGCAGCAGGTCGGCCTCCTGACCGAAGCTCGACAGATGGCCGATCGCCTGGTCGATCAGCATCTCGGCCTGCTGCTTGGCGCGGTCGAGGCCGAGCAGCGACACGAAGGTCGCCTTGCCGGCCTCCTCGTCCTTGCGCACCGCCTTGCCGGTGCGCGCGCTGTCGCCCTCGACGTCGAGCACGTCGTCGGCGATCTGGAACGCCAGCCCGAGATCCTTGGCATAGCCGCGCAGCCGTTTGCGCTGGCCTTCGCCGACGCGCCCCATGATCGCACCGGCCTCGAGGCAGAAAGCGATCAGCGCGCCGGTCTTGAGCTGCTGGAGCCGCGTCGTGGTCGGCAGGTCGAAGGGCTCGCTTTCGGCGACCAGGTCCATCATCTGGCCGCCCGCCATGCCGGCGGGGCCGGAGGCGCGGGCGAGCTCGAGCACCAGCTCCGACCGGACGAACGGATCCTCGTGCGTCGCGTCGTCGGCGAGGATTTCGAAGGCCAGCGCGTGCAGCGCGTCGCCGGCGAGCACCGCCGTCGCCTCGTCATAGGTCTTGTGCAGCGTCGGCTTGCCGCGCCGCATGTCGTCGTCGTCCATGCAGGGCAGATCGTCGTGGATCAGGCTGTAGCAATGGATGCACTCGACGGCGAGCGCGACGCGCAGCGACCGCTCCTTGTCGACATGGAACAGGTCGCAGGCCGCGACCACCAGCAGCGGCCGCATCCGCTTGCCGCCGCCGATTGCGCAATAGCGCATCGCTTCGTAGAGCCGCGCGCGCGCATCGTCGGGAACCGGAAGCAGCCGGTCGAAGCGCTGGTCGATCGCGTTGCCGATCGCGTCGAGCGCGGGCTTGAGGCTGAGGCTGGTGTGCATCAGACGGCGTCGAACGGCGCGACACCGCTCGGCTGCCCATCGGCACCCACCTGGATCTTCTCGATGCGCGCCTGCGCCTGCGCGAGCTTGGTTTCGCACTGGCGCTTCAGCCGCGTGCCTTCCTCGTAGAGCCCGATCGAGTCCTCGAGGCTGGCCTCGCCCGCCTCGAGCTTCTTCACGATCGCTTCCAGCCGCCCGAGGGCCTCCTCGAACGTCAGCGCTTCGATCGTGTCACCCGCCGTGCCGTCCATCAACCCACGCACCTTCCCGAACCGTCCGCCGTTTGTGGCGGGGCGGGCACAGGGGGTCAAGCCGCGTTGAGCCCGGCCGCGCGCGCCTTCTCTTCCGCGACGAGCTCCTTGCGGCTGAGCTTGCCGATCATCGTCTTGGGCAGCGAATCGCGGATTTCGACCGCGACGGCGCGTTCATGCTTGCCGACATGGCCGTTCAGCCAGACCAGCAGCGCGGCCGCGTCGACGTCGGCATCAGGCTGCAGCGTCACGAACGCCTTGGGCCGCTCGCCGAGATAAGCGTCGGCGATGCCGATGACGAGCGCCTCCTTGACCGCCGGATGGCGGTAGAGATGCTCTTCGAGCTGGCTCGGAAAAACCTTGAATCCACCGACGACGATCATGTCCTTCAGGCGGTCGACGACGTAGAGATAGCCATCGGCGTCGATCATGCCGACGTCGCCGGTGCGCAATCGCCCATCGACGAACACGTTCGCGGTCTCCGCCGGCTTATTCCAATAGCCGCGCATGACCTGCGGACCCGAGACGGTGATTTCGCCCGACTCGCCCGGCGTGGCGCGCTGGGTCGGGTCATCCTTGTCGACGAGGACCACGTCGGTGCCGGGGAGCGGCTGGCCGATCGACCCGTCCTTGGCGACGCCCTCGTAGGGATTGACCGAGACCACGCCCGAGCTTTCGGTGAGGCCATAGCCTTCGACGACCGCTGCGCCGGTCTTCGCCTCGAAGCGCGCCTTCAGTTCCGCCGGCATCGGTGCACCGCCCGAGATGCAGATCCGGATCGACGACAGATCATATTTGGCGATGTCGGGGTGATCGAGGAACGCCTGGTACATCGTCGGTACGCCCGGCACCGCGGTGATGCGGCGGCGGTGGATGGTCCGCAGCGCCGGCCCCAGCTCGAACTTGGGGAGCAGCACCATCTCGCCGCCGTGCAGCACCGTGCGGTTGAGCACGCAGGTGTTGGCGAAGACGTGGAACAGCGGCAGCGCGCCGAGGATGCGGTCCTCGGCGTCGCGCTGCGGGTCGATCGAATCGACCTGCTGCGCGTTGGCGCTCAGATTGGCGTGACTGAGAATCGCGCCCGTCGGCGTTCCCGTCGTGCCCCCGGTATATTGCAGCAGCGCGATGTCTTCGTGCGGGTCGATCGCCGGGGCGGCGGCGATCGGGCCATGCGCGAGCAGCGACTTGAAGGTCACATGCGCGGCATCGAGCGCGAAGCGGCTGCGCTCGCGGCGCTTGAACATGCGGTACAGCAGCGCCTTGCCGCGCGGCAGCGCCTCGGCAAGATTGCCGACCACCAAGGTGGTGAGCCGTGTCGTCTCGAGCACGCGCGCGATCGTCGGGTAGAGCTGCGCGACGTCGAGGCAGACCATGATGTCGGTCTCGCTGTCCTCGACCTGCGACGCCAGCTCCTCGGCGGTGTAGAGCGGCGAGAAGTTCACCACGGTGCCGCCGGCCTTCATCGCCGCGTAATAAGCGACGACATATTGCGGACAATTGGGAAGAAAGAGGCCAACCTTGACGCCCTTTGCGACACCGAGGCGGCGAAAGCCTTCGGCGGCGCGGTCGACGAGCGCCGCCACCCGCGCATAGGTGAAGGTCCGGCCGAGAAAGTCGATGCATGGTGCCTTCGGCAGCCGCCGCGCGGTGCGTTCGAGCAGCTCGAACACCGGCATCGCCTCGAAGCTGGTGCGCCACGGCACCGGATGGCCATAGCTGCTGTCCCAGACCGACTGAACGCTCACTCGATGCCTCCTAGATCCGCGCGAACCGATCGACGCCGCCGTCGCCGACCCGCACGGCGCGGCCCGCTTGCTCGAGCCAGTGCAGATGCGCCAGCGCCTCGCCGGTCGCCATCATCAGCTCGTCCGGCTTGATCGCCCGGCCGAACAGCGTCTTGAAGCTGTCGATCGCCGTCGCCGGCGTCGCGGCGATCAGCGTCTCGAGCGCGTCGAGCTTGCGCATATGGTCGTCGCGAAGCTGCGCGGTGCGGACGCGCAGCCGCTGGAACGGCTCGTTGTGCGCCGGCAGTACCGTCAGCTCGGGATCGAGCGCTTCGAGCGTATCGAGGCTCGCGAACCAGTCGCCGAGCGGGTTGGCGCGCGGTTCGGTCGGATAGACCGAGACGTTCGAGGTGATGCGCGGCAGCAGCTGATCGCCCGAGATCATCAGCCCGGCCTCGTCGCAGACCAGGCAGGCGTGCTCGGGCGAATGGCCGCTGCCGGTGACGACGCGCCAGGCGCGGCCGCCGATGGTCAGCCGTTCGCCGTCGACGATGCGCTTGTAGCCCCCCGGGAGCGGCGTGAGCGCCCGGCCGAAGCGGCCCCAGCTCTGCGCCTTGAAATGGCCGATCGCCTCGTCGCTCCAGCCACTTCGCGCGTAGAAGTCGACCGCGGCGGACGGCGGCCCGGCGGCGACGTCGAGCGTGAGCACGCGCGCCAGCAGATATTCGCCACGCGTCATCTCGAGCGGCACGCCCCATTTGTGCGTCAGCCAGCCGGCGAGGCCGAGATGGTCGGGATGATAATGCGTGACGATCACGCGCGTGACGGGCCGCCCCGCCATCGGCCCCTCGAACAGCGCGCGCCACAGGTCCTTGCACGAGGGCGCGGCGAGACCGGTATCGACGATCGCCCAGCCGGCGCCATCGTCGATAACCCAGAGGTTGATGTGGTTGAGGCTGAACGGCAACGGCATGCGCAGCCAGAACACGCCGTCGGCGACCGGGTGGAGCTTGCCGTGCTCGGGCGTCCAGCGCCCGAAGGGGTAGGACAGACCGCGCAGTTCCTGCGCCGCCGACGGCGGGGCCTCGAACGCGAGCGATGCATCCTGCATGGACAACGAACTCCTCCGTGGCCCTGCTTAGGTTTACGTAAGCGTCAAGTCGAGGGCCGGGGCGCCGCCCCTGCCCTCTTGAAGAGGATCAGCGCTTGAACAGGTTTTCGGCGGTGATCTCGACCGGCGCCTGCGCCTCGCCATGCTCGGCGACATATTCGGCGGCCTCGCGCTCGGCGCGCAGCTGGTCGATCAGCTCGGCGCGGTCGGCGTCGAAGCGCGTGTCTTCCATGCTGATGCCGGCCTTCTTCGCCGCCGCGGCGATCAGCGCGTCGAGTTCGCGCTGCGACGACAGGCCGAGCGTCACCGGGTCCTTCGGCGTGATGTTGGCGATGTTCCAGTGGCTGCGGTCGCGGATCGCCGCGATCGTCGTCTTGGTGGTGCCGATCAGCTTGGAGATCTGCGCGTCGGTGACCTCGGGATGGTTGCGGATGATCCAGGCGATGCCGTCGGGCTTGTCCTGGCGCTTGGACACCGGCGTGTAGCGCGGCCCCTTGGTGCGGCGGAGCTGCTCGGGCCCCTTCTCCATCTTGAGCACATAGTCGGGGTTGGCCTGGCCCTTGTCGATCTCGGCCTGCGTCAGCTCGCCGGCGCGGATCGGATCGCGGCCGATCAGCTTGGTCGGGGTGTTCTCGTCGGCGATCGCCTGGATCTCGAGGATATGGAGACCGCAGAAATCGGCGATCTGCTCGAAGCTGAGCGACGTATTGTCGACCATCCAGGACGCGGTCGCGTGCGGCATGAGCGGCTGGGCCATGGAAACCTCCAAAAATAGAAAGGGCCGCCCTTCTCGGGCGGCCGGTGCATGGTCTCGCATGTATACGCGGACGACGTACCGATCAAGTTTCCAAGCTGTCACACGGCGATAATGCCGAGGACGAGCAGCAGCACCGCGGTCACGGCGAGCGAGACGAGGATCGAGCCGATGCAGCCCAGCCGGTTCGAGAAGAACATGAACATGCCGGATCAACGACGACCGTGACCCGCGGTTGCCTCAGTCGCCGATCTCGACATGCCGAGGTTCGAGCTGCACCGCCTCGCACCAGGCCATGACGTTGGGATAGGCCTTGAGGTCGAAGCCGCCGTCGGGCGCGACATGCGTATAGGCATAGAGCGCGATGTCGGCGATCGTCAGCCGGTCGCCGACGAAGAAGCGCCGGCCGTCGAGATGCTCGTCCATCAGCCGGAGCGCGGCGTCGCCGGCCTCCTTCTTGACCGGGGCGAGCCGGTGCTGAAGCTCGGTCCAATTGGCCTCGCCGACGAACGCCGTCCAGAAGCGCAGCGTCGCGACGTTGGGCTCGTGATTATATTGTTCGAAGAACATCCAGCGCAGCATGTCGGCGCGCTCCCACCGATCCGACGGCATGAGCGCCGAACCCTCGGCGAGGTACCACATCGCCGCATTCGATTCGGGCAGGAAACGATCGCCGACCTGCAGCACCGGAATGCGGCCGTTGGCGTTGACCGTGGCGAGGAACTCGGGGGTCCGCGTCTCGCCCTTGAGGATGTCGTACTGGCGGCGCACGTAGGCGGTGCCGAGATGCGCCAGCGTCAGGCGGATTTTGTAGCAGTTTCCCGAATCCGCATATTCGTGGAGAATGATCTCGTCGCTCATGCCACCTCCAGGACGATCTTGCCGACATGGTCGCCGGCCTCCATGCGCCGGTGCGCGTCGGCGGCGCGCGCCAGCGGGAAGGTCGAATCGATGACCGCGCGCAGGCGCCCGTCGGCGAACAGCGGCCAGACGTCGCGCAACAGGCTCTCGGCCAGCGCCGCCTTGTAGGCGACGGGGCGCGGGCGCAGCATCGACCCCGACAGGGTGAGCCGCTTGCGCATCACCTGCGTCAGGTCGAGCTCGGCGCGCGGCCCGCGCTGAAAGGCGATCGAGACGTGACGACCGTCCTCGGCGAGCGCCAGGAGGTTCTTCGGCACATAGTCGCCGCCGACCATGTCGAGCACGATGTCGACCCCGCGCCCCTGCGTCGCCTTGAGCGCCACCTCGGCGAATTCCTCGGTCCGGTAGTTGATCGCGAGGTCGGCGCCGAGCGCGCGCGCCGCAGCGCATTTCTCGTCGCTGCCGCAGGTGACGAATATCCGAAGCCCGAGCGCCTTGCCGAGCAGGATCGCGGTCACGCCGATGCCGCTGGTACCGCCGTGCACCAGCACGGTGTCGCCCTCGTCGGCGAAGGCACGCTCGAAGAGGTTCGACCAGACGGTGAAGTAGGTCTCGGGCAGGCTCGCCGCCTCGATGAAGCCGAGCCCGTCGGGCAGCGGCAGGCATTGCCCCTCGGGCGCGGGGCAATAGTCGGCATAGCCGCCGCCCGCGACCAGCGCGCAGATTGGTTGCCCGATCTCGAACCGCGTCGCTCCCTCGCCGAGCGCCGCGACCTCGCCCGCCACCTCGAGCCCCATGATCGTCGGCGCCCCGGGCGGCATCGGATAGAGTCCGAGCCGCTGCAGCACGTCGGGACGATTGACGCCGGCGGCACGCACGCGGATCAGCACCTCGCCCGGGCCGGGCTGCGGCACCGGCCGCTCGACCGGTACGAGGACGTCGGGGCCGCCGGGCTGGCCGGGGTCGATCGCGGTCATCGTCGGCGGCAACAGGTTGGTCATGGACGCTCCCGAGGGTTGACAGCCCCTTAGAGCAGATGGACGCTGCGCCGCAAAGGAGGCGACGCGATGGACCTCGACGACCTGCTCCCCCGCCGCGCGGGCGACGATGCGCTGGCGGCGCTCGCCCGCCAGGATCTCGATCCGCTGTCGGTCGACGAACTCGACGCGCGGATCGCCGCGCTGACGGCGGAGATCGATCGCACCCGCGCCAAGCTCGAGGGCGCGCGCTCGTTCCGGTCCGCCGCCGATTCGCTGTTCAAGAAGGGGTGACGATGCGCCTCGTCCCGCTGCTCGTGACGCTGCTGCTCGCCACGCTGCCGGGTGAGGCATCCGCCGGCAAGTCGGCGTTCGGCGAATGGGCCGCGGCGATCGTCGCGGGCGACTGGCGCGGCGCCAACGGGCTGCGGATCGACGCCTTCGACAATGCGCGGCGCGACATCGCCGACGCGCTGGTCGGCGTTGGCTTCACGGCCGAGAACATCCAGCAATTCTCGCCCGACAGCCGCCAGGGCGTGCTCGACGCGACGCCCGACGGCCTATCGAAGAACTGGTTCTCGCTCACACGGCAGGCGCCCGCCGGCTGCCTGCTCTACGTGACCTCGCACGGCACGCCGGGCAAGATCGTCATGGGCAAGCGCGAGCTGAAGCCGCGCGACATCGACTTCATGCTCGACTTCACCTGCGCCGACCGGCCCACCGTCGTGGTGCTGTCGGCCTGCTATTCGGGCTCCTTCATTCCCGCGCTGGCGCATCCGAACCGGCTGGTGGTCACCGCCTCGCGCTCCGACCGAAGCTCGTTCGGCTGCGGCTCGGGCTTCGATTATCCGGTGTTCGACGCCTGCGTCCTGAAGGTGCTTCCCAGAGCGACCGACTTCACCTCGCTTGCGAGCGCGACGCAAAACTGCGTCGCATCGCGCGAGAAGGCGGAGAAGCTGTCGCCGCCGTCCGAGCCGCAGGTGTCGCTCGGTGAGGATGTCGCCAAGCTCATTCCGAAGCTGTCGCTCAGGCCCGACTAGCGGGAGTGATAGCCGCGAGCGACATCAGGTTGACGTAAACGTCAACCATAGGGCCAACTCCGATCTTCGGACTGCCATATCCCTGGGGAGGGAGCATGAATTTCGATTTCTCCGACGACGCGAAGGCGCTGCGCGACCAGGCGCGGCGCTTCCTCGACGAACGCGCCGGTGCCGCCGTCGCGCGCAAGGCGATGGACGGCGACGCGCCCTACGACGCCGAGCTGTGGACGTCTGTCGTCGAACTCGGCTGGACCGCCGCCCGCGTGCCCGAGGCGCATGGCGGCATCGGGCTCTCGGCCGAAGAGGCCTGCGTGCTCGCCGAGGAAGTGGGCCGCAGCCTGATCCCCGTGCCGTTCGTGTCGACGCTGATGGCGACCGAGGCGCTGCTGCTCGCCGGCAGCGAGGCGCAACAGGCCAGATGGCTGCCCGGCATCGCCGACGGATCGGTGATCGCCACCATCGGCTGGGCAGAAGGCGATGCTGCCAGCCCGGCGACGACTCGCGGCGTCCGCGCCGAGGGCGGCAGGCTCAGCGGCACCAAGGTCCCCGTCCCCGACCTGCAGGGCGCCCGGCTCGCGATCGTCTCCGCCGCCGGCCGTGACGGCCCGTCGCTCCATCTCGTCGACCTGGAGGGTCCGGGCATCACCATCGAAGCCGCGCCGACGCTCGACCTCGTCCGCCGCCACGGCAGGCTGACGCTCGACGGCGCCGCCGCCGAGCCGCTCGGCGACGCCGCTGCCTTCCACGCCTGGCTCGACCGTGCCGCGGTGCTGTCGGCCTGGGAAGCGATCGGCACCGGCACGGTGGCGATGGAAATGGCGGTCGCCTATGCCAAGGAGCGCGTCGCCTTCGGCCAGAAGATCGGCCGCTACCAGGGCGTGAAGCACAAATGCGCCGACATGTACGTCAAGCTCGAACTCGCCCGCGCCCATGCGATGCACGGCGCCTGGGCGATGGCGACCGATGCGCCCGAGCTCGGTCAGGCCGCCGCTGCGGCGCGCGTCGCGGCGCTCGACGCGCTCAAGTTCGCCGCCGAGGAGAATGTCCAGCTGCACGGCGGCATCGGCTTCACCTGGGAGAGCGACTGCCAGTTCTACTATCGGCGCAACCGGCAGATCGCCTTCGCGCTCGGCTCGCGCGCCTGGTGGGCCGACCGCCTCGTCCGCACCCTCGAGCGCCGCAACGCGCGCGCCGCCTGACCGGGAGAGCTTCGATGGATTTCAACGACACCCCGACCGAAGCCGAATACCGCGCCAAGGTGCGCGCCTGGCTTGCCGACGCGGCCGCCAAGTACAAGGACATGCCCGACGCCGAAGGGCGCAACGCAGAGTTCGTGCGCCGATCGAAGGACTGGCAGAAGACCAAGCACGACGCCGGCTATACCGGCATCACCTGGCCCAAGGCGATGGGAGGCCAGGGCCTCACCCCCATGCATTCGATCATCTTCAGCCAGGAGGAATCGAAGACCGCAGCGCCGACCGGCCTCTATGCGATCGGGCTCGGCATGTGCATCCCGACGGTGTTCACCCACGGCAATCCCGAGGTGATCCAGCGCTTCGTGCCCAAGGCGCTCGAGGGCGGCGAGATCTGGTGCCAGCTGTTCTCCGAACCCGCCGCCGGCTCGGACCTCGCCGGCATCCGCACGCGTGCGGTCAGGGACGGCGACGACTGGGTGATCAACGGCCAGAAGGTGTGGACTACGAACGCGCACCTCTGCGACTATGGCATCATCGTCACGCGCACCGATCCGTCGAAGCCCAAGCACAAGGGGCTGACGATGTTCATCGTCGACATGCATGCGCCGGGAGTCGAGGCACGGCCGCTGAAGCAGATGTCGGGCGGCGCCGATTTCAACGAGGTGTTCTTTACCGACGTGCGCGTCCCCGACGCCTGGCGGCTCGGCGAGGTCGGCGACGGCTGGAAGGTGGCGCTGACCACGCTGATGCACGAGCGGCTGGCGGTCGGCGGCAAGCCGCGCCACTCGCCCGACTACAACACGCTCATCGACGTCGCGCGACAGATCGAGACCGAGATGGGCCCGGCGATCGAGGCGACGCACGTGCGCCAGAAGATCGCCGACGTCTATCTCGCCGACGAAGGCATCAAGCTGACGCAGATGCGCGCGCTGTCGGCGCTGTCGAAGGGGCAGATCCCTGGCGCCGAACAGTCGATCTCCAAGGTCGTGGTCGCCAAGAACATGCAGGACATGGCGGCGTTCGCGCTCGACCTGTCGGAGGCTGCGGGCTTCATGACCGACGGCGGCGGCAGCGACCTCGAACGGCTGCGCGCCAGCTACATGTGGTCGGCGGGGCTCAGGATCGCCGGCGGGACCGACGAGATCCTGCGCAACATCATCGCCGAGCGCGTGCTCGGCCTGCCCGGCGATCTGCGCCCCGACAAGGACACGCCGTTCAACGAGGCGAAGCCGCTTTAGGCGCCCGCCTCGGGCTTGGTGTCGTCGCTCTTTTTGTCGGTCGAAATCCCGGGCGAGCTCCGTTCGTCGTCGGCGCCTTCGGCGCCGGCCGCGGGGACGCCGCCGATCACCTGGGCGTTGGTGCCGTCATGCGACGCCTGGCCGGCGGGATCGGGCGCCCCGACGCGGCCATGCGCCTGATCGCCGTAGCGGCCGCTGGCATGGTCGCCATACAGCGACGCATCGTCGCGCGCGGGGCGTTTCGGGGTACCGGTCATGGCACTTCTCCTGCTCTTTGCTCAACGATGCGTCGCCCGGCGCGTTCCGTGGCAACCCTTGGTGGCTTCGCGCGCTTAACGGCCGGGTAACGAGGAGACGCCATGCGCCGCATCGCGCATCTGTCCGATCTGCATTTCGGCCGGCACGACGGCACCGTGGTCGCCGGCCTGTCGGCGGCGCTGACCGCGATCGGCCCCGACGCGATCGTCATCAGCGGCGATCTCACGCAGCGCGCGCGGCGCGCGCAGTTCGCGGCAGCGCGGGAGTTCGTCGACGGGCTGCGAGCGGCGGGCCTGCCGGTCATCGTCGTGCCGGGCAATCACGACGTCCCGCTGTGGGACGTCACGCGCCGCTTCTTCCGGCCGCTGGCGCGCTTTCGCCGCTATATCGAGCCGCACCCCTTCCCCCTGTTCGCCGACGACAAGGTGGCGATCCTCGGCATCAATACGGCGCGATCGCTGACGATCAAGGACGGGCGCGTATCGCGGGAACAGCTGGCGTGCATTCGCGAGCGCTTCGCCGCGGCCCCGCGCGGGGCCCGGCGGATGCTGGTCACGCATCACCCGCTCGTCGAGCTTCCGTGGGGCGAAAAGGGCGAGCGACTCGAAGCGGCCGGACGGTCGGCGGCGGCGGTCGAAGCGGCGCTCGATGCGGGCGTCCACCTGCTTCTCGCCGGACATCATCACCGGCCGTTCAGCGGCTCGGCGGCCACCTTCCTGACCGCGGGCCATTCGATGCTCGTCGTCCAGGCGGGGACCACCACGTCGACGCGGCTGCGCGAGCACGCCAACAGCTTCAACCTCATCGAAAGCGATGGCGACGCGTTGCGCGTCGCAGTCCAGGCCTGGGCGGAGGGCGGCTTCGAGGAAGCGGCCGACGAAAGCTATCGCTTCGCCGACGGCCGCTGGCACCAAAGCTGAGCGTCGGGTCCTAGTTCAGGTCGGCGCGATCCGCCGGGACCATCACGCGCAGCGCCTGACGCTCGACCGCGCATTCGATCGGCGTCTGGGCGAGGACTTCGCCGTCGACCGACACCGGCTCGCTGGGCTCGGTCTCGATCCGGATCCTGCGGCCGCGCAGCGACACGATGCGCTGATGCGCCGGCGGGCGACCGGCCATCGAGCGCAGCCAGGTCTCCACGAGGTGACGGCGCTTGGTCCCCTGCACGACCTGTACCACCATGTCCTCGCTCTCGACGTTCGAATCGTCGGCGACGCGCAGCCCGCCAAGGAAGCTGCCGTTGACGACGCGCACCTCGAGCGCCTTGAACTCGCGGCTTTCGCCATCGGTGACCACCGTGCAGCGGAAGGGCCTGAAGCGCATCAGCGCGACAAGACCGTAGATCGCATAGCCGACCCGCCCGAAATATTTCTTCAGGCTCGGCGGGATGCCCTGATTGACGATCGACGGCATGCCGATCGCCAGCGCGTTGGCGAACAGATCGGTCCCGACGCGACCGAGATCGACCTCGACCGCCTTGCCATCGAGCAAGACACCGATCGCACCTTCCAGATCGAAGGGCACGGTGAGCGTCCGCGCGAAGCAATTGGCGGTGCCCAGCGGCAGGATGCCGAGCGTCACCGCCTTGTGCGCGACATGATCGACGACCGAGCTGACCGTGCCGTCGCCGCCGCCGACGATGATGAACTCGCTGCCGGCCGCGACCGCTTCACGAACGATTTCGGGCAGGCGCTCGGGGTTGCGCACCGAATAGGCGCCGTCGAACGTCACGCCGCGCGCGCCCAAGAGCCGCTTGGCATCCTTGAACAGGTGCCGCCCCTTGCGCGACTTGGTGTTGACCACCAGCACCGCGCGCCGCGGCGATGCATTCGCCGGTGCGGTCATTCAGGCGGCACGGCGGCGGAGGCTCATGCTGCAAGAAGCCGCCACGCCGGCTTTTGCTCCATCACCCGGTGACGAAGATTTCGACGCGACGATCGTCCGCCGCCGAACCGCTGCGCGCCTGTCGCTCGCCGACGACCCTGACGCCGATGATCGTCGCCGGCACCCCGGCGTCGATCAGCCGCGTGCGCACCGCTTCGACCCGCGCCGCCGACAGCCGCCGGTTGAGCCGCGCGGGCCCCGACGTATCGGCATGGCCCGCGAGGGTGATCCGCGTCCAGCCCGCACGCGCCGGATCGGCGACCAGCCGCTCGAGGATCGCTTCGGCCTCGCCGGTGAGTACGGCGCTGCCGATGTCGAAATAGATGGTGAACAGCGGCGCGTCGGCCGGGCCGACGTCGCCTTGCGGCACCATGTCGGCGAGCGCCAGCTCCTGCGTCGGCGGCGGCGTGCAGGCCGTCACCGCCACGACGAGCGGCAATAGGACGAGAGCAGGCCACTGCATGCGCATCTTCGATCACTCCGCAGCGCGTCGATATCGCACGCGCCGACCCCATATCGTTGCAGATGCGACGATCGGTGCCAATGGCTCGCCGGAACGACCCGTCGGCGGGGCAGACCGTGGTGACGAGATATTCTTGACCGGCGCGCCACGCTAAGCTTTCTGGCGATGAGCGCACAGTCGATGGGGAGCCTCAATGCGCCGCGCCAGCCGGGCGACAGTCGGATGAACGGGCGCACGCGCCTGCCCGACGGCCTGCGCCGTGCGCCGTCGGCCGCGCTGGTCGCCGTGATCCTGCTGCTGGGGCTCGGCCTGGCGGTCACCGCCTACAGCGAACGCCAGTTCCAGCTGCGCAGCCGGCAGGAGGCGGCGGTCCAGGCGGCGATGCTGGCGGCCAGCGTCAGCGTCGCGCTCGAGTTCGAAGATGCGTCGATCGCGCGTGAGAACGTGCGTTCGCTCAGCGCCAATCCGTCGATCGACGCGGCCGGTGTCTACGACGCAGCGGGCCGCGGCGTCGCCGGCTACGCCCGTGACGGTCGGCCGCTGCCGATCAGCCCGCCCGATGGCGAGGCCACGGTCGGCGACCGCCTGTCGATCACCGTGCCGGTGGTCGCCGCGGGCGAGCGCATCGGCAGCGCCTATGTCCGCACCTCGGTCGAACCCTTCGCGCAGCGGCTGGCGCGCTACGGCGTGATCATGCTGCTCGCCATGATGGCCGGCCTTGCGGCGATGGTGGTGGCGGTATCGGCGGCACAGCAGCGGCGCATCAATGCGGCGCTGCGCAGCGAGATCGCCGAGCGCGAGGCCGCCGAGGAACGGCTACGCCAGGCGCAGAAGATGCAGGCGGTCGGCCAGCTGACCGGCGGCATCGCGCACGACTTCAACAATCTGCTGACGCCGATCATGGGCGGGCTGGAGATCATCACCAGCGTCACCACCGAGCCGCGCACCCGCTCGCTCGCCGCCAATGCGCTCGAGGCGGCGCGGCGCGGCGCGAAGCTGACCGGACAGCTGCTGGCCTTCTCGCGCACGCACCGCCTCAGCAGCGCCGCGGTGCCGGTCAACGAGCTGATCGAGAACATGCAGCAGCTCCTGCATCATACCCTCGGCCCTTCGGTGCGGGTGCGGCTCGCGCTCGATCCCGATTGCGGCGTTGCACTGTGCGATGCCAATCAGATCGAGAATGCCGTGCTCAACCTCGCGATCAACTCGCGCGATGCGATGGCCGACGGCGGCACGCTCACCATCGCCACTTCGTGCGAGACCATCGACGACGATGGCGAGCTGGCGGCGGGCGACTATGTCGCGATCACGATCAGCGACACCGGCAGCGGCATGTCGCCCGAGGTGCTGGCGCGCGCGACCGAGCCCTTCTTCACGACCAAGGAGATCGGGCGGGGGACCGGCCTCGGCCTGGCGCAGGTCTATGGCGTCGCGCAGCAGTTCAACGGTACGCTGCGCATCGAAAGCGAGGTCGGCGTGGGCACCACCATCCGCATGCTGCTGCCCGCCGCGGTCGGCGATGCCCCGGCGCACGCCGCCGTCGCCGAGGCGCAGGTGAAGGTCGGCCGGCGCGCCGGACATATCCTGATCATCGACGACGACGGCGATGTTCGCGCCTTCCTCGTCTCGACGCTGCAAGGGCTCGGCTATGATGTGCGGTCGGCGGAGGATGCCGAAGCGGGGCTGCGGCTCCTCGCCGAACGGGCCCCCGATCTCCTGCTCGTCGATTATGCGATGCCGGGAATGAACGGCGCCGACGTCGCGCGCCGCGCGCGGGCAACGCATCCGGCGCTGCCGATCGTCTTCGTCACCGGCCATGCCGACACCGCCGACCTTGCGACAGCGATCGGCCCCGACGCCCCGGTGCTGCACAAGCCCTTCGGCGCGCGCGAGCTGGCGGCGATGGTCGACCGCTATTTTCCACAACCGCGACCGCACGCCGCGTGATGCCGCCGCCCCGCTTCCTCCTCGGCCTGCTGGCCCCGCTGGCATCGGTCGTCGTCGTGCCAGCCCCCGCCGCGGCGCAGACGGTGATGGCGGTATGTACCGACCCCAAGGGCCGTGGCTTCGAGACGACGCCCGCCAAGGGCTGGGTCTTCAACCGGCTGAAGGGTGCGGTGCTCACCTTCGGACGCGACCGCGCCGGCCGGCCCGACGTCGTCATCCGCGACAAGTCGCGCACCATCAGCCTCGTCCGCGACGGTGCCCGGCTGACCGTGACCCACCAGGCCCGTGACCTCAATTATTTCATCCTGACCGCCGTCTATCAGCAGGCGCAGGTCGATACCTTCCAGGTCACCTTCCTGCCCAGCGGCAAGGGCCGGCTGGTGTGGACGTCGGTGCGCAGCCACCTGCCGCCCAAGGACGAAACGCGCGCGACCTTCCTCGTCGCCGAGTGCACGCGGTGAGCCTGTTGCACGCCGGCGCGGCGAGTTTTGGTTTCACGGGCGCGACATAAGGTTTCTTGCGTTCGCCACTCAGCTTACGCAAAGAAACAACATGACGACGAGCCTCAGCCCCCGCCCCGCCCCCCGTTCCGCCTGGACGCGCGACGGCTGGCGCGCGTTCGAGGCGCGCCAGCTCCCCAATTATCCCGACGCGGCAGTGGTCGACGAGGTCGAGCGCGAGCTGCGCGCCTACCCGCCGTTGGTGTTCGCCGGCGAGGCGCGGCAGCTCAAGCGCGACCTGGCGCAGGTGGCCGCCGGCAAGGCCTTCCTGCTGCAGGGCGGCGACTGCGCCGAGAGCTTTGCCGAATTCCACCCCGACAACATCCGCGACACCTTCCGCGTCATCCTGCAGATGGCGGTGGTGCTGACCTATGCGTCGAAGCTGCCGGTCGTGAAGGTCGGCCGTATCGCCGGCCAGTTCGCCAAGCCGCGCTCGTCGGACCTGGAGGAACTGGGCGGCGTCTCGCTGCCGAGCTACCGCGGCGACATCGTCAACGACATGGCGTTCGAAGAAGGCGCGCGCGCCCCCGACCCGCGGCGCATGCTGCGCGCCTACATGCAGTCGGCGTCGACCTTGAACCTGCTGCGCGCCTTCGCGCAGGGCGGCTATGCCAATCTCGCGCAGGTCCACAAGTGGAACCTCGACTTCGTCGGGCGTTCGCCCTGGGCGAAGAAGTTCGAGGTGGTCGCCGAGCGCATCGGCGAGGCGCTGGCGTTCATGGAGGCCTGCGGCCTGTCGCCCGAGACGGTCCCGCAGCTCAAGGGCACCGACTTCTACACCAGCCACGAGGCGCTGCTGCTCGGCTACGAGAGCGCGATGACGCGGCAGGACAGCCTGACCGGCGACTGGGTCGACACCTCGGCACACATGCTGTGGATCGGCGACCGCACGCGCTTCGAGGGTTCGGCGCATGTCGAATTCCTGCGCGGCGTGCTCAACCCGATCGGCCTCAAGGCCGGCCCGAGCCTCGAGCCCGACGCGCTGCTGCGCCTGATCGACACGCTCAATCCCGCAAACGAGCCCGGGCGGCTGACGGTGATCACCCGCTTCGGCTTCGACAAGGTCGAGGCGGCGCTCCCGAAGCTGGTGCGCGCCGTCAAGCGCGAGGGCCGCGAGGTCGTCTGGTCGTGCGACCCGATGCACGGCAATACGGTGAAGGCGCCCAACGGCTACAAGACGCGGCCGTTCGACCGCATCCTCGCCGAGGTGAAGGGCTTCTTCGCGGTGCACCGCGCCGAGGGAACGCATGCCGGCGGCATCCACGCCGAAATGACCGGGCAGAACGTCACCGAATGCACCGGCGGCGCGGTGGCGATCACCGACGAGGCGCTCGCCGACCGCTACCACACGCATTGCGACCCGCGCTTGAACGCCGGGCAGAGCCTCGAGCTCGCCTTCCTGCTCGCCGAGCAGCTGAAAGCCGAGATCGCCGACCGCGAGGCGCGCGCCGCCTGAACCGCGGTCGCCTCTTTCGTTGGGTCGGCGGAACGCTATCCGTCGGTTGCGTGTTGCTGAAGAACCCAACCAAGGAGACCCCGCATGGGACGTAATGTCAGCATCAGCCTCGGCGCGCTCATCCTCATCATCATCGTCGTCGCGATCATCTTCTAGACGCGCCGCGTCGCAGCCGGACTAGTCCAGGGGGGCCGCGGGCGTCTTGACACCCGCGCCGCCGCCGCATAGGTGACGCCCTCCGCCAGCGGCCCCTTCGTCTAGCGGTCAGGACGTCGCCCTCTCACGGCGAAAACACGGGTTCGATTCCCGTAGGGGTCACCAGCGTGTGGATAAGAACCCGCTAAAGAGTTCACCGCAAAGGAAAACCACCTATTTCAATGGCTTCCCATCCGGGGAGTTTACGAATGGGTTGGACTATATGTGGCATATGCCTCCCAGGCCGTTCACCAAGCCGAATGCCCGATTCTGGCAGGATCGCTCGGAGATCCTGGCGGGGTTGCGCGCGCTCACCGACGGCAACCATAGGTGAGGGGATCCGCCCTGCTGGGATGCATAGGGGAGTGAGATGAGCGATCCGTTGACGGCGTGGGATCCCGCACAGGTCAGGAACTGGCTGGAGCGCCGCCTTGCCGCGTCCAAGCTGGATCGGGCGGCAGCAGACCGGCGCGGATACGCAGCCCAGGACGACTATGACAAGGCCGCCGCCGAGGAATGGGTCTGCCGTGCCTTGCAGACCGCGGATTGCGCCGACGATCAGGCTGCCTTCGCCAAACGCCTCAAGGAATTGATCGCGCAGGAAGCGTATCAGGTGACCGGCATCTATGACGATGTGCGGTTCGAGCGGCATGTCCGCGGCCAACTCAGGAAGTGGCGAAGATGACCAAAGCGAACGAGGGGTTCGACAGGGTGCTGCGCTTTCAGTGAGCGCGGCCCCCGCCTGGATCGTCGAGGCCTGTCCAGCGATTGTCGAACGTCTGGCGCGGGGCGTCGCCTTTGCACCGGCCCAGTGCTTTCTCGACAACAGCCCAGGCGGGGCGGCATTGCGCGCCGCCAAGCGCTGGTTGAGCTCGCACTGCGCCGCGAAGACGATTCGTACAGAGCAGCGTCAGCTGATGCGGTAAGCCGACAGAATGTCGCGCGTCGGTTGTTCGGCTCGCCGCTCGGCGAGCTTCTCGGCGGTCAGCCAGGACAGAATGGCGCCGTTCGTGTGGCGCGCAAGAAGCGCTTCGACGATCCAGTCGGCGATCGTGCCGGCGTGATCGCCGATGAGGTTGACCACCGCTTCGCGCGCCGCGCGCTGTTCCGCGGGAACGCGGGCATGCTCCCTGAAAAAGCCCTCGGTCATCACCAGCCCGGGACTGAGCCCGCCGACGATATAGGGCTGCCCCTCGGCTTCGGCGGCCAACGCGCGCGTCATGAAGGTCAGGCCGGCTTTGGTTGTAGCGTAGCCGTTCATGCCCGGTACGGGCACGCCGTCCCAGCCGGCGCCCAGCACGTTCCAGATCGCGCCGCCGCCCTGCCGCATCATACCCGCAGCCGCGACGCGACAGCCATTCATGGTGCCGACGAGATTGATGTCGATCATCCGGCGAAAATCGGATCCGGGCATCGCGGCCAGCGCCTGGCCGGTGAGCGCAAGGCCGGCGTTGTTGATCCACCAGCCGACTTCGCCGCGCGTGGCGGCGAAATCCCACAGCCGCTCGACCTGCGCCTCGTCGGTGACGTCGCACGCCACCATGTGGATGGCAGCGCGTTGCCCATCGCCGGCTTCGGTGACGGGATCGCCGAGGTCCGGCGCGCAGCCGATCACGGGGACGCCAGCCTCGGCCAGCGCCACCGCCAGCGCGCGACCGAGGCCGCAGGTGGCGCCGGTCACCACCGCGAGCTTCGGGGCGCTGCCTGTCACCGGGCCCCGCTAATTCTTGTCGGGTACGTAGGCGATGAGATCGAGCAGCGCGTTGGCGCCGGGCACGACCAGCGGGCCGCCGATCCTCATCGTCGTCGACGCCGGCTTCACGCCGGGGAAATAGGACGCCCATTCCTCGATCGAATCGGCGAAATGCGTGCCCTCGTCATGGAAGCAGGCGCGGCGCACGACATTCTCGACGCTGGTCCCGGCCGCCGCGCAGATCGCCGCGACATTCTTCATCATGTAGCGCATCTGGTTCTTGCCCGGCAGGCCGTACCAGGGGAAATTCTCGTGGCGCAGCAT
The DNA here is from genome assembly GCA_030147805.1 of Sphingomonadaceae bacterium. Classification (GTDB taxonomy): domain Bacteria; phylum Pseudomonadota; class Alphaproteobacteria; order Sphingomonadales; family Sphingomonadaceae; genus Sphingoaurantiacus. Next base: position 120,501 of record JASBUR010000008.1, read on the forward strand.
GCCGTCGGCGAGAACGCCGCGCGAATCGCAGGCCATCTGCTGGCTGAGGAAGAGGAAGTTGCCGACCTTGACCGCCTGCGGCTCGTGGCTGAACGGCTCGGGCGCGTCGGAGGTCTCGATGCGGTGGATCTCAAGCGTCGAATCGTCGGCGAGGAGCGTCAGCGCGATCTCGATGCGGCTGCCGCGCGTGCCGAGGCCCATGTAGGGGATGACGCAGCGCGCCGGCGGGTTCTCGGGGAACCAGCGCTTCCAGGCGCGGTCCATCCCGGCATAGTCGGCCGGGCTGCCGAGATAGACGTCGGCCTTGACGACGCGCTTGAGCGACCCACCCGCCGACGCGGCGATCTTCTCGAGCTTGCTCATCGTATAATCGGTCTGCGCCTCGATGTCCGACCCGTACCAGACATGCGGGTTGGTGCGCGCCTCGCGCGCCAGCGCGCTCGGGTCGCCCATGCTGCGCGCGGCGCCATAGTCGCCCTGCCAGTCGGTCGGCACTTCGCCGGCGAGGAAGATCCAGTCGCCGCGGCGCAGCGCCGCCGAATAGCCGGCGAGCGGGGCGGGCACGCCCTCGGGCGCAGCAAAGCCCTTGGCCTCGCTGCCATCGACGATGGCGATGAGATCGATCTCGATCTGTGCGCCGCGGACCGGCAGCTCGCGGATGCTGACCGCCACCGACGCCGGCCGTGGTTCGAAGATATATTCGTTGCGCACATCGAGGTACGGCGTGATGCGCAGCCCTTCGGGATAGGCGTCGCCGGCGCGCATCTCGTCGAGCGTCGGACGCTCCCACGGCAGCCATTGCCAGATCCGCGCGACGTCCTTCGACAGGTCGGCGCCGCCCGCGGCGAGCGTGCGCTTTAGCGTCTCCATGACGAAGCGCGACTGCGTCGCCTGCTCGCTGCCGAGATTGGGGTTCACCGGGCGCGCCTCGGGCGGAATGCCCGTCTTGAAGTCGCTCGCCAGCTGACCCGACACGAAGATCCAGTCCGCCGCCTTCACCGCCGGCGAATAGGGCATCAGTGGCTGGGGAATATCGGGCCAGATCGCCTGCGGCGCTTTCGGATCGGTCACTGTCGGGGTCCCCTTGATGGCTGGCGTGAAAGGTAGCGGCGGCTCAGGCCAGGCCGCCGTCGACGATGAGCGTGCGGCCGGTCACCCAGCCCGCATCGGAAGAGGCGAGCAGCGCGACCGCGCCGGCGATGTCCTGCGGTTCGGCGACGCGGGCGAGCGGCGTCTGCGCCGCAATGCCGTCCATCGTCGCCGCGTCGATCCACGCGGTCATCGCGGTGCGAGTCGCACCGGGCGCGACGGCGTTGACGCGGATGCCGCGCGCGCCGAGTTCGCGAGCGAAGCCCTGCGTCAGACAGGCGACCGCCGCCTTTGCCGCACTGTAGAGCGTCAGCCCGGGCAATGGCGAAAAGGCAAGGTTCGAACTGACGTTGATGATCGCACCGCCGCGATCCATGTGCGGCAGGCACGCCTGCGTGACGAGCACGACGCTCGCGACGTTGACCGCCAGCTCGCGGCTGATCTCGGCCTCGCTCATCGCGCCGAGCGCCATCGGCGTCGAGATGCCGGCGTTGTTGACCAGCACCGAGATGCCGCCGAACCGATCGGCAACCGCGTCGGCCATGCGGCCGACCTCGGCGGCGCTGGTGATGTCGGCCGCGACCGCGAACGCCTGGCCGCCGGCGCGCTCGATCTCGTCGACGAGGCGGGCAGCGGCGTCGCCCGAGCGGTTGTAATGAACGGCGACCCGGCGCCCCTGAGCGGCGAAGCGACGGACGATGGCGGCACCGATGCCGCCCGATCCCCCGGTGACCAATACTGCCTTCTCGTGATCCGCCGGCTCGGCCATGGGCACCCCGCAAGAGCGTCGTCGCTTATGATCGTTTGATATAACTATATAACAATTAGATATGCGTCAAAGGAATTCCCGAGCGCGTCTCGGCCACTCGGCGCACGGATGTTTCAGGCGGCCGGAGTCTCTGCCGGCAGGCCGGCGGCGAGGTCGCCGGCGGTGAGGAACCGCGTGTCCGACTGCCCCCGCAGCCAGCGCAGCAAGCCCTCGAAGGCACCGATGCGAAACGGCAGGCCCATGACATAGGGCGTGACATGCAGCGGCAGCATCCGCGGCGCGCCCTCGCCGGCAAGCCAGGCGAAGGCGTCCTTCATCTGCTCGACATAGCTATCGGCGGAATTCTGCTGAACGACGATGATCTGCCGGTCGGACAGTTCATGATTGTAGCCGACGTTGACGATCGGCCCCGCGTCGGTGCCCTGCCGATAGGGCAGGTCGTCGTTCACCCAGTCGAGGCAATAGCCGAAGCCTTCCTCGACGAGGAGCCGCGGCGTGTTCCAGCCTTGCGAGCGGGCGATCGACAGCCAGCCCTTGGGCGCGGCACCGGTCGCCGCCGCCAGCGTATCGCGCGCGCGGACGATCATCGCACGCTCGCTGGCTTCGGGAACGCTGCTGTCGATCGTGGCGTCCATGTCGGTGGCGTGCGCGACGATCTCATGGCCGCTGGCGACGATGTCGGCAATGATCGACGGATAGCGTTCGGCGATCGCCGAATTCACCGCGACGGTCACGCGGACTCCGGCGGCGGCGAAGGCGTCGAGCAGCCGGTAGAAGCCGACGCGCGTACCATATTCGCGCGCGGTATAATGGCGATAGTCGGGATAGGCGGTCTGCATGTGCCCAGGGGCGCGGAACGGCGCCTCGCCGGGGACGATCGGGAACCATTCGAGGCTGACGAGGATCGCGACCGCCATGCGCGCGCCGCCCGGCCAGGCAAGCGGCGGGCGCTCGAACAGGTTGGACCAGGGGTAAAGGTCGTGATCCATCCCGGGGCGGCGCCGGGGATAGTCGAAATAGGCTGGGTCGAGCGTCATCGCGCCGCCTCCGGCCGATAGGCGGCGGCGTCGGCCTCGGCCGCCGCATAGGCGCCGCTGGTCAGGAAATGATCGGCGATGTCGCCGCTGCGCGTGATCCACGCCCGCCCGTCGGCCGCGATGTGGCGCAGCACCTCCTCGAACGGGCCGATGCGGTGCGGCTGGCCGATGAGATAGGCGTGCAGCGGGATGCACATGACGGTGCCGCCCTCGTCGGCGAGCCGGTCATATTGCCGGATCAGCGTGTCGGCATATTCGCGCGGGCTCATATTGTAGACGAAGAAGCCATAATGGTCGTTGACCTCCAGGCTGTAGGGCATCGAGATCAGCCGGCCCCTGGCGACGTGCACCGGGTTGGGCCGGTCGTCGTGGTAGAGGTCGCAGGTGTAGGTCAGCCCATAGTCGGCGATCAGGTCGAGCGTGCGCGGCGTATGCGTCAGCGCCGGCGCCAGCCAGCCCTTGATCGTCTGCCCGGTGGCGTCGCGCACGGTGCGGATCGCATCCTCGATCATCGCGCGCTCCTGGGCCTCGTCCATCCCGTAGGAGTAGCGGGTGTTGTAGATGCCGTGGCTGAAGAACTCCCAGCCGCGCGCGGCGGCGTCGGCGACCACCTCGGGCAGATGCTGGCAGAGTGCCACCGACAGCGACACCGAGCCGGGAAAGCCGTGGCGGGTCATCGCCTCGGCCATCCGCCAGTGGCCGACGCGGTTGCCATAGTCGCGGTGCGAATAGCCGACGACGTCGGGATGCGCGCGCGTCCAGCTTTTGCGGTGCGGGTTGGCCGGCGGGTCGAGCTCATAATATTCGAGGTTGGGCGACACCCAGACCGCGACGCGCTTGCCGCCCGGCCAGTCGATCGCCGGCCGGTCGCGCCAGGGGCGGAAGTCGTACAGCCCGGGGTCGCGCTCGCCTTCCCTCATGCCCGCGCCTCCAGCCAGTCGACGACCTCCTGCACCGCGACGACATCGGCATATTTCAGCTGGAGGTCGGTGAGGTTGGCGAAGTGAAAGCTCTCATGCTTGTCGGCGCAGGTTTCGATCGGGACGATCGTCCGGTAGCCGCGGCTGAGCGAATCGACCGCGGTGGCGCGCACGCAGCCTGACGTAGAGCCGCCGGTGACCACCACCGTGTCGACCCTGTGCCAGACCAGCAGGCTCTGCAGCGGCGTCTCGAAGAAGGCCGACGGCATGCGCTTGGTGTAGATCGCGTCGACGCCGCGATCGATGGCGCAGCGGTCGTCGAAGTCGTGGCGGCGCGAGCCAATCTTGATGTTCTGCAGGCTGTCGGGGGTGTCGGTGCGCGTGCCCCAGACGCCCGCGTCGGCGGCGCTGTCCATATAGGCGACGTGCGTCCAGATCACCGGCATGCCGGCGCGGCGCGCGAGCGCCGAGATCTGGTTGGCATAGTCGATCTGCCGCGGATCGGTCTCGTAGGCGGTCTTGAACTCGTCGATGCGCGTATAGGCATTCTGGAAGTCGACGTTGACGATCGCCAGCTTCTCGCCGAAGCCGAAGCGCGCGCGCTGCGGATTGGCCATGACATCGTCGAAGATCTGCTTGGCGGTCCGCCCGTCGCTGACCATTCTGCTGCCCACGGTCATCTTGTCCGATCCTTCCTACGCTGCCGCGCTCGCCACGCCCGGCCGGAACCCCTTGGGCAATCCGGCATCCGCCACGAAGCCATAGAGCGGCTCGCCCGGCAGCGCCGCCGCGAGGACGTCGCGCGCCGCCGCCAGCCGCTCGATCGAGATGCCGGTATCATAGCCCATCGCCTCGAGCATGAAGACGAGATCCTCGGTGACGATGTTGCCGCTCGCGCCGGGCGCGAACGGGCAGCCGCCGAGCCCGCCCATCGAGGCGTCGAAGGTCGTGATGCCGACGTCGAGCCCGGCGACGACATTGGCGAGCCCGAGCCCGCGCGTATTGTGGAGGTGCAGCCCGCTCACCGCGGCATCGCCGGCCTCGGCACGCACCAGCCGCACCAGCCGCCGCACCTCGTTGGGCGTCGCATAGCCGGTGGTGTCCGACAGCCCGACCTCGTCGCAACCGGCCGCCATCAATTGCCCCGCCAGCCGCTGGATGGTGCTGTCGGCGATCGCGCCTTCGAGCGTGCAGCCGAACACCGTCGACAGGCTGCCCTCGAAATGCGGGCGCCGCGCTACCGGCATGTCGGCGATCATGGCGGCGATCGCCCGCGCTTCCTCGATCACCTGCGGGTGCGTCTTGCGCAGATTGGCGAGGCTGTGCGTCTCCGACACCGACAGCGGCAGCGTCAGCTTGTGCGCGCCGGCGGCGAGCGCGTCGGCGGCGCCGCGCCGATTGGGGACCAGCACCGCGACGGTCAGTCCGGCATGGGTCAGCGCGTGACGTACGATCTCGGCGGTGTCGGCGAGCTGCGGGATCAGCGTGGCCGGCACGAAGCTGCCGACCTCGATCTCGCGGCAGCCGGCGGCGACCAGCGCGTCGATCCAGGCCTTCTTCGCCGCGGTCGGCATCGTCGCCGCGACGTTCTGGAGCCCGTCGCGCGGGCCGACTTCACTGACGAGGATCTTCATCTGCACACGACCTGCCTGCTGACCGTCATTTGTACTAAGTATATGCCAAATGAGCGGATGGCAAGACGGGGGAGGCGGATGGCCCTCGGTCAACCGTAGCGGGGCGACAGCTGGTTCTGCTCGTGCATGTCGAGCGTGATCCGGTAGCGGTCGGCGCGGTAATAGGCGTTGGTGACGAGGACGGTCCGCCGCTCCGCATCCTCGACAAGCCGCTCGACGTGCAGCACCGCAGCGCGCGGCTCGATCGCGAGCCGTTCGGCGAGATCGGGATCGGCGACCATCGCCTCGATGGTTTGAACCGCGCCGCCGATCTGGATGCCGGCCTCGCGCAGCAGCGCCAGCATCGGCGTGCCGGTCAGCCGCGTCGGCGTGACCGAGACGCCAAGGTCGGCGCGCATGTGGCTGATGATGAGGCCGAGCGGCACGCCCTTCGACGAGCGCAGCCGCACCGCGCGGATCGCCGATTCGCCGGCGGCCAGTCCGAGCTTGTGCGCGATCGCCGCCTCGGGCGGCCGCGTCGTCACCTCGAGCACCTTCACCGCGGTGTTCTGGCCGAAGGCGATCAGCGATTCGACCGCCTGGTCGATATTCGCCTCGATCGGCTTGGTGGGTAGGCGATAGATGACGCGCGTGCCGAGCCGGCGGCGCCGTTCGACGAAGCCACCGGCGGCCAGCTCGTCGAGCGCCCGGCGCGCGGTGATGCGCGACACGTCGTAGCTTTCACCCAGCGCCATTTCGGTCGGCATCGGCGACCCGTAGGGACGGTCGCCGCGCGCGATCTCGTCGCGCAGCGTGAGATAGATCTGATGGTAGAGCGGGATCGCCGCGCCGCGTGCCAGCGCCGGCAATTTGGCGCCCGGCTTCGCCGACGGCCTGTCTGGATTCATCGGCACCTCCCGCCCCTCGCCCGCTCCCTCCTAATCCAGCCTCCCGACGGGCGCCAGAACGCTGCGCGCCGGAGCGCCTCCGGCCATTCGACAATATGCGCAGATAGATAGAAGCTTGCCATTCCCGACCGATTTGTACTAATGATATGTCAATTGAACAATCGCTGCGTGATACGCAGGCGCAACGGCGGTGAACAGCAGGATGGCCGACGATACCCCTTCTCCCGCACCGCTCGCCGGCATCCGCGTGGTCGAGTTCAGCCACATGGTCATGGGTCCGTCGATCGGCGTCATCCTCGCCGACCTCGGCGCCGACGTGGTGAAGGTCGAGCCGCCGGGCGGCGACCAGACGCGGACGCTGCTCGGCTCGGGGGCCGGCTATTTCCCGATGTTCAACCGCAACAAGCGCAGCATCTGCCTCGATCTCAAATCGGCGGCGGGCCTGGCCGAAGCGAAGGCGCTCTGCCTCGCCGCCGACGTGGTGATCGAGAATTACCGGCCCGGAACGCTCGATCGACTCGGCCTCGCCTACGCCACGCTCGCCGAGCTCAACCCGCGGCTCATCTACTGCTCGGCCAAGGGCTTCCTGAAGGGACCCTATGAGAACCGCACCGCGCTCGACGAGGTGACGCAGATGATGGGCGGCCTCGCCTATATGACCGGCCCGCCGGGACGTCCGCTGCGCGCCGGATCGTCGGTCGTCGACATCACTGGCGGCATGTTCGGCGTCATCGGCATCCTCGCCGCGCTCGAGCAGCGCCATCGCACCGGCGCCGGCTCCTATGTGAAGTGCAGCCTGTACGAGACCACGGCGTTCCTCGTCGGCCAGCATATCGCGCAGAAGGCGGTCACCGGCCAGGCGGCGAAGCCGATGCCGGTGCGCATCTCGGCCTGGGCGATCTACGACGTGTTCGAAACGAAGAACGACGGCGAGCAGTTGTTCGTCGGCGTGGTCAGCGACGGCCAGTGGCAGACCTTCTGCCGCGACTTCGGGCTCGACGACCTCGCCGCGCGCCCCGAATGGGCGACCAACAACCAGCGGGTGCTGGCGCGCGACGAGATCCTCCCGCGCGTCCAGGCGCTGTTCCGCAGCGTCCCGCGCGACGAGCTCGTCGCGAAGCTCGAATCGAGCGGGCTGCCCTTCGCGCCGATCGTCCGGCCCGACGAGCTGATCGACGACGCCCACCTCAACGCGGCGGGCGGCATGATCGACGTGACGATGGCCGACGGCAGCATCGCGCGGCTTCCCGCCCTCCCGCTCGAGATCGACGGCGGGCGCCCCGGCCTGTGGCGCGATCTGCCGCGGAGCGACGCGCAGGGCGACGAGATCCGCCGCGACTGGCAGCTCTGATCCGATGGCGCCGCGCACGCTCTTCGACCGGCTGTGGGACGCGCATCTCGTCCAGGATCTCGGCGGCGGCACCGGGCTGGTGGCGATCGACCGCATCCTGCTGCACGAACGGACCGGCGGCATCGCGCTGAAGGCGCTCGCGGAGAGCGGCCGCGCGGTGCGCGATCCGGCGCGGGTGTTCGTGACGATGGATCATGTCGTCGACACCTTCCCCGGCCGCAGCGACAGGACGCTGATGCCGACGGGCACGCAGTTCATCGTCGCGACGCGCGAGGCCGCCAACCGCGCCGGCGCGACGCTGTTCGATCTCGACGATCCCCGGCAGGGCATCGTCCACGTCATCTCGCCCGAAAACGCCATCGTCCTGCCGGGCCTCACGCTCGTCTGCCCCGACAGCCACACCTGCACGCAGGGCGCGCTCGGGGCGCTCGCCTGGGGGATCGGCTCCAGCGAGGCCGAACATGCGCTGGCGACGTCGACGCTGCGCGTGTCGAAGCCGGCGACGATGCGCATCACCATCGATGGCGAACTCGACCCCACCGTCACCGCCAAGGACCTCGCGCTCTATGTCGTGGCGCAGCTCGGGTCGGGCGGCGCGCGCGCGCATGCCGTCGAATATGCCGGCAGCGCGGTGCGCGCGCTGCCGGTCGAGGCGCGCATGACCCTGTGCAACATGGCGACCGAACTCGCCGCCTTCACCGCGCTGATCGCCCCCGACGACGCGACGATCGACTATCTCGCCGGCCGCACCTATGCGCCGACGGGTGCCGACTGGGACGCGGCGGTCGCCTATTGGCACACGCTGGCGAGCGACACCGACGCCCGCTTCGACCGCGAGATCGCCATCGATGCCCGCGACGTGACGCCGATGGTCAGCTGGGGCACCAGTCCGCAGCAATCGATCCCGGTCGACGGGCGGGTTCCCGCCCGCGACCCGCTCGACAATGCCGAGGGCCACGACCGCTCGCTCGACTATATGGGGCTGAGCGACGGACAGCCGCTGCTCGGCCTCAAGATCGACGCCAGTTTCATCGGGTCGTGCACCAATTCGCGCCTGTCGGACCTGCGGCGCGCCGCGCGCCTGCTCGAGGGCCGCAAGGTCGCACCGCACGTCCGCGCGATCTGCGTGCCGGGCTCGACGCGGGTGAAGGCGGAAGCGGAGGCCGAAGGGCTCGACCGCATCTTCACCGACGCGGGGTTCGAATGGCGCGAAGCCGGCTGCTCGATGTGCTTCTTCGCCGGCGGCGAAAGCTTCGGCGCGCAGGAGCGGGTGATCAGCACCACCAACCGCAACTTCGAGAACCGGCAGGGGCCGCGGACGCGGACGCACGTCGCCTCGCCCGATACCGTCGTCGCCTCGGCGATCGCCGGACGCATCGCCGATCCGCGCCGGCTGGGGGACGGCTGATGCGCCCCTTCACGACCTTGCGATCGAAGGCGGTGCCGCTGATCCAGGACAATGTCGACACCGACGCCATCATCCCGTCGCGCGAGATGAAGTCGGTGTCGAAGGACGGGCTCGCCGACGGGCTGTTCGCCGGCTGGCGCTATCTCGACGCCGCGGCGCGGATTCCCGATCCCGATTTCGTCCTCAACAAGCCGCAGTATGACGGCGCGCAGATCCTGCTCGGCGGCGCCAATTTCGGCTGCGGATCGAGCCGCGAGCATGCGGTGTGGGCGCTCGCCGAATATGGATTCCGCGCGGTGATCGCCGACGGCTTCAGCCCGATCTTTCGCGGCAATTGCGTGCGCAACGGCCTGCTGCCGATCGTCCTCGATCCGCGTCCGCTCGCCGGCGTCGACGGCGAGCTCGACATCGACCTGGCGGCGCAGACCGTCCGGGCAGGCGACGCTATCTGGCATTTCGACATCGATGCGGAAGGAAAGATGATGCTCGCCGAGGGGCTTGATCCGATCGCGCTGACCCTGCGCCTTGCCGCGGCGATCGATGCGCATGAACGCGCCGACCGTGCCGCGCACGCCTGGGCGTGGAACGTGCTGCCGGAGGCGCGGCGATGAACGAGGCGATGCATGTACCGCTGGTCGTCATCGGCGCCGGCGCCACCGGGCTGTGCACGGCGCTGGCCGCCGCCGACGCCGGTATCGAGGTGCTGGTGCTCGAGCGCGACGCGACGCCGCTCGGATCGACAGCGATGTCGACCGGGCTGATCCCGGCCGCCGGCACCCCCGAGCAGGCGGCGAGCGGCATCGTCGATTCGCCCGAAATTTTCGCCGCCGACATCGCGAAGAAGACCAAGGGCGCCGCCGATGCGGCGATGGCGATCAACCTCGCCCGCCAGTCGGCCGAAACCGTCGCCTGGCTGCGCGATCGCCACGGCATCCCGCTCGGCCTGCTCGACGGCTTCACCTATCCCGGCCACAGCGCGCAGCGCATGTACGGGACGCCCAACCGATCGGGCGGCGAGCTGATGGGCAGCCTGCAGGCCGCCTGCGAAGCGGCGGGCGTGATGCTGCTGACGCAGGCGACGGTGACCGAGCTGATCGCCGACGGCGATCGGGTGACCGGGGTGCGCTTCGGCCGGCCCGACGGCAGCGTCGAGACGGTCGGCTGCGACGCACTGGTGCTCGCCTGTTCGGGCTTCGCCGGCAACGCCGAGCTCGTGGCGCGCTACATCCCCGAGATGGCCGAGGCGGTGTTTCACGGCCATCCGGGCAACAAGGGCGACGCTTTGCGCTGGGGCGAACAGCTCGGCGCCGCCACCGCCGATCTCGCCGCCTACCAGGGGCATGGCGGCCTCGCGCACGGCCACGGCATCCCGATCCTGTGGCCGCTGATCATGGAAGGCGGCTTCCAGGTGAACCTCGACGCGAAGCGCTTCTCCAACGAGGCGGCGGGCTATTCGGAGCAGGCCGCCAAGGTGAATGCGCAGCGCGACCATGTCGCCTGGTCGATCTTCGACGAGCGCCTCCACCAGTTGATGTGCAAGTTCGAGGATTATCGCGACGCGCTGTCGGCGCAGGCGGTGGTTCGGGCCGACAGCGTCGGCGACCTCGCCGCTGCGACGCGGCTGCCCGCCGACGCGCTCGCCGAGACGCTGGCCGAGGTCGCCGCGCTCACCGCCGGCAGCGCCACCGATCGCTTCGGCCGCGACTTCACCGGCAAGCCGGTGCTCGCCGCGCCCTTCTATGCCGCCAAGGTGACGGGCGCGCTGTTCCACACGCAGGGCGGCCTCGTCGTCGACGACGAGGCGCGCGTGCGCAAGCCCGACGGCACGCCCTTCCCCAATCTGTTCGCGGGCGGCGGCGCGGCGCGCGGCATCTCGGGCGTCGGGTCGGACGGCTATCTCGCGGGCAACGGCCTGTTGACCGCGACGACGCTCGGCAAGCTGGCCGGACGCACCGCCGCGGCGCAGCTGGCGCCTGCCGGCTGAGCGGCGGCGCGAACACGAAGGACGCAGAGATGACCGACCTCCTGCCGCCGCTCACCGATGCCGAATGGCCCGGCGAGATAGCGCATCTGCTGCCGGGGTTCGCCGGCCGGCTCAACGTCTATCGCGTGATGGCGCACAATCCGGCGCTGCTCGCCGCCTGGGAGCGGCTGCGCAACCATGTCGTGCTGGAAAGCGCGCTGACGCCGCAGCAGAGCGAGGTGGTGATCCTGCGCACCGGCCATCGCTGGGAGGCGCCCTATGAGTGGGCGCACCATGTCGTTCGCGGCCGCGCGACCGGCCTCAGCGAAGCGCGCATCGACTCGGCGCGGCAGGATCCGGCGGCGTGGGAAGCCGGCAGCGAAGACGCGGCGTTGATGGGCGCAGTCGACTCGCTGCTCGACCACGGCAAGCTTTCGGCGGGGCAGCTGGCGGATCTTCAGGCGCGCATCGGAACGACGGCAGTGATCGACGTCATGGCGACGGTCGGCATGTACACGACGCTGGCGTTTCTCGTTCAGACCTTCGCGACGCCGATCGAGCCCGAGATCGCGGCGCAGCTCGGCGGCTGACCGGGCGTCGGGGCCGATCAGTCCTCGACGAACTCGACGACGTTGCCGGCGCAGTCGCGCACGAAGAACGCCCGGCCGAAGCTCTCGCCGACGGTGAGCACGATCTCGGCCCCCTTGGCCTTCAGCGCGGCGAGGAAGCCGTCATAGTCGCCGATCGCGAACGCCACATGCTTGTTGCCGTGGGTCCGGAGGTCGGCGTGCGGATGCCGCCGGTCCTCGGGGAGTGGCGCTGCGCCCTCGACCTCGAACATCTCCATCCGCAGGCCGTCGCGCTCGAGGAAGACCGCCTTGGCGCGAGCGCGCGGAATGTCGAACCGGCGCTCGACCGCGAAGCCGAGCATGTCGCGATACCAGGCGATGGCGGCTTCGAGATCGGGGACCGATACGCCGCCATGGTGGAAGCGCAGCGGCTGACGCGTCGCGGTCGGGGATTCGATGTCCGTCATCCGCCGACCCTATATCTCGCCGGCGGAATCGCGCACCATCTTGCCGAGCGCCGCCCAGTCGATGTCGGCGCCATGCTGCGCGACGAGGCCGCGCAGCCGATCGCGCACGATGCCGAGCAACGGCGCCGGCACCCGAACGTTCTCTGCCGCCGAATCGAGCAGCCGCATGTCCTTGAGGCCAAGCTCGGCGGCGAAGCCGGCGGGGCGGAAGCGGTCGTTCACCAGCATCGCGCCATAGTTGCGGTAGATCGGCGAGTCGAACAGCGTGCCCGTCATGACGCCGAGCATCGTCTCGCGGTCGACGCCGTGCCGCCCGGCGATCGTCATCGCCTCGGCCATCGCCTCGACCGCCGCCATGATCATGAAATTGCCCGACAGCTTGACGATGTTGGCCTGCGAGGGCGTGTCGCCGACGACGAAGCTGCGGCGCCCCAGCGCGTCGAACAGCGGCTGGCACCGGTCGATGTCGGCGGCCGCCCCGGCGGCGACGATGAACAGTGCGGCCTGCGCCGCCGCGTCGGGACGGCCGAACACCGGCGCCGAGACGAAGCCCTGATCCTGCGCCGCATGCGCCGCCGCCAGGCCATCGGCGCAGGCGACGCTGATCGTGCTCATCGAGACGTGGAGCGCCCCGGCGCGCAAGCCGGCGACGAGGCCGTCGCTGCCGAGCGTCACCGCTTCGAGCGCCGCATCGTCGGCCAGCATGGTCACCGCGCAGTCGGCCGCCGCCGCCGCCGCGGCGGGCGTCGCCGCGAGCGTCGCGCCCGCCTCGACCAGCGCCGCGGCGCGCTCGGGCGACCGGTTCCAGACCTGCAGCCGGTGGCCGGCGGCGACGAGGTTACGCGCCATCGGGCCGCCCATGCCGCCGAGACCGATGAAGGCGATATCCATGTTCAGGCTCCTCGTCGCGCCCGCGGGCGCCCGCGTCAGATGATCGGCAGCAGCAGATACGGCCGGCGGCTGGCGTCGCTGTGCAGCGTCGTCTGCCCCGCGAAGATCTCGGCCGGCCGGTCGCGCGGGTCGTCGTGCAGGAACGGCCCGCAGCCGCGCAGCTCGTTCTTGAAGTTCGACTGCTTGCCGCCGCTCGCGCCATAATCATAGTCGCGGCCGCGGATCGTCAGCGCGATGCGGCACCCCTTCGGCACGACGATGCTCGTCGGCCAGATCTCGACGTCGAGCTCGACGGGCGCGCCGGGGACGAGCGGCTGAGGCTCGTCATGCGTGTGATAGGGGCGATAGGGCTCGCTCAGCGCCGGGTCGAGCTTGCGGTGCGAGGCCCGCAGCCAGCCCTGGCCGATCGGGGTGTGCGGGTCGATCGCGCCCTGGAACACCACTTCGCGGAGGTCGGACGTGAACACGCGCAGCACCGCGAAGATGTCGGCATCGGTCGTCGACGAGGAGGCGAACAGCTTCACCGCGCTCGGACCGGTGATCTCGGTATCGGCGGCGACCGGCGCGGTCAGGAAGGTCACGCCGTCGCCCATCGCGTCGAAGCCGAGCGCCGCGTCGCCGTCCACCGTTCCCTCGCCCATCGAGCCGTCGGCGAGATCGAGGTAGAAGCGCGTCCAACGCGTGCGCGGGATCGGCCACGCCGCCTCGGTACGCTCCTCGAAGCGGTCGACATGGCGGACCTGCAGCCGGACCGGCGGCTCGTCGGCCCAGCTCGCGGCGTCGCCTTTGAGGTAATGATCGAAGAAGCGCTTCTGCAGCTGCCGGCCATAGTCGGTGTAGAAATGCGTCCAATGCTCGAGGCCATGCGCCTCGAGCCACTTCTCGGTCGAGGCGGCGCGGACGAAGCCCTCGAAATTGCCGCGCGTGTGCAGCCCCTGACCGCCCCAGTTGGCGGCCGTCAGGAAGGGCACCGTCACCTTGGCCCAGTCGGGCGACCGCGCCTTGTGGTAGTCGTCGTCGAGCGGGTGCGCGAGGATCTCGCTCCCGAAGTCGCAGCGGTTGGCGGCGAGCGTCGCCTCGTCGAGCAGTTCGTCGCCGCACACCAGCTCGCCGGTCACCGCGCTCCGCCGTCCGCGCTCGCCGATGCCGTACTGGACGGTCTTGACCTGCATGTCGGACCAGTTGGCCCAGAAGGTGCTCAGGATGCCGCCATGATGAGTCATGTCGCGATAGAAGTCGGTCGCACCCTCCCAGATGCACATCGCGGCGAGATGCGGCGGCTGCAGCGACGCCACCTGCCACTGGTTGATGCCGAAATAGGAGACGCCGTTGAGGCCGACCTTGCCGTTCGACCAGGGCTGGACGCCGGCCCATTCGATGCATTCGTAGAAGTCGCGCGTCTCGCGCGGCGAGAAATGATCGATGTAGCCGGGCGACGCGCCGCAGCCGCGGCTGTCGACGCGCACCACCGCATAGCCCTCGGGCACCCACTTCTCGGGGTCGACGACTTCCCAATTCTGATATTTGTTCGACGATCCCGCGGTGACGTCGGGGTGCTTGTCCGCCATCGTCTTCCAGGCGCTCGGATAGCCCTCCTGGAAGGCGAGCCCCTTGGCGTAGGGGCCGTGCGTCAGCAGCACCGGATAGGCACCGTCGGCGATCGGCCGGAACACGTCGGCGTAGAGCAGCGCGCCGTCGTCCATCGCGATGGCGACGTTCCAGTCGATCCGCATGCCGTCGCGCTCCTCGCTCCGCGCCGCCTGAACTTGCCCCATCGTCAGTCTCCCTGAATTGCCGTCCGGTCGGGGAAGGAGAGCGCCACGGCCGCGGTATCGAACTCGCCATAGCCGCGGTCGAGTGCAGCCTCATAGAGCGGCGCGACCGCGTCGAGGAGTGGCGTCGCGACGCCGACCTCGGCCGCGAACTCCCCGAGCGCCGCCATGTCCTTTGCCCAGACCGACAATTTCATCGTCGCCGGCGTGAAGCGTTCATCGGCGATCAGCGGCGCGCGCAGTTCGAAGATGCGCGAATTGCCCGCGCCCGCGGTGATCCCTTCGATCAGCGCGTCGGCGGCCAGGCCGGCGGCGACGCCCAGCCGCATCGCCTCCGCCGTCGCGACATTGTGGATCGCCACGAGATGATTGGCGACCAGCTTCATCCGCGTGCCGTTGCCAAAGGCGCCGAAATCGATCGTGCGGCGCGCGAACCGATCGAAGACGGGCTGCAGGTCGCGCACCGCTTCGCTATCGCCGCTGGCGTAGATCACGGCATCCTTCACCGCCATCTGCGCGCCGGTACCGCTGATCGGGCAGTCGAGCAGCCGGTGACCGCTTGGCGCGAGCCGCTGCTGCAGCGCCAGCTTGTCGGCCAGCGGCAGCGTGCTCATCTCGACGATGGTCCGGGGCCCTGCCGCGCACACCGCGATGGCTTCCGCCACCGCGTTCACCGCCGCCGCGCTGGCGAGGCTCAGCAGGATCGGTGCTTCGTCATCGGCCACCAGCGCCGCGATCGACCCGACGACGTCCACCCCGACCGACGCGGTGCGTTCCATCGCCGCCGGGTCGATGTCGTAGCCGCGCACCGTCACCCCGGCTGCCGCCAGGTGCCGGGCGATCGCGCCGCCCATGATGCCGAGGCCGGCGACCGCGACGGCGGTCATGCGGCGTCCGCGTCGGCCAGGAAGCCGACGACGGCGTCGTTGAACGCCGCTTCCTGCTCGAGATTGCTCAGATGCGCCGCCCCCGCGATCTCGACGAGCGAGGCGCCGGGAACGAGCGCGCACATCTCGCGCATCGCCGCGGGATGCAGCCCGTCTTCGGCGCCGACAACGAACCGGGTCGGTCGCCGGATCTCGGGCAGGCGGGGCTTCAGCGCCAGGCGTTCGAGCGCGCGCGTGGCACCGATATAGCCCGCGGGCGACGTGCCCTCGATCATCGCGCGGACCGCGCCGACGAAGGGCGGCGCGGCGGCCAGCGTGGCCGGGGTGAACCAAGTGGGGAGCGTCGTCTCCGCGATCGCCGCGAGGCCGCCGTCGCGCAGCAGCGCGCGGCGCTGCGCCCACATCGCGCGGAAAGCGTCGGGGGCGTCGGACCGACAGTCGGCGGCGACGACCCGGGTGACCTTGTCGGGAACATCGAGCGCGAGCTGCAACGCGATCATGCCGCCGAGCGACAGGCCGAGCACCGCCGACCGTTCGATGCCGAGCGCGTGCCAGATCGCGACGACGTCCTGCGCGAGCAGGTCGAGGCGATAGTCGGGATCGCCCGCCTCGGAGCGGCCGTGGCCGCGCAGGTCGATCCGCAGCACCGAAAAGTCACGCTCGAGGACGGGCATCTGCGCATCCCAGAGCCGGCGATCGGTCGCGAGCGAATGCAGGCAGGTGAGCCACGGCCGGCCGGCCTCGCCCGCCACGTCGACGTACAGCTCGACCTCGGCCGCCGCGATCAGCCTGCCCTGCTTCGCCATTCAGCCCGCCGCGGCCGTCGCTGGCGTCGACGCGGGATTCGCGAAGCGCGGGGCAATCTTCTCCGCCAGAAGCTCCATCGACCGAATGGCGAGCGCCTTGTCGGCCCAGTCATGGCCGGCATAGAGCAGCGTCCCGAAATCGCCGACCTGCTCGCGGAACGCCGCGAGATCGTCGGCGACCTTCTCGGGCGTACCCCAGATCACGAGGTCGTCGACGACCGTTTCGACGGTGACCGAGCTGTCGGGCGCGTTCTGGTCGCGCTTGAACAGGTTGGCGCGGCCGTTGCGAAGCATCTTGGTGACGATCGAGCGATAATAACTGTGATAGGGGCCGTCGGGCGAGGTCGCGTAGCGGCGCGCGGTTTCGAGATCGTCGGCGACGAAGATGCTCTTGGCGACGCGCCAGTTGGCAAAATCGGCGGGCCGCCCGGCGAGCGCGCAGCCCTCGACATATTTGGGCCAGTGCGTCTTCACCCATTGCGGGAGCAGGAAGTTGGCCGAGATTGGATCCCAGCCGCGCGCCGCCGCCTCGGTAACGCCCTTCGAGAAGGGCGCGACCGCGGTGACGACGATCGGCGGGTGCGGACGCTGATAGGGTTTGAGAATATGGCCCTGGCCGAGCTCGGGAATGTGCGTCCGCGCCGTCGACACCGTCCAATGCTCGCCGACGCGCTCGTAGGGAGCTTCGCCCGACCAGATGGCGAGGATATGGTCCATCGCCTCGACGAACATCGCGGTGCGATCCTTGTCGAGGTTGCCGAACACTTCGGCATCGGACAACAGCCCGCCGGGGCTGACGCCGAAGTTGAAACGCCCCTCCGCCATATGATCGACCATCGCCACCTGCGCGGCGACCATCGCCGGGTGATAGCAGGGCAGGTTCACCGTGCCCGTCCCCAGACGGATCGACTTGGTCTCGTTGAGCAGCCAGGCGATGAAGATCAGCGACGAGGTGATCGTCTCGGCGCCGTCGGTGACATGCTCGCCGAAATAGCCCTCGGTAAAGCCGAGGCGATCGGCGACGAGCGCCAACTCACGGTCCTCCTTCAGCGTTTCGGTGACGCTGCGCCCCAGGGGGTGGATAGGCATCGTGAAGAAGCCGAGATGCATAAGCCGTATCGCTTTCAGTTGAGGCTGGCGATCGCCGCGGGCCGGCAGTAGCGGCCGGCGCTGTAGATCAGCGGGTCGCCGTCGCGGAACACGAAGCGCTCCACCAGTCCGATGAAGATGATGTGATCACCGGCCTCGATCTGCTGATCGGTGCGGCATTCGAAATGGGCGAGGCTCTCGGGCAGGATGGGGCAGCCGCCGAGGCCGCCGTCATGGTCGACGCCCGCGAACTTGTCGGCGGCCGGAGTCGCGAAATGGCGCGAGAGATGACCCTGGTCTTCGGTCAATATGTTGACCGCGAAATGCTGCGACCGGGCAAAGCTCGTCAGGCAGGGCGAGCTCTTGCGCAGGCTCCACAGCACCATCGGCGGGTCGAGCGACAGCGAGCTGAACGAGTTGACGGTCAGCCCTTCGGTCTTGCCCTCGGGCGACCGCGTGGTGATGACGGTGATGCCCGTGGCGAAGCGGCCCAGCGCGGAGCGCAGCCGCCGCGCCTCTTCCATGCTTACCTGATCCGTCGCTGAGGTTGTTTGCATCGTCTCGACACTTGGGCAGTTGCCGGCAAATGTCGGGGAGGCGCGGGCCGATGGAAAATGATTAAATCGGCGACATCGCATCACGAAAGTTGATATAGTCGGGGCATGCAGAGCTTTCGTCTCTTCGTCGCGGCCTATGAGGAGCGGTCGTTCACGCTGGCGGCGGCGCGCGAGCATGCGACGCAATCCGGCGTCTCGCAGCACATCCGCAACCTCGAACAGCGGCACGGCGTGCAGCTGTTCCAGCGCGAGCGGGGGCGCGTCCAGCCGACGCCGGCCGCCGACGTCTTCTACGTCCATTGCCTCGCCACGCTTCGCGCCACCGACGCGGCGCTCGCCTCGCTGAAGCCGTTCGTCGAGGGGCTGACCGGCGAGGCGGCGGTCGGGGTGATGCCGACGGTCAGCGCGGGCGCGCTCGCGCCGGCGCTCGTCACCTTCCGCGCGCGCCATCCCAACGCGCGCGTCCATGTCGTCGAGGCCTATAGCGGGGCGCTCACCAACATGGTGGCCGGCGACGAACTCGACTTCGCGATCGTGCCGGCGATGCCGCCGATCGCGGCGCTTCGCCTCCGACCGTTCTTTCGTACCGAGGAGACGCTGGTGTCACGGCGCGTGGGCCCCGGGGGTGAACCGGGTGCCGCCCGGCTGAGCGACTTCAGCCAGCTTCGACTCGTCCTGCCCGAGGCGGGAAATGTGCGCACCGACAGCATCCGCACGTTCCTGGCCGCCCATTCGGTCGAGATCACCGAGTTCATCGAACTCAATTCGATGATGGCGACGCTCGACCTCATCGCCCGGTCCGACTGGAGCGCGATCCTGCCGGGACTGATGATGGCGGCGCATTCGCACCACCCCGATCTGCTGGTCCGGCCGCTCGAACCCGCGCTGCCGCTTGAGCTGGTGGTGGCCGAACCGGCCCGCAGGGCACCATCGCCCGTGGCCGTCGCGTTTCGCGACATTCTTCTCGACGCCTGCGAAGGGCTGGTCGCCGGCCGCGCTGGCTGAGCCCTGCCAGCCCATACCAAAAGCGCATGGATGCACGCCGGATGCGATCTTGCTCGTCGCAGCGGCGCGCCTATGGCTGGAGCGACGGCGACAGGAGCGGCCCATGACCTTTCTCACCAAGCTCGACGACGCGACGCTCGACGCGCGCGCCAAACCCGCCTTCGGCCTTTCGCAGCGAGGTCGGGCGGGGCTCGAAATCCTCGGCTCGATCCAGAAATACTCCTCCGGCCAGATCCGCCCCCGTGCGCGCGCGGTTTTTGAAGCCGATCCGGAAGCCGCGAACCTCGCCGTCGAGCATGCCGCCGATGCGAACGGCACGGGTGCGCGCGCCCGGATCGCGCGGGCCCGCCAGATCGCCGACGGGCAGCCGCTGTTCCGGCTCGAGCGCTTCCTGCAGCGCTATGTCGCCGAGGAGAATTTCAACACCGGCATTCCCGCCGTCGAAGAGCGGCGCGAACAGTTCGAGCGCTTCATGGACCTCCCCGTCGAGAGGGCCGCGGGCGGCACGCTCGAGCTGGCCGAGGTCGAGCTGCCCAAATATTTCGAGGGGGTGGAATGGCACCTCGAGCCCGGCGGCTGGGACGGCTATGATCTCTACGGCCCGCTGTTCGCCTTCGGCGTCGGACCGCTGGTGTTCAGCAAGGGCGGCTATGCCGCGGTCGGCATCGGCGACGACATCACCGAACAGCGCGTGCGCACCGTCCGCCAGTTCCCCAAGCCGCACTATGCGCGCATCTTCGAACCGGGCTGCGGCGGCGCCACGACCTTCCGCGCGCTCAACACCGTGTTTCCCGACGCCGAGCTCGTCGGCTGCGACCTGTCCCCGCAGCTGCTGAAGAACGGCCACAAGTTTGCCGAGCGCCAGGGCCTCAAGGTGCATCTGAAGCAGCGCGACGCCGTCGACACGCGCGAGCCCGACGACAGCTTCGACGGAATCATCACCTACGCCCTGCACCACGAGCTGCCGCCCAAGGTGAACGCCCAGCTGTTCAGGGAACTGTTCCGCATCCTGAAGCCGGGCGGCGACATCGTCATTTCCGACCCGCCGCCGTTCCGGGCGGTCGACCTGTTCCACGCGGTGATTCTCGACTGGGACACCCGCAACCGCGAGGAACCGTTCTTCTCGGCGGTGCTCCACTCCAGCCTCGACGCCCAGCTCGCCGATGCCGGCTTCGAGCGGGTCGAATCCTACCCGCTGGGGCAGGACCAATATCCGTGGATCACCCGGGCCCGAAAGCCGGCGGCATGAGCGAGGACAGGATGACGACCGATGCCCGGCTCGATACCGGCAACGTGGATGACCTCGGCCGCATGCTGATGGCGCTCGTCCAGGAAGTGTGGGTGATGCGCGACCGCATGGCCATCACCGAATTGCTGTTGGCCGAGCGCGCCGGCATCACCGCCGCCGACATCGACGACTATGTGCCGAGCGCCGCGACGCGGGCCGAGCTGGAACGGCTGCGCGACCAATTCGCGGCACGCATCGTCGGCGCGCCGATCGCCGCGCGCGAGCGCAGCGTCGACCAGATCCTCGCGCGCGCCGGATTCGCTGGCAAGGTGGCGTGATTTCCGCATAGCTGCGCCGCATGGAGATGCAGCAGCTACATCATTTCCTGGCGGTCGCGCGGCTCGGGAGCATCGGGCGGGCGGCCGAGGAGCTGAACCTCAGCCAGTCGGGCCTCAGCCGCAGCATCCGCGCGCTCGAAGACGTGCTCGGCCTGCCGCTGTTTGAGCGCGAGGCGCGCGGCGTCCGGCTGACCGACTATGGCGAGAGCCTCGTCACCCGCGCCGAGATCATCTGCAACGAGCAGGGACGGGCGATGGTCGAGGCGCGCGCGATCCGCGCACTGAAGCGCGGTGACGTCGCGATCGGGCTGCACGCGGTCTTCGCGCAGTTTGGCGGTGCCGAAGCGCTCGATCAGTTCATGACCACGCACCCGACGATCAGCCTCTCGATCGTCACCGACGCGCAGCCCAGCATCGCCAGCCGGGTCGCCAACAGCGAACTGGATCTCGCCTTCACGCTCTTCGATCCGGTCAACCGCGAGCCGGGCCTCGTCTATGAGGACCTGTTCGAGCTGTCCTGCAGCATCTACCACCGGATCGACGGCGCGACCGACATCGGCGCGATCGCCTCGCTCGCCGAGCTGGTCGATCGCCCCTGGGCGCTGGGCGGCGGGGTGGATTTTCGCCACATGTTCGAAGCCGCCTTCCAGACAGCGGGACTCGCGCCGCCGAGCCGCTTCGTCCAGTCGTCGTCGCTGCGGCTGCTGCTCGATCTCGTGCTTCGCCGCGACCTGTTCACCATCGTTCCCGATCAGATCGCGCAGACCGAGCCCTACATCGGTCGCCTGCAGCGGGTTGCCGTTCCGGCGCCGGGCGGGCGGCCGCACGGCGGCCTGATCTTCCGCGCCGAGATCATGAAGATGCCGGCGGTGCGCGCGATCGCCGACCAGCTGCGCGCCACCGGGCGGCTGTTTGGCGGCTTAGCGCCCGCGCGCTGACCGCGCGGCTGCCGGCGGCGTCAGCTGCCGTGGCGGCGGAAGGCCGACAGGTCGTCGACCGGCGCGGTGGCAAGCCCGATGCCGCGCAGCCCTTCGCTGCCGAGCGACTGAAAGCCATAATAATAGAGGTACAGGCGTCCCGAAACCGCCAGCAGGCGATTGGCGGCGACGCCGAATTCGTCCCAGCTACCCGGCGCGCCCACCCCGAAAATCGCCCCCGTGCCCACATGGTGCCAGCATAGCCCGTCGTCCGAATCGGCGACGGCAATGCGGCGCGCGTGCGCGGCGTTGAGCCCGGTATAGACCATCAGCCAGCGACGCCCGCCCGGCACGGGATTGGCGAGCACCTGCCGCGTCACCAGCCCGCCCATGTCCCATGGCCGTGGCCCGTCGGCCCAGGACAACTCGCCCAGCGGCTTCCAGTCGCGGGCATCGTCCGAGGCGAACACGCTGGTGCCGAAGCGTGCCATGTCGATCGTCGGCGTCGTCAGCTGCAGGATGAAGCGCCGGCCGTCCCAGAACGCGTTGGGCCAGCTGGCATAAAGCTGGTCGGGCGCGAAATCGACGAGCGCCCCGCTGGCGGTCGCGCCGCGCACCCGCTGCCAATGGACTCCGTCGCGGCTGCGCGCGAGGCCCGCCCGCATGCCGAGGCCAGCCTGCGTGCCGATGACCGTCCTGGTCGAGGTGCGGGGTTCGTCGTTGCCGCCGAAATACCACATCAGCCATTCGCCGGCGCTGCGGCTGACGTCGGTCAGCCCGACGTGCAGGCTGTCGAAATCGGTCTTCACGGGGCTGGGAGCGAAAACCGCCCCCTTCGCCTCGGCGCCATCGACACGTTCCCAGGCGATACCATCGCGCGAGGTCGCCAGCGCGATGCGCCCACTGCCGAGCGCCGGCGGCCCGGCCATTGCTTCGTCACGGCAATAATACCACATCCGCCAACGCCCGGATAAGGCGTCGTGGTCGACGACGGCGCCGCCGACGCGAAAGTCGTCGCAGCGACCCGCCGGCCCCGGCGCGAGGACGCGACCGAGCAACATTCGATCGGAAATCGGGGCCTCGATCATGCGTCGATTGTTGGCGCGCCACCCCCGGCACGCAAATAATTATTCCCGCTGACCCTCATTACCGTTGCAAATGCCACAACAGTCTATGAGCGTTGCGCGCAGGCAACAGCGCGGCCCCGCCGCGCGGCTTCGGCGCGGCGCATAGCAATTTATCCTGCAGATTCACGGGCCCGGGCCGTGGCGCCGCGTGCGGTGCCGCTTCGGCGCGCCATCGGGTCCGCCTGCCGTTCGCCATGCCACGACCGGCGACCATGAGGTGATCAAGAAATCTACTGGATACCATCGATTTAAATCATTTTGTCTTGCAGCGCGCTCATGGAACGTTTTCGTCATGAAAAAGACATCGGCCATGCCCGGTACAGCCGCAGGATCGCCCGGGAAAGCCCCGCGCCGTCCGGCGCGGGCGCCGGCGCGGGTGGCGGTCACGACCCGCCTGCCGAAAATCCTTTTAGACGGCGTCATCGATCCACGTAGAAACAGCCACGACGGGGTGCAACCGACCGTGCCCGGAGAGTGGCGTCTCATCACCAAAGGGGCAAAGCATGCGCATCAATAAGATCACCCGGCTTATCGGAAGCTCCCACGTCGTCGTTGCCGCGCTTCTGGCGAGCGGCGCCCACGCCCAGGAAGCTCCGGTCGTCGAGGCGGCCGCCGCCGGAGTCGTCGACGACGCGAACGTCGGCGAGATCGTCGTCACTGCGCGCCGTTCGGCAGAGCGCCTGCAGGACGTGCCGCTGTCGATCACCGCGCAGACCGGCGAGCTGATGCTCGAGAAGGGCATCACCGACCTCGAGAGCCTGGCGCGCTTCACTCCGTCGCTGCAGTTCAAGGACTTCGTCACCACCTTCCACGGCAACGCTACGATCCGCGGTCTGTCGCAGGTCGACACGCTGAGCCCGGTCGGCAACGTCGGTATTTTCGTCGACGGCATTTATCTGCAGCGCGGCTATATGGTCGACACGTCGCTGGGCGACTGGCAGCGAGTCGAGGTGGTCAAGGGGCCGCAGTCGGCGCTGTACGGCCAGAACACCTTCTCGGGCGCGGTGAATTTCGTCACCAACACGCCGACCGACGAGCTCAAGGTCAATGCGCAGGCCACCGTCGGCAATTATGGCCGCAAGGAGCTGCAGATCGGCGTCGGCGGCCCGATCGTCGAGGACGTTCTTGCCGCCCGCTTCTACGTCGGCAAGCTGCTGTACGATGGCTCGTGGAAGAACAACGCACCGGTCGAGGCCGGCGATCTCGAGCGCTTCGGC
The DNA here is from genome assembly GCA_030147805.1 of Sphingomonadaceae bacterium. Taxonomy (GTDB): domain Bacteria; phylum Pseudomonadota; class Alphaproteobacteria; order Sphingomonadales; family Sphingomonadaceae; genus Sphingoaurantiacus. The sequence continues at coordinate 144,429 of JASBUR010000008.1, forward strand.
GGTTCGGACCGCGAGGCCTATTCGGCCAAGCTGCTGTTTACGCCGACCGACGCGATCACCGTCAGCGGCTCCTATCAGCAGAACCGCCGCAAGGAATGGCTCCGTCCCTATTATTCGGTGGACGGCACCTCGGTCGACGATCGGCTGAACTGCGGACCGATCGGCCCGGTCACACGGCGTCCCTCGCTGTTCTGCGGTACCTTCCCGACCGACCCGAGCGGGCTGCGCATCGATCCGAACCGCGCGCCGGAGGCCCCCTTCTCGGTCGAGCAGCCGCCGACGGTCACCAAGACCGAGGTCGCCAACATCACGGCGGGCTGGCAGGCCAGCGACGAGCTGTTTCTCCAGTATCAATATGGCTATGCCCGCGGCGAAGCTGCGGAGGACACCGGCTCGTTCAACAACAATGTCAACCCGACGGGCATCGCCAGCCGCAACTTCCAGCACGAAGGCGGCATCCTGAATTACCGCAGCCATGAAGTGCGCGCGAGCTGGAAGCCGAGCGACCTGATCTCCTTCGATACCGGCTACCTGCGCTGGAAATCGAACGACCGCTTCATCTTCTTCTTCCAGCCGGTGGTGTCCGGGCAGCGCAACATCCGCTTCTCGTCGGACCCGATCGCGCGCCCGGCGGGTGCACCGCTGAGCCGCAATTTCCACACCTTCTACGAAACCGACTCGGTGTTCGGACGCGCCAACGTCAAGCTGCTCGACGAGCGGCTGACGCTCGGCGCCGAAGGCCGCTACAACTGGACCAACATCCGCTTCTTCGACCTGATCGCGGCCGGGTCGCCGGCGCTCGAGGCCGACTACAATACGTTCGCGCCGCGCTTCACCGCCGACTATCAGCTGACGCCGCGTAACATGATCTACGCCTCGGCGGCCAAGGGCCTGAAGAACGGCGGCTTCAACGGCCGCTTCGCCGGCACCGTTCCGCTCAATCCGTCGGAGCAGGCGTTCGGCGAAGAGGAAAACTGGACCTACGAGATCGGCTCGAAGAATTCCTTCTTCGACAACACGCTGATCGCCAACGTGACGGCCTTCTACATCGATTGGGGCAAGAAGCAGAGCTTCGTCCAGCCGCAGAACTATACGCCGCCTGCGGTCCCCGTCCTCGGCGTCGTCCCGCCGAACATCTTTGCGGTGAACGGTGCAGCCGAATCCTATGGCATTGAAATCGATGGCCTGTGGCGCGCCACCCCCGAGTTCACGATCAGCTACTCGGGATCGTGGATGAACCCGACCTATGCCGACGGGACGATCGCCGGCAACTTCATCGGGCTGTGCACCGGCGACAATTGCCCGGTCTCGGCCGATATCGGCGGCAACCAGATCGAGCGCACGTCGAAGTTTTCCGGCACGCTCGGCGCGAACTACACCACCGAAATGACGGACAATTGGGACTTCGTCGTCGGTGGTGACGTGACCTACCAGTCGCGCCAGTTCGCCGACGCCGTCAACGCCGCCAAGATCGCGCCCTTCTCGCTGGTGAACACCCGCGTCGGCGTCGAGAATGACCGGTGGAAGGCCTTCGTCTGGACCAACAACCTGTTCGACAAGGAATATGTGCAGAGCGTGTTCGTCATCCAGAACCTGCGCAACAATCAGGTCGCTTTCGGTGAACGCCGCACGATCGGCGCCACGGTCGCGCTGAATTTCTGATACGTCCCGCCGGGGCCGTGATCGTCACGGCCCCGGCCTTCTTGCGGAGTAATCATGTCCCACAGCCCCGCCCTGCCGGATCGCACGGTCGACGACGTACTGCCGACTTCGATCAAGGCGAGCTGGGGGGCCGGCGCGCTGGGCATGTCGCTGCTGATGAACTCGGTCGGCGGCCTCATCCTCTTCTACCTGACGACCGTCGTCGGCATGTCGGGCTGGATCGCCGGGCTGCTGCTGTCGGGCGCGCGGATCTTCGATGCGGTCAACGATCCGTTGATGGGCTTCGTGTCCGACCGAACGCCCGACAAATTCGGCGGCCGGCGCCGCCCCTATCTGTTCGGCGGCGCCATCCTGTCGGCGATCGCGATGATCGCCTGCTTCAACGTGCCGTTCGCCGGCGACGACTGGTCTACCATCCTCTACGTCGGCGTTGCGCTGATCTTCTACGGCACCGCTTATTCGATGTTCAACGTGCCGTTCATCACCATGCCCGCCGAGATGACCGACGGCTATCATGAGCGGTCGTCGATCCACGCCTGGCGCGTGGTGTTCGCCGGACTCGGCATCATGGGCGCGGGGGCGGGCGCCGGCCTGCTGCTCGACTGGCTGTCGTCGTCCGAAGTGAACGACGTCCAGGTCAACGCCCAGTCGGATTATACGACGCTGTCGATCCTGTACGGGCTGATCATCCTGTTGAGCTGCCTGACCGCCTGGTGGGGGACGCGACATGCACCGACACGGCCGCGCGCCACCACCAAGATGGCGTTCAAGGAACAGTTCGCGAGCTTCTTCCGCAACCGCGCCTTCCTCACCATCATGGGCGTGAAATGCCTGCAGCTGATCGCGGTCTACGCCAGCCAGGCGGCGACCTTCTTCATGGTGGTCGAGGTACTCAAGCGGTCGAGCAGCGCCATGGCGCTGATCGGCATGCCGATGGTGCTGACCTCGATCGTCGCCACGCCGCTGCTGCTCAAGATCGCGCGCCGGGTCGGCAAGCGGGCCGCCTATATGCTGTCGGCATCCTTCGCGATGACCTCCTATCTGAGCTGGATCTTCGCGCAGCCGGGCGAGTCCGACTGGATGCTCGTGATGCGCGGCGTGCTCGTCGGCCTCGGCTTTGCCGGCAACGTGCTGTTCGCGATGTCGATGATCACCGACGCGATCGAATGGGACAATCACCAGACCGGGCTGCGCCGCGAGGGCATGTACACCGCGGTGTTCAGCTTCGTCGAGAAGATCGCCGGCGCGGTCGGCCCCGCGGTCGTCGGCTTCGCGCTGAGCTATGCCGGCTTCAGCGCCGCCACCAAAGGGACGGCCGACAACCTCGAGAGCGTTCGCCAAGCCTCGCTGATCGGCGTCGCCTATCTGCCCGCACTCTGCGCGGCGCTCTCGGTGCTGCTGCTGTTTGCCTACCGGCTCGACGAAAAGACGCTGCAGCGGTCGCGCGCCGCGGCGGCGGCGCGCGACGCCTCGAACGATCCGGCCGCAGGAGTCGCCCGATGACCGACACGCTGATCGTCAATGCCTATGTCATCACTGTCGACGCGGCACGCCGGGTGTTCACCAACGGCTATGTCGCGATCGGCGACGGCGTCATCACCGCCGTCGGCGCCATGGCGGATCTGGCGCAGGCGCCGATCGATGCAGCCGAGACGATCGATGCTCGCGGCCGCGTGGTGATGCCGGGCTTCGCCAACACGCATAACCACCTCGTCCAGGGCGCCTTCCGCGGCTACAACGACGACCGCTGGCCGGTGCTCGATCTGCCGGTTGCCGTGAAGAACCTGCTGAGCCAGCTATTCACGATGGCGGCGCGCATGGACGGCGAGCGCACCAACAGGATCGTCCGCCTGCACCTGCTCGACATGCTGAAGTCGGGCTACACCGCGACGCACGACGAGCATTTCACCAACATCTGCAAGGACAGCGCCGACGGCGCCTACACCGCCGTCGAGGAAAGCGGCATGCGCGCCTTCCTGGCGCGCTGCATGGTGAGCGGCGAGCGCATCCCCGAGGCCGGCTGGGAAGACGCCGAGGCGGGGCTGATCGAGGTCGAGCGGCTGCGCGCGCGCTTTTCGTCGTCGCGCATCGAGGTCGTTCCCGGCATTCTCAACTTCAACTTCTTCGCCGACCAGGAAGACATGCGCCGCGTGCGCGCCGGCGCCGACCGGCTCGGCTCGCGCCTCGACGTCGACATGACCGACAACAGCCGCGGCGCCGGCCTGAAGGCGCGCGGCTTCGACGGCGGCCAGCTCGAATATTATGCCAGCTTCGGCGTCCTCGACGGGCCGATCTGCGCCGGCAAGGCGCACGAGCTGTTGCCGCGCGAGTTCGACAGCCTCGCCGGCTACGACGCGCGCTTCTCGCTGGTGCCGACGCTGCGCTTCTTCGACGGGCGCGGCCTGCCGGTCCATCATTTCCTGTCGCGCGGCATCCTGCCCGGCATCGGCACCGACGCGCCGCTGGTCGCCGATTGCCAGAGCCCGTTCGAGATGATGCGCAAGGTGATCCTCGCGCAGAATCTGTGCGTCAAGCGCGAGCAGGCCGAAGGCCGCGAGCGGCCGCCGCTCGAACAATGGGCGACCGCCGAAACCGTGCTCGAGATGGCGACGCGCGGCGGCGCGCATACCCTGTTCATGGACGAGGTCAGCGGCTCGCCCGAGGTCGGCAAGTCAGCCGATCTCATCATCGTCGATCTCGATCGCGCCGAAACGCAGCCGAGCCATGGCGGCCGACGTATTCCCGGGCTGCTCGTCTGGGCGGCGCAATCGTCCAACGTCGACACGGTGTTCGTCGCCGGCCGCAAGCTGATCGAGGGCGGACATTCTACCATCTGGGACGAGGACGTCATCATCGCCGAAGCGGCGCAGGCGCTGGCGGACATTGCCGCCGAAACCGGTCTCTATGCGCAGCTGCCGAGCCGGCTGCCCGGGCAGCGCTTCCGGAACTGGACCTATCTCTGATGTGCGAGGCCGCATCCTGCGTGCGCCCCGGCATCGATCACGCCATCAGCGGAGAGCCTCAATGACCCTTGACCGTCGAACCGCTCTGGGCTTTCTCGCGGCGACGCCGCTGCTCGCCGCCGCCGCTCCTGCCGCGGTTACGCCAGCCACCCCGCCCGCCGGACCCTGGACGCAGCGCGGCGATATCCGCACCTCGGCGGGCGTGCTGCACTGGGAGAGTCTCGGCGAGGGCGAGCCGCTGATCCTGCTCCACAAGCTCGGCGGCTGGATCGCCGACTGGCGGCATGTGGCGCCGGCGCTGGCCGCCAACCGCCGCGTCATCGCCTTCGACCTGCCGGGGCATGGCGCGTCGAAGATGTATGGGCCGGCGCCGTGGATGATGACGGTGCCCGAGACCACCGCGATGCTGCTCGGCGCGCTCGACGAGATGGGCATCGATCGCTTCGACGTCGCCGGCAATTCGGTCGGCGGCATCGCCGGCATCCTGATGGCGGCGCTGTGGCCCGAGCGGGTGAAGACGCTCGGGCTGGTCAGCGTCAGCCTCATCGACCGGATGAGCCGCGCCGTCATCGCGCAGCAGGACATCGACCGCAAGAAGGAGGGGCTGAAGGACGGCGTGCTCGGCGTCGGCATCTTCGCGACGATGGTGCCCTCGGTCACCGAGGAGCAGCTCGCCAGCCGCGCCGCCGCCGGCGACTGGCTGCGCCCGAGCGAACGCGGCGTCGGCTATGTCGGCGTCACCGACTATCTGCCGCGCATCAAGGCGCCGACGCTGCTGGTGAACGCCGACCGCGGCCAATATGTTCGCCATATCGCGACGGGGCGCCGCCTCATCGCCGATACCCAGTCCGTGGTGATCCCCGATGCCGGTTCGTTCATCCATCAGGAGAAGCCTGCCGAAGTCGCCGCGGCGATGAACGAGTTCCTGACGGCGCGCAGCAAGTGAGCGGCGTCAGCCGGCGCAGCTTCGTCGGCGGCGCGCTGGCCGGTGCGTTCATCGGCATCCCGGCGCGCGCGGCCCCCGTTGGCCGCGACGAGGTGCTGCGGCTGGGCGACGGCCGCGAGGTGCCGGTGCGGATCTGGACGCCCGCCGGCCGCACCAGATCGCTGATCGCTTTTTCGCACGGCGCCAACAGCCGACCCGACAAATATGACCGCCTGTCCGAGCGGCTGGCGGCAGCGGGGCACCAGGTCGTCGCGCCGCTGCACGTCGACAGCCCCGACCACCGCGACGCCGGCAAATTCGCGCGTCCGGCGCAGATCGCCATGCGCATCGCCGACATGCGCGGCATCTTCGCCGCTTATGGCGGCGCGCTGCCGCAGATCGCCGCCGGCCACAGCTATGGCGCGATGATCGCCCAGATGATCGGCGGTGCCGGGCCGACGACGCCCGAGGCCGGCGTGAAGGCGGTGATGGCTTGGTCGCCGCCCGGCGCCTATGCGCCGATGCAGATCGAGGCGGCGATGTGGAAGACGCTGGCGCGGCCGCAGCTGGTGATCACCGGCACCGCCGACCTGCTCCCCGGTATGGCGCCGAGCTGGGACGTGCACCGCACCAGCTTCGACGTCGCCCCCGGCCCCGCGGCGATGTTCGTCGGCGAGGGCGTCGATCATTATTTCGGCAACCTGATCTGCCGCCCCGAGCGCCAGGTCGCGCCGCAGACCGCGCAGTTCGACGACGCGGTCGCCGTGTCGCTGGCATTCCTCGACCGGCTGCTGGCCGGACGGTCACTCCGGCCGCTGCGGCGCCGCCGCCGGCCGGGGCAGAGCTGGGTCGAGGTGAAAGGCTGAGCCGATGACGCCCGTGCGCCGCCTCGCCCGGCTGACGCCGCTGCTGCTCGCCGCGCTGGCTGGACTCGGCGCCCCCGCCGTCGCCGGGCCGCCGGATTCAGCGACGGCGGCGCTGCTCGCCCGCCGCGACGCGACGCCGATGGCGACGTCGGTCGAATCGCCGCAGCGCTACACGCCCGCCGAACGCGTGGCCGGCGGCCGTAGCCCTCCGCTCCGCCGCGGCGACGGGATCGATCCGACGGCGCTGGCCGCGGCGCAGGCCTATGCCGATGCACAGCACAGCTATGCGCTGATCGTGGCGCGCAACGGCCGACTGGTCCACGAACGCTATGCGCCCGGATTCTCGCGCACGTCGCGCTATGCGACCGCCTCGATGCACAAGGCGGTGCTGGCGCTTGCCTTCGGCGACGCGATCGCGCGCGGGCGGATCCGCCTTACGGACCCGCTCGCCCGGCACCTGCCCGAGCTGAAGGACGATCCGAAGGGCGCGGTGACGATCGAGCAGCTGCTGCGGATGACCGCGGGCGTCGGATCGCCGCCCGCCACCGCGGCCGATGTCGTCACGCCGTCGGAGGAGCTGATGTTCGGATCGGACATCCGCGCGGCCGTGCGCCGCTTCACGGTCGTCCTGCCGCCGGGCAGCGAATTCGCCTATCAGAACATCAGCACGCAGCTCGCCGGCCTCGCGCTGCAGGCGGCGATCGGCGAGCGCTATGCCACCTATCTGTCGCGCACGCTGTGGGCGCCGATCGGCGCCGGCGACGCCGCGCTATGGCTCGACCGCCCCGGCGGCGATCCGCACCTGTTCTGCTGCCTGCAGGCCACCGCGCGCGACTGGCTGCGCGTCGGCGAACTGCTCCGTAACGGCGGCAAAGTCGATGGCCGGCAGGTGGTCGACGCCGACTGGGTGCGAGCGGTCGTCGCGCCGTCGCCGTACAATGCGAATTTCGGCATGAACGTCTGGCGCGGCACACCCTATCTTCCGGTGCGACGCTATGCTCGCATGGTGGACATGACGGTCGCCTCGGCTGCCCCCTTCGCGCGCGACGATGTGATCTTCATCGATGGCGCAGGCGGGCAGCGGGTTTATGTCGTGCCCTCCGCCGGGCTTACGGTCGTGCGGATCGGCAAACCAAGCACGACGTGGGACGAGAGCTATCTTGTTAACCAACTACTGGCGGGCGTCACCTCGAAGTAGATCGCCCACGCCCGTGGACGTTGCCTTCATCGACACGGCTCCAGCAAGATGTCAGAAGGCCGCATTGCGCAGCGAGTTCAGGGCTCACCGAAGCCATGGCGATGGCGACACAAGAGTTCGAAGCAACGGAGGACCCAATCAGTCTCCGAGGTTCCACCCGGTACGATCAGAAGCCCTGCGAACGCACCTGCCGCCGCACTGGGCGGCGACGCGCGGCCAGAGATCACCGCCGGCCCACCGCACCGTCAACAAAGATGCTCGGTCGCCGCGCTGACCAGCGATGCCACCGTGAACGGCTTGGGCAGCCGCGGTGCGCCGGCGAGATGGGGGTCGGTCAAGGTGCGCTCGACATAGCCGGTGACCACGAGATAGCGGATACCGAGCTCGCCGCAGCGTTCGGCGACCGGCCCTGACAACTCGCCATCGAGGTTGCCGTCGAGCGTGACCGCGTCGGGACGCTCGCACTCGATGAGATCGACGGCCTCGGCCACCGTCCGCCCGAGGCCCACCACCTGGCATCCGTTGTCGAGCAGCACGTCTTCGATGAGCATGGCGATCATCGTCTCGTCCTCGACGATGACGATGCGCAAGCCGCCAAGGCAGGAAGGGTCGTTCGACGTCATCTTGGCTCCGGATTGGTGAAACGAGAGGCTGGCGTGCGGCCAGCGGGAAGCTGATCGTCCAGTTCATGCCGTCGGTGTCGGCGACGCCGTCGACCACACCGTTGAGGTCGCCCTCGACCGATCGGGTGATCAGCCGCAGGCCGAGACCACGCCGCGCCACGGTCGGGCGCGCGGCAAGGCCGTGTTCCCGCCAGCGCAACGTGACGCGCGGCGCCGCGCCATCCTCGTCGATCCGCCACTCGACGACGAGTCGGCCATCGTCGACCGCGAGCGCGCCATGCTTGGCGGCGTTGGTCGCGAGTTCGTGGAGCACCAGCGCCATGGCGACGCCCTGCTTGGTACCGAGCCGTCGGTCCTCGCCGCGAACCGAGGCGCGCGTGCCCGGCTCGCCATAGGGCGCGAGGACCTTTTCCACGAATTCGCGCAGCCCGAGGCCGCGCCAATCGGTATTGAGCAGCAGCGAATGCGCGATCGCCAGCGCCTGGAGTCGTCCTTCGAACGCGTCGCGGAAGCCCGCGAGCGTGTCGGCGCGCGCCAGCGTGGCCGTAGCGATCGCCTGGACGACGGCGAGGACGTTCTTCACGCGGTGCGACAGTTCGGCGACGAGCAGGCGCTGGTGCTCGGCCGCCAGCTTCGCCGCGTCGATGTCGACGACTGCGACGACCCCGCCCGTCATCCGACCCTGCGCGTCGCGGACCGGCGCACCGATGATCCAGACCCAGCCGTCGCTGCCGTCACCGCGCCGGTAGCGATACTCGCCGTCGGCCGGCTCGCCGGTCGCGAGCACACGGGCGAGCGGATATTCGTGGCCCTCTACCCGGATCCCGTCGGCATGAGTGGATGCGCGCAGGGCTGATATCCGAAAGCGGGGGACGGCGCGCCCAATCGAGCGAAGGACCGCCGTGGCCGATGATCGCCTGATGCAAAGGAGAAAATGGTGGGCGCGGCAAGGATTGAACTTGCGACCCCTGCGATGTCAACACAGGGCGTAGCGCTCGGACCGTAGAAAATGCAGTCGATTTCATGGCGCAACAGTCGGAACATGCGCCGAACAAACGGCGAACCTGCGCCAGCTTCACCCAAATTTCACCCAAGGAGTATCGCCGCAGCGATGCCGGCCGCGGCCGACGGCGCGCAAAAAAGAGCGCCTCGAGCCGCAGCTCGAGGCGCTCCTCCCACCGATCGCGCCAATCCAGGAGAAGACGTCAGCGCGCGACCGGCACCCGACCTAGGCCACCACCTTGCGGTCCGCCGGCGCCACCCAGCGAGCGATCGTCCGCTTGTACTCTTCGCGCACGGGCAACTCGTTCTTCCGATCGTAGAGCGCCTGCATGCCGATCAGCAGGTCTGCACTCAGGCCGGTCAGCGCTTCCAGCCGATAGGCCAGGTCGCGCGTCACCGGGGCCTTGCCGTCGAGCACGTTGATGAATGTGCCGCGATGGAACCCCATCGCCGCCGCCGCCGGCGCCACCTTCAACTTCAGCGGCGCGAGCACCTCGGTGCGAATGAACGGCCCGGGGTGGCGGGCGCCGTCGGGATCGCCGACGAGGCGCTGCTCCTCAGGATCCGTGATCTTATAATCGTCGCTCATGGCTACATACCTCCGCACTAGCATGTGTACGCTATTACCGCACACGACGCAAGCGCAATTGTTCGGTCAAAACGAACAGCATGTGGGAGGGGCTGAAACCCCTCCCCGCTTCCGGCTAGTGGTAATCCTCGTAATCGAGGAGCGCGACCTCCTGCCGGTCGAGATCGACGTGAAAGGTCAGGCGGTCATTCGGCGTAACCCAAAGGCTCCACTTGCCCGGGTGCCCCGGCGTCAGTTCATGCGCGCGCCATGCGGGCACGCTCAGCAATTGGAGAGGATGGGTCATCACGCTGATGGCGCCGATCATCTCAGCGACCTTGCGCACCTGAAGCGCGTTGAAGCCATTCACCGAGGTGCGCGTCGGGTCCTGCACCAGCGCCTTCACCCGTTTGTCCCTGACACTCACAATCTGCATTTGCCTTCTCCTGTGTGCGTGACTGCACGGTATTACCGTACAGCTTTCGCGCAGGATTGCAATATGTTTGTACGGTGCAACCGTACATTTTTGTTGCATCTGTTCGGGCATCTGATATGTTGCGAGTGCGGGAGAAGATGCGCCGATCGCTGGCATCCGAAACGGCAAAAGCGCCCGGGCCGAAGCCCGGGCGCTCTGCCAGTCCGCGGTGAAGGCGCGCCTAGAAGGCGGTGCGAGCGATGCCCTTGCGCACGAACGCACCGACCAGGCCGGTCACGGCGACCTGCGCCGCGTCGATGAGCGACGCCTCGCCGCTGGCATAGGCAGCGAGAGCGCCGACGACGGACGCCACCGCGGTGAGATAGGTCTTCTTGCCCTGCAGGAACTTCCGCATGGTGATCTCCTCGTTTGAAGTCGCGCGGAGCCGCCCCGGCGCGCGATCCGTTGATCCCGATGGACGGAGGGAATAGGTCATCTGGCGCTGCGCTCAGGCCACGGCGGCAGGTCGACCGTCTGGCCGGCGAGCGCATGCGTACAGTCGTTCAGGAACTGGATCCGGCCGTCGCGGATAAAGCTGTGGCAGATACCGCAGGCCTTGCTGCCCTTCTTGCACAGCCAGCAGTCAGCAGCCGGTGTGCCGTCGGCATGGTGACCGCTCTTGCAGTGCAGAGAGGGGCTGAACGTCGGCCGCTCGACGTTGCCGTTGAACGTCCAGCGCGCGCCGTTGCGGAACGGCGTTCCGACCGCGACGGTGTGCGAATACCCACAGCCGGGGCAGTGAAAGGCGAAGTTCCCGCCCTCGACGTTCCGCAGGATGCTGGACAGCGCACCCATCAGGCTGCCGCCGCAAAGCCGCGCGCCTTCTGCGCCAGACGGATGTCGTATCGGTTGAGCTTGTAGGCGGTCCCATTGTACCCGCGGGCGAAGGCGACCCAGTCGCCCTTGCGCAACGCCGGGAGCAGGCCCGCCGCGATGATGAAGTGCTCGAAGCCGAGCAGCTGCGCCGCCTCGTCGAACGCCATCGCGTTGGCGAACTCGAACGGATTGCGGAAGCCGCAGGCCCGATAGTTTTCGCCGAGGATCTGGAAGCGTCCGTAGCTCGCTGAGGCGAAGCCGGCGTCGACGTCGAGGCCGACGGCCGTCACCAGCTGCGCGTAGCGCTGCTCCTGCGTCGCCGGGTACCGGGTCCGGTCCCATTTCGGGTAGCTCACCTCCGGGTGCGCCGCGTCGAAGCGGCGGCCGGTCGCTTTCGAGAAGCGGTGCGGCTCGAACAGGATGACCGGCCGGCCGCCGGCGAAGCCGGATCCTGCGCTCTCGACCGCGTCGACGGCGCGGACATGCGCGACCGGCGCCTTCAGCCGCCGCGCACTCGCCTCGAGGTCGGCGAGCGTCAGCTTCGTGTCCGGCCCGTCGGTCATGGCCTCGATCACGGCGGCGCGGTTCAGTCGGCCATAGATGCCGTCAATCGCGCCGGTGTAATAGCCGAGCGCCGCGAGGCGCTCCTGGAGCTCGCGGTGGTTCATGGTGATCGCTCACAAAAATGGCGGCCAAAGCCGCCGCTGGAAAATGAGAGGCGCCTAGTGGGCCGTCAGGTTCGTCCGCTTGCGCCGCCCGGGCGGCCGCAGCTCAGCCCGGATCGCCACCGCTGCGCCGATCGCCGCGATCAGCAGGCAGGGGATTGCCAGCAGCCAGACCAGCCGCACCGCGATGCGCATCGGCCTCCCCCTTCTCGATCGCCGCCAGCAGGTCCGCGTCGGGGTGGGCCTCCCCCGCCCAGCCGCCGGCGAGCGGCAGCATCCGCAGGTTCCGCCGCACGTCGGGAAAACTGTCGCGCAGCGCCGCCGAGGCGCGCTGCGACACCGCGAAGGCCCCCGCCGAAAGCCCGGCGCTGGCGAACGCCACGATCGCTTCAACCAGCATGGCCCGTGCTCCCCAGCTTGCGCTCGATCGCCGCCTTGGCGATGCCGCTGACGAACGGGAAGCCCAGGCTGCCCATCGCCAGCCCGAACAGCCCGCGCAGCTCGCCCGACGCCGCCGGCACGTGCAGCACCCAGGCCAGCCACTCGGCAGGAAACAGGATGGTCAGCGCGACGAAGCACGGAATCGCCGACAGTTCGGACAGCAGCAGCCACCGCCGCTTGCGCTCCCAGATCTTCAACAGCGCCGGATCCTCGGGCGGCAGCTCGGCGCTGCCGCCGAACAGCAGGTACCCGGCGCGCGCCGCGAACCCCACCGTCACCATCGACGCGGCGAACATCGCCGCGCCGCGCCATTCATTTCCCTGCATCTGTGGCCTCCCGGTTCGTCAGGCTTCCAGCGCGGCGAGCGCGCTCTCCAGTGCCGCAAGCCGCTGCTCCTGCGCGGCGCAGATGAAGAACAGCAGCTCGTCGGGCCGGATGCCGTAGCGGTTGCCGGCCTCCTGTCCCGGCTGGGCCGGCCTGACCAGCGCCTCCCGCGTCGTCTCCACGCCGGTTTCGGGGTCGGTATCGATCACCGTGACATATTCGGCCTCGTTGGGCGGAATGGCGTCCCACTCATCGTAACAGAAGAATCCATAGGCTGCCGGATCGAGCCCTTCGTCGACCATGATGGCAGCGACCTGCTGAGCTATGACGCCGACATGAAGTCGCGCCGCGTCGCCCTTTTCGGCGATTGCCGCATGCCAGCGGTAAACGCCAATCTCGCTCGCGATGCGCTTCGCCGCTGCCAGCTCCGCTGTCGTCAGCGCGCCGCGCCAATCCTTGTCGATTTCGTCGGAGGTGTTGATCATGCCGGTGCCAGCATAGATCGTCGACCAGCGTCGGGACGACGTGCCCATGCTCATGGTGTTGTCGGCGCCGGGATAGAAGTCCGTGCCGGTCAGCACGGCCCGTTCGGTGAAGCTCGCCCCATCCGCCGTCCCCGTCCCCATGCGGAGCACGGAGCCCGGCGAGATCGCCTCGTACACCTCCGCCCCGGATGAGGCGTAGGCGCTCCAGTGGGTCGTGGCGGATCCGACAAGAATGCCCGCCGAAGCATAGGCGGCGCTGCCGACCTGCGACCTGGCAGCGCCGACCCCCGCCGATGTCGTCGTGCCGACGAGTAGCGTGGCTGGCGCGGTTACGGCCGAAGCCGTGACGGTGACCGCGTCAACTCCGCCGGTGGTCAGCGCCATCCCGTTTGCCCCGGTGCGCCGCAAGCCGGTGTCGGGGTCGGAGATGAAGCGCATGCCGGGCGCCGAGATCGTCCCGTCGCCGAACAGCCCGGCGCCCGCATTGTCGCGCACCGCGGCGAATTCATTGAGCAGCTGCGTCGTCGCCTCGGTCAGCGCGACGATCCGCCCCTGCGTCGGCGCGATCCAGTAGGTCAGGCCCGAGGCGTCGACACCCTGATACGGGACCGAAAGCGTCAGCGTCGTCTCGGTGCGCGCGGCGATCGGGTAGGGGATGCCGTCGCCGAGCGCCACGAACAGGTCACCCGGCGCGACGTTGGCAACGAATTCGGTGCCGGTGCCGGTGACGGTGACCGAACCCTCTTCGACCGCGACCGTGCCCGTGCTGTAAAGCGTCATCGTCTCTCTCCTAGGCTCGCACGAAGCTGGCCGCGGTCACGGTGCCGATCGCGCCGCCGCTGCTCGAGGCGAAGGCGCGCAGGCGCAGCGCCTGCTTCACTCCGCTACTGTTGGTGTAGGTGCCGTCGGCGGTCACGTTGACCGGCTCGCCGACGTCGCCGAGCGCGCTGCCCGGCGTGCCGAGGTCGGTCCAGCTGCCGCCATCGACCGAATATTGGATCTTGATCGCGACCGTCGAGGCCCCCGAAAGCCCGGTGTAGCCGAACTCGGCCTCGGCGCTGCGCGACGCGCCGGCGTTCAGCACGAAGTAGAGCTCGGGGCTGGCGCCCAGCGCGGTGATCGGAGCGGTCTGCACCCCGCCCGAGGTCGCCGTCGCTGCGATCGTGGCCGCCGGAACGCCCGCCACGTCGCCGATCACGTCGCCGCCGAAGATCACACGCCCGCTCGAAACGCCGAAAATCAGGTTGTCGTCGGTGTCGTAGAAATAGACGTTTTCCGCCTGGTAGATGATGTCGCCGTCGGCGCCCTCGATTCGCATCGAGGTGATCCGCCCGCCGACGTTCGTCGACAGCGCGACCGTTGCCTCATTGCCGTTCGCGGTCGACAGCGCCAGCGTGGCCGTGGCCGAGGCATCGCCGACGTCGCTCGTCACCGCGATCAGCGCCGCAGCTTGCGCATCGATCGCGCCCTCGGCCGACATCACTCTGGTGTCGAGCGCACTCACCGCCGACGCCGACGCCTTGCCCGCCACATCGCTTTCCAGCGTCGTGACGTCCGACGCGATCGAGGTGATCGTGCCCTCGGCCGTGGTCACGCGCGTGTCGAGCGCCGAAAGGGCGGAAGACGACGCCTTGCCGGCAACGTCGCTTTCGAGGCTGGTGATGTCCGACGCCAGCGTCGTGATCGTACCCTCGGCCGCCGTGACGCGGGTATCGAGCGCCGACAGCGCCGAGGATGACGCCTTGCCGGCAACGTCGCTTTCGAGGCTGGTGATGTCCGACGCCAGCGTCGTGATCGCGCCCTCGGCCGTGGTCACGCGCGTGTCGAGCGCCGAAAGGGCGGAAGACGACGCTTTGCCAGCGACATCGGTTTCCAGATCGGTGATCGAGGCCGCCTGCGCGTCGATCGCGCCTTCCGTTACCGTGACCCGGCCCGACAGCGTGTCGACAGCCGACGCATCCGCCTTGCCGGCAACCGTGACGCTCAGCGCCGCGATGATCTCGGCCTGATCCTCGAATGCCGAGATCGTGATCTCGGCCGCCGACAGCCGCTCGCCGAGCCGGTCGACCGCGAAGATGCGCACCTCGCCGTTCGCCGGGTCGAGCACGATGCCGGCGTCGCGGAACATGGCGCGCGTCGTCGAGGCTTCGAGGGTCAGCCGGGTGACGCTGTTGCTGAGGTTGTCGAGGCTGCGCGTCAGGTACCGCGCGTTGTCGCCGATCGCCTCGCGCCCCGCCACGCCCTCGGCCGTCAGCAGCGCCAGCGCGTTGGTCGAAGGGTCGAACGGCACCGGCGCCACCGGCTGCACCGACCCGACCTCGTCCTCGTCCCATTCGTGGACGGCGGCATTCTCCTCGCGCAGCACCACGTCGACGCTGCCGTCGGCGTTGAAGGTCTGCTTGCGCACCCGGAACAGTTTCCCGTCCCAGTCGCGCGCCGCATGGTCGACCATCACCACCATGTTCCGGCGCAGCAGCCAGCCGCGCACCTTGACGCGCACCGACAGCTCGCCGCGATACAGCGACCGCTGCGCCGCGATGTTGGTCAGCCGCTGCGCCTGGCCGTCGTGCTGCACCATGCGCAGCTCGAGGTTGAGCGTGCGCGGCGCCGCCGAGCTGCGCGGGATGGCCACCTCGGGAACGTCGATCATCCCGAACAGCGACGGCGCTTCGGCATCGGTGCGCTTCGCCCGCGCCACCGTGAACTGCTCGGCGATCGGCGGCTGCGGCACCCAGCGCAGCGGCCCCATGAAATCGTCGTCGGTCAGCGTGATCGTCGCGGTGGCGAGGTCGTTGTGCGCCACGCGCAGCGACAGCTCGCCCTCGTCGTCGACCCATTCGCCGCAGCAGGCGGCGGCGAACGCGCCGAGCACCGCCATCGGATCGTCGCTGTCGAGCACCGCGCCGCCGGCGCGGTACCGCGGCTCGGTGCCGCCCGCCGCCAGCGTGACGTCCTCCTCGCACAGCCGCGCCGATGCCGCCATCGCCGCGCGGCCGATCCGCGTCACCGGTAGCGCCGGCCCCACCGACACCACGTCGCCGACCCGCCAGCCGATCAGGTAGCTCAGCGACTGCAGCGCCGGGTTCGCACCGATCTCGACGCCGTCCGCCTCATATTCCCAGGTCGACGTGTCGTCCCAGCGCATGGCACCCGACCCGCCCGGCATCGTCGAATCGCGCGCCGGGTCGTACACCGGCATGCCCCGCCCCTTGGCAGTGATCCGCCCCGGCAGCCCGCCCTGCAGCGGCGACGGCGTCTTGGCGTTGGCGCTGCGCTTGATGCGCAGCTTCATCGTCGCGCAGCCGGTCATGCGCTGCGCCGCGCCCCACCGGCTGCCGTCGTTGACGGTGTGATAGGCGGTGGCGCCGGCTTCCTCGATCACCTCGACCCATAGGAACCCGGCATAGGGCGCCTGCACGCTGCCGTTCCACGCCAGCTTCTCGTCGAACCAGATCTCGTCGACCGCGTGAATGCGATGCCCGGCGAGCGCGATGACATAATCGATATATTCGTCGTCGGTCCCCGAAGGCTCGACATAGCGCACGTTGATCGGGAAGGCGCACGGCCCGAAACAGATCGTGCGCGGCGCGTTCGGGTCAGTGTTGACCGCGCGCGGGTCAAAGGCGCTCAGGCCGACCTTGCCGCCCTTGGTGCCGCTGACCGCACCTATCACCCCTTGCACCGCGGTCAGCGCCGCGGTGGTCAGCAGCGTGGCGCCGATCGCCGTCGTCGACAGGCCGATGCCGATGCCGCCGGTCAGCGTAGCGGTGAAGCCGAGCGACGCACCGCCCGTCACGAACGCCAGCGCGGTGAGGCCGGCGGCGATCGCCAGCGGTTTGACGACCTTGCCCATCAGGCGATCCGCCAGGCGCGCTCGATATGGTGCCGCGGCACCACCACCAGCCCGCCGGTCTCCGCCATCCGCAGCATCCCCGTCGCCACCATCCCGCCCAGCGCCGAGCCGTCGAACGCCAGGTCGCCGCGCCGCGCCAGCAGCGGCGCGATCTCGCGGCCGACGCTCGCCGCCGCCGCCGGCAGGTCGCGCCAACCATGCCGGCGGATCGCCCGCAGCCAGCCGAGCTCGGTCGCGTAGCGGCCCGCCAGCGGCGTCCAGGGGTTGTCGCCCGTCATCGCCTCGACCCACGCGCCGGCGAACGCGCCGCAGTCGCAGCGCCCCAGCCGGTGCTCGCGCTTCGCCCAATCGACGAGCACCGCGTCGAGCCGCGCTTCCCAGTCCTTCAGCCGCCCGCCCGCGGCTGCGTCCGAGGCGTTCACTTCAGCTGCTCATACTGCCGGTCGGACATGACCCCGACGCTCCCCGCGTAGGCGAGGCCGATCGCCGCCAGACTATTCCCCGAGCCGGACGCCGCGTCCGCAGATTCATCGTCCGGGTCGATTGCCTTCTGCATCTGCCAGGTCCGCGCCGGCGGCGCCGCCAGCAGCGCCGCGAACCCCTCGCACGCCATCGTCGCGATCATCGCCGTCGACGAGGTCGTCACCTCCGGCCCGATCATCGTGCCGTTATAGACGCGCCGCGCCTCGATCACCGTGCCGCCGCCGTCGTGCAGCACCGTCCAGATTTTCACCGATCGGCCCGCGTACAGGCTGGCATCGTCGATCCGGTTCATCATCTCGGCGTTCAGCGGCGACGCCGTCAGGCTGATCGCCAGCGCGTCCGATCCGCCTTCCTCGGCGCCGAAGCTGCCGATCGACAGCACGTCGCTGTTCGCCACGTCGAAGATCTCGCCGTCGGCATCGGCATCGCCGGTCATTGCCGCCGGCACCCCGATCGGCATCGGCGCCAGCGCCACGCGCACCGGCTCGTCGGCGAAGTCCATGAACAGCAGGATGGCGACCGCCAGCGGCGACGCATCGAACGAGGATTCGGTCAGGTCGGTCATCAGAACGCCTCCACCGCCTGCAGCGCGTGCCGGTAGATCAGCCCCGGCTCGACCGACCACGCCGCCGGGTCGGCGGCGCGCATCAGCGCATAGGGCCGCTTCGTCTCGACCGCCGACGCATCGGTCGGCGATCCGCGCAAGGGGCTGCCCAGCGTCGCCGTCGCCTCGCCGGCGCCGTCGAACTCCAGCGGCTCGGTCAACCCGATCAGCTGCTTGTCGCCCGATCCATAGGACACGGTGATCAGCGCCCCGGCCGGCAGCAGCGTGACGCTCGCGATCGACGCCGACGACACCGCCAGCGTGAAGCCGCCCTGGCCGGCGCCGTCGATCACCACCCCCGGCGTGCCGCCATGCTGGTCGGCGTCGGCCGCCTCGAGCGGAAAGGCGTTGAGCCCGCCGCGCAGCGCGAAGACGAACGCCCGCCACAGCAGCGCGCTGGCCGCCTTCATCGGCGGCAGCTCGACGTCGCACGTCCAGCGCGCCGCGGTACCGTAGATCAGCGGCGACGTCGCGCCGGTGAACTCAGACCGCTGCAGCAGCACGCCGCCGACCTGCCGCCAGTTGTTCGCCCGCGGCGCGATCGCCGCCGGCCAGTCGATCGTCGCCATTCGCTCAGGCTCCGCGGAAGGAGGGCAGCGCCGGCCGCGCGACCCGGCGAAGCATGTCGGCGCTGGCTCCCACCGCACGCCGCACCGCCATCTCGGTGGCCATAGGGTCGGTCGATCCGCGCGCGTCGATGTAGCCGATCAACGGGGCAGTGCCGCCGACTCCGCCAGCGCCCTGCGCCGCCCACGCCGGGACGATCCGCCCCGGCACCGTCGGCTCGAAATATTCCTGGCCTCGCTCGTTTACCTCGTAGAAGAACCCGGGCTTCACTTGCCCGCCACCAGAACGACCGCCACCGAATAGCGAGGTGCCGACAGACGCGAGGATGCCGCCGATCCGACCGCCGTCCGTCGTCTTCTTGCCGAGAAGCAGGTCGAGCAGACCCGACGCTATGAGCTCGGCCGCCGCAGCCTTGATGCTGTTGACCAGCGCATCGCCGAGCGACTGCCCGTAGATGATCGCCTGCCCGAGGCCGTCGGTAAGGTTCGTGGCGAAGTTATCCAGCCGGCGGTTGGCTTCGTCGATCGCTGCGAGGCGCACTTCCGACGCCTTCGCCTCGGTGATCATCTCCTTTTCCCACGCCTCGTCGAGCTTCTTTACGCTGTCCTCGAGGGTGGTGACCTCCTTGCCCCAGTCTCGCTCCTCGATCATCGCTGCAATGAGCGGATCCTGCTTGAAGCGATCGGTGTAGGTCTTCGCAAAGTCGCCACTGTCGGGGACGTCGATCGAATAGTCCGGCTTGAACTCAGGCGCCTTCTTGCCCTTTTTGTCCTTCTTGCCGTCAAGGTCTGCGCCAGCTGGTTTATCGGATGCCGGAGCACGGCCGGTGACGACGATCTCCTCGTCGCCCGGCATGTATCCATACTTCGAATAGAATGAGCGTTCGAGCTGATCACGAGCGGCCGTGCCTCGCCCCAGCGAGTTGATGGCACGGAGGTCGTTCTGCTCAGGGCTGATGGTCTTGCGGCCCTGGGCCCGCGCCTGCGCTTCGGGAGGGCGCATGAACAAGAATTTCTCAAAATCCCCGTCGGCTAATGCACGCCCATACTCACCTAGCGCTTCGCGGTTGGATATCGCGCTTCCAGCTACAGCGCCGACTGCCGCGCCAGGCAGGCCGCCGAACCGGCTACCGATGCCCGCGCCGAAGAGGACGCCCGCCGCGTCCGGGTTGCTGCTCAGCCACCTAGCTACGTCTGCGCCGGCGCTGATTAGCTTTCCAGCGACGTTCCCGATCTCGCGAGCGAAGTCCTGCGCGCCGCTCGCACCATCAGCGAGCGACCGGGCAGCTTCGTTCACAGCCTCGTTGAACCCGCCTTCGCCGAACTCGCTGGTCAGGATCGCGACGCTGTCGGACAGGTTGGAAAGCGCACCGCCGAGCGTCTTCGCCTGTTTCTCCATGCCGCCGGCGAACTGCACCTGCCCTATCCCGCGAAGATAGCCCTCGATCTCCGCCGAGTTTGCTTTCACCGTCGTGGTGACGCCCTGAAAGGTGAAGCGAACCTCGTCGCCCTGCTTGCTCGCGCGGATGCCGAACTCTTTGAGCCGCTCGAATTCGCCCGTTGCCGCGTCGGCGATCGCCTCGACGAAGTCGTTGAGCGTCTTGCCCATCGCCCCCGCGGTATTGCCGTACGAGGTCAGCGCCTCGATCGATGGGTCGAGCCCGAGGTTCTTCAGCTTGACGAACGCCTGCACGACCTCCTGCAAAGCGAAGGGCGTCGTCGCAGCGAAGTCCTTCAACTTGTCGAAGGCCCTGTCTGCCTTCACCGCCGAACCGGTCGCCGTCTCCAGCGACACCCGAAGCGAGCTGAATTCCTTGTTGGTCTGGACGATTTGCCCGACGACGGCGCCGGCGAGCGCGCCCTTCAGGACCCCGCCAAGCGTCAGCGCGCCTTTCCCGAGATCGGCGAATCGCTGGTCGATCTTCTTCAGTTCGCTATCGACGCCGCCGCGAAACCTGCCCACGTCGCGCTCCAGCGCAGACATGTTGCGGCGGGCGAGCTCGACCGAGGCGTCGACCTGGAGCATGAGCTGCTTGACATCATCGGCCATGAGTCATTCTCTCCGGCGGTTCTGGCGGTAGGATGGGCCCGATATGGAAGGCTGGTCGCGACTGGCGATATTCATCTTCGCCTCACTATTGGCGCCATTGCTGACGCTGTTCGTGGGCGCGATGATTGATTTTGGCAGCTGGAGCTTGCTCATGATGCTGCTCGGAGCGCTGGTCCTGCTGACAGCACTGCTTTGGCTATTCATTCGCGGAATAGCTTGGGTACGTCAGGGCTTCAGCGAGGCAGATTAGCCCGCTCGTGATATTCGTAGCAGGCCACCCACTCCACTGGAGTTGCCTGCCAGAATTGCTCCGGTGACCAGCCGAACAATCCGAGAGCCGTCGACAGGTAGCGGCGAAGCATAGGTCGATCGTCTACTTCGCCGCCTTCGGAGGGTCCTTGCGTTCACCTGCCGCAGTGTAACCACCTGTCGATGCCAGCGAGAGCAGCGCGGCCAGCCGCTTCTGGGCGATGAACAACCCCCCGTCAGCCTCGTAGATCAGCTCGCCGACCCGCTCCGGCGCGACCTTGTCGAGGTCGCGCTTCGCCGCCGCATTGATGCACTCGGTCACAACGGCCTGCGCCCCCGACATCGAAAGCGAGCCGAGGCGCGCCGCGTCGGTGAGTTGGATGAGCGACAGGCCTGTCGCCCGCTCGAAGGCGGCGATCGCTTGGAAACTCGGCCGCAGGACATAGGTCTTGCCGCCGAGCACCATGTCGATCTCGCCGCGATGCTCGTTCGCCGCGCCAGCCATTACGACGTTGCGCCCAAGTCGTCGATGTCGGGCGTCGCGACACAGCCCATGTTGAAGCTGAAGGTGGCGACGCCCTCGTTCGGGAAGTCAGTCGTGAAGTTGCCGATGCCCACGGCGCATTTGAACAGCACGACCGCGCCGCGCTTCACCTCGACGTTGACCTCATTGGTCGACGATTTGGCGACGGTGTCGATCCGCTCGAGCGCAGTGTCAGGCAGCTTCAGCTTGCCGCTGGCAGACAGCGTCAGCTTCGGATTGACGTAGGTCGAAAGTCCGGGGTCGCCCTTCGACGACAGGTCGACCTCCGTCGACGACCGCGCCCAGGACAGCGAACCTTCGCCGCCAAGCGCCGTGAACACTTCCGAGCCGGCGCCATCGCCGACGAAAAGCTTCACGTCTTTGCCAAGAACATAGGCCATCGTGGCTTCCTTCGCATGAAAAAGCCGGCACGATGGCCGGCGTGGGTGGAACGGGATGAGCGGGCGTCAGTCCGCCGGTTGAACGTAAACCTCGAAGCGGCTGCGTCCGATCTTTACGCCGTCCTCAAGCGCGCTGTCATCGTCGCTCAGAAAGCGGATCGACGAGAAGATCAGCCCGGGGGCCGCCGGGGTCCAGTCGTGCAGCCGTGATCGCACCGACGCCATGATCGCGTTGAGCGGCTTGCGGCTTTCGCCCTTGGTGATCGTCACGATCTCGAACGGGTACAGGTCGAGCCCGCCCGACTTCTCGCCGGCTTCCTCGCGCGCCAGCTGGTCCACGATCACCACCGGCGGCGGCGTGTTGTCGGGTATGTCGGAAAACACCCCCACCCCGCTTCCGACCTCACCGTCGAGCCGAGCGACCAGTGCCTCCATCAAAGGCGTGCGCGTGTCAGTCATAGGTGCCGCTCCCGCTGGCTGCCTTGCGCAGTGCGCGGTCGTATGCGCGGCTGAGCAGCGGCCGCAGCAGTCGCAGCGCGAGCGTCCGCGTCCGACCGCGCACGATATCGAAGCGCGACGCCGGCATCGCCTTTACGTTCATCGCGTAGCTGATCACCCCGTTGGAAGTGCGTCGCTTGACGTTGACACGCTGCGGCTTGCGACCTGCCTCGAGAATGCGCCCATACCAGCCCGCCCGGTTCGCGGCCTTTCCGATCAGTCCGACGCGGAGCCGTAGGGTCTTATCGTAGAACTTCGTCGACAGCAGCGAGGCTAGGCGTCCGCTGCGACGCGGCGTCTCGCGCCGGGCCGCTCCGAGGATGGCTGGCGCCGCCCCTTTCATGTCGCGCGCGAGTTCGTTGCGGAGATCGATCGGCAGGCGCTTCAACAACCGGCGCACGCGACCGGCGCCCTTGACCCCAGACCCGCGCCTCACACCATCACCCCGCTCTCGGCAAAGATCAGCAAGGCTACGCGATCGCCGGCAGGATCGGCTACCGACCGGATATTGAGTGTCTTGCCGTCGAACAGAACCCGGTGGGTTGTGTCGATATCTCGACGATATCGAACCGTGATCTTCCAACCCTGTACGCCAGCTTGAGCGCCGGTCAGCAAAGCCTCACGCCCACCCGTCGGAAGCACTTCGGCGCGACAGGTTGCGAAGGTCGTCCAGGCGCCTTCGCGCCCGCCGGCGCCGTCCGACGTCGATGGCGGCGACTGAAAGCTGATCTGGTGGCGCAGCCGACCGGCGCTCAAGCTCATATCGGACACACCCTGAAGCTCGCGATCAGCGATCGGACCGCGTTCGGCAGCTCGTTGACGATGTTGCCGATGTTCGTATTCTCGCGGTCGCGGTACCAGTCGCCGAGGAGGAGAAGGATCGCCTGGCGCAACGGATCCGGCAGCGCGTTCTGCGCATAGCCGACCACCGCGGTGATCGTCACGGCGTCCGGCTGCGCCCGGGTCGACGGCCAAGACTGGCCGGGCTTGAGCGCGATCATCGGCGACAGGCCGTAGGGGTAAACCGCATAGACCGAGGTCGGCAGCGCCTGGGTCGTGCCATCGGTGTCGACATACTGGATCTGCGTCACCGATTGCAGCGGCGGCCGCGCCAGTTCGAATTCGGTGGCGCGGAAGCCGTCGGCGCGGAACTTGACGGTCTGTGTCGCGAACCGCACGCCGGTCACCACCTCGAGATGTCCGCGCGCCGCCATGAGATAGCTGTAGACGAGGGCGTCCTCCGAGGTGTCATCGCCGAGGCGCAGGTGCCCCCGCCCCTCGCCGAGGGACACCGGCTCGAACGTCGGCGCCACCGTCACTTCAGGCTCGAGCCAGTTCATCGTCATACCGCCACCGCCGGCCCGATCAGGAACGTCACCGTCCGCGGATCCTTGCGCCCCTGGTTGGTCACCACTCTGCAGGTGACGTCGTACCGCTTGCCACGCTCGCCGCCGGTAAGGAGGCAGCTGACGGTCGCACCCGAGATGTCCTCGCTGCCTTCCTTGACGGCGAGCTCGCCCGCCGGCTCGACCGACCAGGTCGCTGTTTCGATGGTCTCGCCCGTGGCCAGCACATAGGTGATCGGCCAGTCGAGCTCGGCATCCGCCGCCTTGATCTTCATCACGCCGCTCCCATGCTGCGGTCGTTGCCGGCGCTCAAAGCGCGCGAGCCGGATGCCACGAGGTTGCGATCGCCGGCCGAAGCCGTGAGCGCCCGTGCCGTCGACGGCACGCGCGTCGCGCCGTCGCCGCTGGTCCAGCGGTAAGGAAACCGCAGCAGGATCATGTCGGGTCGATCGATGTGATCGGATCGCCCGCCGCGGTTGCAACGGTGGCGGTCCACGCCGGGGTGCTGTCGTCCTCCTGACAGACGGTGAAGGTCCCGGCGGCGATCGATGTCTTGTTGCGCAGCGCGCGCAGCGCGGAGGTCACCGTGCGGCCGCCGTTCGCGCCGCCCGAGATCGTCCGGCCGAGCAGCGCGTCGGCATTCTCGACCGCCGTCGGCACCGCCGCGATAGCCGCGGCGATCTCGCCGATCTCGGTGTCGATATAGCCCGCCACCGTGGCGAGGTTCGCCGCCGACGCCAGCGCCGTCAGCCCGGCGCCGGCGGCGCCGATCTCGGCAGTGTCGACGAGAATCGCGTCGACAACGGTGTCGACCGTCGCGAGGTTCGCCGCCGTCGCATAGTCCGCCGCGGCGATCGTCCGCGCCTCCATCTCGGCGTTCGTCGGCGGGTCGTACGCCGCCAGCGCATCGGCGCATTCGCTCTGCACCTCGGCGTCCCACGCCGCGTTCCACGGCAGTGCGGTCAGCCCGGCGCCGGCGGCGCCCAGCCGCGCGAAGGCGTCGCCGGTGGCGGCGGTCAGCACGTCATAGGCGGCGGCCGTCACCACCAGGCATTCGCGCCGCACCGGCAGCGCGCCGGCGACGTGCACGTTGATCTCCATCGACCCCAGCGTGTCGGTGTCGGTCGCGTCGAGCACCGCCGTATAGCGGCCGCCGGCGACATGCGTCGCCCCGCCGCTGTTCTTCGACGCCTCGCTGGTGCCGCCGGCCTTCCAGATCTTGATGTCGGTGTTCGCGATCGACAGGCCCGTCTCGGCCGTCTTGCCGTCGCTGTCGTCGAGGAACGGCCCGATCAGGATCTCCTGGCTGGCCACCGACTGCTTGAGCAGGATCATCAGGCAAACCCCTGCTGGCGAAAGTGGTTGGCGAACACCGCCAGCGGCGCGGCCCCGCCGCCGCCGCTGGCCTGCAGATAGCCGACGATGACGTGCGCCCGGTTTGCCGAGCTCGCGGCGCTCCAGTCGAAGCTCTGCGACCCCGATCCGACGACCGATGCCGTGCCGAGATTCTGCTCGTTCGTCGTTCCTGCGCCGGTCCGCGATGGCGAAAGGCTCGTCTGCGTCTGCGAGCAGCCGGTGATCGAGAAATCGCCCGCCGCGTTGTTCGAGTTGTTCAGCAGCGCGGCGATGGCGATGCCGGCGGCCGAAAGCGTGACCGCGGCCGATAGGTTGTTCGAGCTGACCGCCGTCGGCGTCGGCGCGCCCTGCTCGACGTCCTCGAGGACGAAGGCGTGGATGATGCAGCCCAGCGTCGAAGCATTGAAGGTGACGCTGAGATCCGAGATTGCTTCGGTCGAGCCGAGTGCCAGGTCGAAGGCCGCGACGCGGGCGCCCGTGCCCGTAGCCGTCACCGCCTGCGCCTGCGAGGTCAGGCTGTTGCCGTTCCAGGTTGCCGACGAGATTGTGCGCGCCGGCGTCCCGCCAGCGCCGCGCGCCGTCTCGAATATCGCCACCAGCCGCTTATCGCCTCCGGCAGGCACCGCGAAGCTCGGCAGCGTGAACGTCGACTGGACGAGGGTAGTCTCGTATTTCGCCGAATGGATGATCGCGGCGGCCATGTCTACGCCCCCTCGCTGTCATCCTCAGCAGGAGCGGGTGGCAGTCCCGCCGCCAGCGCCGGAAGGTCGATGCCGATCTGTGCCAGAAGCGCCCCGCCGCGCCGCTTGATGGCCGCCGACAGCTCCAGCCTCGTCGCGGCGGTGATCTGCCGCTCGCCCTCGGGAAGCAGGTTGTCAGCCTCGATCGCGAGCCGCGCCGCGCGGATGTTGGTCGCAAGTGCCGCCGCGTTGGGGTCGACGTTGTAGGCGATCTGCAGCAGCGTGACGTTGATGTCGGTCATCCCGCGCTCCCAAAAAGAGAAGGGGCCGCCCGTCGCCGGCCGGCCCCAGGTGTTTCCCTTGGGGAGGAAACCGATCAGGCCTTGGCCTTGACGGCCTTCTTCTCGCCCTCGCCGGCCGGCGGCGATGCCGCGGCTTCCAGCGCGGCGATGCGGACGGTCAGCGCAGCCTCGCGCTGCGCAGCCTCGGCGGCGGCGAGCTTGCTGGCCTCGAGGTCGGCTTCCGCCGCCTGCAGCTTTTCGGCATAGCCGGCCGGAGCGGCATTCGCTTCGGCCGTCTTCAGCGCATCGCCCAGGCGGGTGACCTCGGCGTTCAGCAGCTCGATCTCGGCATCGCGCGCGCCGATGGCCTCCTCAGCGTTGCGCAGCGCTGCGAAGAGCGGATGGTCGGCCATGTCGCCGCCCGGCTGGCGGCCGCCGGTGTCGATCAGCCCGGCCTCTTCGAGGCCGGCGATGAACTCGTCGCGGATGTCCGACTCGTCGCCGGGCGACAGCATGACCGACTTGGTGCCCTCCGCCGCATAGGGGAAGGGCTTCAGGATCTTTACCCGCATGTGCGGTCTCCATCATCGTGAGGATGACGGGGCGGCCGGCTCGACCGCCCCGTCAGTGTGCCAGGCGCGCTAGCGTCAGGCCGGCGGGTTGGCGGTCGGCGCATCCTTGGGATGGCCGAGCAGCGCGATCGCCGCGAGGAACGCGTTGCCGCTGTTGCCCGCCGGCGTCACCGTCAGGCGCACGTAGCGCTTGGAGCCGATGTAGCCGATCTTGCGGGTTTCGCTGTCGTCGGCAAACGTCGCCGACGCGAGCGCCTCGGTGCCGATCAGCTGCGCGTCGGCAACTGCGGCCGAGCCCGATCCGTCGCTCTCGTCCGAATGCTCGACGAGCGTGGTGAACGTCGCGTCGGCATCGGCGAGACCGCCGAAGATCAGCAGGAAGGTGAGCGACAGATAGCCCTTCAGGTCGATCCAACCCGAAACGAAGGCGGTGTTGTCGGCCACCGCGGCGGCCGGCGCGATGGCGACGACCGGATGCACGTTGTTGACGAGGTCGCGCATGGCGATCTCCTTTCCTGTTCAAAGCGAAGAGAGGTGAAGCGGGCGGCCGGGGACAGCCTGCCGCCCGCTTCCGAGGCCGAAGCTGGGCGGCGCCTAGGCGGCGCAGACCAGCTTCTTGATGGCCTCGGGGAGAGTGACCTTGCCACCGACGCGGCGACGGAAGCGGAAACGGATCACGCCGTTGTCCGCCTGCGTGAACGGGTCACGCAGCATGCTCATCGCGATGCGATCGAGCATGGTGTAGCCGCGGCGGAAGTCGCCGAACGCCACCGGGGCGGCCGCAGCGGCCTCGTCCGGCATGTCGGGCAGCTCGACATAGGGCGCGCCGTTGATCGAGTTCGGCTGCCCCTGCGCGAGGCCCGGCATCCAGAGATACTGGTTCTGGCTGTCCTTGAGCCGGCGGATCGCGCCCAGCGTCTTGCGGTTGAGCACGTAGACGCCGTTGCGCGCGTAGGCGGTCTTCACCTCGTGGTAGAGCTTCAGAACGCCGTCGGCGGTGACGGTGGTCGCGTGCCCGCTGTTGATCGAGCCGATCGACGCGTTGACGAGGATGCCCTCGAGTTCGTCCGACTTGGCGCCGGCGGCGAACTCGACGCCCTCGCGGACCTCGAACTGCTCCTGCGCCTCGAAGCGGATCTCCGCCTCCAGGTCGAACGCCGAATCCTCGAGGTTCTGCTCGTGGATGTCGATGATCGCGTACATCTCGGGCGCATTCACCTCGACCATGCCGTAGCGCAGTCCGTCGGTTTCGGTCCGGGTGTCGGTCTCACCGGTGCGGCGCGCGGCGAACTGGCCGGTCCGCTTCGGGATCATGATCGACTTCGACGCGGTGGTGCGCAGCCGGACGAGGCTGCGAACCGGGCTCATCTCGGTGACGCCCTTGATGATCTCGGCGACATACTCGGCCGGCGCGAGATAGCCGCCGGTCGTGTCGTTCGAGATCGACATCGCCTTGTACTGGGCGTTGACGTCGTCGAGCGCCTTGCGCTGATCCTCGGGCAGGTTCGGCAGGCCGTCCTGGTAGGCGGCGATGACGCCGCGGGCCCAGGTGTTGACGGTCGACTTCATCTCGACCTTCGGGTCGACGCCCGGCGCGCGCATGCGGCCGAACTTCGTCTCGATGGCGTCGAGCTGCGCCTTGAGCTCGTTGGCGCCCTCGGCAGCCTGCTTCGCCTGCTGCTCGGCGAGGGTGAGCTTCTGGCCCATCCCTTCGGTCGCGGCGATCGTCGCCTCGATCTTCTGCAGCTTCTCCTCGGTGAGGACGTCGACGGTGCCCTTGGCCTCGATCGCCTTCAGGCGAGCGTCGTTGGTGGCCTTGAACTCCTCGAACGCGTTCATCATCCGCTGGACGGCGGCGTCGGTCTTGCTCGGCGGGGCGTCTTCCTTACGCTCGAACGGCGCGCGGGTCTGACGCTCCAGCACGTTGTGCTGTCGGTTCATGGTAATCTCCCAATGTGGGCGGTTGGTGAAAACCCGGCTAGGCGCGGAGCAATTCCGCGAGCCGGTCGAAGGCGGCTGCCGCCGCCAGGTCGTCGCTGTCCGCGGCATCCCGCGCGCCTTCGAGCGACTTGTAGCCAGAGGCGATGAACGCCTTGGCTTCGCGAGCCGACAACCCAGCTTCCCGCATGAGCAGCCGTTCGAGATCTCGTTCGGTCGGCATCTGACCCTTCACGTCGGTGATGGTCGCCAACTCGTTCATGCCGAACAAAACGACGCTGACCTCGAAGAGCTTCAGCTCCTTGATGGTCCGCCACGCCTGGTCGGGCTTCGTGCCGTACTTGAAGTCGATGGCCTTGTAGCCGATCGACAGGCCGTCGAGCGTGCGGTTGCGCAGCCCGGCATAGATCTGCTTGCCGCGGTCGGTGTCCATCGGGTCGAGGCGGCCGGTGACCTTCAGGCCATAGTCGTCCTCTTCCATCGACGTCCACACGCCGATCGGCAGCATGGCGTCGGCGCCGTAGCTGCCGTGATGCAGCAGCATCTTCGGCAGCTTCTTCTTCGCCTTCCACTCGGCGAGCGACTTTCTGAAGGCGCCCTTCAGGATGACGTCGCCGCCCTGATCCTCGTTGTTAAAGACCGCGCCATAGCCGGAGAAGGTGCCGTCGTCGGCGACGTCCTCGGCCTTCACCTCGAGGTCGCACGCAAAGTGCTGCATGCCGTCGAGGCGCTTCACTTCGAGGCCCGACAGCGCGGTCGCGCCGGCGAGCAGGTTGCTCCGGTGGATCATGTCAGTCCTCGCTTGCTGGCGCTGGCTTCGTCGGCGCCGGCGCACTGGTCGGCTTCGGGAGAACGGCCGCGTCGCCCCCCATCGGGTTGAGGCCCTCTTCGGCCCTGACTTCGTCCTGGGTCATCCACGCCGGCGATCCGCCGCTGCCCAGCGCCTTGGCGTTGTACTCCGACCGGTCCTTCGACGAGCCGCGCATCAGGCTGCGATAGTTGAGCTCGACGAGCAGGTCGTCTTCGTCGGGGAAGAGATCGCGGGCGCAGGCCTGCTCCCACCGCTCGCCCCACGGCATCAGCGAATGCGTGACGTGCGCCTGGAAGAACGCCTCGGCGCTTGCGAACGTCGCCGTCTTGTCGGTGTGCCCGACCATCTGCGGGAACACCCGGATCGCGCGGCAGCACTCCTCGATCTGGAAGCGCCGCGTTTCGAGGTGCTGGGCGTCGACGCCCTTCATGCCCGACGGCTCGAACTTCGCGCCGCGGTCGAGCACCAACGTCTTGAAGGCGTTGGTCAGCCCGCTCTTCTGGTCCTTGATCTGCTTGATGATGCGGGCGCGCGCATCGTCCGAAAGATTCGGGTCCGTCGTCAGGATGCCGGACGTCTGCATCCCGTTGCCGTGTAGCCGCGCGTGGGCCTCCTCGGTGGCGATCGACAGGCCGATCGCCTCGCGCGCCTCACGGATGATGTCGATGGCGTTGATGCCGTCCCAGCTAGGACCGCGCAGGCGGAAGATGTCCTTCGCCGGAAATCGGCCGATCAGTCCGTTGATATCGCTGACGTCGTAAGCGACCTCGAAGTTGCCGAGCGCCACCGGCACGCAGGATCCGGCGGCCAGCGGCAGCAACTCGCGGATCTGATTACCCGTGACGCCGCGGTTGATGTAAGCGAATCCGCCGCGCGCGAGCACTGCGTGCCACATCATGATCTCGCGGAACTCGAACGACGTCATCCACTCGTTCGGCTGCCGGTACAGGATCCGGTAGAGCGGATGATCGATCGCCGGCTCCTTGCCGCCGCCGGGCTTGCGGCGGTAGAGGATGCACGGCTGCTGCGCGATGCCTTCGGCCAGGACGCGCGTGCCCGAAAGGATCGTCGACACCCTGATCGCCGAGTGCGACGTTACCGACGTACCAGACTTGCTCCCGAGCATCTTCTCGAAGAACTCGATATATGAGCTCTCGAGACCGACATGCTTCGCCTCGAGCGCGCCGGCAGCAAGCGTGCCGAACAGCCCCCTCATCGGGCACTCCTCGCCGCCAGCCATGCCGCGGCGAGCAGCATGATGCCGCCGACGATCCACCCGGCGGGCGCGTAGATCTCGGCGGCGCCATGGGCGACCATGCCGGCGCCGGCCAGCCCGGCCGCATCGCGCAGCACGGCCGGTGCCGCCGCGGCCGCCAGGCGGCCAACGCTCTTCAGCTTCTCGAGCATGGCGGCTCCGTCAGAGAACGATGATGTCTTCGGTTTCGACGTAGCTCGCCGCAGGCGGCGGCGGCTTCACGCCGAGCATCGGCGCGACGGCGTTCACCAGCGCGTCGATGCCGTCGATCTTGTTCGGACTGTTCGGCTTGTCCTTTTTGGGAAGGAGCGAGCCGTCGATCTTGCGGGTCACCACCGCATTCGAAGCCATCCACGCCATGACCGGATTGACGTCGGGCGCGATCTGGTGGGGCCCGGCCTTCAGCCTCGCCTCGATCTCCTTCGACGGGTCGGAGAAGTTCGCGGCGTTCTTCTGCATCAACACGGCGATCGGCTCGGCAAGCCCCTTGTTCAGGTTGACAGCCATCCCCTGCGCCGACGAGAAGTGATCCGAGGTCACCCTGCGCACCGCGAAGCGCGCCATCATCCAGCGGATGATCTGCTCGACAATCTCCAGGTCGACGAAGTCCCCGGGCGTGATCACCAGCGGATGGTCGAAAGCCGGCGGCGGCACCGGCAGCGGCGCGCCGTCTTCGGCGAAGAGCCGGAAGTCGGTCTCGACATCCTCGAGCGGCGGCCCGCCGTTATGTCCCGACCAGGTCGCGTACAGCGTCTGCGACGTGTCCGACTGATCGTCGCGATCGAGCACGCTCTCCGGCAGGAAGAACAGCGACTTGAAGATCAGCCGCCCCGTCTTGTCGATCGCCGCGATTACCACCGCGGTGATGTCGTCGCGGTCCGAAAGGTCGGTACCGACATAACAGTCGAGCCCGTCGAAGGCCGACCAGTCGTGAACCTCCTCCGCCGCCTTCCACTGCGCGGGCGAAAGCCAGTTGGTGGCGGCGCGAAGCCAGATGTTGAGGCGCTTCGTGAGGAATTCGCCGAGCGATGCCGGTGACGCCTTCGCCTCCTTGGCGTAGCCCTTGAACTCCTCGAGGTCGACCGCCTTGCCGAGCAGCGGATTGGCCTTGATCCAGACCCGCGGGTCGAACGGGTCGTCGCCCTCGTCGATCGTGAAAACGATCCCGAAGTAGTGATCCAGCTCGAGCACGCCCTCGAGCATCTTCGTCACCATCGTGCGCTGCTCGTAGCAGACGCCCGTCATGTTGAAGCCCGCCGTCGTGATCATCCACATCAGCGGCTGCTTGCGCGCGCCGAAGGCCGACCGGATGACGTCGAACAGACCGCGGTCCTTGTGCGCGTGCAGCTCGTCGAGGATCCCGACGTAGGGGTTGTGCCCGTCCTGCGTCGACGACTTCGAGTTGATCGTCTCGATCGAGCCGCCGTTGAAATCGCAGGTGACCGCCCTCGCCCACGGCCGAAGCGCGAACGCATCGCGAAGCGCGGCGGTGCGCGCCACCATCTTCTTGGCCGGTTCGAAGACCTTCTTCGCCTGGTTGCCAGTCGTCGCGCCGATGATGATCTGCGGCCCGAGCTCGTTCTCGCAGCACAGGCAGTAGAGCGCGACCCCGGCGGTCAGCGTCGACTTGGCGTTCTTACGCGCGACCTCGCAATAGACGCGGGTGAAGCGCCGCCGCCCGTCAAGCTTGCGGCGCCAGCCGAAGACGCAGGCAAGGATGAAGACCTGCGCAGGCTCGAGTTCGAGCGTCGCGCTCTCCCAGCTCCCCTCGACGTGCGGCAACTTCTCGATGAAGTCGCAGGCGTTGTTCGCCTCCCACGCATCGAAGTAGAAGTCGCACCCCTTCTTCGCCGCGCGTTTCAGGTCGTCGAGGTGACGCTGCGCGGCAAGGCGCACCCACTTGCAGAACTTCTTGCCAGCCTGGTCTGCAGCCGCCGCCTTCGCGTAGGCGTGCGCGACCTTGGCGTAATCCTTACCGTGGCCGGTTCCGGACGAAGGGGTTTCCGCTCGGCTGGTCATTGGGCTTGGTGCCCCCGGAGGCGCGGGCGCGCGGCCCGGCGATGCCGAGCAGCTCGCGCATCCGGCGCAGTTCGGTCAGGTAGGCTGCAGGCGGCGGGGCGGGCGGCGTCGCTGGTGTGCCGCGCGAGGCTTTCGTTCCCTGCCATGCCTTGCGGCAGGCGGCTTCGAGTTCGCAGTAGGTGGCGAAGAGCGAGCTGTCGCGCTCGAGCACGCCGCCGATCATCACCCGCCCGAGCTCCTCCTGCCAGATCAGCTGGGCGCCTGGCGACAGGTAGTCGGGCATCGCCGGCACCGCGCCGGCGTCCATGACCTCGCCCTGGAGCGCCGGCCGGGCCAGCGCCGCGACGGTCGCGTCGGCCGCGGTCCGCGCCGCCGCCGCCGATGCGCCGCCGTTGCGGCTCGGCTTGTAGGTGCCGCGCGCCAGCTTGGTGGCCGGCGTCTGCGGCTTGGGCCCGCGCTTCACGGCCGGCCCGCGTGATAGCTGAGGTCCAAAGGATGTTCCAAATTTAATTGGGGTGGCGAAATTTTAATTTGTCAGCGCAGAAAAAAGGGCTTGGGCGCGGTGTCCGCGCCATCGACCCCTGAAGATCAGCCCCCCCGGGGGGGGGTCTGAAGTCACCTGAGGTGAGGGGCGGCCTGTCGCCGTGCTGAAGCCTCGGCTTCAGTCTTCTCGCGGTGGTGGTCGCCGCAGAGGGGCTGAAGGTTGCGGCGTTCGTTCGATCCGCCCTCGCTCAGCGGAGTGATGTGATCGACTTCGGTCGCGGCGCTGACCAGGCCGAGGCGCCTGCAGACCCTGCAGAGCGGCTCCTCATCAAGCACGGCACGGCGCAGGCTCTGCCCCTTGCGCCCCCGCAGGCGGCGACCGGCAGCCTTCGATGGCCGCGCCCACGACTTGCGCTGCGGCGCGGCCGTCATGCTGAACGACGGGGGGCGCTTAGCCATGCCACACCCGGCGGCGGTCGTTCACCTGCTGCCAGGTGAGGCCGCACACTCCGCAGTGAAGCCGGCGCGTCACCGTCCAGCCGTGGAACCGACCGCCCAGCACCTCGACATCGGACGGCGCGCCGCCGCCATGACCTTCCGCCCCGCAGTCGATGCAGGTCAGCGGCTTCATGTTCCTGACGATGAGGCTCTCGACGTCGGGGCTGCGCTGAGCCATCCGCGTCCCCCGAAACGAAGAGCGCCCCGACAGCCTATCGGCCCGGGGCGCACCTTCTCACGCTCGTCCTTTCTACGCTCCGAGTGCGGGTTCCGGCAAGACCTTTTCGACGGCGCTGTAGTCGATGACGCCGTCGAGCCTCGGCATGCGCTGGCGAACGGGCGCGAACCAGCGTGGCGCGCGATCGCGCAGCGAGAGCAGCAGCCGGTTCACCGCGATCTTGTAGAGCGTCCCAGCCCATCGCTTCACCGCAAGCCGGTGCGCCTTCTCGGCGACATCCCGCGCCGCGCGGGCGCTGGCGTCCGTCTCGTCGATCGCCGGATTGCTGAACGGTCGCTCGGCCAGCCCGAACTCGGTGAAGGTCTGATCCTCGACGATCACGGCACGCAGGATCCTCAGCTCGACGCCAAGGTCGGTCGGCACGCGCTGGCGCTTGCCGATCGGCTGCGAGGCGCGCGTGAACAGCCAGTCGACCCATTCGACGTCGATGCGCGCCATGGCGGCGCGCTCATTGATCGGCAGGTGGTCATAGGCCGAGCCGCCGGCGCCACATGCCAGGACGGAACGGGTGAGCCCCGCCTGCGCCATCTCGCTGACCTCGTCCATCCACTTGGCGGCGCGGTAGAGCTCATAGTCGTGCGGCGTCTGTTCGCTGCGATTATAATAGGTCTCGTAGCGCGGCACGCGCCGAACGATGCGGTGGTACTTCCCCGGACCCTCGCCGAGCTCGCCGGTCAGGTCGACGAGCCGGTCGGGCTTGTAGTCTCGGTGCGCCGCGGCGTGGGGGTTGATCGCCTCGGCCGTCGCGCTGTGTGCCGCAGGCGCCTGCCTGCCCCTTGCCGCGCCGAGGATCGTCGATACGCTGGCGGCTGCGGTCCGGAGGGCGCCGTCGCGCCCCGCCTGGTTCCTACCCATATTACCCCGCTCACGCTCGCCGACAGCAAATATATCGCGAGCCGGTGGGGCGCCACAGGTAGGATAGCGCGGGGATATCTCAGCTGCCCTGGGCGCGTGTCACGAGCTGATAGCGGCCTTCAAGGTTCACCTCCCGATCGCCTACGCGGCACCATCCGCCCCGCGCCGCCTCGACGCACTCGACAGTGATGTCGTTATATTCCCCGACCTCGATCACCTTCTGTCGGTCGCTTCCGTCCCTGGTCACGATGTCGCCAATCGCGAATGAGCGCCCTAGATCCTTTGTCATCGCGTTCGGTAGTCATCCCAGCCGAACGTCAGCACCACACCATCCCCGTCCTGCAGCCGCGACACCGCCCGCTCGCCGAGGTATGCCTTCATGCCGTTGAGGTCGACGTTGCCGGCGGCGATCGTCGGCTTCAGCTGCTGATACCGCAGGTCGATCACTCGGTGCAGCAGCGCACGCTCGGCATCGGTTCCGTACTGCACGCCGATCTCGTCGATCAGCAGCAGGTCTGGCGCCACGAAGCGCGCGATGACGGACGCCTCATCCTCCTTCGCGCTGCGCGCCCAGCTGGCCTTGATCGCGGCGATCATCGACCAGGCGTCGGTGTAGAGCGGTTGGCAGCGGCCATGCAGTGCCAGTGCTGCGGCGCAGAGCAGGTGCGTCTTCCCCGTCCCCGGGCGGCCGATCAGCATCAGGCCGCTGCCGACCTTCCGCCGCGTATCGAAGCGCTCGCAGTAGAGCCGCACCGTCCGCAGCACCTTCGCCTGGTCACTGCCCGCCGGCGCCTCGTAGTTGTCGAAGGTCGCGCCGCGGAAGCGAACCGGCACGCCGAGCGCCACCATGCGCGCCTCGGTGCGGCGCCGCGTCTCGTCGGCTTCGCGCTGCGCCTGCTCGTGGCGGCGCCGCGCCTCGTCCTCGGCTTCGCATGTCGCGCAGCTCGGGTCGAAGTCGAGCCGGCGCCCGCCGACCCAGACGTACGACACCCGGCCGATGAAGCTTCCATGCCGGGCGCAGTTGAACGGCTGTTCGGGCCCGCACTCCTCGCGCGGGGCTTCGGCTTCAGTGGGCAGCGGCTGCGTGGCCATCGTCTATCTCCCAGCGGCTGAGGCGCTGCTCGCGAGCAGCAATCTGTTCGGGGGTCTCGTCGAAGCTGGTGGCGGGTTCGGCCATGCCGAGGCCGTTGCCGCGGCGGGGACGGCCGGCGCCGGTCGCGCCCGCTGCCTTGGCGGCACGTCGGGCGATCGCCTGGCGCACCGGGGCGTCGAAGTAGTTCAGCGAATGGATGGGCACCTGGCTGATGGCGACCGTGTCGCGGATCAGCTCGATGATGTCTGTCTCGAAGACCGCACCTGCGTCCAGCCACTCGCGGACGATCTGCTGGCTGCGGACGATCTGGCCGGGGTCGATGTTCCGGACGCCGGCCGTGCGGCACACATGGTCGGCAAGCTTGAGGTAATCGACCTCGGCAGCCGGCTCGCTCGCGCCCACGCCAACATCAACCACCCTAGACCCGGTCACTGTCCCTGTCTCTTGGGACCCCGGTGGTAGTCCCGTTGCGCTCCCGGTGGGAGGCGTGGCGGCTCCCACCGGGAGCGCCTTGGCAGCGCGTCGGGAGAGCGCCTTGGACTGCGGGTTGAGTGCCGCCAGCATTCCGACGGCCTCGGCGAGCGCGGCATCGAAAGGCTGTGGGTCGAAGGTGTGGCTGTAGCGGCGCGCATTGCCGGCGCCGCTCGACTTGCGCTGCGCGACCTTCTCGATCCACGCCTCGAGCGCCATCTCGGCGACGACCTTGTGATAGAGCCGGCCGTCGCTCGCCTTCACCCAGCCGCGTAGCGCTTCCGCCTTCAGCTTGCGCCAGGTGCGCAGGTCGCGCCCAAGGCCCGCCAGCTTCACAAGCTGCGTGTCGTCGTCGGCGAGCGAAGCGGCAGGCACCTGATGCCAACTCGAAAGCCAGAGGTTGAAGCCCGCCCGCCAGGCGCCGTCGTCGGCGATGGCGTCGAACTCCGACGCGCGCAGGCGCACGATGTCGATCATCATCCGCGGGAAATCGCGCAGGTCGCAGGCGGCAGGTGTCATGGGTTCAGGTTCGTTCATTGTACTCGCCTACGCTGCTGAGTGGTCCAGCTGCCGGGATGCGGCGCTGTGGCATTCACAGATGTCCTCGATGATCATGCGGCGCAGCTCCAGCATCTGCAGCCTGTCCTCTGCAACCGGGAGAAGATCTATCGCCGCGCCGGGGGCTAGACCGACCTGAAGGATTTCAGGTGAGGTCGTCATGCGCCCACCAGTTCGCGAAAGAGGATCGGCTCGACCGTGCCGTCCGGGTTCTTGCGATCGAGCCACGCATCCATGCTGGGCTCGCTGCCATCCCACTTGTTCGGCCAGGTCCGCGCTGCGATGAGTTCGCGGATCCTCTCCTCCTCTTCAGCATTGAGGATGTCGACGCCCGGCCGGCCGAGACGCGCAGCGGCGTCGTTGCACCGCGTCTGGATGTCGAGGACGCGACTGAGCGCCCAGCTGCGGGCCTCGAGCTTCAGCGGCCCGCCCCGCTGCCCCGAAGACGACAGCTTGCCATTCTTGAGCACCTCCGGCTCTGACTTGCGCAGCCGATGCTTGGCGAGGCGCAGTTCGCGGTATAGCGGCTTGAGCTCGAGCAACGGCGTCAAGTGCGTCCAGCCTTCCATGGCGACGATCACGTTGAGCGCGATGTCCTCGCTGGCCAGCGGGCAGCCGATGCAACCGGTCCTAGCGGCGATGTCGCGCGCCTGATCGTCGCCGCCATATGCATCGACGAGGATCCGGGTGTCCCAACCGCCGAACTCGCGCATGGGCGCGAACGCGACCAGCCAGTCGAAGACGTTGCAGACCCGCCAGTGCAGGATCGGCGCCAGCGTTGCCACGCGGCCGCGGATGCCCGGGCTGTCGGGCAGTACCTGCTGATACCACCCCTGCCCGCACTCGGCGCCATCCTTCGAACACGACATGGCGATCCGGCCGTCGCGCACCGCGCTCTCGCCCTCGCGGACGCCGGTCAGCATGAGGATCGAGCCCTCGACGCCGGCGAGCGCAGAGGCCAGCGCCGCGGACATAGGGTCGACCTTGATCTGCCGCGTGCACCAGCGAAGCGTGCCGTTGTTCGGTGGCGGGACACCGCGTCCGAGCATGTAGACCATGAAGCGCTTGTCGAGCGGCGCCCGAACCACCTGAAGGTCGATCCACGGCCGCTGCGCCAGCTTTGCCATGATTGCCGCAGCGGCAGCCTGGATCGGCGGAAGCTCTTGCCGGGTGTCGGCGTAGTAGACGCGGAGCACATCGGGCTGGGTCAGCTCGCCCGCCTCGATGAGGTGGATGAGCAGCGTGAGCAGCAATGTCGAATCCTTGCCGCCCGACCACGCGACGGCCTTGTGCCTGTGCTCGCTCCAATAGGCCTTGAGCGACTGCAAGGTCAGCTCGACAGCCTCCTCGTGCACCATGCGGGCGTCGCCAGCGAAGATGTTGGCTTGCCGCGTCATGCCGCCTCCGCGTCTGCGCCGAGCAGCGCGAACATCGTCGGCATGGCGATCTTGTCCTCGGCGGCGCGCGTATAGCGGACCGCATCCGGGTAATATTTATCGCCGTTGAGCTCGACGCCGAGCCCGCGCCGGCCGAGCGCCACCGCGCGCGCCGGCACGGTGCCGATGCCCGCGAAGGGGTCGAACACCAACTCGCCCGGCATCGAGCGCAGCCGGATGAGCCGGTCGACGATATCGATCTGGAGAGGGCATACGTGCTTCTCGCGGTTGCCGAGCGACTGCTCGTTGTTGAGCGTCCGCATCCGCGTGATGTCGCTCCACACCTGATCGCTGACCGCTTCGGGTGCGAGGCTCATGTAAGTCCGCGGCAGCCCGCCGCGCGGGTCGGCGGGGTCGCGGCCCGCCACGAGCTCGCCGAGGCGGACATGCTCCTCATGGTCGTAGATCGTGCCCTGCTGCGCTTCCTTGAACGCCTTGGGCAGCAGCGACGTCGGCAGCTTGGCCAGCTCGTCCGCGGTGAGGAAGCGGTCGCCCGACGATCGCCAGTGAGCGTGCGCGTCCACCTGCCACCGCGCCAGGCTGTACCCCTCCCCAGGGAGGGGTGTGAGCTCCCGGTGGTAGGGCTGGGGCTCGGCGTCCGGATCGTCGAAGTCGATGCACCGCGGCGGCTCGAGGCTCACTGGTGTGTCGGCATAGCCGCGCGATCGGTCGGTCTGCGGCCGGCGGAAGATGAGAACATATTCCGGCACGCCGGCGCCCATCTTCGTGCTGTCCTTGAGCAGCTCGCCGTAGCTGAGGCGGTAGGTCTGGTTGTTCTCGCGCACGACATCGGTGTCGACGGTGATGCGCGCCATCAGGTCGAAGCCGTGGCGGCGGAAGTGCGCGCTGACCTCGTCGCTGAACGGATCGAGCGTCGGCGCGCCCTTGCCGGTGACGTTGCCGAATCGGATGCGGTCCTTGACGTGCACGCACGCCAGCCGCCCGGGCTTCAGGATCCGGAGCAGGTTCGGCGTCAGAAAGTCCATTTGCGCGAAGAAGTGGCCGTTGTCGTCGGTGTGGCCGAAGTCGTTGTAGCTCGGCGTGTACTCATACTGGTTGCCGAACGGCACCGAGGTGACGATCAGGTCCACCGACGCGTCCGGCATCGCCGCCGTCTCAACGACGCTGTCGTTGTTGATCATCCGCCACCGCGGCGCCGGGCCGTCGGGCGTCTCGATGATGTCGCCGACCGCCTCCTGGCGGACGCAGCCGATCGACCGGTAGAAGCCGCTGTCGGCGTCGATGTGGTTGAGGCCGTAGCGGCGGATCAGCTCGGACATCCGCTCGACGAGCAGCTTGTGATCCTTCCACTTGCGCAGCAGGTCGCGCAGGATGGCAGCTTCGGTCTCGGCATAGATCAGGTCGATGACGACGGTCTTCGACTGCATGAAGCGCCACACCCGATGCACCGCCTGCAGGAAATCGTGGAACTTGTACCCGACGCCGACGAAGATTTCCCGGTGGCAGTGGTATTGGAAGTTCCGACCGGCGCCGAGCATAGACGGCTTGGCGGCCAGCCGGGCCACCCTGCCCTCGGCAAAATCGTCGGCGAGCGCCTCGTTCTGCTCGATGCGCTGCTTTCCGAAGACCGACGCGACCTCTGGCAGCGCCGCCTCGATCGCCTTCCGCTCATCCTCGAGATCGTGCCAGAGGATGAAGTGATCATCCGGCGACGCCTCGACGATCTCGACGGCCTTGGCGACGCGCAGGTCGATGGTCGACCGCTTTTCGCGCGCCGCCTGCACCACGCCGATCGCCGCGTCGCGGAACAGCGCCGCCTGTCCGCGATCGTCGGCGTCGGTACCGGCGATATCGGTCTTCACCTCGTGGAAGCGCACGTCGAGCTCGGGGAGGACATAGCCGTCGTCCGGCAGGCCGAGGTCTGAAGGCTTCTGAAGGAAGCATGCCCAGCTGCTGACCCAGAGCCAGAACTCCTCCTCCTTGTGCGGATAGAGGGTGAGGTCGCCCGCCTTCTCGCTGTTGCGCTGGAAGAAGCGCGTCAGCGCCTGGCCGCTGTCCATGATGCCGAGGAAGGCGGCGTAGTGGATCAGCTCCTTATACCGGTTCGGCGCCGGCATGGCGGTGGCCACCAGCCGGTAGGGCACGCGCGCGAACATCGGCACGAAGATCTGATAGGTCTCCGACCCATAGTCGCGAAGGCAGGCCGCCTCGTCGAGGCTGGCGAAGGTGAACAGGTCGACGTCGATCTTGCCGTCGCGCACCGTCTCGATGTTGGTCAGGAAGTGGCGCGCGCCCTCCGCGGCGAGCGCCAGCACCTCGTCCGTCGACCGCACGAAGCGCAGGTCGATGCCGAGCAGCGCGGCGTCCTTCAACATCTCCGTCCGCGCGCCGAGCGGTCCGACGATCAGCGCCAGGTGCGGCAGCTCGGCGCGGCGCGGCGCGATCCCGTGCCGGAAGGCAAGCGCCAGCACCGCACGGCTCGCCGACAGCTGCATCGTCGACTTGCCGAGCCCGAAGGCGGCGAAGATCGCGCGGCGGCCGCCCTGCACCGCCCAGCGCACGATGTGCCGGTGATGCGCCTTCTCCGGCTTGCCGTCGGAGCGGTCGAGCAGGATGTCGGCGTCGGTGCACGGCAGCCCGAGCATCGGCGCCGGCGGGCGCTTCGCCTCGAGGAAGGCGCGATAGGCGTCGGGCGCGAGCGTGGTCATCAGAATGCTCCTGACGGGATGCCGCCGAGCGTGCGGATCGGATCGGGCATCGGGATGTGCGGGATGAAGATGAGCTCGGCACCGGCCGCGGCCGCCGCGAGCTGCTCGTCGAAGGACAGGCGCCGCTTGGGACGGCCGCGCGCCGCCCGCTCCTTGGCGAGCACGTCGGCGAGGATGATGCGCTTCGCCTCCTTCGCGCTCTTCAGCTTGACGCGCAGCGCGCGATATTCCTCGAGCCGCTCCGGCGGACACCAGGCGGTGTGCGCCAGCCCGCCCTTCCGGCCTTGCGCCGCGGCGACCTCGGCGGGCAGCGACGTCCGGTACCGCCGAAGCCCTTCGATCGTGCGGGCCCGGGTCTCGGCATCGCGCCACTGCTTGCGCGCCGCGCGCGAGCGGCGGAGGCGGTTCTTTGTCTTCGCGTTCGTCTGCTTTTGGCTGGCGGTGCGCTTGGCGATCGCTACCGGATCCGCCCCGATGACCGAGAGGTGCGCGCGGCAGCGCTCGACGCGCGCTTCGTCATCCATCTTGAGCCCGAGGCGGCGGATCGCGGCGCCGGCGGCCCGGTGGTCGCAGCCGAAGTGCGCAGCCAGGTCCTTCAGCGAGACCTTGCGGGCGATCAGGCCCTCGACTTCGCCGCGCCGGCCCTTCCAGTCGATGTACGGCCGCACCGGCTTGGCCCGGCCGTCGAGGCCGAGCTGCCGCCCTTCTTCGGCGCGTTGGTCCCAGTCGATACGCTTCTTCATCAATGCCTCGCGAAGGAGATGTTGCGGGTGGTCGACCAGCAGAGCGCGCAGGTGGCGCAGCAGTCGGTGGCGCCGGTCTGCGCCGGGCAGGGAATGGCCGACGTCGGCGTGCCCGGGTCGGCGATCTCGGCGCCGCGCGTCTCCAGCCCGCGGTTGGAAAAGCGGATGGCGAAGCGGTCCCACATCATCCGCGACAGGCCGTTCAGCAGCTTGCCGATCGGGTCGGTGTCGGGGCAGCGCGCCGTGAAGCCGAAGACGCGCAGGCCGGGGATGCGGGCCAACGCGCGTTTCCAGAGATAGACGTAGGCGATAGAATAGAAGTCGCCGAGGACGTGCAGCCGCACCGCGAATCCGGCCGGGTGCTGCCGCGCGAGCGCGTCGAGCTCGCGGTCGAGCGCGGCCTCGAGGTCGCCACCGGCGACGATCCGCTGCGCCCAGTTCATCCCGTTGCCGTAGCAATAGGCGAAGGCGGCGCAGTCGCGCGGGCAGGTGGCGCGCTCTTCCAGCGTCAGCGTGTAGATCGGCAGGCCGCGCCATTTGCCCTTCAGCACCGTCTTGCCGATCTTGCGGCTATTGTGCCCCGACTTCAGCACATGACCGGCGTCGGCCGGCGTCGTGACGCGGTTGCCGAAGATGGTCCGCGCCGATCGCAGCGCCGGGTCGTAGGCGGGCAGCACGACGCTGTGCCCGGAGGGCTTGATCGACCCGTGTCGGCGGAGCGTGGTCGCGGTCGGCATCAAAGGATCTCCCCGACGACGCCGAAGCGGATGCCGTCATCGCTCGTGCGCAGCACCGGGCGCTCGATGACGCCCAGCCGCCTCGCGGCCTCGAGCTGCTCTTCGAAA
This sequence comes from Sphingomonadaceae bacterium, assembly GCA_030147805.1. Classification (GTDB taxonomy): domain Bacteria; phylum Pseudomonadota; class Alphaproteobacteria; order Sphingomonadales; family Sphingomonadaceae; genus Sphingoaurantiacus. The sequence goes on from JASBUR010000008.1 coordinate 186,816, forward strand.
TTGGCGAAGCGCAGCTTGAACGGCTTCGGCGCAACGTCAGCCTTGGCCGCTGGTGGAGACGTCGGCGCCGGCCGGACGGCGGGGATGGCAACCTTCGCAGGCTCAGGCTTCGGCGCGACGGGCGCGGGCGCGGGTTGCCGCGGCACGGGAGGGGGAGAGATGCGCGGCGGAAGGTCGGCGGCCGCCGCGGCGCGCGGCTCGGTGGCGTAGACCTCCGCGATTACCGCCTGCATCGCCAGTCGGCGCGGCTGGCCGCTCGCCAGGCGGCGCTGGGTGGCGACCTTCACCCAGGTCGATTGCGAGCGACGCGACAGGCAGCGCACGGCGGCGGCCCGATCGAAGCCGCTGGCCGCGCCCTCCTTCGCCGCGAAGCCGAACAGTCCCTCGAGCATCTGCCCGGCGAACTGCAGGACATGGCCGTCGAATGCCTCGGCGAGCAGGTCGAGCGCGCGGCGCGTCGCCGCCGGGCCGATGACGCGATAGGCGCGCTGAATGCCGGGAACGCAGAACAGCATGCCCGGCTTCCAGGCTGTGTAGTTCGAATGCGGCGCGACCTTCAGCCCCGCGGCGGTGATCATCGCCTCGATCGCCGCCGCCTCCGTGTCGCCGGCCGCCAGCGCGGCGCGGTAGAGGTCGACCTTGCCCAGCGGCTTGCGCTGCTGGTTGATCGACACGAACGCCGCAGCCTCGTCGCTGAGGCTGGCGTAGGCGGTGACGACGCAGGGCAGCTCATCGATGTCGCCGCGCAGCTGCGCCGCGGCGTGGCGATGCTGGCCGTCGACGACGAACAGCGAACCGTCTGCGCGGCGGGTGACGGCGAGCGGCTGGCACAGCGACCAGTCCCAGAAGCGCGCGATCTTGCGGATCAGCGTGCGCGACGTCTCATTGTCGGTCGACCGCTGGTAGCTCGCATCGACGCTGAGCGCGGCGACGGGCAGCCACTCCATCGTCGGCCGCTCGCCGACCGGCGGGTTGAAGGCGGGGTTCACAGCCGCACCTCCTGGCTCGAGGTGTCGACGGCGAGCGCGATCTCGAGCGGGCTGACCCAGATGGCGTCCGACGAAAGCTCGAAGCTGTCGCCCGCCCACGCCTTCAGCAGCGTGCGGCCCATGACGCCGGCGACGCTGCGCGCGGCCGCGCTCGGCACCGCGTTGCCGATCTGCTCGCGCCACTCGGCATCGGATTTGCCGGCCAGCGTGAACTCCGCCCAGCGGTCTGGGTCGAACAGCGACTGCAGCGCCGCGAGCTCGAAGGTGGTGAAGGGCCGGTGCCAGGTGCCATCGCGCGCGATGATCCGGCAAATCAGGCGATCGGTCGGCGAAGGCAGCACGAAGGCGGGCTCGAGATCGATTTCGCGCGGATCGGCGACCGACCATGAGCCGTTGTTGTTCTTGGCGAAGGCGGGGACCGCGCCTGCATGATCGTCCCAGCCGACCACGCCATAGTGGCCCTGCGTCCGGAAGGCGTCGCCGTCACCCTTGATGCAGGCCGGCCGGGGATCGGCGACGCAGAAGGCGCCGTTGCCCGTGGTGCTCGCCGAGATGACCGTCCCGGCAGCCTCATCGTAGCCGGTTACGCGATACTTGGTTGCCTTGTAGTCGTCGCGTGGCGCCGGGCGTGGATCGGCGACGCTCAGCGCGCCGCTGCCGACGCGATCGGAGCCGGTGATGGCGCCGGCCCGCTGGTCCCAATCAACGACGGCCAGCTTGTTGCGGTGAGAGTTCGGCCCGAATCCGGTGCGAGGGTCGGCAACCGACAGGCCGCCACCCGACGGTCGCGCGCCAGCGGTGACCGTCGGCGCCGCCTCTTCCATGTCGACGACGCGCAGCACGTTCTTGTGGGCGTCCGTGTAGCCGGTACGGGGGTCGGCAACGGAAAGACCGCCAGCCGGGCCGCCCGGGCCCGCAACCGCTGGCGCCGTCTCGTCGAACGAAACGATGCGATAGGTGGAGTTGAAGCGCGGGCCACCCTTCAGGCGAGGGTCAGCGACACTGTTCGGGCCGCCGCCCGGCTGATGCTGGCCGGTGACGGTGCCAGCCGGCTCGTTCCACTGGCGGACCCCATATTGATGATAGGTCTGGTTCGCCTGCTGCGGCCGCGGATCGGCGACCGAATAGCCGCCCTGGTACGGCGAGCGCTGGTTGCCGATGATCGTCGGCGCAGGCTGGTCCCAGTCCTTCACACCGAGTTGACCACCTTCGAAGCTTCCCGGCGAGTGCCGCGGGTCGGCGACAGCGAAGGCGCCGTTCGTCGGATAGCTTTCGCCGGCGACAGTTCCGGCCGTCTCGTCCCACGCCTTCACACCAAGCGTGCTTGAGCGATCGCGCGCGACCGGCCTGGGGTCGGCGACAGCGAAGTTGCCGTTCGACGGACGCGACGCGCCGGAGATCACTCCCGACGGCGCATCCCAAGGCGTCACGCCTTCAACCCCGTGATGGCGGTAAGCCTCCTCGCGCGGGTCGGCGACGCTGAACGCGCCGTTGGTCGGGCCGTTGCGGCCGGCGACGGTGCACGCGGGTTCGTCCCAGGCGGTGACGCCCATCACGCCTGCGCGCCAGTCGGGCGCGATGCCGAAGTCGAGCAGGTTGCCGTCGTCGCCGACGCGGAGGTTGTTGAGCGAGCGCCAGTCCTTGCCGGCCTCGACGAACGCCAGGCGGACCCACGTCTTCCATTGCAGCGACGGCACGCGGTGCATGACGCCGGCGCGCTCGTCGCCCGGCAGCGGCAGCAGGTCGAGGATCTCGCCGACGCCCTTCAGCCGTTGCTTCACCGGCTCGTAGAGGAAGTTCGGCACCTTTTCGCGGTGGCGCGCCACGAGCAGAAAGCGCTTGCGGCTCTGCGCCAGCCCGCCGATCTCGCCGCAGTCGTGCGTCGTCTCGGCGACGTTGTAGCCATAGGCGCGCAGCAGCGCGGTGATCTGGTCGAGCAGCTTGCGGCCGCGCGTCGCGATGCGCGGGACGTTCTCGAAGATGATCAGCTCGGGCGGGTCGCCCTTGTAGGCCTCGAGCATCAGCCAGACGCCGCGCAGCGTCAGCTTGTTGAGCGCCTGGTACTTGTCGGTCGCCGACTTCGTCTCGTCGAGCAGCCCGCTGAACCCTTTACATGGTGCGGACAGGAAGACGATGTGCGGCCGCTCGTGGCCGAAGGCGGCGTGGATGTCGGGGATGCCGGCCGGCGCCCAGCCGGGCGGCGGCGCCTTGCCGTGGAACGCGAGATATTGCTCGAGGTCGAACAGGTCGAGCACCGTTCCCTTCACCCTGGCGAGGCGTTCGAAGTTCTCGATCGCACGCGCATCGACATCGATGCCGCCGATGCAGCGGAACTTGGCGACGGTGTTGCCGACGCGCGCCTCACCCTCGTTGAAGCCCTTGGCGCCGCCGCCGAGCCCGCAGAAGAAGTGCGCGTGACGGATCTCGCGCTCGATGAGCTCAACCATTGGTTCCCCCGATGTTGGTGACGGTGCGGCCGGGCGTGTCGACGCCGTTCAGCCGGGTGCGGATGTGCGGGTAGGAGGCCTGGAACACCGCGAGGCGCAGCGCGAAATCGGGGCCGGGCATGCCCTTGCTGTCGTCGGCGACCTCGATGCCGCCTTCGCAGTAGACGTGGTCGAAGGTGATCTTCGCGCACACGCCGTTGGGGCGGCTCGCCGAGCGCAGCAGAATCGGGACGCCGCCTGGCACGAGCGGATACGCCACCTGATAGCGCAGGTCGCTGATGACGCCGGCGCGCTCGGCGAGGCGAAGCTGGTCGCAGCGTACCGCCTCGGCCTTGCTGTCATGCTTGTGCCCGGCGCCGCAGTGCGTCTTCACCGCGCCGTACTTCTGGCCGGCCTTGAAGCCGGCGGCCTTCTTGCCCCAGCTCATGCCGCAACCTCGTCGGCAGCGCCGATGCCGAGGACATGCTGCGCCAGCCGCTTCATCCGGCTGTCGTCGCTGTACTTGATCTTCGCCGCGACGCCCGGGTCGTTGATGCCGCGCGCCTGGTCGGACTTGATGCCGAGCGTCTCGATGAGGACCGGATCGCTGCCGTCGTTGGTATGCAGGTAGTGGGCGGTGACCTGCGCAGCCTGCCCCGGGCGGCGCAGCCGGCCGATGACCTGGTGGTGGACCTGCGGCGACCAGTCGAGTTCGCCGAAGACGACGTCGGTGCAGTGATACTGCAGCCCGTCGAGGCCGGCGCCAGAGCGCAGCGAGATCATCATCACCCGGCTGTCGCCGGTGGTGAAGGCCTCGACGCTGCGGTTCTTGCCGGCGCCGCTCTCCGACCCGGTGTAGAGCACCGGCTTGAACGCGGCGAGCTCCTCTTCCCAGATCGCGTAGACGTCGCGGTGCCAGCCGGCGAGCAGCACCCGCGGCGCGTCGCGCAGCAGCAGGCGGACATAGGCGGCGACCGATCGCGCCTTCGCGACGCCGGTCAGCTGCCGCATCTTGAGGTCGAGCTCGCGCGCCGCGCGCCCGGCTTCTACGAAGCTGCCGCGCAGGACCGTCATCGCCAGCTGGCGCGTCAGCTTCTCTTCGGCTGCCGCGGCGCCGGCGTCCCACTCGACCTCGAAGTCGATGACGTTCGGCGGGGGCATCGACGCGTCGACTGAAGGGTCATCCTCGGTGCGGCGGAGGAAATAGCCGGTGTCGCGCAGGTAGGAGCCGAGGCCGTCCGGATCCTTGACGATCTTCTGGTTGTTGCACCACTCGCGCAGGAACTCGTCGGCGCGGCCGAGCAGGTCGGGCTTCACGAAGTCCATGACACGGTGGATCTCGTCGCCGTAGTTGTAGATCGGCGTCGCGGTCAGCCCCATGCGGAGCGCGGCCGCATCGCTGGCCACGCCGCAGGCGGCGCCCTTGGCGGTGCCGCGGCCGTGGCGCAGCTCCTGGACCTCGTCGTAGATGACCGACTTGAAGAAGCCGCCCTTGATGACGTCGGTCCAGCCGGCGATGTTCGAATAGCGGAAGATGTAGACGTCGGCGGGCGGCAGGTCGTAGGGCTTCGTGCCCTTGATGACGTGCACCCGGAGCGTGGTGAACTCTTCGAGCCGCGCGGCCCATTGGATCGTCAGGTGCGGCTGCACCACGACCGCGGCGGGCAGCGGCGCGCCGCCGGTCATCACCGCCGCAGCGCTGATAGTCTTGCCGAGGCCGACGTCGTCGCCAAGCAGCAGCGAGCCGTGGTTGATGGCGATCGCCGCCGCCTGCGCCTGGAACAGATAAGGCTGGTAGCCGTCGCGAAAGCCGGTAGCGGCGCCGGGCTGCCAGTCGGGCAGCAGGATCCGGTCGCGCTCGGCGAGCCGGCCGGCCAGGCGCGCGACGCCTTCTTCGAGCACGGCGCCGAGATCGTGCTTCAGCGGATACCGCTGCATGAACCAGTGCAGGTCGGTGCGCACCTCGTCGGTGTCGCTCAGGTAGAGCGTGGTCCCGGTCGCCGGCACGCGGGGGAACAGGCGTTTGAACGCCATCGCGACGTGCGCCTCGAGGTTGTCGACCGCCCACATCTTCTGGCCGCGGCCGGCCTGGGCGGCGCCAAAGGAGAGATCGCCGTAGGTCCTCACAGCGCGGCCCGCCCCGTCGAGACGACATAAACCGGCTTGCCGTTGATTGCGGCGGGCATGCCGAGCGCCGTTCCGGTCACGAGGATCAGCGCGTCGATGCCGTCATGCGCGGCGTAGCGCTCGAGCTGCCGGAAGATCGTGCGCTTCGGGCAGCGCGTCTTGGCCTCGATGCCGACGCCCCCGGCGAGGAAGTCGATGCGGTCGGCCGGGCCCAGCCGCGCCTCGCGCTCATGGTCGATCTCGCCGGCGGTCAGCGTGTCTGCGATCGAACCCTGCAGCGCCGCCTCGTCGCTGACGCGCAGCCGCGCGCGGCGAAGCATCGCGACGATCGCTTCCGGCGAAACACATGCGCGCGATGGCGCCGCACCCTCCCCACCGATGAGGCTCAGCTGGTGGCCCTCCTCGGGGTACCGGCGGTCGAGCGCGCGGCACTCTCCGCAGGTGCAGACGGCGGGTTCGGCGGCGCCCATAGCTCAGACCTTCATCGGCATGAGCACGCCGAGCCGATCGGGACGGGCGGCCGATGTGATCTTCGATGGCGCGACTGGCTGGGTGAAGGATATCGTCACGAGGTCGTCAGGCGCGAACAGCCCGGCGCTGGCTACGAGGTAGCGCGCGTTGAAGCCGACCAGCATCTCGCCGACGGAGGTGCCTTCCACGAGCTCCCGCGCTTCGGTCGACGTGTCGCGGACGGTGAGGCTGACGGTCGCGATACCCTTCGCGATCTGAAGCCGGAGCATGTAATCATCGCGCCCACCCACGCTGCTGCACGCTTCGGCAACGCGGAGCCACTCGCGCGCTGAGGCCGTCACAGACGCAGCCGCAGGATCTGCCGGAATGACGCGCTCATAGGCGGGGAACGTTCCGTCGATCGTCTTCGTGCACAGTCGCTGCTTGCCAACGGCGAACGCGGTGCGGCGCCGGCCGATGGCGTAAAGCACCTCGCCCTCGTGACCATCGAGCATGCGCAGGAGGTGCTTGATGGCGGCCTTCGGGATGATCGTGTCGGCGATGAAGGCGCCATCGAAAGGCAGCGGCAGGTCGGCGACGTGCAGGCGATGGCCGTCGGTGGCGGCAAGCCTGACGACGCCGTCCACCGTCTTGCAGTTGACGCCGTTGAGATAATAGCGGGTCTCTTCGGTGGAGATCGCCGGGCGGACCGCGCGGATGACGTCCCGAAGAACGGCGGCGTCGACCTTCCAGAAGTCGCCTTCATGGCCGCTGAGGTGCGGGAACTCGCCAGCCTGTTGAACGAGAGTGCGGACCCCACCGCCGTCGCCCGTCACCGTCACCGGCCCGCCCGCCTCCGTCAGCTCGATGAGGGCCTGCTCGCCGCGCAGATGATCGAGCGAAGCGAGCAGGTCGAAGGCATTCACGTTGATCGGCAGCGCGCCGATGTCGGGGCAGCTCGCCGCGACATAGGCCGAGGCGGCCATGTCGAGGTCGGTGGCGGTTACCAGCAACTCGTCGCCGGCGGTCCATTCCAACTGCACGTTTGCGAGGATCGGGATATCGGCGTCGCCGGCCGCCACCTTGACGATTGGGCGCAGCGCATCGGCGAGCGCCTGGCGGTTGACGGTGACGCCCATCAGTCCGCCAGCCCGAGCGCGGACTTGTACGTGTCGAGCAGCGCTTCCTGCTCCATGCGCGCATCCCGCTCCAGCTTCCGGAGCTTGATGATCGACCGCATCGTCTTGACGTCGTAGCCCTGCCCCTTGGCCTCGGCGAAGACGTCCTTGATGTCGTCGGCGATGCCCTGCTTTTCCTCGTTCAGGCGCTCGATGCGCTCGATGAAGAGCCGCAGCTGCTCGGCACTGACGGTTCCGCTCGACATGTTCAGTCTCCTCTTTGCGATGGGTTCAGCAGCTCGGCGGCGAGGCCCGCAGGCACCGGCGAACCGAACGGCATGGGAAGCTCGACCGTCGACGCGGCGACGATCGCGGCGCAGAGGTCGACGAAGTCGGCGTCGCAGCCGCTGAGGACGTCCGCCTGGTCGAGCCCGTGGCGAACCGTCGAGCGGTCGCGACGGCCGAGCGCGGCGCCGATCTCGGGCAGCGACGCATCGGTGACCTGCCGGGCCGCGCGCATCACCGCCCAGCGCGTGCGCGACAGCCGCTGCGACCGGCGATGGCTGGTGATGTCGCGCGGCGCCTGTCCGGTCACCTTCGATGCTGCGACCACCAGCCGCTCGACCGGGTTGACCGGCAGCTGGCAGGCACGGACGGCCGCGAGGTCGCGCTCGGCGGCGTCCATGCGCATCTTCAGGTGCGAGACCTCGGCGATGAGGTCGACCGGAGACGCCGCGCGCGTCACCGCGTCGGGCCCTTGGCGATGACGTCGCGCAGGTAGTTGCCGAGCGCGGTGGTCGCGTGGTCCATGCGGTCGACGAACGGCAGCAGCGCCTTCGCCTCGTCGAACTCGAACTTGCGGTCGGCGGCTGCCTTCAGCACCTCGGCGATGACGCAGGCGGATTCGCTCGCGAACGCGATCGGGTCGGGGGCATGGTCCGTGCCGTTCGCCTCGCAGCGCACGCCGGCGAGGCGGTCGAGGATGTCGGTGCCGAACGCCGCGCCCCAGGCGCGGATGCCGCGCGCGAGCTCGTAGACCGTCATCTGCTTGCCGTCGTCGTCGCGGTCGAGCCGGTTGCGGATCGTCCCCTCGCCGCAGCCGAGGATGTCGCCGCCCTCGGCGTTGTTGAGGTTGTTGCCGTCGAGCCGACGGCTCAGCGCCTCGGCGACGACCCGCTTGGCAAGCCTTTGCGTGAGAGGGGGCGCATTCCTCAACACGTTGCGCCGCCGTTCGCGTACACGGTCTGATATGAGGAGGATCGGATCGAGAGGCGGGAACGACGGGGGCAATGCCGCCCCCGCCTCTCTTCGACCGCGCGCCCCAGGAGGGAAAAAGGCGCACGGGCGATCTGGATTTGCGCGCAGACGGGCAGTTCAGCGGGCGAGCGATTGCGCTGCCCGTCTGCGCGACCGCGGGCCGGCTGCCTGCGATCTGGTGAAGGGTTGCGCGCTGGGCGCAGGAAGCTGTTCAGCGCAAGCAGGTGCTTGGCCATCGGTTACCCCCAAGGAAGAATGTGAAGCTGGCTCGGCGCGCCGCTCAGGGCGGATCGTGCTGCGGGTGCGTTCGCCTCATGCCGCCGCCTGCTCTGGCAAAAGCCACGCCTGCATCGGGACCTCGCCGTTCGTCTCGGCTTCGATCGCCGCCGCGATTTCCAGCGTCGGCTTCACGATCCCGCGGCGAATCTTACTGACCACCGATCTCTCACGCTTGATGCGAGGCGCGAAGTCGGCATCCTTCAATCCGTGTGCGGCCATGTAGATGTCGAGAGGCGTTGACATGGCGACAGTATGTGCAATCTCTGCACACAGGTCAACAGAGAATTGTGCTTCATTTGCACGCGACAATTTTGGGCGCCATCTGCACAACACGGCGATGGACTGGGCCTGGTTCCGAGATCGAAAGCGCGCGCTGAATTTGACCGACGCGCAGATCGCCGAAGCCGCGGGCAAAGAGCGAAGCGTCGTCACCAAGATCCTGAAGGGCAGCGGTACCTTCTCACACGATCGTGCCGACGAGCTCGCGCGGCTGTTTACGGTCACGCGCTTCGAAATGCTTCATCGCATAGGCGTGCTCAGCGCCAGCGATCTCGCGAAGATCGAAAATGACATGGCAGGCCGATCGGCCGCCGCCGGCGACGATGTCGTTGAAATCATCTCGCTCGATCTGTCGGTGTCGATGGGCCCGGGGACGATGATCGACGGCTTCGTCGAGGAAGATGTCGTCAAGATGGGCCTGCCGCTCGTTCAGTCGGTGACGCGCACGCCTACAGATTGTCTACGGCTGATCTCCGGGATTGGCGACAGCATGGAGCCGACGCTTCGCACGCGCGATCGGATCATGGTCGACATCAACGAGCGTCAACTCACCCGCATCAACGGCATCTACTGGATCGACCACCTTGGCCTTCACGGCATCAAGCGTCTGCGCGCTGCCGGCAGGGACCGCGTGATGATCGCGTCGGACAACCCCCTGGTGCCCGACTTCGAGGTGCCGGCTGATGAAGTGCGTATTCATGGCCGTGTGATCTGGCTCTGGCGCGAATTATGAGCGGCGGCTGACCTTCGACTACCGTAGTCGCGGCCTTTGACTTGGCCTCGGGTGGGCATAACATCGTGCTCGCAACCTTGGGGGGAAGCACCATGATCAGGAACGCCTTCATCGTCGTCTCTACAGCGCTGTTGCTTGGCGCCTGTTCGACGCCGCCGCCGCTCAACTTCTCACCTCCGAACGTCGGGCACATCGGGCAAAAGGTAGATGCCGCCTTGGTCTCCACGATCGTGACCATGGGACGCCCCGACGAGGCCAAGGGAAAGATCGACGTCGCGGGCTTCGAGGGTGAAGTCGCCGCGCTGTGGAAGAGCGCCCTCGAGGACGCGTTTACGCGCATGGCGATCTTTGACGACGATTCGAAGCGGCGGCTCAACCTGGCGGTCAAGGTGTTGAAGCTCGACGTACCCGGCGCTGGCTTCGACATGAAGACCTCTACGGTCGCCCGCTACGAGCTGATCGACCGGCAAACCGGCGACATCGTCTTCACCACTGACGTTGCCTCTGAAGGCGTGGTTCCACTCGGGAATAACTTCATGGGCGCCATCCGCGCCCGCGAGTCCGCCAGTCGGTCGGTGCAGAACAATATCTCGCTTTTCCTGCAGCAACTTATGACGGCCGATCTCACCAGGCCGATGTTCCCGACGGCGCCCGCCGCGCCCGCGGCGCCGTCGAAATGAAGGCCAGGACCATAGCCATATCCTGCCTGCTGGCGGGGTGCGCCCCGAGCATTTCGCCCGACACCTATTCGGTCGGGCAGGTCGGATCCGTCAACCGCGCGGTCGAGGGCGTGATCATCTCTGCCAGGCCTGTTCAGATTGACCGCAACACCGGGGCGGGCGGCGCGGCCGGCGCCGGTATCGGCGCTGCCGGCGGCAGCGCGATCGGATCGAGCACTGAAGGATCGATCGCGGCGGCAATCGCGGGAGCAGTCGTCGGCGGCATCGCCGGGGCAGCTGCAGAGCGCGCCGTGAACAAGGCGGATGGTGTCGAATATGTCGTGCGAACGACCAATGGCGCGCTCCTTACCATCGTGCAGGGTGGCGAAGCGCTGGCGGTCAACGACCCTGTCATCGTGATGTACGGGTCGCCGGCGAGGCTCATAAGGAACCCATCCGCCAAGCCATGACCACCGAGTCGGCAAGGCGTATCCGGGCCTCCTGAAGAGCGCGATTCGACTTCCCCGACTTTCCCCTTATGTTCTTCCGCCGACATGCTGTCGGTCCTCAGCCTCGCCGTCGTGGGCGCCCAGTATCCGAATCCCGGCAAGATGCCGGCACGGCGGTTCGAGATCGCGCTTTGCCGTCCGTGCGACCCGGTCGAGCTGCGCCCGGAGCCCAGGAACCTGCACGATCCGCGCGCCGTCGCCGTATACTCCGAACGTGGCGTGCAACTCGGCTATCTTTCAGCTGAGCGCTGCGGGCTGATCTGCCGCCAGATCGAGGCGGGGCGCCGGATCGAGGCCGTCTTTCAGGTGGCGACGCCGTTCGGGGCGATCATCCGCGTTGCCTTCGACGGGGCGGCCCCGATCTTGCCGGCCGGCCGCGCGATTGCGGCCGAGCGCTACGGCGATCGGTCGTCGAACGAGCCTGAATTCTATCCCGACTACGAGCCCTGCTACGATTGAGTGCATAAATTGCACAACACGGCTTGACCCACATGTGCAACTAATGCACATTCCCGCCATCGCTCTTGAGCGCCGATGAACGCCAACCGCCACGGCAACGCGCGTCACCGGACAGCAGACAGAGCGCCCCAGCGGGAGGTGCGTCGTGCTTTCAGGTTGCCACATCATCGGCAGTTCGCTCGCCGTCGCGGCGGTCCGCCCGGCGCGTGTGCTTTGCGCCGCCGCCCGGCGGCTGATCGAGGAGCAGTCGCGAGCGGTTGCGGCCAATGACTGGGCGCGCGTTCGCGATCTGGGCAACCAGCTCGGCGACCTCGGACGGGCCGCCTGATGGGCGCGCCGTTCAGCCCCGAAGCGATCGAGATCGCGCGCCGCATCCTTCCGGCGGCAAGCCCGGTAGGCGTTCTACGTGAGCTCCTCGAAGCGATTGACGCCGACATCCTGGCGCGCGCGGCGCTTTCCGCGGCTGTCGGCGAACCGGTCGCAAGGCAAGCTGCTGAAGCTGCCGCCTACGGCGCCGCCGAACGGCTCGACTGGGCCCGCGCGGCCGCCGAGATCGTCATCACGCTGACGCACGGCGAGGCGACGCGATGAGCCGCCGCCCTGAACCCGCGTCGGGCGCCCCCGCCCTTCATCTCGCGGCGCGCGTCGAGCGCTACGCCGACGAGCTGCCGGAGGCCTTCCGGCAGGAGGTCGTCGACTATCTAAACGAGGGAAAGCGACCTTCGCAATATGTGCGCGCGATCGTCGCCAACGATCTCGCCGCCGCCCGCCCCACCTACGCGCCCGTCGATGCGCCCAGGGACGCGGTCTGGCAGATCCTGAACTTCCTCCTCGCCCACGCCCCGCACGAATCCTTCGGCTCCTATGGGCATCTCGGCGCGTGGGTGAAGGCCGGCGGCGTGCACGGACGGAGGGCAGCATGAGCGAGATCGTCGCCCCTACCCCGGGCCCGTGGATCGTGTCGCGCGGCCAGGTCACCGGACAGCTGTGCGTTCAGACCGAAGCGGTCGCCGGCGGCGCATGGATCTGCGGCCAGCTGCTCAACGACCCGGCGGAGATGAGCGAGGCCGAGGCAGAAGCCAACGCCCGTCAGAACGCCGCCTCCCCTGCGCTCGTGTCGGCGCTGCGGCTGATGGTCGAGAAATACGAACCCGTCTCTCGGTCGCTCGGCATGGAGCGTGCGATGGCCGAAGCGCGGACCGCGCTGGCGCTGGCGGAATACCGGCCATGCTGACGCCGAGGCAGCCAACAGCCACCGAGCTGCGCGCCGCCGCCCGCGCGCTTCAGGATCGCGCCATCGCGCTTGGAACCGCAAGCGGACGCGACATTCCGCTTTGGCGGCGCGCGTCCGACTTGCTTGCGCAAGCGCGAGCGGCGGAGGCCGCATGATCAGGCGCATCGCCAAGGGCGTGGCTATGGCCGCGCTCGTCTACGTCACCGCCGCGCACGCTGCGACCGAGCATTTCGGCCAGCCGACATGGCCGTGGCGCCACCTCGCGCATGGAGATCATCATGGCTGATCAACCGAAGGATCGCCCGTTCGATACGTCGCTTTGGGCGCGGCCTGGCATCCCGATGCCCGATGCGACCGCACGGCCGCGGCGCTGGTATCACGACGCCATCATCCTCGCGGTGATCTTCTATCTCGGCTTCGTCGTCGGGCGGGTCGGATGAGCGCGTCGTTCTCAGGCTGGGCCATCCTCGAACTGATGGGCCACCGCCAGCGCCCCGGCTTCGTCGAGGAGGTCGAACTCGCCGGCGGGAAGCTGCTGCGCGTGGACATCCCTGCGGCCGACGGATCGGTGATGGCCTCCGAGCTTTACGGATGCGCTGCAATCTACTGCCTGCGGCCGGTAACCGAAGAGGTTGCCCGGGATGCCGCGAAGCGCATGGGCGACGTTCGGCCGCTGAGGCCCGTCGACTACCGCTCGCGCGAGGAGAGCCTCCCTCATTTTCAAGCGGCGCCGGCCGCAGATATGGATGAAGGCGGCCCGTTCTGATGGCCGATCTCGTGGTCACCGTCCCCAAATGGTTCTGGCACGACTGGATCGCCGAGGGCGATGCCGCCGGCCAGCCAGCGAGCGGGGAGGAATGGGGCTTCGGCTTCAGCCGGCTTCAGCGCCCTGGCATCGAGCCGGGCGAGCGCCTCTACATCGTCGCGCACGGTCGCCTGCGTGGCTATGCGCCGGTCACCCGAGTGGTCGGCGGTGGTGGTGGCGGCTGGACGATCTGCCGCGAGGGCGGCGCGGTCGCCGTCACGATCGACGAGCCGATCGCCGGCTTCCGCGGCTGGCGCCGTCGCTGGTGGGACACCGCGGCCGAGCGCCCTTTTCCAGACTGGCAGACCGCTGGCGTGCCGGAGGTTCGTCACCATGGCTGACGCGCTGCTCGTCATCGTCTTCGTCGCCTCGTGCATCGTCGGCTTCACGGCCGGCTGGTATGCGCCCGACATGCTGGCGCATCTGCGCCGGAAGGTGCGCCCGTGATGCGCGCGCCCGGAACGCTCCCGCTCGGCGACGAGCCGGTCTCGATCGAGGATCCGTCGACCCTGCCCTTGTCGGTCGCCGCCGCGCTGCCGCCGCGCCCGATCCCGCCGCCCGTGCTCGAGCGCATGCTCGGCATCGTCGGCATGACCGGCTCGGGCAAGACCTACACGGCGAAGGGTGGCGTCGAGCAGCTGCTCGCGGCCGGCCGGCGTGTCATCATCATCGATCCCCTCGGGGTATGGTGGGGTCTGCGCCTCCTTCCCGATGGCAAGACGAAGTCCGACTTCGACATCGCCATTTTCGGCGGCGATCATTCCGACTTCCCGATCGAGCCTGAGCAGGGCGCCGGCGTCGCCAAGATCGTCGACGAAGCGCGGACCTCGGCGATCATCGACGTCAGCGGCTTCTCGAAGGAGGAGCAGACCGAATTCCTCGAGAGCTTCCTCGGTGACTTCTACGAGCTGAACAAGGTCCACCGCTCGGTGGTCTACCTCGTCCTCGATGAGGCGGACGAGTTCGCGCCACAGAACGCATCCAAGGATGAGAAGCCGCTCTTCCGCGTGATCGACCGCATCGTTCGCCGCGGACGCATCCTTGGCTTCCGGGTGATGATGATCACCCAGCGTCCGGCCGCGCTGCACAAGAACGTCCTGACGCAGTGCCAGTCGCTCATCGCCATGGCGCTCAACGCAGAGCAGGACCGCAAGGCGATCGAGGGCTGGGTCAAGGGCCAGCCGGACGCCGCGGCGTCGCGCGAGGTGGTGCGAACGCTTGGCCAGCTGCAGACTGGCGAGGGTTGGCTCTACGCGCCGCGGCTGCACCTGATCGACCGCGGCCGCTTTCCGGTGCTGGAGACCTTCGACAGCTCGTCGACACCAGAGCACGGCGAAGACCTGGTCGACGTCGCCGTCGAGAAGCTCGACATGGGCGCGCTCGCCGAGGCGATGGCGAAGCTCGGCAAGGGCGGCGCGGTCACCGACGATCGCGACACGCGGATAGAGCTTCTCGAAGCCGAGAATGCCGACCTCCAGCACCGGCTCGCGCGCGCCGAGCGCGGCGTCGACTTCTGGGCACGGCGCATGAAGGAGATCGCGATCGTCGCCGTGCGCGCGCTGGAGCCGCCTGCCGGCGGCTCCTACCCGACCGCCGAGGAAGAGACCGGCGGGCGCCGCCGCATGATGGTCGAGGTCCTGCCCGACGTCCCCGACGAGGCGGCGGCCGTCATGTTCACCAGTCCGCCGTGCGCGAGCTGGTCGCGGCCGGCGCCCGACGCTGTCGACGTCGGCGCGCGCCTGGCGCAGCTGGCTGGCATGGCGCCGGCCGAAGCGGCTGATGATCATCGTCACGAGGATCCTGCAGAGCCTGAAGAGGATGCGGGCGACAGCGCCGCGCAACTGCCGGCCGGCAGCCAGCAGGTGATGGCCGCGATCGCCGCGGTCTATCCGCATCCGGTGACGCTCATCCAGGCAGGCAAGCTGGCGCGCGTCGAAACCGACGGGCTCGCATGGGCGCGCAAGCGCGAGCCGCTGCTGCGGTCGCACCTGCTCACGACGGCCGGCGGCCGGGCCGGCCGCTACACGCTCAGCGCTGCCGGCGTCGCGACCTACGGCACTCGCCTCGCTGCAGGGCGGCTTCACCCACGCGAGCTGTTCGCCGAGCTGCTGTCGCCAGATGCGGCCACGCTGCTGCGCACGCTCAGCGCCGCGGCTGCGCCGCTCACCCGGGCCGAACTCGCCGAACGCTCGGGCGTCGTCACGCCGAAGAGCAGCCGCCTGTTCGCGCTGCTCGCCGAGCTCGAGGCGCTCGATCTCGTCGAGCGCGTGGGGCGCACGCACATCGCAGCGACGGAGGTGGTGCGTGGGTAGGGGCGTCGACTTCGGCGGCAGCAACACCGTCTACAAGGCGCCGGAGGGGCGCGAGGACGTCGCGGACCTGCACGCCTTTGCCAACGGCAAGTGCATCGTCAGCTGCTGGGAACTCGACGATGCGGAGATCGAGGAGATCGTCCGGACCCGCCGCGTCTTCCTGTCCAGCTTCAGCGGCCGCGTCCTTTATCCGTCGTTCGTCGGGTCGGAGCGTGCGGTGATGAGCGTCGTCGCCGACTACGGCCCGATCTGGAAGCGGTCCCAATGACCGACCTCCGCCATGGCGTCACCGCGGCGGCGCATGAAGCGCTCGACCTGCTCGACGAGCACCGCGAGGCGTTCGCTCGGCAGGATCTGAGCACCGCCATCCTCAACATGGACCTGAACCTCGACGACGTCACCGTCGAGACGACCGCCGCGGCGCGGCGCGGTGCGCTGGCGATGCTCGCCGCGCGCGCGATTGCCGCCGCCGAAACCTTGGAGGCCGTTCCGCCTCGCCGTTCCGATCAGCCGGGAGACTGACTATGACGACTGCCACCACCGCTGCCGAGGCGCGCCAGCGCTTCGAGACCTTCCTCGCCGAGGGTCGCCTGATCCGCAACTCCTGGCACGCCGAGCAGGACGGCCGTCAGCTCGCCTGCATGCTCGGCGCTATTGGCGACGACGTGAACAGTCCGGCCGACTGCCCCGCGACCGTCATGCCGCGCTGGCTCGCACGCATGGTGCCGCACTATTTCGACGGACTGCCGGAAGGTGACCACATCGAATGGGGCCGCCAGCTCTATGCCGAGCTCGAGCGCCTCGGCGGTCAGGTGCCGTTCACCGTCATCTACGACTGGCACGCCAACGTGCTCGCACCGTCGTGGATCGAGCGCGCTAAGCAGAAGGGCAATGATGAAGCGGCAGCTGCCCATGAGGCGTATCGGAAGCTGCACCTCGACGCGCTGTCGGGTAGCCGAGCGCCGCGCGAAGCGTGGCGCGAGGCGACCCGGCGAGCCTACGCCTACGCCGACGCCTACGCCGACGCCTACGCCGACGCCGACGCCTACGCCTACGCCGACGCCTACGCCGACGCCGACGCCTACGCCTACGCCGACGCCTACGCCGACGCCTACGCCGACGCCGACGCAGACGCCGACGCCGACGCAGACGCCGACGCCTACGCCGACGCCGACGCCGACGCCGACGCCTACGCCGACGCCGACGCCTACGCCGACGCCGACGCCGCTCGCTTTGATGAAGGCAGAGCTGAAGCCCGCAAGCGGCAGGCCTTCGGCCTGATCGACTGCCTCCGTCGCGCGGCGCCCGAGGCTGCGTGATGGCGAGTGCGGATCTCTTCGGCGCCCGGCCGAACGATCGCTTCAAGACGCTCGGCGCGTTGCGCTCGGCAGCCTTCCGGCTGGCGAGCGCAACCAAGGGCCTGCGCTGCGAGCAGCTGGCGGTCGAGCTTCACGACAGCCTGACCGCCGCCCTGCCCGGCGCCAGCGGTATCCCGGTGCGGGATGTTGCGAAGGCAGTCCGGAAAATCGACGCCGAGCGCCTTCGCTACGACGAAACCTTGGGAGCAGCCAATGGTCAGTGAGCGCAAGTTCTGGCTGTACGACGCCAGCTTCATGATCTCCGCGTCGATCGCGGGGCCGAAGTCGGCGGCGGCGCGCGATGAGATCGACTGGGAAACCTATAATCGCGCGCGCAATGAACTCGCAGATCGCGGCTTCGTGTGGACGAGCGATCCGGACATCGACCTCAACTATCCTGTGCTCTCGAAGTGGCATCACATGGGGCGCCGCGAAACGCCGGCCGGCACGCTCTTCGTGAGGAGCGAGGCCTATCCCACCGGCTGCAAATTCGAGTTCTACCAGGAGGAGGTGACCGTTCATCGACGGAGCGGGCGCTTCGACTTCGACCGGCGCGAGAAGATGCCGTATCTCATCGGCAAGGCATTCGAGGCGGCCGTCCGCGGGCTCAGGGCTCATCTGGTACTTCGGGGCTTCGTGGAGGTGGTGAGGCCGCAGCCGAACCCGGACCCGCTGGCCTTCTTCAACTCGACTTGGAACTCCGAGTACGACCGCCGGCGCGGCATGCCGCGGTTCGAGCGGGGGGCTGACGGATGGCCGAGCGACAGCGTTCTGAAGTCATGGGATCGCACTGACCGTGACGGTCGGCGGCTGGAGCACGGCGAGTTCAGACACTTTCGCGACCACCGCGGGTATCTCATGCGCGGCCGGGTGTACGGCGGCATCAACGGCAGGTGGATGTGCGTCTTCGGGCCCGGTCCGCGCGACTGCACCCATCTGAGCGCGAATGAACTGTTCACGGTCGAACCTGCCCAGGTGCCGAGGCGCCTATTCCCGGGCGCTAAGAAGCGCGTCGCGCAGTTGCTCGCCACCGCGGTGAAGCGAGAGGATTTCGAGCAGGCGATCAAGCTGCGTGACACGCTGTCGCGCAGGTGGCCCGCGCAGAAGGTGGCGGCATGACCAGGGCCTATTCCTATCGCCGCTGGTATATTCGCCAACTCGCGCGCCGCGTCGCCAAGCTGGGTGTGCTTCACGTCGGATTCTCGCCGGCCGGTACGCTTGCAGGCGTCGCGGTCCCCCGCGGGATCGGCCTGCTGTGAGCGGCGCCGACATCGCCGCGCGGCTGCGGTCCGTAGCGGAGGCGGCATCACCGGCCGTCGTCGACGCGATCCTCGTAGAGGCCATCGCCCTGCGGCTGCGCGAGGTCGAATCGTGTCGGCGGATGGGCCTCGGCGCACGGCTCGTGACGCATGCGATCACGGCGATCGAGAGCGAAGGTCCGCGATGACGATCCGCAACGGCATCGCCCACCTGCTTTTCGCGCTGGCCCGCCGCGTCGATCCCGAAATCTCGCGCGCGTTCGCCGCCGCGGTGCTGGATCAGTTCGCGGTCGAGGCGAGGAAGCATCCGCCGCGCGCGACGGCGGAATGGATCTACGGCCGGGCGGCGTGCCCGGTGATGCCGCTGCCCGGGGAGCGAACGAAGTGACCGATAGACCCATCATTTTCAGCGCGCCGATGGTGCGGGCCCTGCTCGACGGGCGGAAGACGCAGACGCGGCGGTTGCTGAAGCTGCCGATCAAAACGCACTCCGGCGGGGTGATCTATGAGCGGCCCGACATGGGCGGCTGGGAAGCCACCACGCACGGCGGCGCCGGCTGTTTTACCATCGGCAGATCAGGCGAGCGGATCCCCGTGCCGGAGCGGCCCGGCATCTGGCACCGGACGTGTGGCGTTTGCGTCGGCACGTCGTTCGACGTTGGCGACCGGCTCTACGTCCGCGAAGCGTGGGCGCCCGTGAGCGCCTGCACGCACAATGACCCGGGCACGCAAGCCATCGCTGACAGGGGCTTCTATCGCGCCGACGATAGCACGGTTGACGGTGAGATCGATCGCTGGCGCCCCTCGATCCACATGCCCCGCTGGGCCTCGCGCCTGACGCTGTTCGTCGAAGACGTGCGGGTCCAGCGGCTCAACGAGATCAGCGAGGAAGACGCCATCGCGGAGGGCGTCGTCGACATGGGCAGGCGGGACGGTGCGCCATACCCCCACTTTCATATCCCCGGCGTTCCCGAAGTTCGCGTCGAGCATGACCCAATCAGCGTTTTCGCCGGGCTATGGGAATCCCTTCACGGCGAAGGCAGCTGGGCCGCGAACCCTTGGGTGGTGGCGGTCAGCTTCCGCGTCGTGCGCGCCAACATCGACACGCTCGGCGCGGAGGGATTCTGAACGTGTCGGCTCAGCAACATATCGCCGATGCCGGCGCCATCGCCATTGCCGGGCTGAAGGCGCGCACCGCGCAGCAGTGCAGGGACCTGCTCGATACCGATTCGAACAACCCCGGCCAGGTGCTGCGCGCGATCCTCGAGGTCGCGAGCCTTCTGCACGAGGCGGCTTGCGTCATCGAGGTCGCTGCCGTTGCCGCGCCTGTGGTCGAGCTCCCGAAGCCGCAGCGCTCGGATCCGCAGCTGAAGCGCGATCTTGCCGCCCTCGCCGCCCGGGTCGACAGGATCGAGGCGCAGCCGGCGCCGGCCGGCGGCGCGGTTGAGCCGGCCGCCCCCGGCGAACCGGTGACGCTGCCGGCCGACGTCGCCGCCGCCCTCTACCGGCTGACGCTCATCGGCATGGAGGTCATCGGCGCCGACGCCGCGCGCTGCACGACGGAGAGCGCGCGCGCCGCGATGGCTGCAGCCAACGAGCCGCTCGCCCAGGCGGGCCTCTATCTGCAGCGCGCGCTCGGGAAGGCGGCGGCATGACGGCGGCCTGCCATGTCGCCGGCGACGGCGCGAAGACCTTCTGCCCTGAGTTCGCGCGCGTGCTCGAGGGCAACCGCCGCACCGGCCTGCTCCTCTGCCGCACCGTCCACGCCGGCGAGGTGCTGTGGACCAGCGGCCCCTTCTATCGCGAAAGGGCCGGCACGGTCGGTTTTGTGGTGCGCTTCTGCCCGTTCTGCGGTGGCGACGTCGCGTCGAAGGTGCCCGAGCCTGCCGCGCCAGCGGCGCCCGATCCGCATAACCCGAGGCCCCTGCCATGACGATGGTCGCACCCGGACACTCGCGTACCGAACGCCGCCTCGCCGTGAAATACGAGGAGCGCGCGCGCCGCACCGGCCGTTGGGGCGCCTGGCGGCGCGAGGAGAGGCCGGCGGGCTTCCCGGGTACCGGCTGGACGCGCGACGTGCGCTCGGTGGTCGCGAATGATCTCTACGCGATCCTGATCCGGCCGATCGCCACTGACTGGGGCGTCGTTCAGCACCTCGCCATTCGCACTGCGGCAAACCGCGAACCGCCGTGGCGCGACAAGCAGCGCATCAAGAACGAGCTGTTCGGCGCGGATGCGGTGGCGATCGAGGTGATGCCGCCGACGGGAGAGCTCGTCGACGCGGCGGGCATGTACCACATGTGGGTGCTGCCGGCCGGCTTCCGGCTTCCCTTCACGCTGGCCGATCGCGGCGGAGGGCGCGGGTGATGGCGATCGTCGAGACGCGCACGCACCTGTCTCGCCGCACGCTGATGCGCAGGAGCCGCCACGACCTGGTCACGCTCATCCTCGAGCTGTCCGACGTCGTCGCGGCCGAACGCCGGCGCACCGCCGGGCAGATCGCGACCTACCTCGAGGCGCACGGCATCAAGCAGCGCGCCCTGTCGAACAAGCCCGGCGCCGGCGACGCCGCGGCCTACGGCTACGCCGCCGCCGTCGTGAACGCGATGGCGGGCAACATCCGCGCCGAGCTGCATGAGACCGATGAACCGAAGGAGCCGGACGATGACGCCTGACGGAAAGCAAAAGGGCTGGCTGGAGCACCCGACATCGTGGCCGCGGCCGGCGACGCCGACGGCGCTGGTGCCCATGTGGGCCGGCGAGTTCCGCGACTTCAACGACTGGGTGAGCTTCGCGGGCAAGCGCCTCACCGGCTGCTACGGAGAGTTCGGCCAGGAGGTGACGGCGATCTGCGTCGACGCGATCGGCCGGCGCTGCAGCATCGGCGGCGACTTCATGCGCGCCCGCGACGAGGGGACGTTCCCGGTGCGCTACTTCTGGCAATGCGAGCTGCCGGTCGACGTGACGGCCGTCGCAGGGGAAAACGATCGCGAGCGGCTTGCCCGCTTCTTCCGCGAGGAGCGACCCGACCTCGGCTTCGAGGGCGACGTCGAGGGCTGGTCGCCGGTCGAATCGGCGATGGCGTTTCTCCGGCGCGCGCATCGCCCAACTCTTTCGTCGGAAGGCAGCGGCATGACCTCTATCGATAAAGCACGAGAGGCGTTGGTCGACCGCCTGCGCTATCGCATCGGCAATCCGTCGGCATGGGAGACATATGACGATGGCGCGTCGGAGCTGATGCGCGAAGCCCTGGCCGCCATCCAGTCTCTCCCCTCCCCTGCCTCGGGCTTTGCTGCCGCGATCGAGGCGGCGGCGCGCGTGGCGGACGATGTGCGCGCCAACGTGCTTTCACTCATGACTGCGCCCGAGAACGTGACCGATGTGCGAGTTGCTGTTGAAATGGCGGCAACACGCATTGCCGAGGCCATTCGCGCCCTCACCCCTGCGACCGACGACAGGACGACAGCCAAGAGCGATGCGATGCGGGAGGCGTTGTTCAGCATGATCGCCGACGCACTCAAGGCGGAGGATGTTTTCGACGGCGACACGACCGGGATGACGCATCACGTCGAGCTGACCATTCACGGCAGCGATCTCGACGCACTAGCTGCGCTCGCCGGGGTCAAGGCGCGATATGGCGAGTCCGCCCTCGATGCGATCTTCCGTGAAATCAACGATGAGCCCGTGAATGTCGCCCGCGCAGATCTCTCAGGAGACCCGTCATGACGGACCCAGCTACTGTGGCGAGAGGGTTGAGCGAGGCGTTGGCTGAGCGCCTTTATGCCGGCTTCTGGCTGCGCAACGGCTGGGCCTCGCCGACGCCGTTCGCCGATCAGGCTGGCGCGATCAAGGCAATGTGGCTCGCCATCGCTGCCGACGCCCTGACCGGCTGCGCTGACGACCAGACCTTCGCCGATGTGCCGGTGGGGGTGCAGTGATGGTCGAACCGATCCAGAAGACGCCGACCCGGCGGCCGGATCAGCACAAATGCCCGCATCCGCTGTGCAATCGCAACGTCAGCCGGGGTTTCCTCGCCTGCCGGGCGCACTGGTCGCAGGTTCCGCGCCCGTTGCGCGAGGCGATCTACGCAACGGTCGGCACCGACCGACAAGCCTATGCCGGCCACGTCGCGGAGGTGGAAGAGATATGGGTGGCGAAGGCGGAAGCCAAGCTTGCCAAGGCTGGCGCCGCGCCGGCCGACCGGAAGTAACGAGCTCGGGCGAGCACAGAGTGAAGTGCGATGGATGAAGAGATGAACGCTCAGACGTCGAATGCCAGCTTGCGCGGAACGGCCGACGGCGACACGGTTCCGATCTTCGAGCTGGCCCGCCGTGTCGATCGCGCAGCGGAGCAGGGCCGGGGGCTTCGCCTGGAAGCCCGCGATCTGCAGCTGCTGGTGACGCTTGGCATGCTCGAACTGGTCGACGCCGAGAAGCAGCGCTGCTTGAAGGACAAGGCATGGCGACGGACAAGGGGGGCATCTATCAGCGAGGGGGCTTCTGGCTCGACTTCGCCCGCGGCGCCGGCGGCGAGCGCGCCTCCGACAACCTCTACATCTGGTGGTATGATCCCGCCCGCGGACGCCAGCGTCGGAAGACAACGGGCACGGCAGACGTTCGGCTAGCCTGCGACAAGCTCGACGAGCACTATCTCGCGACGCTTAAGCCGACCGACGTCGACCGCGCGACCTATGACGTCCCGACGGCGATGGTCGACTATTACCTCGAGGTCGGGTCGAAGCGCGACAGCGCCGACGCCATCCGCGCGCGGCTGAAGCATGTGCAGATGTTCATCGATCGGGAGGTGAAGGCCGGCCGGCTAAAGGATCCTGTCCTTCCGGACAACATCGACGACGGCTTCCTTACGCGCTTCCGCGCATGGCTGCTGGCGGCGCCGATCGTCGCGCGCAAGAAGGATGCGGAAGGAAACTGGGTCGATGGCAAGGAGCGGCCGCGCAGCGCGGCGACGGTCGAGGAAAGCGTCATCCAGCTCAAAGCTGCGCTCAACCACGCCTTCCAGAAGCGCAGAATCGCCCACGTCCCGCCGATGAAGCACAAGACGCGGGCGCAGGTATCGTCGCCGCGCACCGAGCGCATCACCGTCGACCAGATGGGCGAGATGCTCGACTACACGCTGCGCGGGGCCGGCCGGTACGGCGGTCACCCCGCGCGCCTCCTGCCTCTGAGGCGTTATCTCATCGCCGCGGTGTGCACGCTCGCCCGGCCGGATGCCATCCTCGACATGTCGGTCGCGCCGTCGCGCCGCCAGTGGATGGCCGCCGACCGTCGCTTTGCGCTCAACCCGCACGGCCGCCAGCAGACGAAGAAGCATAGGCCGATCGTCGGCGTGCCCGACGTCCTGCATGCCTGGCTCGAGGCGACCGACGAATGGTTCGTGTGCAGCGAGCGGCAGATGATCGATCTCACCACCGGCGAGGCGATGACCGTGCAGCGCGGCGTCGGGGCGATTCGTTCTGCCTGGGACACGATGCGGCTCGAGCTGAAGCTGCCCGCCGGCTGGGGCCCGAAGCTTCTCCGCCACTCGATGGCGACGGAGCTGCGCCGCCGGCGCGCCGATCCTTGGGAGGTGTCGGGGCAGCTCGGCCACCGCGTCCTGAAGACGTCGGAGATCTATGCCGCCTTCGATCCGGACTATCTGAGCACCGTCTCAGCGGCCATCGACGATGTGATCGCCGACCTCAGGAAAGCGGCCGAGCAGGCATTTCACCCAAAACTCACCCAAGAGCCGAGCGCCACGGAGGGCTAGCCGGGCCACTTCAGAAGAGTTCACCGAGGGGAAAATGGTGGGCGCGGCAAGGATTGAACTTGCGACCCCTGCGATGTCAACACAGTGCTCTACCACTGAGCTACGCGCCCACGCGGAGGGCTAGATAGTCGGGCGATGCCGCGGGCGCAAGCGCTTATGACGCGCTGACGACAGGTTCGGCGAAGATGCGGTCGATCTCGTTGACGAGGTCACGCAGGTGGAAGGGCTTCGACAGCACCTTGGCACCGGCAGGAGCGCCCGAGCCGCGGTTGAGCGCGACGGCGGCAAAGCCGGTGATGAACATGACGCGCATGCGCGGCGCCAACGCCGCGGCGCGCTGCGCGAGCTCGATGCCGTCCATCTCGGGCATGACGATGTCGGTCAGCAGCAGGTCGAAGTCGCCGCCGGCGATATGCGGCAGCGCCGAGGTGCCGCGATCGACCGCGACGACGTCATAACCGGCGCGCTCGATCGCCCGCACCAGGAAGGTGCGCATCGATTCGTCGTCTTCGGCGAGGAGAATCCGGGGCATGGGTCAGCTACGTCGATTACGGTGGACAGACATATTGCGCGCGGCGGCGCCCGGCATCTAGCCCCCAAAGCGTTAAATAATCGGTCATTCGTCGCGCGTCGGTCGGCAACCATGCGCGCCGCTGGCCGTTCCTTCCCGCACGCGCTAGCTTCGATTCGACTGCCTTGCGGAATTGTTGCGCCTCATGTCCCTCCCCGCCTCCGATGCCCTGCCCTACCGGATCCTCGGCCCGACCGAGCCCGCGCCGCCGCTCGTGCTGGCCAGTCCGCACAGCGGGCGCGAATATCCCGGCGCCTTCCTCGCGCAGTCGCGCCTGTCGCTCGGGCAGCTTCGCCGCGCCGAGGACGCCTATGTCGACGAACTGCTCGGCGATGCGGTGCGCCACGGGGTGCCGCTGATCGCGGCGCGCTACGGCCGTGCCTATCTCGATCTCAATCGCGACGCCGACGAGATCGACCCGGCGATGATCGCCGACCCGCTGCCGCCGTCGGCCGGGCAGGCGAGCGACCGCGTCGCGGCGGGCCTGGGCGTCGTCCCACGGATCGCCGCGCACGGGCTCGACATCTATGCCAGCCGCTTGCGGCTCACCGAGGTCGAATCACGGGTGGGCGCGCTGCACCGCCCCTATCATGCCGGAGTCGGCATGCTGGTCGAGCGCGCACGCCGGCGCCACGGCTATGCGATTCTGCTCGACTGCCATTCGATGCCGACGCCCCCCGGCGGCGCAGCGGCACCGCAGTTCGTCATCGGCGATCTTCACGGCCGGACCGCTGCGCCGGCGCTGGTCGACGCGATCGAGACGACGATCGCCGCCGCCGGCTTCCGTGTGTCGCGCAACGCCCCCTATGCCGGCGGCTACACGACTTTCCACCACGCCGACCGGGCGCGCGGCGTGCACGTCGTGCAGATCGAGGTCGACCGGGCGCTCTACATGGACCCGGCACGGCTGGCGACGCATGGCGGCTTCGCCGCCGTGGCGGCGGCATTCGCCGGGCTGGTGGCGACGCTGCTCGCCGCGACGCCCGGCCTCGCGCTGGCGCCCGGGTGGCGCGAGGCCGCCGAATAGATCCCCCTCGCCCGGTCACCTCGGGCAAGAAAAAGGCCGCCCCGAAGGGCGGCCGAGGGTTCAGGGAGGAAAACGCGCCGGTGGGCGCGCGCAAACCGCGGAAAGGGGGGACCGCGGCTCGCAGCCCAGAGATAGGGAGGACGGCGGCGGCTTCCAAGTTCGGTAGGTCCAACTTTTTTCTTCGGCTCGTCGCAATCGCGTCCGAAGCGGACCTCAGATGCCGCCGAGGCAGATGTACTTCAGCTCGAGATAATCCTCGATACCATATTTCGAGCCCTCGCGGCCGATGCCAGAATGCTTGACGCCGCCGAACGGCGCGACTTCGGTCGAAATGATGCCGGTGTTGACGCCGACGATGCCATATTCGAGCGCCTCGGCGACGCGCCACACCGTGCCGAGATCGCGCGAATAGAAATAGGCGGCGAGCCCGAAGCGCGTGTCGTTGGCCTGCGCGACGACGTCCGCCTCGTCGCTGAAGCGGAACACCGGCGCGACGGGGCCAAAGGTCTCTTCCCTGGCCACCGCCATCTTCGCGGTGACGTCGGCAATGACCGTCGGCGTGAAGAAGGTGCGGCCGAGCGCATGGCGCGTGCCGCCCGAGACGATGCGCCCGCCGTTCGCCAGCGCGTCGGCGATATGCTCCTCGACCTTGGCGACCGCCGCATCGTCGATCAGCGGGCCGACGTCGATGCCGGCGTCGGCGCCGTTGCCGATCGAGAGCCCCTCGGTCGCCCTGGCCAGCCGCGCCACGAATTCGTCGTAGATGCCGGCCTGTGCATAGATGCGATTGGCGCAGACGCAGGTCTGGCCGGCGTTGCGGAACTTCGACAGGATCGCGCCCTGCACCGCCGCGTCGAGGTCGGCGTCGTCGAACACGATGAACGGCGCGTTGCCGCCGAGCTCGAGGCTCACCTTGGTGACGTTCTCGGCACAGGCGGCCATCAGCTGCTGGCCGATCTCGGTCGAGCCGGTGAACGACAGCTTGCGCACCAGCGGGTTCGCGGTCATTTCGCCCGCGATGTCGCGGGCGCCGCCGGTCAGGCAGGACAGCAGGCCCTTGGGAAGCCCGGCCTCCTCGGCGAGCACGCACAGCGCGAACGCCGACAGCGGCGTCGCCGTCGCCGGCTTGAGCACCATCGCGCAGCCCGCGGCGAGCGCCGGGCCGGCCTTGCGGGTGATCATCGCCGCGGGGAAGTTCCACGGGGTGATCGCCGCGGCGACGCCGATCGGCTGCTTCAGGACGATGATGCGCTTGTCGGGTGCATGGCCCGGGATGACGTCGCCGTAGATTCGCTTCCCCTCTTCGGCGAACCATTCGATGAAGCTCGCCGCATAGGCGATCTCGCCGCGCGATTCGCTAAGCGGCTTGCCCTGTTCGGCGGTCATGATCCGCGCCAGATCCTCCTGGTTCGCCATCATCAGGTCGAACCAGCGTCGAAGGACCGTCGCGCGCTCCTTGGCGGTCTTTGCCGCCCAGGCCGGCATTGCCGCCTGCGCCGCCTCGATCGCGCGGCGCGTCTCGGTCGCACCGAGGCGCGGCACCGTCGCGAGCCGCCCGCCGGTCGCCGGGTTGAGCACGTCGATGCCGGTCGCCGCCGTTACCCACTCGCCGGCGACATAGGCCGCCTCGCGCAGCAGCTCGGGGCGTTTCAGATCGATGGTCTCGCGGGTCATGGGGCTTCCTGTTCGGTGGCGACGAGCGCCTGCTTCTTGATGCGGCCACGCTCGCTGAACCAGATTCCGATGAGGGCAAGCTCGTAGAGGATCACCAGCGGCACCGCGAGCATGAGCTGCGAGATGACGTCGGGCGGCGTGATCACCGCCGCAACGACGAAGGCGGCGACGATCGCGTAGCGCCGGCCGGCCTGCAGTTGCTTGCGATTGACGATGCCGGCACGCTCCAGCAGCATCAGCAGCACCGGCAGCAGGAACGAGATGCCGAAGGCGAAGATGAAGTTCATCACCAGCGACAGATAGTCGGCGATCGCCGGCAGCGCGCTGACCGAAAAGGTCCCCGTCGACTGCTGGTAGCCGAGGAAGAAGCGGAACGCCGTCGGCATGACGACATAATAAGCAAGCGCCGCGCCCATGGTGAACAGCACCGGCGTGGCGAGAATGAACGGCAGGAACGCCCGCTTTTCATGCCGATAGAGCCCGGGGGCGACGAACGCCCAGACCTGGTTGGCGATGACCGGGAAGGCAAAGAAGAAGGCGGCGAACAGCGCGACCTTCACTTCGGTGAAGAACGCCTCGTAGAGCTTGGTATAGATGAGCTGCTTGGCGCCGTCGGGGCCGACCGCCTCGACATAGGGCTGTGCCAGGAAGCGGAAGATGTCGCCGGCGAAATAGAAGGCGACGCCGAAAGCGATCGCCAGCGCGATAACGCTGCGGAACAGGCGCTGCCGAAGCTCGATCAGATGGTCGAGAAGCGGGGCCTTGCTGTCGTCGATTTCACTCATGGCGTCGGCGGAAGCGGCGCCGCCGCGGCCGGCTTCTTGGTGCGCGCGCGCTTGGGCTTCGCGGGGGTCGCGTCGCCGGCGCTCGCCGGCGGCGGAAGCTCCGCGGCCGTTGCCGGGCTTGCCGGCGTCGCGCCCGCCGGTGCCGGCAGATCGGTGAACGTCTCGAGGTCGGCGTCGCGCTCGGGTTCGGGCAGGTCGGTGAAATCGGGCGCCGCCATGATCGCCGCGTTGTGCGACGCCCATTGCTTGTTCATCTCCTCGATCTCCGCCTCGCGTACCATCGTGTCGAAGCCCGAGCGGAAGTGGCGCGCCATCGACCGTGCCTTGGCGGTCCATTTGCCGACGGTGCGCAGCAGGTTGGGCAGCTCTTTCGGCCCCACGACGAGCAGGGTCACGATCGCGATGAGCAGCAGCTCGGAATAGCCGATGTCGAACATGGTCCGGCGTTACGGCCGGTGGGCTTCCTCGCGGGACGCGGCCGGCACGGGATCCGCCGGCGGGGCGGTCGTCACCTGGCGCGGCGCTGCCGCCGGCGGCGTCTCGTCTTCGGTCATGCCCTTCTTGAAGGCTTTGATGCCCTTGGCGGTCTCGCCCATGATGTCGGAAATGCGCCCCTTGCCGAACAGCAGCAGCACGATCACCGCCACGACCAGCCAGTGCCAGATGCTGAACGAACCCATGACGCAGCCTCCTCAATGTCGCTTGCCCCCACGTGGGGGCAGCGGTCGCGGGTTTCTAGCCCAGCCGCATGACAGGCGCTAGTCGGCTCCCTCGGACTCTTCGTCGCTGGCATGATCGAGTTGGTCAGCCTCGAGCTCGAGCTCGGGCTGCTCGTCCTCGCCGTCGGGACGCGGCTGCCCGGTCATCGACAGGTCGATCGGGTCGAGCAGCCCTGCGGCCTTCAACTCGACGAGGCCGGGAAGGTCGCGGCGGCTGGTCAGCCCGAACTGCACGAGGAAGGCGGGCGTCGTGGCGAACTGCAGCGGCCGTCCGGGCGACTCGCGGCGGCCGGCGGGACGAACCCACCCTGCCTCCATGAGAACGTCGATCGTTCCCTTGGAGATCGAAACGCCGCGGATCTCCTCGATCTGCCCGCGCGTCGCGGGCTCGTGATAGGCGATGATCGCCAGCGTCTCGAGCGCCGCCCGGCTGAGCTTGCGCGCCTCCGGGCGCTCGCGGCTGAGGATGTGCGCCAGATCGGGCGCGGTCTGGAACAGCCAGCGTCCGCCGCGCTCGACCAGCGTGACGCCGCGCGGTTCGTAGGAGGCCGCGAGTTCGCCCAGCAGCGTTTCGACCTCGGTGCCCTCGGGCAGGAAGGCGGCGATCTCGTCGATGGTCAGCGGCTTGTCGGCGGCGAACAGGATCGCCTCGACCATGCGGAGCGCTTCCGGGTCGGTCATCGCGCCGCCCTCAAGTGGAGCGGCCCGAAGGCTTCCGCCTGCTGGAGGTCGGCGCGCCCGAGCCTTGCCAGTTCGAGCGCCGCGACGAAGGTGCTGGCGATCGCCGAGCGGCGGTAGCCCTCGTCCTCGGTCTCGGGCAGGAAGCGAAGCAGGTCGGTCCATTCGAAGGTGATGCCGAGCAGCGCCTCGAGCCGGTCGAGCGCCGCCTCGAGCGCAAAAATCGGCCGGCGCTTGATCTCGTAGATGCGGTGCTCGGAGCGGCTGCGGATGTCGCCATAGGCGCGCAGCAACTCGTAGAGCGAAACGTCGAACGCCGCCGACTGCACGACCTTCAGCCCCTCGGGCGCGCCGCGCGAGAAGGTGTCGCGGCCCAGCTGGTCGCGCGCCATCAGCCGGGCGCCGGCCTCGCGCATCGCGTCGAGCCGCTGGAGCTGCATCTGCAGCCGCAGCGCCAGTTCCTCGGCGGAGGGTTCCTCCTGCGCCTCCTTGGGGAGCAGGAGGCAGGATTTGAGGTAGGCGAGCCAGGCCGCCATCACCAGATAGTCGGCGGCCAGCTCGAGCCGGACCTTGCGGGCGCTGGCGACGAACTCGAGATATTGTTCGACGAGCGCCAGGATCGAGATCTTGGCGAGATCGACACGCTGGTGGCGCGCCAGCTGCAGCAGCAGATCGAGCGGTCCCTCCCAGCCGTCGAGCGCGAGGGTGAGGGTTTCCTCCTCGGGCAGCTCGCGCACGGGGGCGTCGAAGAGGCTGCCTGCGGGCTCAGCCATGCGAGCCCCCCTTCCCCTCGAGCGAGCGGAAAAATGAAGCGCGCGCCGTCACGCCAGCGC
The DNA here is from genome assembly GCA_030147805.1 of Sphingomonadaceae bacterium. Taxonomy (GTDB): domain Bacteria; phylum Pseudomonadota; class Alphaproteobacteria; order Sphingomonadales; family Sphingomonadaceae; genus Sphingoaurantiacus. The sequence goes on from JASBUR010000008.1 coordinate 217,122, forward strand.
CAGCAGCGCATCGCGCTTGGCCGCGAGGTCGCCAACGTCGGCGGCCGAGCGCCCGTCCGCCCAGGCCATTGCCCGCACGAGCCGGTCAGCGCCCGCCGCCGTCATCGGCGGCGCCGCGTCGGCGATCTCTGCCATTTCGCCAAAATCGCCCGAACAGTGGAGCGCGACGTCGCAGCCCGCCGCGATCACACCGCGGGCACGCTCGGCGAAGCTGCCGCCGAGCGCCCTCATCGACAGGTCGTCGGCCATCAGCAGGCCATCGAAGCCGATGTCGCGACGGATCGTTTCGCCGATCACCTGCGGCGACAGCGATGCGCAGCGGTCGGGATCGAGCGCGGTATATTTGACGTGCGCGGTCATCGCCATCGGGGCGGCGCTGAGCTTGCGGAACGGCGCAATGTCGGTTTCGAGTTCCTCGCGCGTCGCGGTGACAACCGGCAGTTCGAGATGGCTGTCGGCGGACGCACGGCCATGTCCCGGGACATGCTTGACGACTCCCACCACGCCGCCCTCGCGCAGCCCGCGCAAGGTCATGTCGCCGAGCGCGGCGACGCGCATCGGATCGGTGCCGTAGGCGCGGTCGCCGATGACGTCGTGCGCGCCGGGAACCGGCACGTCGAGCAACGGCAGGCAATCGACGCTAATGCCGAGGTCGCGCAGCATCAGCGCCAGCGCCAGCGCATTGACGCGCGCCGCCTCGAGCGCCGAGAGCGGCGCGGTGTCGTAAAGCCGGCCGAACGCCTCGCCGGTCGGAAAGGTCGGCCAGTGCGGCGGCCCCAGCCGCGCGACGCGGCCGCCCTCCTGGTCGATGAGGATCGGCAGGTCGTCGCGCCCGGAGAGGTCGCGCAGCGAGCCGGTGAGCGCGCGCACCTGTTCAGGCGTATCGACGTTCCGCTTGAAGAGGATGTAGCCCGCTGGATCGCTCGCCTTGAACAGCGCGCGTTCGTCCGCCGTCAGCTCGAGTCCCGAAAAGGCGAAGATGATCGGCAGCACCTATTCGACCACCGAACACTGATCGCCGGCGACCTTTAGGCGGGCGCAGAGATTGTCGGCCTGGGCGCGCGAGGTGATGCCGGTGGCGCGCAGCCGATAGAGCTTAGTGTCGTCGCGTTCGACCGGCACCACCGACTTGCCGAGATCGGCGAGATAGGAATAGCGGCCGGTGAAGCTCTTCCAGGCGTCATTGGCCTTCTTCTCGGTCGAGAAGGCGCCGAGCTGGAGCGCGAAGCTGCCGCCGTTGGCGAGCGACACCGGCTCCTTCAGCTCGTTCTTCGGCGCGGCCTTCACCTCGGGCTTGGGCACCGGCCTGGCTGCCGGCGGCGGCGCCGGCTTCGCCTCGGGCGTCAAAAGCTCGCTGTCCGGTGCCGCGATCGCGAGGTCGGCGCTCTCGACCGCGGGGGCCGGCGGCGCGGGGCGGGGAGCGGCGCGCGCGGCCAGCTCGGCGCGATCGATCGGCTCCTCGGGCAGCGCGTCGAAATTGAGTTCGCCGCCCGGATCGAGCCCGCCGGCCGCCTCGAAGGCGCTCTGGTTGTTGCCCTCGAGGTCGAGGCCGCCGGGATCCTTGGGCCGAATCTTGAACGGCGTGTCGGGTGCGCGGATCAGCGGCACCTCGCCGTCGGCGCCGGCATAGGCGGGCGCGTCGTCCGCCGGCTTGGCGATCTGCGCGTAGATCAACCCGATGACGAGCAGCAACAGCCCGGCGAGCAGCAGCAGCCACATGTTGAGCTTACGGCTCGAGACGACGGTCCCGCGGCGATGGTCGGCCGAGGCCGGCGCGAGCCACGGCGGCGACTCCGCGTCATCGTCTTCCTCGACCCGTCCGCGACGCGACATGCTCAGTGCATCTCCTCGACGGGTGTCACTCCCATGATCGACAGCCCGTTGCGGATAACCTGCCCGATGGCGCGCGACAGCGCCAGACGTGCCGCGGTGAGCGCCGGATCGTCGGCGATCAGGAAGCGCCGCGACGGATCGTCGTTACCGCGGTTCCACAGCGCGTGGAACGCCGCCGCCAGGTCGCCGAGATAGAAGGCGATGCGGTGCGGCTCGTGCGACAGCGCCGCCGCCGCGACGATGCGCGGCCACTGCGCCGCGAGCCTGACCAGCCCGAGCTCCTCGTCGTCGAGCCGGTCGAGCGCCGGCTCGACCTGTTCGATGCCGGCCTCGACCATCCGCCGCTGCAGCGAATGGATGCGCGCATGGGCGTATTGGACGTAGAAGACCGGATTGTCCTTCGACTGCTCGACGACCTTGGCGAAGTCGAAGTCGAGCTGCGCGTCCGAGCGGCGGGTCAGCATGATGTAGCGCACGACGTCCTTGCCGACCTCGTGCACGACATCGGCGAGCGTGACGAAATTGCCGGCGCGCTTCGACATCTTGATCGGCTCGCCGGCGCGTAGCAGCCGCACCATCTGGACGAGCTTGACGTCGAGATCGACCTTGCCGTCGGTGAGCGCGGTGACCGCCGCCACCTGGCGCTTGACGGTGCCGGCGTGATCGGCGCCCCAGATGTCGACGAGATGGTCGGCGGCTTCGGCCTTCTGCGCATGATAGGCGAGGTCGGCGCCGAAATAGGTCCAGCTGCCGTCGGACTTTCGGATCGGCCGGTCGACGTCGTCGCCGAACTGGCTGGCGCGGAACAGCGTCAGCTCGACCGGCTCCCAGTCGTCGGGGGTCTCGCCCTTCGGGGCCTCGAGCACGCCTTCGTAGACGAGCCCCTTGGCGCGCAGCCGCTCGACCGCCGCCTCGATGGCGCCCGAGGCCTGCAACTCGGCTTCCGACGAGAATTTGTCGTGGTGGATGCCGAGCAGACCGAGATCATGGCGGATGAGGTCCATCATCGCCGCCGCGGTGCGCTTCTTGAACAGCACCAGCCACTCGCTTTCGGGCCGGCCGACATATTTGTCGCCGAACTCGGCGGCGAACATCGCGCCCACCGGCTTCAGATAGTCGCCCGGATAGAGCCCCTCCGGGATCTCGCCAATGTCCTCGCCCAGCGCCTCGCGGTAGCGCAGGTGCGCCGACCGCGCGAGCGTGTCGACCTGACTGCCGGCGTCGTTGATATAATATTCGCGGATGACGGCGAAGCCTGCGTACTGCAGCAGGCTGGCGAGCGCGTCGCCGACCACCGCGCCGCGGCAATGGCCCATGTGCATCGGCCCGGTCGGATTGGCCGAGACATATTCGACGTTGACGGTCTGGCCGGCGCCGAGCTGCGAACGGCCATAGGCCTCGCCTTCCGCATCGATGGCACGTAGCTCGTCGACCCAGGTGCCCGGCGCGAGGCGGACGTTCAGGAAGCCGGGGCCGGCGACCTCCGCCGATACGACCTCGGGCAGCGCCGACAGCTTGGCCGCGAGCGGCCCGGCGATGGCGCGCGGATTGGTGCCGGCGGGCTTGGCCAGCACCATCGCGGCGTTGGTCGCCAGGTCGCCGTGGCTGGCGTCGCGCGGCGGCTCGACGGTCACATGGCTGAGGTCGAGACCGGCCGGCAGGACGCCGTCGGCGACGAGCGCATCGAGGGCGTCGCGCACGCGCGCGGAAAAACGTTCGAAGAGGTTCGACATGCGGCTGCGCTTAATCGCCTTTGCCGCGCGCGTCACCCCTCACGGTGCGAACTCATTGCGTCAGATCAGCCCCTCGCCGGGGAATTCGATGGCGCCGACCACGCGCCGATAGGTGCGGATCGCATAGCGGTCGGTCATGCCGGCGATGAAATCGGCGACGTGACGCGCGCGCGCCGGTTCGGCCGCCGGCGTCGTCGCGCCCCAGCCGTCGGGCATCGCGTCAGGATCGGCGTGGAAGCGCGCGAACAGCCCGGCGACGACCTCGCGCGCCGGCCTGCGGATGTCGAGATTATAGGGATGCGCATACATGTGCGTGCGCAGGAAGGTCTTGAGGTCGCGCTCGCACCGCGTCATCGGCGGCGAGAAGGCGACGAGCGTGCGGCCGGCGGCCCGGACGTCTTCGACCGACCCCGGCTTGATCTCGGCAAGCCGACGCCGCGTCTCGGCAAGCACGTCGCCGACCATCCGGCCGATCTGGTGGCGGACGAGTTCGGCGGGCAGCCGGTCGGGGGCGCCGTTCGGGAAGCGCGCCTGCACCATTTCCCAGGTCTCGGCGACGAAGGGTACCTCCATCGCCTGCTCGAGCGTGAACAGTCCGGCGCGCAGGCCGTCGTCGAGGTCGTGATTGTCGTAGGCGATGTCGTCGGCAAGCGCCGCGACCTGCGCCTCGAGGCTGGCGTAGCTTGCCAGGTCGAGCGGATAGGCGGCGTCGATCTCGGCGAGCGCCCAGGTCGGCTCGTAGATCGGGCCGTTGTGCTTGGCGAGGCCTTCGAGCGTCTCCCAGGTGAGGTTGAGGCCGTCGAAATCGGCATAGCGCTGCTCGAAGCGCGTGACGATGCGCAGCGTGTTGGCGTTGTGGTCGAAGCCGCCGAAGGGTTGCATCGCCACGGTCAGCACGTCCTCGCCGACATGGCCGAACGGCGGGTGACCGAGGTCGTGGCCGAGGCACAGCGCCTCGGTCAGATCCTCGTGGAGCCCGAGCGTTCGCGCAATGACCCGGCCGATCTGCGCCACCTCGAGACTGTGCGTCAGCCGGGTGCGGAAGTGATCGCCGTCAGGCGACACGAACACCTGCGTCTTGTGCTTGAGCCGCCGGAACGCCGTGGCATGGATGATCCGGTCGCGGTCGCGCTGGAACGGATCGCGCCCCTCGCTCGGCGGCTGCGGATGCTGGCGGCCGCGCGAGCGGCCGGGATTTGTCGCATAGGGGGCAAGCGTCACGGGGTGAGAGGTACCAGATTCGCGCCTGCCGGGGTACGGTTGATGAAGCTGTCGACGCGGCGTGCCTTCAGCGCGGCGATCGCCTGCCGCGCCGCCGCCTCGGTCGCATAGGGACCGACCAGCAGACGGTGGGTGGCGCCGGCGCGCTGCACATAGGGAAGCTGCCCGGCGAGCACGCCGCCCGCCGCGCCGCGGATTCGCCGCCATTCGACGCCGAGCCGCGAGGCATCGCCGAGGCTGCTGACCTGCACCCAGATGCGCGGCCGCGAGGCCAGCAGATTGCCGGCGATCGGCCGTGGTGTCACCGGCGGACTCGTCGTCACCGGCGCTGTCGTAACGCGTGCGGGCGCGGGCGTCGGAGCCGCGGGCCGCGGCGGCGGCGGCGCGACGGGCGTGGCGGTGATCGTCGGGGCCGCCGGCCCCGTCGGAATGGCCGGCGCGGGGGCGGGCGGCGGCGGCGGCGCGGCATTGCCGGCCGTCACGATCGGGGCGCCGCCCGGCAGCATGCCGAAGTGGACCGCCACGGCGCGCTCGCGCGGCGTGAGCCGCGGCAGTTGCGCGTAGAAGGCGCGCATCTTCTGCGCCTCCGCGAGCGGGTAGAGCGAGGCAGCCATCTGCGCGGCGTCGGCCTGACGGCCGCCCAGCGCATGGATGAGCGCGAGCGTTCGGCGCACCTCGGCCGATTCGGGATCGTTGCCGAAACGCTTCATCAGCGTCAGCGCGGCGCCATCCTGACGCCCCAGCGCCAGCGACAGCGCCATGCGCTGCGTCGTCACCATGTCGCCGGTGTTGGCATCGAGCGCGATCGCATAGGCCGCCTGCGCGCCGGCGGTATTGCCCTGAAGGTCGAGCGCGATCCCGCGCTGCGCGGCGATGCGCCCGCGGTTGCCGTTGAGATCCTCGGCGCGCTGCAGCAGCGCCAGCGCCTCGTCAGGCTTCTGCTGCGCGATCAGCGTTCCGGCCAGCCCGATCAGCGCCTCGGGGTTCCGGGGCTCGGCGTTGGCCCAGGTCGAATAATAACGCGCCGCCTCGGCGGGCACACCGCGCGCCATCGCATTCGCGGCCGCCGATCGCAGCGCCAGCGGATAGGCCGGGTCGAACAGCAGCGCGCGGTCATAGAACACCATCGCCCCGGTCAGCTCGCCCTGCCGCTCGAGCCGTTCGCCGAGCGCGACGAGGCGTGCGGGATCGTCGTTGCCCGAGGCGTTCCGCTGCGCCGCCGCCGGAAGCGCGAGCAGCGCCACCAGCGCCGCGAGCGCGATCCGGCTCATCCGACCGCTCCGGCGGCGCGCAGCGCCGCGATCCGCGCCTCGCCGTAGCCGAGCCCGGCGAGCAGCGAGCCGCCGTCACTGCCGGCGGCGGGAGTGGCGAACGGCTGTGCGGTCGGCGTCCCCGAATAGCGCGGCGCCGGCATCGGCTGGACCGTGCCGTCCACCGTACCGAAGGTGCCGCGCGTGGCATTGTGCGGATGGTCCGGCGCCTCGGCCATCGACAGCACCGGGGCGAAGCACACGTCGCTATGCTCCATGAGCCCGCACCATTCGTCGCGCGTCTTCGACCTGAACAGCTCGGTGAGCTTGGCCTTGAGCGGTCCCCACGCGGTCGGATCCATCTGGCGGTCGAAGTCGGGGTCCTCGGTCAGCCCCGCCAGCCGGCGAAGCTCGGCGTAGAATTGCGGCTCGATCGAGCCGATCGACACGAACCTGCCGTCCGAACATTCGTAGGTGTCGTAGAAATGCGCGCCGGTATCGAGCAGGTTCACGCCGCGCTCGTCGCGCCACATCCCCATCGCCCTGAAGCCCCAGATCATCGACATCAGCAGCGCGGCGCCGTCGGTCATCGCGCAGTCGATGACCTGGCCGCGCCCGGTGCCGCGCGCCGACAGGATTGCCGCAACCATGCCGAAGGCGAGCATCATCCCGCCGCCGCCGAAGTCGCCGACCATGTTGATCGGCGGCGTCGGCTTCTCGCCGGCACGGCCATAGGCGTGAAGCGCGCCGGCAAGTGCGATATAGTTGATGTCGTGGCCGGCCGCCTGCGCATAGGGCCCGGTCTGCCCCCAGCCGGTCATCCGGCCGTAGACGAGCTTGGGATTGTCGGCGAGCAGCGCGTCGGGACCGAGCCCCAGCCGCTCCATGACGCCGGGCCGGAAACCCTCGATCAGCCCGTCGGCAGTGCGGCACAGGTCGCGCACGACCGCGACGCCTTCCGGCATCTTCATGTCGACGACGATCGTCCGGCGCGACCGCACCAGCGGATCCTTCGACGCGCGCGTCGCCGGACCCGACTGCGCGCCGCCCGGCCGCTCGACGCGGATTACCTCGGCGCCATGGTCGGCGAGCATCATGCCGCAGAACGGTCCCGGCCCGATGCCTGCGATCTCGACGATGCGCACGCCCGCGAGTGGCCCTGCCATTCGCAACTCCCCTGATTGCCCCACGTCACCCTTGCCATCCGCGGGAGCAAGGTCAAGCATGCATCGTGCCGCGGCGACGATCGCAGGTTCAGCGGCGGTTCAGGGCGTTCCCCTGCAAAGTGGTGCTCGCGATACCCATATCGCCCACTCAACCGAAGGAGGTCACCATGCGCCTGACCGCCGTCATGTTCGCCGGCCTCGCCCTCGTCGCCGGTGCCGCCCCCACCCTCGCGCAGAACGACCGCGCGGCCCGCGCCGCCGCCGAGCTTGCCGAGGCCCTCGAGGGACGCACCGCGGGCGAACCCGTCAAGTGCCTCAACCTGCGCGATATCCGCTCGACGAAGATCATCGACCGAACCGCGATCATCTACGAGATGCCCGGCGACGTCCTCTACGTCAACAAGCCCGAGGGCGGCGCCAGCTCGCTCGACAAGTGGGACGTGCTCGTCACCGACACGCACTCGTCGCAACTGTGCAGCGTCGACATCGTCAGGCTGTACGACTCCAGCTCGCGGATCAGCTCGGGCTTCGTCAATCTCGGCGAGTTCGTGCCCTACCGCAAAGCGGAAAAATAGGGCGAGCCGCCAGCGCGACCGCGGCCATGAAAAAGCCCCCGGACCGAGGTCCGGGGGCTTTTTCGCATTGGCGGTACCCGCTCAGTCGTTGACCTGGCGCTTGAAGAAGCGCGGGATCTCGAGCGGATCCTCGCTCGCATCGCTGTTGTAGGACGGCGGCGCGACCATCGGCTCGGCGGCAGGCTTGGCCTTGGCCGGACCGCGGCTGAGGTTCATCATCTTCTCGAACAGCGTCAGCGGACGCTCGTCGCCTTCCTCCTCGGCGACCGGCGCCGGAGCAGCAGCCTCGACATAGGGGCGAAGATCGGTTTCGACGACCGGCGCCGGCGCCACCGCCGGCTCGGGCCGCAGCAGCGGCGTGACGTTGGTCGGCTCGTCCTCGATCGACGTGGTCACGTCGAGGACCAGCTCGTCGGCCGGCGCCTCGTCGGCGAGGTCGAGCGCGAGCGGCGCTTCGACCGCTGGGGCAGCGGGCGCTTCGGCAGCGACCGGCGGCGCGGCCGTCACGACGGGCGCCGGTGCCGGCTCGGCCGGAGCGGGCACGCGCGCGGGCGCCGGGTGGAACGAGCCGGCGACGCCGCCGAAGCTCATCGTCGGGCGCGCCACGAGCGGGGCGGCCTGCGACCCCGACTGGACGTCGATGCCGGTCGCGACGACCGAGACGCGCATCATGCCGTCGAGATCGGCGTTGAACGCCGAACCGACGATGATGTTGGCGTCGGGATCGACCATCTCGCGGATGTGGTTGGCGGCCTCGTCGACCTCCATCAGCCGGAGGTCCTCGCCGCCGGTGATGTTGATGATGACGCCCTTGGCGCCGCGCATCGACACTTCGTCGAGCAGCGGGTTGGCGATCGCCTTCTCGGCCGCCTCGATGGCGCGGTTGTCGCCCGAGGCTTCGCCGGTGCCCATCATCGCCTTGCCCATCTCCGACATCACGGTGCGGATGTCGGCGAAGTCGAGGTTGATGAGGCCGGGCATGATCATCAGGTCGGTGATGCCGCGCACGCCCTGGTGCAGCACCTGGTCGGCCATCGCGAACGCTTCCTTGAAGGTCGTGTTGGCGTTGGCGATCAGGAACAGATTCTGGTTGGGGATGATGATCAGCGTGTCGACGTGCTTCTGCAGCTCGGCAATGCCCTCCTCGGCGGCGCGCATGCGGCGCGCGCCTTCGAAGGCGAAGGGCTTGGTGACGACGCCGACGGTCAGGATGCCCTTCTCGCGCGCCGCGCGGGCAACGACGGGCGCCGCGCCGGTGCCGGTGCCACCGCCCATGCCGGCGGTGATGAAGCACATGTGGCTGCCCTCGAGGCTGTTATCCAGCTGATCGATGGTTTCCTCGGCGGCGGCGCGGCCGATCTCGGGTCGGGCGCCGGCGCCCAGCCCCTGCGTGATCTTCAGTCCGAGCTGGATGCGGTTTTCGGCCGACGCGGCGGCGAGCGCCTGCGCATCGGTGTTGGCGACGACGAAATCGACCCCCTGGAGGCCCGCCGCCACCATGTTGTTGACCGCGTTGCCGCCGGCGCCGCCGACGCCGATGACGGTGATACGCGGCTTCAGCTCCGTCAGCTCCGGCCGCTTCAGTTCCAGACCCATCTTAACCTCCTCGAATCCCCGCGCTTTCGCGCATTTCGGTTGATGTTTCCTGAAGCGGGTTGCCCCCCGCCCCACCACTTTGAATCAAATGCTTCCGCGTAGCAACGCCACCATTCGGCCCCATGTCCCGCCCGAGGCACGAACCACCTTGGTCAGGCCGGGCGACGCCGCGTTCATGATGTCTTCCGCCCCGTCGGCGGCGTAGAGCGCGAGGCCGGCGAGCGTCGAGAAGGCACAGCTGCCCTGCGCTTCGGGAAGCCCGGTCAGCCCGCGCGGCCGGCCGAGCCGTACCGAGCGGCCGAGCACCCCTTGCGCGAAATCGGCGATCGACTTGAGCTCGGCGCCGCCGCCGGTCAGCACCACCTGCCGCCCCGATGGACCGACGAAGCCCATCTCGGCGAGCCGCGCCGCGACCTCGCCGAACAGCATGTCGAGCCGCTGGCGGATCACCGCGATCAGCTGCGCGCGCGTGCAGCGCGTCGGCTCGACGCCGTCGTCGTCGCTGATCGGCAGCACCTCGATCATGTCGTGATTGTCCTTCGGCGAGGTCGTCGCCGAGCCGTAGAGCGTCTTCATCCGCTCGGCATGGCTGCGCTTGGTCGCGAAGGCCGAGGCGATGTCGTCGGTGATGTCGTTCGAGCCCATGGCGATCGACGCCAGCCCGACGAGCATGCCGCGCGCATAGACCGCGACGTTGGTGATGCCGGCACCGATCTCGACCAGCGCCACGCCGAGCTCGCGCTCCTCGGGCGCCAGGCAGGCAAGGCCCGCGGCGACCGGCGAGGCGACGATCGTCTGCACGCCGAGGTGGGCGTTGCGCACGCACACGTCGAGGTTGCGGATCGGCGGCGTGTCGGCGGTGATCAGGTGGATGTCGACGCCGAGCCGTTCGGCATGGAAACCGAGCGGGTTCATCACCCCGGTCAGCCCGTCGATCGTGTAGAGCGCCGGCTGCGCGTGGAGCACGGTGCGGTTGCCCGGATTGATGCTGGCGCGGCCTTCGGCCTGGACATGCTCGATGTCGGCGCGCTCGATGCGGTGGCCGGCGATGTCGACCTCGACCGAGACGATGTCGCTGTCGAGGCCGCCCGCCGACAGGTTGACGAACACGTCCTCGACCTGGACGCCGGCGTTGCGCTCGGCCTGGTCCATCGCCGCGCGGATCGCGTTCTCGGTACGCTCCATGTCGGCGACGAGGCCCTGGCGAACGCCCTGGCACACCCGCTGGCCGACGCCGATGACGCGCGGCGCGCCGTCACCGCCAACCATCGCGATGAGCGCCGCGACCTTCGACGTGCCGACGTCGAGTGCCGCGACGATGCGTTCCCCCCGTTGCGTAGCCATCAAGACCCTCCTCGCCTAAATCTCCGTGCCGACATACGGCAGTGCCTGCGCCCCCGGCTCGCCCGAGATCCGCACCACCATGCGGTCGGGCAAGCGAAGGTCGAACCGGACGAATCCGCGATCGAGCAGGCCATTGTCCTGCTCCATCTTCTGGAACTGCTTGAGCGCCCCCTTCGCCGCGGCGTAGCCCTCGGGCAGCGCCAGCGTCTCGCCCGACTTCAGGCGGAGGTCCCAGCGCCTGTCACCGATCCAGATGGCGCTGTCAACGCGTTGTTGCACCTCCGGAAAATCGGCGAGCATCGCCATCAGCGGGTGCGCCTGGAGGTTGGCGCGCGGGCCGACGATAAGCGGCAGCGTCGCGAAGCGCTCGATGCGGTGCGTGTCGAGGATCTTGCCCTCGCGATCGACGACCGCGAGCTTGCGCTGGTGCTGCCAGATCGCCAGCGGCTTGCGCTCGACGATGTCGATCACCAGCGTGTCGGGCAGCCGGCGGCCGACGCTGGCGTCGGCGACCCAGGGCAGCGCCTGCAGCTGCGTGCGGATCTCGTCGAGGTCGACGAGCAGCATCGAGTTGGTCGGGCCGCTGAGCGCCGCGCCATAGACCGGGAGCTTGGCCATGTTCTTGAGCCCGGTCACCTCGACGCGGCGGACCTCGAAACCGGCTTCGCCGACGCTGCGCGCGGTTTCGAACCACGCCTGCTGCGGCAATTCCATGAGCCAGAGCGCGGTTACGCCGCCCACCGCGACGAGCGCCGCGACCGCGCCACCGACAAAGCGGCGCAGGCTCCGCGGGGCGACCGGCAGGCGCACCGACGGCTCGTTGCGCACCGGGCGCCGCGCCGGGCGCTTCTTGGCCGGCTTGGGCACCTGGCCGCGGCGAAGGGAAACGCGTTCGCTCATGCGGCGCTCTCCAGGATGCGGCCGACCAGCGTGACATAGTCGATGCCGCGATATTTGGCCTGTTCGGGCACGAGGCTCAGCGGCGTCATGCCGGGCTGCGTATTGACCTCGAGCAGATAGAGCCCGGCGACGCCCTGACTGTCGTCGAAGCGGAAGTCGGCGCGCGACGCCCCGCGGCAGCCGAGGACGCGGTGCGCCCTCAGCGCCATCTCCATCGCCGCCCGGGTCACCTCCTCGGGAAGTTCGGCCGGGCAAATATGCGTGGTGATGCCGTCGGTATATTTGGCGTCATAGTCGTAGAAGTCGCCCTTGGCGCGCAGCTCGGTGACGGCGAGCGGCTCGTCGTCGAGCACCGCCACGGTCAGCTCGCGGCCGGCGATGAACGGCTCGGCCATCAGCTGGTCGTAGTCGGCCCACGGCCCCGGCACGTCGCGCGAGATCGGGTTGCCGTAGTTGCTCGCGTCGGTGACGATCGCCACGCCGACCGACGAGCCTTCGTTGACCGGCTTCAGCACATAGGGCCGCGGCAGCGGGTCGGCGTCGTGAACGCTCTTCGCGTCGATGACCTTGCCGCCCGGCAGGCGTACGCCGGCGCCGCTCAGCACCTTCTTCGTCAGATCCTTGTCGATCGCCACCACCGAGGTCGCGAGGCCTGAATGCGTATAGGGAATGCCCATCAGGTCGAGCATCCCCTGCACCGTGCCGTCCTCGCCCGGCGTGCCATGCAGCGCGTTGAACACCACGTCGGGCTTCGCCTCGAGCAGCCGCGCCGCGACGTCGCGGCCCATGTCGATCTCGGTGACGCGATGGCCGAGCTGGCGCAGCGCGTCGGCGATGCCGCGGCCCGAGGTCAGCGACACCTCGCGCTCGGCGGACCAGCCGCCCATCAGAACGACGACATGCTTCACGACGCGACCCCCACCCGCTCGATCTCCCACTCCAGATCAATGCCCGACGTCTCGCGCACCCGCCGGCGGACCTCGTCGCCGAGCGCCTCGATGTCGGCGCTGGTGGCGCCGCCGGTGTTGATGAGGAAATTGGTGTGCTTTTCCGAAACCTGCGCCTTGCCGACCATCAGCCCGCGGCAGCCGGCGCGGTCGACCAGCTCCCAGGCCTTGGCGCCGGGCGGATTCTTGAAGGTCGAACCGCCGGTGCGCGAGCGCAGCGGCTGCGACGCCTCGCGCTCGGCGGCGATGCGGTCCATTTCGGCGGTGATCGCCACCTTGTCGCCGGGCGTGCCGCGGAACAGCGCCTCGACGACGACATGGCCGTCGGGCAGCGCCGAATGGCGGTAGGTGAAGCCGAACCGCGCGGCGGGCCAGGTCTCGACCGTCCCGTCGCGCGTCACCACGGTCGCCTCGACCAGAATGTCGGCGGTGTCGCGGCCATAGGCACCGGCATTCATCCGCACCGCGCCGCCGACCGTGCCGGGAATGCCGCGCAGGAATTCGAGACCGGCGAGCGACGCGTCGCGCGCCGCGCTCGCCACGGTGATCCCCATCGCGGCGCCGCCGGCGCGCACCAGCTCGCCGTCGACCGAGACCTTCGCCATCGCCTTCGGCAGCCGCACCACCACGCCCGGCAGGCCGCCGTCGCGCACGATCAGGTTCGATCCCACGCCGACGGCGAGCACCGGCACCTCGGCGGGCAGCGCCGCCAGGAAGGCGGCGAGATCGTCGATATCCGCCGGACGGAAGATCCATTCGGCGGGACCGCCGGTGCGGAACCAGATGAAGTCGGCCAGCGAACCATGGGCCTCGAGGCTGCCGCGCACCGGCGGCAGCACATTGGAGGTGGCGACGGCGAGCGCGTTCATACCGGTCGCCGATCGCGTACGGCAGCGATCGCGCCCGGCAGCGCGGCCGCCCATTTGGTGATGTCACCGGCCCCCAGGCAGATGATCATGTCGTCGGCGCGCACGATCTCGGCGAGTTGCACGGCGAGATTGTCGGGGCCTTCGGTGGTCATCACGAAGCGGTGGCCCGAGCGCTTGAGGCCGGCGGCGAGCGCATCGGCATCGGCGCCCTCGATCGGCGTCTCGCCCGCGGCATAGACCGGCGCGACGATGACGATGTCGGCGTCGTTGAACGCCGCCTGGAAGTCGCCCATCAGGTCGTGCAGCCGCGTGTAGCGGTGCGGCTGGACCACGGCGATCACCCGACCGCGCGCCCCTTCGCGCGCTGCCGCAAGCACCGCCTTGATCTCGACCGGATGGTGGCCATAGTCGTCGATGATCGTCGCGCCGTCGATCTCGCCGACCTTGGTGAAGCGGCGCTTGACGCCGCCGAAGCGGGCGAAGCCGGTGCGGATCGCCGCATCGTCGATGCCGAGCTGGATCGCGACGGCGACCGCCGACAGCGCGTTCTGGACGTTGTGGCGGCCGGGCATCGGCAGCATCAGCTTCTCGATCCGTCGCTCGTCGCCGTGGCGATCGCGCACGGTGACGTCGAATTCGTTGCCGCCGGGCACCGGGGTGACGTTGTCGCCGCGGATGTCGGCCTGGCCCGAGAAGCCGTAGGTCACGATGCGCCGGTCGCGGATGCGCGGGATGATCGCCTGCACCTCGGGATGGTCGAGGCAGAGGATCGCCGCCCCATAGAAGGGCACATGCTCGACGAACTGGACGAAGGCGTCCTTGACCGCGTCGAAGCCGCCGTAATGGTCGAGGTGTTCGGGATCGATGTTGGTGACGACGGCGATCGTGCCGCCCAGACGCAGGAAGCTGCCGTCGCTCTCGTCGGCCTCGACCACCATCCACTCGCCCTCGCCGAGCCGGGCGTTCGAGCCATAGGTGTTGATGATGCCGCCGTTGACGACGGTCGGATCGAGGTTGCCGGCGTCGAGCAGCGCCGCGACCATCGAGGTCGTCGTGGTCTTGCCGTGCGTGCCGGCGATGGCGACGCAGTTCTTCAGCCGCATCAGCTCGGCGAGCATCTCGGCGCGGCGCACGATCGGAATACGGCGCTCGACCGCGAGCTCGACCTCGGGGTTGCTCTTCTTGATCGCGGTCGAGGTGACGACCACGGCGGCATCGCCGAGATTCTCGGGCCGGTGACCGATCGCCACCGGAATGCCCTTGGCGCGCAGCCCCTCGACGACGTAGCTCTCGGCCATGTCGGAGCCCTGCACCTGGTAGCCGAGGTTGTGCATGATCTCGGCAATGCCCGACATGCCGATCCCGCCGATCCCGACGAAATGGATGATGCCGATGTCGTGGGCGAGGCCGGTCATGCGGGGACTTTCTGCAACGGAGCTGCTTCGCCCGGTGCCGCAGCGCGACCCCGTTTGCCAAGCGCCTCGACGATATCGGCGAGCCTGGCCGTCGCATCGGGGCGACCGGTCGAGCGCGCCGCCGTCGCCGCCGCTTCGAGCACCGCGGGCGAAGCGATGAACTGTTCGATTGCCTTGGCGACCCTATCGGGCGTGAATTCGGGCTGCAGGATCATCTGCGCGCCGCCCGCATCGACCATTTCCCTGGCATTGTAGACCTGATGATCGTCGGTCGAGGTGGGCAGCGGCACGAAGATCGCCGGGCGGCCGGCCACCGCCAGCTCGGACACCGTCGACGCGCCCGAGCGCGCGATCACCAGATGCGCCATCGCGAGGCGGTCGGGCATGTCCTGCAGGAAGGTGGCGAGATCGGCCGGCACGCCCGCCGCGGCATAGGCGGCGCGCACCTGCTCGAGATCTTCGGGGCGGCATTGCTGCGTGACGCGCAGCCGCGACTTGAGCGCCGCCGGCAGGCGCTCGACCGCGGCCGGCACCACTTTCGAGAGCACGGTCGCCCCCTGGCTGCCGCCGATGATCAGCAGCCGAAGCTCGCCGTCGGTCGCCGGGTACGGCAGGTCGCGCAGCGCGACGATCTCGGCGCGCACTGGATTGCCGACCAGCGTGACCTTTCCGCCCTGACGCTTGGGGACGCGGCGGATGTTGGGAAAGGCGGTGGCGATGACGTTGACGCGGTCGGCGAGCATGCGGTTCACGCGACCGAGCACGGTGTTCGAATCGTGAATGATCGTCGGCACGCTCGCGGCGAAGGCGCCGAGCAGCGCGGGCAGCGTCGGGTAGCCGCCGAAGCCGATCACCGCGACCGGGCGCTCGCGGCGGTAGATCGCCTTTGCCGCCGCGCGTCCCTTGCGGATGCTGATCAGCGCCTTGAGCCAGCCGACCGGGTTGATGCCGCTGAGCGAGCCGCTGTCGACGACGTGCCGCGGGCAGCCATCGAACAGGCCCGGGTAGCGCAGGCCGCGATCGTCGGTGATCAGCGTCACCGCATAGCCGCGCGCCGTCATCTCCTGGCCGAGCACATGCGCGGGAACCATGTGCCCGCCGGTGCCGCCGGCGGCGATGATGAGATGCGGGCGCGGCGGCATCAGGCGGCGCGCCAGCGCTGGACATAGGGCGAGGCCTTGAGGAAGCGGTTGCGGCGCGTCAGCGCCAGCAGCAGCCCCATCCCCATCGACAGCGCCAGGAACGACGAGCCGCCGTGACTGATGAACGGCAAGGTCATGCCCTTGGACGGCAGCAGGCTCAGATTGACCATGATGTTGATCATCGCCTGCGCGCCGAACTGGGTGACGAGGCCGGCGCTGGCGAGGAACACGAAGGGGTCGTCCTCCTCGAGCAGCTGCAGCAGCACGCGCACGACGATGGCGAGGAACAGCGCGGCGACGCCGAAGCAGGCGATCGCGCCGAATTCTTCGCCGATCACCGAGAAGATGTAGTCGGTGTGCGGCTCGGGCAGGCTGAATTTCATCTGACCTTCGCCGGGGCCGGCGCCGAACAGCCCACCCGACTTGAAGCAGTCGAGCGCGCGGTCGATCTGGTAGGTGTCGCCGCCGCCGGTCAGGAAGCGGTCGATGCGGCTGGTGACGTGCGGCACGAACAGATAGGCCATGCCGAGGCCGGCGATCGCCAGGCAGAGCGCGCCGACCAGCGTGCCGATGCCCATGCCGGCGAGGAAGGCCTGCGCCAGCCAGACGCCGGCGAACAGCACCGTCTGGCCGAGATCGGGCTGCTTCATCAGCAGCGCGGCGATGACGACGAGGAAGCCGAACGACAGTTGCAGCGCCGGGATGCTGTGATCGTCGTAGCGCGTCGCCAGCAGCCAGGCGGTGAAGACGATGAACAGCGGCTTCAGGAACTCCGAAGGCTGGAACTGGAAGCCGCCGAGGCTGATCCAGCGCATCGCGCCGTTGGCCTCGGCGCCGAGCACCGGCACCGCCGCGAGCGCCACCAGGAAACCGAGCGTACCGGCGATGGCGAGACGGCGCGCCCAGGTGACGGTCAACATCGACACGCCGAGCATCACCGGCAGGCCGGCAAGCACCCAGAACACCTGGCGCTTGAAATAGTGAAGATCTCCGAGCTGCACGCTGCCGCCGGAGTAGCGGTGCGACGCGGCGGGCGACGCCGCGGCGACGGCGACGAGGCCGATGCCGATCAGCATCAGCACCATCAGCAGCAGGACGCGGTCGATCGTCCAGAACCAGCGACCGAGCAAGGTGCGGTCGTTGCGGCCCAATGGCGTCATGACGGCAGCCCCCCAACCACGTCGCGAAACGCCGCTCCGCGCGCCTCGAAGTCCTTGAACTGGTCGTAGCTGGCGCAGGCGGGCGACAGCAGCACCACCTCGCCCGGCCGCGCCGCTTCGGCGGCGAGGCGAGTCGCCTTGTCGATCGTGCCGGCGCGCCACACCGGAACATGCGGTTCGAGCAGCGTCGCGAACAGCTCCTCGGCCTCGCCGACGGTGTAGGCGCGGCGCACGTGCGACAGATGCGGCAGGCAGGCGTCGAGCTCGTCGGTCTTGG